>NZ_JAGXJW010000059.1 GCF_019091135.1 Cohnella sp. GbtcB17 | reverse complement strand
GGCGTATTCGCCCGAGCCCGCCTCGACGCGGACGCCGTCCGCCTCTTGGCAGAAAAAGACGATCCCTTCGGCGTCCGCCAGGCCGGCTCCGTTGCAGCTGACTTGGTCCGCGTCCGCGCCGCGCAGCAGAATGGATGCGCTGGCGTTGGCCGGAATCGTCGCGCGCAGCTCGATCTCGTCCTCATTCCCGTTCCCGCTCCCTACAAACGCCCAGTCCGACTCGATCTTGCCGTACATCGACTCGTAGGATGCACACGCGTGGCCGAGCCTGCCGCCCGTATAGTCGGGCTCGATCTTGCGGTACATCCAATCGCCCACCGCGCCGTAGGCGTAATGGTTGAAGGAGTTCATATCGTCGCTCCAGAACGATCCGTCCGGCTTGATGCCGTCCCAGTGCTCCCAGATCGTCGTCGCGCCCTTGGCCACTGAATACAGCCAGGACGGATACGTGTCTTGGAGCAGCAGCTTGACCGCCGTCTCATGATAGCCGTTGTCCGACAGCGCGAAGCAAAGGAACGGCGTGCCGACGAAGCCGGTCGTCAGATGATAATCGTTGTCCACGATCATCTCGTTCAAATCGCTGGCGATCCGGAGTCGGTCCTTCGATTCGACGAGGTCGAAGACGAGCGCGATGATATGGGCGGTCTGCGTCTGGGCGGCGACCCGACCGTTCGGCGTGATGAACTCGTCGCGGTAGGCCGCCGCGACTCGCTTCGCCAGCGCGCCGTAATAAGCCGCATCCTCCGCCAATCCGAGCAGGCTCGCCGCCTCCCCGAGGATGCGCGCGGAAAGGGCGAAGTAGGCCGCGGTCACCATATGGTTCGGCGTGGCGCCCATATAGCTGCCTTCCTTGGCGTCCAGCGCCAGCCAGTCGCCGAAGTGGAAGCCCGTATTCCAGATATGCTCCTGCTCCCCTTGGCCGCGAATATAGTCGACCCATGCCTTCATGCTGCCATACTGTTCGGCCAAGATCCGTTTGTCGCCGTAGCTGACATACAGCGCCCAAGGAACGACGGTGGCCGCATCGCTCCACGCCGCCGCATTGTAGCCCTGCAGGATGTTCGGCACGACGAACGGCACGCTGCCGTCCGGCAGTTGGTCGGCTTTGAGGTCGCGCAGCCACTTGGCAAAAAAAGGCGCGCCGTTGTAGTTGAACAAGGCGGTCGGCGCGAATACCTGGGCGTCTCCGGTCCAGCCGAGACGCTCGTCGCGCTGCGGACAATCTGTCGGCACGTCGAGGAAGTTGCCGCGCTGACCCCATACGATGTTGCGCTGCAGCCGATTCACCATCTCGTCGGAACATTCGAACGCGCCGGTCCGCTGCATGTCGGAATGCATCACTTCGCCCGCGAAGGCATCGAGCGGCAATCCGTTTTCCTGATCGGGGAACCCTTCTACCTTGACGTAACGGAAGCCTTGGAACGTAAAGTGCGGCGCGTATGTTTCCGTCCCTTCGCCTCGCGCAATGTAGGTGACGGTCTGCTTGGCGGTACGGATGTTGCCCATGTAAAAGTTGCCTTGCTTGTCCAGCACCTCGGCGTGCGTCAGCTTGATCGCCGTGCCTCTCGGAGCGGCCACCGTCAGCCGAATCCGTCCGACCATGTTCTGCCCCATGTCTAGGACCGTGTCTCCCGCTGGCGTGCGGATCGCTGCGATCGGTGCGAGCGTCTCAGTGACGTGCGTCGGCACGTTCTCCTGCGCGACCAGGCGCGAGTAACCGAGTTCTAGCCGTTCTGTCGCGTGCCAGTCGGCGTCGTCGAAGCCCGTCTCGCTCCAGCCCTTCCATTCGAGGCGGGCATCATAGGTTTCTCCGTCGTAGAGCTCGGACAGGAGCACGGGACCCGTCGCCGCCTTCCAGCTCTCGTCGCTCGTGATCACGACCTCCGCGCCGTCCCGATACCGGATATGCAATTGAACGAGGACTGCTCTTCTGTCGCCGTAATGGTTGGACTTGTTTTCCCAGCCCAGACGCCCTTTGTACCAGCCGTTCGCCACCGTCGCCCCCAATGCGTTGCCGCCTTTGCGAAGCAGCGCCGTCACGTCGTAGGTCTGGTATTGCAGCCGGTTGTTGTAGCTCGTCCAGCCGGGCGCGAGCTCTTCGTCGCCGACCTTGCTGCCGTTCAGGTACAGCTCGTAGACACCGGCGGCCGTCGCGTAGATGCGCGCGGATACGATATCCCCTTCGTTCAGGTCGAACGGCTTGCGCAGCAGGAACGCCGGCTCCGCCGCGGGATCGATCGCGCGCGGATCGGGGGTGATCCATTGCGCTTGCCATTCATCCGCGGACAGCAGCGCGGTCTCCCACCACTCCGTCTCGCTCCACTCGGATTCCCGGCCGAACCCGTCCCACGCCTTGACGCGGTAATAATATCTCGTGCGGGATTGCGCCTCCGATCCCTCATAGGGAATAAGCACCGATTCGTCCGATTGGATGCGCCCGGTGTCCCACAGGGGCGATTCAAAGTCGGCTTGTCCCTGGGCCACCTGAATCCGATACGCTTCCTGAACCGTACTTTTGCGCTCGGATCGCAGCTTCCAGCTGATCCGCGGATGCCGGACATCCGTCCCCAGCAGCCGAGTCCGATATTCCGCCGTCAAGCCGTATATGTGCAAGGAATCCATGCGTGTCGCCTCCATCGTTCTTTTGCGTACCCATGGAACCATTGTACCGACGAACCGACTGTCACCGCTTTCAATCCGCTGACCATTAGTTTGGTTTTGACGACTAGATTCCGTATAGACGGCCGGTGCAATGGCGGCTTCGGCCAAAGACTAGCGCCCGGCTCCCAAGCCGCGTCCGCGGCAAAGAACCGCACAAAAACTGTGCGGTTCTCGCTTGCATCGCGCCTGGTGGGAGCTCCACTGCCCTCGGGCTCCCTCCGCTCTAGCGCCTCTTTAACGACCTTAAAGCTTCTGTACGTTAAAGTCATCGAAGTGCGCCTTTTGCATATGGGAGTAAACGCCGGATCTGCGCTGAGGGGCGCCGAAGCCAGCGTCGTGTCGGACCCGTTCTGATATTTCACCAGCGATACCGTATGCTAGTAGCCCAAATAGCTCATATAGTAATAATTGTCCGCATTCTGGTATCGCGCCACCAAGCCGACGCGGTCGTGCCAGCTGTCTACCTCGGCATGTCGCCGAAGGCGTATCGGCGTTCCAGGTAGAAAAAGCCCCGATCCAGGATGAATTTGCTGATCCGCAGGTAGTTTGGATGCAGTCATCTAAGCCATAGTAACCCTTCGTTTTGACATAAAGAAAGCCACCCCGAAGGTGGCATAAGATGACATTATATAGTTTGTACGACTCGCCTAGTCGGTATAGTCCTCCTCCTTGGAGGTGAGGCTATGACATTTTCATTTCAAGAAGGATGATGCCCGGCATGTTTATCCTGGCGTTGCTCACTTACTTGAATAAACGGAAATGATCCGCCCTAGGTTCGCGCCACGGGAAAAGGGTCATTTCGTCCAGCTGATTCAGTTGGAGGCGCCCCCGCCGAAGCAGTTGTGCAGGAAGTCGGTGTTGGCCCACCGGCTTCTTTTGTTATTCTAAGCATATCCCCCCCCCCCCCGTTTTAGACGCGCAATCAAGGGGCAGGCCTGCCTTGCGTATAACGCGCTCCGAATGCCCTATTGGATGGCATAATGGATGAACAAAATAAAGGGAAGACTCGGTTATTCAAAGCGTGGCAGGACCCGTCGCTGTAGGCGAAAGCCCCTTCACCTCCTCCTGGAGGGCAAAAAGGCCGTCAGCCATAAAACGATGGCGAACAGCTTCAGTGCCGCCGTAAGTCAAACGCGAGGAATCTTCTGGGCCTCAAGTTAGGGCGATCCTCAGCAGCAGGAACAGCCCGCTTGCAGCCGGCTCATAAGCGCTCCTCGCGCAGCGACAGGAGACGGGATACAAGCGCGACCGCCTCCGCTCTCGTCGTATAGCCGCCGGGCACAAAGCGGTTGGCTCCCCTTCCCTCGAGCAGACCCTTGTCGCGGGCAACTTGCACCGCGAGCCTCGCCCAGTCCGGAATGTCGCCATCGTCGCTGAACCCCGTCTCGCCCGGTTCGGGCAGCGTTGCAGTAAACAGCCCCTGAATCATTGCCGCCGCCTCGGCCCTCGTAATCGGCCGGTCCGGCCGGAACGTGCCGTCCGGGTAACCTTGTATTAGCCCAAACTGAACGGCCTGCCCAACGGCCATCCGTGCCCAATCGCCAATCCGCCCGGCATCAAAAAAACGTAATTCGGCTGTCGGCGATTCCTTCGACCAAGCCTGGGACAGCAGCGTCGCGAACTCCGCCCGCGTAATCGTTCGATTCGGCCTGAAGGTGCCGTCCGGGTAACCCTGCGCCCAGCCCTCCCGGGCCGACGTTAGAATGACAGGCTCCGCCCAATGTCCCGCAATATCGGTGAACGCGAGCTTATTGGGAGATTCGAGCGACGGCGGCGGAGATGTCGACGGATCGGGCGAAGCGGGTGCGAGTGTAGGCGAGGCCGTCGTCGTTGGGGCAGGCGTTTCCGGTGCAGGCGTTGTCGGCGTCGGCGTCGACGGATCCGGATCGGACGAATCCGCGTCGTCGTCGGCGATCGTCAGCACGGCTGTGGCAACGGCTCCCAGGTCCGCTCCGGCAAGCGGATTGCTCAGTTGAATGTTGAACGTCTCTTCGCCTTCGACCTCCGTATCGTTTACGATCGGAATTGAGATCGTCTTGCTCGTTTCTCCGTTTCGAAAAACAATCTTGCCGGACGCGCCGATATAATCCGCTCCGGCCGTGGCAGTGCCGTCGGAGGTCGAGTAATCGACGCTGGCCGTACCGCTGCCGCCCGTGCGGACGACCGTGATCGCAGCGTTGCCGTCTTTCTCGGAAATAGGGGAGGAGGCCGCTTGCAGCGAGATCATGCCTTTGAACGGAAACGGCTTATAGACGGACAGCCGCTTCCAATTGGACTCCGCGACGACAAGGCCGACCAGGTCTTGGCCGTCGAAAGGAACGATCGCTACCGCCGACGGATAGGCGTATTTACCGACATAGATCGGTTCCGCGGCGGACAAGGTGCCGTCGTCATTGCCCAGCAGAAGGGAGATCAGATTGTTGCCTTTGTTCGCAACGGCCAGATCGAGGTCGCCGTCGCCGTCCAAGTCTCCCGCCGCCAGGGACACCGGATTTGAACCGACGGGCGTGTCGAACGCCACCCCGAACGTGCCGTCGCCGGCGCCGCGGAACAAGGATACCGTACCTGGCCCTCCGTTCGCCACCGCCAGATCAAGATAGCCGTCGCCGTCGTACTGTCCGACTGCCAAGGCGGTAGGGCTATCTCCCGTAGCGAAGAAAACGGACGTTCCGAACGTACCGTCGCCCGCACCCATCAGAACGGTAATGTCGTTCGACCCTTTACCCGCCACGGCCAAATCGACAAACGTGTCGCCATTAAAGTCTCCCGCGACGACAGCCGAGGGATTCGTACCGACCATATAGCTGCCTGAGTAGGCAAAACTGCCCGTTCCGCCGGCACTGGCAATATAAATGTCAAGGTCATGATAGACTTCGTTCGCGACAGCAAAATCGTCATAGCCGTCTCCGTTGAAGTCGTCGACTGCGATGCCCGAAGGGTTCGAGCCCGCCAGCGAGAGCAGGTAATCGGCCTTTGATGCGAACGTGCCGTCGCCGTGCCCCAATAAAATCGAGACGCTGTCGGCGCCGGCATTGACCACGGCCAGATCGAGATGCGAGTCGGCATTGAATAATCCGATGCCGATTGCGCTGGCGCCGACACCGATCTGCACGGTGCCGGCAGGCGTGAAGGTTCCGTCGCTATGGCCCAGGCTGATGTCGACGAAAGGGGCCGATTCGTTCGCGGTCGCAATATCCGGGATGCCGTCTTCGTTGAAATCGGCTGAGACGGCTGCCGCGGGGTTCCCGCTAAGCCGGTAAGCTGTGGGAGATTGGAACGTGCCGTCGCCACTGCCCGGCAGCAGGGTGATATCCCGCGCGTTCTCGTTGACGGCGACCAGATCGACGCTGCCATCGCTATCGAAGTCGGCGGCTGCCAAGGCGATCGTCCTCGCGTTCGATGCATAATAGGCGTCAGGCTGCAGCGTGCCGTCTCCGTTGCCTTTCCAGAGCACCGCCCGATGCCCGTTATAATCGGCTGCCGCGAAGTCCGTCCTGCCATCCTTGTCGAAGTCTGCCGCGACGAGAGAAAAAGCATCCGCTGCGGTACTCCGGACCACCTCCGTCCCGAACTGTCCCTGTCCGTCGCCGAGACGAATCGTCACCGCTGACGGCCCGCTTGCCGCGATATCGGCATAGCCGTCTCCGTTGTAATCCCCCGCGACTACGGATGCTGCCGCATCGGTCAGCGGCAGCGTAGATGCGGCTCCGAACGAGCCGTCGCCCGCTCCAAGCAGGACGGACAGATTCTGCGAATTGTAATTCGCCGTCACAAGATCCGCGATATGGTCCGAGTTGAAATCTTCGACGGCCACTGCCGTAGGTGACACGCCCGTTGCAAAGCTGCCTGCGAAGCTGAACGCGCCCTGCCCGTCGCCGAGCAAAATATGAACCGAGTCGCCGTTGCTCGCAACGGCCAGGTCCGCATAGGCGTCTCCGTTAAAAAAGCCGACCGCGACGGCAAGCGGCACGGCGCCCGCGCCCGCGGAGTATTCGACAGCGGCGTCGAAGGTTCCGTCGGCGTTGCCTGTCAGGATCGACACGCTCTCTCCGCCCTGATTGGCGACGGCAAGATCCGGGAGAGCATCGCCGTCGAGCTGTCCGACTGCGATGGCAAACGGGGTCAAGCCCACCGCGTAGTCGGTTCCCGTGCCGAAGGTGCCGTCCCCTCGGCCCAGATACAGCGTGATCTTATTGTCGCTCGCATCGGCGACGGCAATATCCGGATTGCCGTCGCCATTGAAGTCGGCCGCGGCCGCGCTGCGCGGCTGGGACCCAGCCGGCAGCAAGCTCATTCCTTGATACAGCGGTACCGCGCTTGCGCCTAGCGGCGCCACGGCCATCCAGGCCGAGAGCAGCGCCGCATACCAAGCGGCGCGCTTCATCCGCGCCTTCTTGTTCCTTTTCATCCCTACTCCTCCTCGGTCGCTTCCGAATCCAAACCGATGATAGCAGAGACCCTTCGGGATGAAACTACTGGAAAATCGCTAATGTTCCGATCAGAGCTAAAAGCCTTGACTCGCGCTACCCGAAATACGACGGCGTTGACTGACTTCTCCCGGCAGGCAGCCGAAGAATAAATGTCGCGCCGTCCCCCGGCCGGCTATGCGCCTCAATGGCGCCTCCGTGCTTCTGAACGACGGAGTAGCAGTAAGACAAGCCAAGACCGAAATTATCGGCATTCGACTTGGTCGAATAAAACGGCTGAAATATTTTATCGGGCTCCGCTTCCGCAAGCCCGGTACCGTTATCCGCGATCCGGATCTCGATTGCGCCCGGCCGCTCGATCAGCCGTATGGCGATGAAGCCGCCCTCCGTCCGATGGATCGCCTCGACCGCGTTGCGGATCAAGTTCCCGAACACTTCCCGGAGATGGACGGCATCCGCCCGTGCGCCCGCTCCCGCCCCCTTTGGAATATCTAGTATAAGCTCGATTCCTTGTCCGGTCATCGCGACCTGATGCGCGGCCGCCGCCTCGCGCAGCAAATCGCCGACATCGCAATCCGTGACGGTCAGCCTGATGTCCTCCACTTGCTTCTGGATTTGTCCGACGAGCGTCCTCATGTGCCGGGCTTCGGCAAGAATAAGCGCCATATTTTCCGCCTGCCCGGCGTCTTTGGATTGCTCCTGCGTTTCCCGGGCCAGGAGCTCGATATTGATCAGACGATTTTTGAGCGCATGATTGATCATCGAAGCGCCGGAAGCGATCCCTCTGCGCGTCTCGTCGATCATCTGTCTTCGCAGCAGCAGCCGTACGCCAAGCACGCCTTGCTTTGAAGCCAGCAACGCAAAAACGATCAGGAACGCCGTAGCGCAAATCAGCAGCGGAACGTAGCGATAGTAGCGGAAGGACCAGACGGCCTTGATGTGATTATCGAACCATGTATAGGCCAATACCGGCGGCACGATCAGAGCGGCAGTCGCCAGCTTCTCCGGTCTGACCGACAGATTGCGCTCTCGGAGCCATGAGACGATCAAGATTGCGGCGCCCGCGACGTAGTAGGGGACGAAGTAGACGGAAAGGATCGTATAGCTTCCGCCCTGCGAAGGGTGGGGCATCAGGTAATATACGTAAAGAGGAGGCAGCGCCAAAAGTGCGGACCATAACGCCCTGCGGCGCCCTCTCGCGGCAGCGGAATACACGATGGCGAACATCAAAAACGCATAGGGGGCGGCAGAGTCGCCGAGCAGCTTCAGCCAGCTTCGCAAGCTGTTCCAAAAAGCCGGCGTCCTCGCGGTGGGCGTCACGTATTCTTCGATAAAATAGCCGAATGCGCCCAAGGCCCAGGCCAGCAGAAAAAAAACGAGCCAGCGCACGTCGGGACGCCGCGGATTAAATCGAAGCAGCAGCGCGGATACCAGCATCAAAGTGAGAAACAAAAACAGCATGACATCGCCCTTCCGTACAAATCAAATGATATGAAGGAGCTTGGCGAGCTGCAATATTTCCCTGGAGTTGTGTTTCTTGAGCCGAAGCCATTCGAGATACGGGAATTTGCCCTTCAATACGGATGAGATCTTGCATAGTTCGTTGTTGATCGTATATTCGCTGTAAAACAGCATATCGCTTATTTGCTTGCGGCTGTATCCGGCGTACTGCAGTCTCAGGATCGCCACCTGCTTAGGGGTGATTTTCTTCCGCAGCTCACGCTCCTGCTGCTCCCCAAGAGTCTTAAGCACCTTGCGCGCAGCCGAGTGATGAATACCGGATCGACCGTAGTAAGCGTCGCGAACGGCGGCTGGAATGTCGTCGGCAAATTCCTTCGTGATGTAATTTGCCACATGACCGAAGCCGAGCGTATGGGCGACGATCTCGTCCTCGTCCATCGAGGTCAGCACGATAATCCGGGGAGGGACACCTCCCGCTTCGATGCGGCCGTTGCGCAGCTCGAGTGCGATCTCGAGCCCCTCCATGTTTTTGTCGGCCAAATTCAAATCCAGCAGCAGGACGTCGAACGGCACCGAGTCCAGCGCGGCCAGCAGCGCTTCCTTCCCGTCCGCCGAACCGACCACGGCAAGTCCCGGCTCCCTCGCGAGCCGCTTGGTCAACAGCAGCAGGAACACCGGGTCGTCCTCGCATATAAAAATTCGAATTTTTTCTTCCAAGGAGCCATCCTCCTTCCTCTTCCAGCATATCAAATTTACCGCCTGCTGCCGCAAATAAAATCGGTCCCGAACTACCTGTTTTTTGATGTAGTTGCTGCTGCGCAGCAAGAAACCCGAGCCTGGGCGTTCGTGATGCGATCGCGCGGGCCTTTGCCCCGTAAAAACAGAGGACTGCCCCCCTTGTCGTCTCAAATGACGGGACAGTCCTCTTGCATTTTTATTTACGCGCTTTGTCCATAGGCTTGAACTACTTCAACGATACCAGCCGCGCCAGCAGCACGACCGCTTCGGCGCGCGTGATCGGAGTCAGCGGATTATACCTGTTAAGACTCTGCCCTTGCACAAGCCCCGCTTCGTATGTAGCATTGATATACGGCAGCGCCCACTCGGCGATCGCGGCATCGTCGGCGAATGAAGTCCGCTGCGTATTCGTTGCAGGCAATCGTGCGGCTCTTGCGATCAGCGCGGCCGTCTCGATTCGGCTCAGGCGAGCGCCCGGACGGAAGCTATTGTCCGGATAACCGCTGACAATGCCGGCTGCTGCGACAGCAGCCACTGCATCGCTGGCCCATGCCGGAATATCGTTCTTGTCCGCAAAGTTCGTAAGTCTGCTTGCCGGCAACGCCAATACGCGATACAGCAGCAATGCGAATTCGGCGCGCGTGACCGGAAGGTTAGGACGTAACGTCCCGTCGGGATATCCGGAGACAATTCCTTTGGCGACCGCGTCAGCAATCTCTTTCTCGGCCCAATGCCCGGAAATGTCGGACGGCACCGGAATCGGCTGCTCGGAAGTCGGCTCGTCGGTCACCGGCATTACGGCAAACATGGTGAAGTGATCCGTCTCTCCTGCCAGCGTGTTACCGGAAAGCTTCCCTCCGATGGTCGCCCATTTCGCACTCGTCTCATCGTAGTAAACTAATGCCGGATTTTGATCGTCGGCCCAGGAATGGTTCTTTAAATTGAGTCGCAGGCGGACAGGCGCGTCGAACTTGCCTGGCGTGTCCTTCAGCAATTCATAGACGTCAGACAGGATCAATTGACCGGGCTGAAGCAAGCTTTTGGTCTCATCTGTCACCTTTTTAAGTGTGATGGTCGTTGCTTGCTTAATCGCATCTCCTGGTACGAACAGCTCCAGCCCGTCTATCGTTAGCGTATATTCGCGTCCCGGAACGATGTAAAAGGATGCCTGATTTAATACTGGATTCGTTGAAATTGCGGGCGGCACCGGAGGGTCGACAATGTTATCGATGCCGATCGATCGAACCTTCCGGTTCCCCGCCGAATCCACCGCATAGACCGTATAAGTGCCGTTCGCGGTCACATGGAACTTTCCGGAGGACGGCACGTCGGTTCCGACGCTCGGATCGCCAAAGTCCGCTGCTTCCAGCGCGCCCGCCGCCCATCTCAGCGCCTCTATTTTGTTGCCCGCCGCATCATCCGCTACAGTCGCCGTTACCGCGATGTCCACGCCGTCCGCCGCGGCGGTCTTCGGCGTATAGTCCAGCGTAAGGACAGGCGCCCCGCTCACGATATTCGCGATCGCGATTTCCTCGACCCGCTCGTTGCCGGCCGTATCGACGGCGTACACGGTATAGATGCCGTTCGCGGTCACATGGAACTTTCCGGCGGACGGGACGTCGGCTCCGACAGCCGGATCGTCAAAGTCCGCCGCATCCAGCGCGCCCGCCGCCCATTTCAGCGCCTCTATTTTGTTGCCCGCCGCATCATCCGCTACAGTCGCTGTTACCGCGATGTCCACGCCGTCCGCCACGGCAGTTTTCGGCGTATAGTCCAGCGTAAGGACAGGTACCCCACTCACGATATTCGCGATCGCAATCTCCTCGACCCGCTCGTTGCCAGCCGTATCGACCGCATAGACCGTATAGGTACCATTCTCGGTCACATGGAACGTCCCGGAGGACAGGACGTCGGTTCCCACGGCCGGGTCATCGAAGTCCGCTGCTTCCAGCGCGCCCGCCGCCCATTTCAGCGCCTCTATTTTGTTGCCCGCAGCATCAACGGCGACAGTCGCCGTTACCGCGATGTCCACGCCGTCCGCCGCGGCGGTCTTCGGCGTGTAGTCCAGCGTAAGAACAGGCGCCCCGCTCACGATATTCGCGATCGCAATCTTCTCGACCCGCTCGTTGCCGGCCGTATCGACCGCGTAGACGGTATAGATGCCGTTCGCGGTCACATGGAACTTTCCGGAGGACGGGACGTCGGCTCCGACAGCCGGATCGTCAAAGTCCGCCGCATCCAGCGAACCCGCCGCCCACTTCAGCGCCTCGATTTTGTTGCCCGCCGCATCATCCGCTACAGTCGCTGTTACCGCGATGTCCACGCCGTCCGTCACGGCGGTCTTCGGCGTGTAGTCCAGCGTAAGAACAGGCGCCCCGCTCACGATATTCGCGATCGCAATCTCCTCGACCCGCTCGTTACCGGCCGTATCAACGGCGTACACGGTATAGGTGCCGTTCGCGGTCACATGGAACGTTCCGGAGGACGGCACGTCGGCTCCGACGGCCGGATCGCCGAAGTCCGCCGAATCCAGCGAACCCGCCGCCCATTTCAGCGCCTCTATTTTGTTGCCCGCAGCGTTATCGGCTACAGTCGCCGTTACCGCGATGTCCACGCCGTCCGCCACGGCGGTCTTCGGCGTATAGTCCAGCGTAATGCTAGGCGCCCCGCTCACGATGTTCGCGATCGCAATCTCCTCGACCCGCTCGTTGCCGGCCGTATCAACCGCGTAGACCGTATACGTACCGTTCGCGGTCACATGGAACTTTCCGGAGGACGGCACGTCGGTTCCCACGGCCGGGTCATCGAAGTCCGCGGCCTCCAGCGAACCCGCCGCCCACTTCAACGCCTCTATTTTGTTGCCGGCTCCCGCGTTGTTTGCCGATGTCGTTACCGACACTTCCACGCTTGCGCGAACCGCCGTCTTGGGGTTGTAGTCCAGCAGTACGGTCGGCTTCGCCGTAACGATATTCGTCACATCGATCGTCTTGATCTGTTCGTTGCCGGCTTCGTCAATCGCATAAACCGTGTACGTGCCATTATCCGCAGCCTCGAACGATCCCCCCGACAAGACGGTGCCCGCTCCGCCGAAATAGGCTATGCTTCGGTTGCCCGCCGCCCATTTGACTCCGGCGATGCCCGTACCTGTACCGTCCGTATCGACGGCGATCGTGACGGCACCGCCCGACGGCGCTGTCGTCGAAGGCGTGAGATCGATCTCGGGAAGCTCCCCATCGATGACGATACCGCTCGTATCCGGCAGCGGCGTCGCCAGCTCCAGAGACACGGAACTGCCCAGGGCCGTCACGGAGGAAGGAGAAGCCGCGACAAGCGCAGACCCGAGCTGAATGCCGGCTGCAGCCTCATCGCCTTCCTGAACGGTATAACGGAACTGCAGCGTGCGCGGATCTCCGCCCGACATGCCCGAATAAGAAGCAGACTTGCTCACCCCGCCATCCAGCACGATCGGCAGCGCCGGCGGCGAGCCGGAGTCGACGTCAACGGCATCACCGTAGGCGACCGTAAAATTCAACTCGTCGCCAATCCCGTAAATGCCGCCCGGCGGAACGGAGGCGACTTCAGCCGAGGGCGACGGTACGGCAAGCACGAACCGATAAACGCCGACCTGCCCGTTGCCGCCCGTCACGACGATCTCGACCGGATTGTCGCCCAGCGTCAGATCGACCGCCCGCGAATTGCCGTTAACGCCGTCGATGGATACGGTCTGTCCCGCTGCCGGCGTCACCGTGAATTCCGCATGCGCAACCGGCGCTGCGAGCGCAATCGCGTAAATGCCTGTCGATGCATTAAAGACGGAAGGCGTCATCGTCACGGTCGTGCCGGGCGCGGCGACCGCGATCGCGGTCGGGCTCACGCCCTGAAGGCTCGCATACGGCATCGGATAAGTCGTGCCTTCGACGATGCCCCACCGTTTTCCGCTGCCGAACGCCCACACCGAACCGGGATAATCGGTATAGGTAGCTTTCTTCATCATTTCCGACGTGCTATGCGGCGTCCCTCCGCCCGACGAGGAAACTTGCCCGCTTCGCTCGTTGTCCCAGAAGGCATGCGTAACCGATCCTGCCGCAGCGCCCGAGCCGATCAGGCCGCCGCCGTCATTGCCCGCTTGCACTTCGGCCGCCGCGTACGATTCGCGCACGGAAGTCAGGGCATCCGCAGCGCCGATCAGGCCGCCGACATCGCCGGAGCCGGAGACCGAACCCTGGACGGATACGCCGGCTACAATCGTATTCTCGGCGCGGCCGATCAACCCGCCGACCCTATCGGCCCCTGCAACTTCAGCATTCACGATCGAGACATTGGAGATTGCGGCCCCGGACGTGACGCCGAACAAGCCCTGATCGTCGGAGGTCGGACGATTGACGCTTACGTTCGCGATCGTGTGGCCGTTCCCTTCGAAGACGCCTGCAAACGGCGTCGTTCCGCTGCCGATCGGCTCCCATCCCGCAGCGGCGGAATAGGCCGTCAGATCCAGATCCGCTTCGAGCTCATACCGGTCGTCCAGCTCGTATCCGACGGACGAATCGCCGATGCTGGACAACTGCTCCGCGGTCGTGATCCGATGCGGGTACTGCACGCTCCCGTCTTCCCGGTAGACGGTCAACTTGTAAACGGCATTCAGCGCAGCCGGATCGCCGGCGTCGCTGACCTTTACCTTAAACGTATTTTCGCCCGGAATCAGCGCAAGTGCCTCCGTGCTCGCTCCGCCTTCCACCGAGACGATCGAACCCGATGCAAGCGGCGTTCCCGACACCTTCACCTGATCCGTCTCGCTTCCCACCCGTACGCTATAAGACCCGTAGCCGCCGGAAAAATCCCGGTCCAGTGCCTTCGCAGCACCATCCGCATCCGTTACGATCAAAGAAGCAAGCGCTACCTTTTTATAATCGCCGTAATGAAGCGGATAGGTAGCGCCTTCCACCATGCCCCAGATCGGGTCGTCCGTCCCGTTGCCGGCGAAGTCCCAGCCCGAGTACGTCGACTTTTGCAGCATCTGCGCGGTCGGCTTGCCCGTGCCCGCTGCTGACGCAGGCTGCCCGCTTGTCTCCGTGTCCCAATAGGCGGATGTCGCCGGCACGAAGCCATCCACCCGTCCGACCAGGCCTCCGGCATTCGTACCCGAATCGACGGCAGCAGTCGAATACGAACGGGCGATCGAGCCTCGGGCACCGTTGCCGGTACCATAGCCGATCAATCCGCCGAAGCTGTCTCCGGAGCCGGCGACGATATGTCCTGCGGCATAACTGTCGGAGACGTTCGTCAGACTGTTGTAGCCGACCAAACCGCCCACGCCGCCCTCGCCGGACACGGTGCCTTGGACGGAAACGCGGCTAATTGTGGAAGTAACCGGTGCGCCCGCCAGTCCGCCCACGTATGTATGCCCTTTTACATTTACGTTCGTCAAATGCACATTGGTTATCGTCGCATTGCCCGTCTCCCCGAAAAAACCTACGTTATTGTCGTTCGGCCGATTGATCGTCATATTGCGAATGACAAACCCGTTGCCGTCGAAGCTGCCCGTAAATAAGCTTCCGTTGCCGCCGATCGGCACCCAACCGCGTCCGTCTCCGGCGTTGTACCCCGCCAGATCGATATCCTGCGTCAACCTGTAATGGCCCGCCAGTCCGAAGCGAATCTGGGCGAGCTCCGCCGCGCTGCCGATCGGCGTCCAGACGACGTCGGCGGCGAATGAATGCCGAAGCGTTCCCGCCGCATTGGAGAGGATAGTCGTAGCCATCAAAAAGACAAGCATGATTGCGATCGCTTTACGCTTCATTCTGTTAACCCCTTTATTTTTCTGAATAACGACTCATTCGCTATCGGGCTATCGGGCGATTCGGCTACCGCATCAGCTTCACCAGCCCTTGAATAAGCACCTGCGGATCCGTACCGCCGAACAAAGCCGAAAAAATCGTATAGCCTTCGTTAAAAGCGATCACCTGCATCGCAATCGGCCGAGGATCCTTCTCCTTCTCGATCCAACCCTTGTCCTGCAGCGTGACGATCAAGCGCTCGATCCCCGCGATCCATCGGCGATATTTTTCTTTAAGCTGCTGCTGCATCGCTTCGTCCCGTTTGGTCTGCTGGTAAAAATCGACGAGCGTCACGATCCAGTTGTCGATCCCCATCATCAGCTCGCCCAGACGCACGAGGGTGAACCCGATCACTTCTTCGAGCGTAAAGTCCGAAGGGCTGTAATCTCTCGGAATATCCCACCAGCCGTCCGTTCTTTCGATCTGGAAGTCCAGTACGTGCATAAACAGCTGTTCCTTGCTCTGAAAATGGCCGTAGAATGCTCCTTTCGTATGTCCGGTGCGCGCTACGATGTCCGATAACGTCGTAGACGCATATCCCTTCTCCGCAAAGCAATGCCAGCCGGCTTCGACCAGCATCCGGTACGTCGCTTCTCTTTTTAACTGAAACTTGTTTTTTTGCAAACCGGTCTCTCCTCCTGCCCGCTATCATTTATATATATTCCGGAAGGTATATAATTTAATCTGCTATTAATTGCCACAAATAAGTATGCCGTATCGATAGGAAAATCGTCAAGATTCGATTGAGTACGCCCAGACAGAACAAAGTCCGCTTTCGCGGACTTTGTCGAATGCAGGTTCTTACTTTCCTGAATTTCCATGGATGAGCACGATCGGGATGAGGCCTTTCGTAGGGCGCCCCTGCGACGTGATCTCCAAAATCAGATCGTAACGCGACTTGGCCAGCCCCCATGGCGTCACCGTGAACGCAAGCTCGGTCATGCCGATATTGCAGTGGTACTGCTCCAGATAGGCGCCGTAGGTCGGGCCAGGCGAGACGGTCCAGCCTTCGGGCAGATGCCATTTGACCTCCAGCCATTGGGGCATGAACAGTTGATTGTCGATTCGCAGCTTGAACGTCTTGGCTTCGCCTTCCTGGATGTACGGCGCTTCGCCGTAGCCCACCTGAACCGCGAAGATATTGAAGTCGTAGCTTACCGTATGCGGACTTTGCGCCAGCAGATCGGCAAAGCTGCGGTCCGCCCATATGCTAAGCCGCTGCGGGTGGCTGTACAGGGCCGCTCCATCGGCCATTTCGATCGTGTAGCCGCGTTCGGCGTTCACCGTGTCGCATAGCTCGCTGCCGAGAAACAGCGGCGCCAGACGAATGATGCGCTCGGTTAACTCGGTCACCGTCTTCGGGATTCGCAGCCCCTGATCGCCCAGATTGATGCACAGCGTCTTGATTGAATCGCCGATCGGCTCCTTCCACTTGGCCGGAATGCTGGACGCGCCGCCGATGATACCGAGTATCGAGCCCAGGGTCGCGGCGGTGCAGTCGGTGTCCTCTCCGCAGTTGTTCGCGATGCAGATGCTTTTACCGAAGTCGCCTTCGCCGTATACCCAACCGAGTACGGTAATGCCGACGTTGCTTGGCGCATCGTATCCGATCGGACCGATCGGCACATCGTCGGGCAGATCCTCCTTCCGCATCCCCAAGATGCCGAAGCTGCCCGGCACCTCATTCAAGAGCCGGATTCGCGCCTCTTGCCAGCTCGCGCCTTCCGCATAGGCTGTCCGCACCGAGCGTACGCCTTTGGCAATGCCGCAATCCGCAGGGATGTACGACAGTCCGATATCGATCAGCGTATCGCGGTCGCTCTCCACGAATGCCGCACTCTCGACGGCGGCGAAAAACACCTCGGCGTAGACGCCCTCATGGCTGTGGTCGACGATGGCATCCTCGTATGCATATTTGACCGCCAGCTCCGGATGCCCCGGCGTCAGACAGGCCCAGACTTCGGATCGGATAAAAGCGCCGTTGCTGTCCCGATACACATTGTTTGCATAGCCCGACAGCGGGGGCACAAGTCCTTGCCTCATATTGTTTTTGCCCGCTCCGTATTCGCCCCAGTTCGGCACGATGTAGGATAGCCAGTATTCGCCGAGGATGCGGGCATTGACGCCTCGCCCGTGCTTTTCCACTGCGTTGAGCCAGACGAGCTGCAGATCCAGATCGTCGTTCGGCAGCGGCTCTCCATGGAGTTCTTGCGTATAAAAGTCATAATCGAACACGCCGCGCTGACACTCGAACGGTGCGCCAAGCGTGCCTCCGATGTTTTTGCCGATCCAGCACCCCATAACCTTCTCGCGGTATTCCTTAAGCGTAAGTAACAATGATGTTCCTCCTCGTATGCGTCGCAGAATTTCGATCTTGCGATAGCTGCAGTAATGAACTTTGGCGTAACGCCGGCCTCCGGATCAAAGTGTCTCTTCCGCCCCGACGCTTCCCGCTGCCGGAAGCGCGACAGATTCGTCGATCAGCAGGAACCGGTCGACGTAGACGTCCGTTCCCGAGCCCGGCTCGGTCGCGATCAGAAGATGCGCGATGACAGGACCGGGATGGGCCGCCGAGATGATTCCCTTGGAGGCTCCGTTCACGAACACTTCGGCAGTTCCGCCCGCCAGATCGAACGACAGTCTGATATCGTTCCACACGTTTGCCGCCAAACTCGTCGGGACGGGCAGCGCATGAAGAACGCTCGCGACAGGCGCAGTCTTCACCGACATCATATTGCTTAACTCGTTGGCAAAGGTGAAGCTTGCGTCCGAATACGCTTGGTGCACCTTGACGTATCGGGCTGTTGCCGACAAGCCGCCCAGTTTGATCTCGCGATTGGACTTCTGGAACGTCCAGCCGGTCGCTTGAACCCAATCCCCGTTGTTCGTCCGGCTGACGTAAACTTCGAGATCGCCCGCAGCAATTCGATTCGAGGAATCGCTATCTCTCAGCGTAATCTCCCGGACGCTCTCGACCTGACCGAGATCGACGCCGATGCTTCTATTCTGGTAATCCAGCGCAAACGTCCCCGTGTAACCAAAGGAGGAAAGGTTGCCGGTCAACGGATTCGCGTCGCCCGTCAGGTACCCGGTCGTATGGGCACGCTCCGCCGTCTGAACCGTCATCAGGCTGCGAATGTCGCCGACGAAGGTGAACGAAGAATCCGAGTACGCCTGATGCACCTTCACGAACCTCGCGGTAACCGACATGCCGCCAAGCTTGATGTTGCCGTTCGACTTCGCGAAGGACCAGCCGGTAACCGCCTGCCAGTCTCCGGCGTTCGTCTCGCTGACGTAAACGGACAAATCGCTTGCCGTAAGGCGGTTGGAGCCGTCATTGTCCCATAGCTTGATCTCGTTAATCGTCTCCGGCGCGCCAAGATCCATACCCATGCTGCGGCTCTGGTAGTCGAAGCCGAAGGAGCCGCTCGTGCCCCAGGAGCCCAGATTGCCCGTTGCCGGGTTCGTATCGCCGGTCAGGTACCCGATGCGGCGGGACGCGGGCTCGGATACAACCTGTATGATCTCCTGCAGACCGTTCACGAAGGTGTACGCGGTGTCGGCATAATTCTGGTGCACCTTCACATACCTGGCTTGCGCGTTCAAGCCGCCGAGCGTAATCGTTCCTCCCGCCTTGCTGTACGTCCAGCCGGTGACAAGCTGCCAGTCTCCGTCGTTGATATTGCTGATGTAGACGGCAAGATTGCCGGAAGAGAGCCTATTCGAGGCATCGTTGTCGATCAGCTTGATCTGAGTGATCGTCTCGACGCGCCCCAGGTCCATCCCGACGCTGCGGTTTTTGTAATCGAGCGCAAGCGCGGCGGTATTGCCGACATTTTCAAGATTGCCGGCTGCCGGATTGACATCGTCCGGCACGAAGCCTGCCCTGCGGTTATAAGCCTCTTGCGTATCGGCGTACAGCAGCGCTCCGTCAGGCGCCACGTGGAGCCGGAAGGCGGTCCCGACCGCGTTCGGATGCTGCGAATAGCCTTCCTGAAGCGAGATATTTATGCCGTTGGCAAAGCTCGCTCCGTACAAGGACAATTCCGCCGTTCCCTTGCGGACGGCCGGAAACAGCCGGGAGGCGCCGGTAGGCGTGATATTGCTTGCATGATCGTAGATTCTCAGCGACCTTTCCCCGTGCCTGGCCTGGGCGCTGCTCGTCGTTACGGAACCGAAGCTCGTCGTCTTCCACCAATAGTCCCCTGCAAGCCGGGTGCCGTTGTCCGTCGCGCCCGGGGCCCGCTCGTATTCGAAGTCGTCGAGCGCGCCGTGACTCCGGTACAGGTAACGATCGAAATCCTCCACGAGCAAGGAGCCCGTCCTCGTTCCCCCCGACCACGAGAACAGATAGGCATTTTCTCCTGCGGGCACCTTGTCGGACTCGACGGCCTGCCTGCGCTCGCCCTCCGAGTACCAGCCCGGCGTCGAAAGGCTCGTCCTGTCGAGCACGTTCCGGTAGCCGTTCCAGGTCAAGGTCTCGTCCCTGCTGTAAGCGACCGTCAGGTCATTGCGCTGGTAGCTGGTCCCGCCCATCGCATTGTGGCCCGACCAATTCAGCAGGATCGAACCGTCATCGTCGCGGCTGAGTGCGGGAAAGGTATTGCTGCTCAAGATGTCGCTGTCCTGTGCCGCGGACCAGGTCGTCCCGTTGTCTAAGGAGACCGATTGGGCCAGCGTCGTCTTGTCTCCCCGCTGCTGTCTGGCGTAAATAATCAGGGAGCCGTCGGCCCGCTCGATGATCGCCGTCTCCGATACGCCCCCTTCCCCGCCGATGGACGGAATCGTCAGGTCGGATGCGCTCTTCGTCCAGGTCAGGCCGTTGTCGTCCGAATAAACGACGCCGCCGGCGAACGTGCCGTCGTCTCCGATCACAAAGCCGAACGTCACGATCAGGCGCCCGGTGCTCGTCCGGATCGGATTGGCATAGGTGACGGCATAGTTGACCGGGTGGCCCAACGACGACATCATCCCTGTCACCGCGACGGGCGTGCCGAAGCTCGGCTTGCCGCCTGTGTAACCGGTCGACTTGACGACGTACAAATCCGAGCGGCAGACGGTATCGTCCAGACAGCTATGGACGCCGTCCCACACGCCGAAGTAATGATAGGAGTAGAAAACGACAAATAGATCTCCGGTCGCTTCGTCCACATAAGCCCCGCCGGGGCTGTCCAGAGATACGCCGGAACGGCTTCCCGGAGCGATCAAAGGCTCCGGCGCCGACCATGTCATCCCGT
This sequence comes from Cohnella sp. GbtcB17, assembly GCF_019091135.1. Taxonomy (GTDB): domain Bacteria; phylum Bacillota; class Bacilli; order Paenibacillales; family Paenibacillaceae; genus Cohnella. Next base: position 27,476 of record NZ_JAGXJW010000059.1, on the reverse strand, counting down.
CGTCGAACGAATACCGGGCGTAAATCCCGTTGTCGATGTCGGTCTGCGCCATGAGCATCAACGTGCCGTCCGGCAGCCGTACGGGCTTGATATTGCCGCCGAACTCCAGGGCGTCGTCCCCCTGCGGCGTCAAGGTTTTGTTGCCGTATTCGACTTGCAGCGCCTCTTGTCCTCCCCCGACAAAAGCGGCCGCCGGATTTCCGTAATAGAAGTACACGGTCGAACTCGCGAGCGTCGCCATGTCGGGCAGCCGGACGTAGAATCCGTCGTCGTCCTTATAAAAGCTCAGTTCCCGCCCGGTCGCATCGGCGAAGCGCGCATCGCGATAATCCGCCTGCAGGCGCCCGGCCGCGATGAGAGCGGACGTGCCGAGCGAGCTGTCCGGCAAGTATACCGCGCGGTCGTAGACCGTCTCGTTATTCGGATTGGACACCGTCACGGCTTTGCGATAGCTCCATTGCCCGCCGCCGCTCGCGGTCCACGTCCCTGCCGGAAGCTCGTAAATCGCCATCATCGCCTGCAGGTTCGCGCCGGTGTATTCGGCAGCCGTATCGTCATAGTGGCTATGAACCTTGACATATCGGGCTGTCTCGGAGAAATTGTAGATCAGCAGCGAACGGTCCAGCTTTAGAAAATCCCAATTGGATACCTTCTCGTAGGTGACGTTGTCTTCACTGACATACAGCGACAAATCCGCCTTCTCGACACGATGGGTGCCGCTGCCGTCCGCCGCCAATTCGATCAGGTTGAAGGGGTGCGCAGCTCCCAGATCGGCGCCGATGCTGTTCAGCCCGCTATCCAGGGAGAAGGAACCGGTAGAGCCGAACGAAGAGAGCGAGCCCGCGTAAGGATTGCGTTCTGCCGGCGCCCATCCGATCGAAGCCGTCAGCCTGTCCGCGCTTGATTGGTAGCCTGGGCTTAACGACACGGAAGCAGTCCTAATGCCGGATGCCGCCCGAGCTTCCGTTGCAGCGGAGGGCGCGGCGGAGCCTACGCCAAAATGCAGAGATGCCGTAATGAGAGCAGAGCAGATCAGAAGCTTACCTTTTGCCGCCAACGATGCCATTTGTAGTCCTCCCTCAAGGGTCAGAAGACCTCATAGTATGGTATGACCTCAATGCCAGGTTCAAGCTTTTCCTTCCCTGTCGTTCTGCCTCTTTGCCCAGACTTAACCCGCCGAGTCTTTATTGCTCCGGTAGTCCCCCGGATTTACCCCTGTATAGCGCTTGAACTTCTCGTAAAACCAGTCCATGTCGTTATAGCCGACCGCGGAAGCGACCTCGTATACTTTCAAATCCGTGCCTGCAAGAATCTCCTTCGCCTTCTCCATGCGGACCTGCAGCACGTATTCGCCAAAGCCGATGCCGGTCTGCGTCTTGAAGAGGCTTCCCAAATAGGCGGAGTTCATGAAAAGCTGCGAGGCGATGCCCTTCAGCGTAAGCGGGCTTGCGTAATGGTCCTTCACCCACTGCTTCACGAACCGGACCACGCCTCGTTCGTTCCCCGGATCGTCCGGAAGCGTGACACGGTCCTGGCCGGAGGGTGCGGCGTGTTCGCTTCGCTTGTCCAAATCCTCTCTCACCCTGACCAGCAGTTTCGCCAGGTCGTCCTCTTCGGCCGGCTTCAACAAATAGTCCATGACGCCGAACCGAAGCGCCGCTCTCGCATAGGAGAAATCCTCATATCCGCTCATGATCGCAACGGGAACGTCGCTTCTCTCCCGGATGGCGGCGATCAGGTCGATGCCCTCCATCTCCGGCATCCGGATATCCGTTATAATGAGCGCGTAGTCGTGCTCCGCCAGCCTTTCCAGCGCCTGACGGCCATTGGCGGCTTCTCCGGCGATCCGGAATCCGGCCTGCTCCCAATCCAGCAAATACTTGAGCGACTTGATCGCCCCGGGCTCGTCGTCCACGAGCAAAACGGCGTAAAGCTCGTTCGGCAGCTTCATGATGATGCCCTCCTTGTTGTCAGGTCGTGCAGGGAATGCGCATCGTGGTCGTCGTTCCCTCCCCCGGCTTGCCTGTCAAGCGAATGCCGAATTCGGAGCCCAGACTCTGGAGCCGTTGATGCACGTTGAGCAGCCCGATGTGATCCCCGTCGACCGCAGACCCCGACAGCCTGGCCAGTATCTGCGCCGCACGTGCGGGCTCCAAGCCGATGCCGTCATCCTCGACACGCAGCAGAATCGCCTCTTCTTCCTTCTCGGCCGAGACGACGATCGTTGTCGGCGACTCCTTGGGCTCCAGCCCGTGAACGATCGAATTCTCCACCAAAATTTGCAAGGACAGCTTCGGAACCCGTAGCCGCAGCAGGTTCTCTTCGACTTCGATTCGATACTTGAGCCTGTCGGGGTACCTGAAAGCCTGGATCCGAAGATACGTCTCGACGATGCCGAGCTCTTCCTCCAGCGGGATCATCCCGCCGCTCTTGCCGAGCATCTGGCGGAACGACTTCGCGAGCAGACCTACGATCTCCGCGTTCGGCCGATCCCCATTTTCCAGCAGATTGCCGCGAATCGAATTTAGCGTGTTGTACAGATAATGCGGATTGATCTGCGTCTGCAACGCGTACAGCTCCGCCTCCTTCGTCCGAAGCTGCAGTTCCTTCTCCCTCAGCTCCGATTCGTACACCTCGCCGAGCAGCCGCTGCATGCGGAGCACCATGTCGTTGAACATGTGGCCGAGATGGCTGACCTCGTCGTTGCCACGCACGTGCCCGATCGGCTGCAGGGAATCCATATCGGTCCTTCGCATCTTCGACGACAGCTGACGGAGACGCCTCGTGATACGGTTGGACACAATATAGTTGACGACGACAAATGCGGCAAGCGTAAACAGGAAAAACAACAGCGCCATCTGTCGGATAACGCCCGTCTTGGCTTCAAGCTCCTCGAGCGGAAGGAGGGATGCGACCTGAAGTCCTTCCACGCTGTTCCGGGAAGAGAGGCGCTGCGAGTTGAGGAGATACGCTTCTCCTTCCAGGTCGACGACTCGCCCTCCTTCAGCGGATCGGATCGAATCGAGCAGTTCTTCCTTGCTCTCGGCCGAGCTGTCCACGCTGTCCATGACGCTCGATCCGTCCGGCAGCAGAACGAGGAACCGGCTACGTTCTCCTTCCATCTTGATCAAGTCGGCGACTTTGTTCGCGTCGTTCTCGATCTGAAAGAACAAGCATGACCGGGGGTTCAAATGATTCATCCGCTGGGTAAGGATCAGCCGGCCCGGGCGATCGCCGGAGGCGCTCCACGTCCGGAGCGATTCGGTACCGACTGCGCCTCCGCGAATACAGGGATGGGCTTGAAGCTGGGGGGCCAACTCTTCAAGCGGCCGGATGCTGCCGACGTGAAAGGAAGCGTTGTCCGTGTAGATGGCGATATCCAGGATCTCAGTCGAGGAGCTGATCGAATACAACTGCGGCTTGACGAATTCGAAGTATTCCTCGTGCGCTTCTGGATACGCATCGAAAGTTTTGAGCAAGCGTTCCTGCAGCAGATCGTCCATGTAGAGATAATCGGCGACCTGCTCATACGACCGAAGCGTACTGTCGACATTCTCGGCGAGCTGGGAGAGGGAATGTCCCGCGCTCTCCTGCAGGATGTCCAGCATGGAGCTTCTTGCGTAATTTTCCAGAAAATACGTCAAGGACGCGGTCAGAATGACGACGACCGCGCCGTTGGTCCAGAATAGCTTGGTGCGTATATTCATCCCGCATCCCATCCTTTCTGTTTTTAGTTGCCGTATTCGAATCCATCAACTCATTTTAAAATCGTTTTGTACCTCTCGATGGAGGTCTTCCACAATTGTTCGTAAGCGTCCGTTGCTTTGGCTGCGCCTTCCTTCTCAAGCGACTTTTGCATGGAAGTCCACTTGGCGTCGAAATCCTGCCCGTTCTTCGCGAAGATAATCTTCGGCGATTCCTTCAGCCACACCTGCTGAAGACGCTTCATGTCCGCGCGGACGTCCTCGAGATCCCCGAGCTGATAGAGCAGCGCGGGCATTAACTGAATTTCCGGCAGGAAGTCGGACCACACTTCTTTGCCATACTTGCCTAACACTTCCTTCGTACGTTCGTCGTAACCGCTCATGACGGATTCCTTGGTCGTCGGCGTGGCGTAGTCGCCGTCCGCCAGCTTCGTCCCGTGGTCGAGATAGATCGACGTTCCCATGAACGGGGAAGCGGTCTCCGTCCACTGAAGATCCGGATTGACGGCTTTCTTCTCGTTAAAGTCCGCAAGTACGGCGCGTTTGCCGTCCTTCACCTCGAAGTGGCGTCCTTCGATGCCCCAGTTGATCAGGATCTGACCTTCGTCGGAGAAGATGTAGTCGAGCAGCTTCATGACTTCTTCCGGATGCTTGGTCTTGCTGGAGATGACCCAGTTCCAGTTCGAACGTGTCATCAGGGAAGTGAACGACTTGTTCTCGGCAGAGCTGTCGAACGTAATCGGGAAGTACGCGTACAGATGGTCGTAATCGCCGGCGGCTCGCAGGACTTTCTCTACCTCCGGCTGAACCCACCAGGACGGGAAGTAGCCGGCCAGGACCCGGCCTTCGGTGATCTTTTTAACCAGCGCCTCGGATTTGAGCGTGAAGAATTCCTTGTCCAGCATGTTCGTGTTGTAGAGCTTGCTGAGGAATTGATAATAGCGCTTCATCTCTTCCGTCGAGTACAGAAGCTGGGCATCGTTCTGGTCGTCGATCGTGAAGTTGCCCTGGTTGATCAGGCCCGAAGCGTCGAAGGTCGGGCTCGACAGATTGTCCGCACCGTTGCCGTAATAATCGAATCCGGCGAAAGGAATCGTTTCCTTGCCGTCGATGGTCGGATTTTTCTCGTAGAATGCCTTAAGCAGATCATAGAGCTGATCGAACGTCTTGATCTCCGGATAGCCTGCATCTTCGAGCACATCGTAACGGACGGCGAAGTTGGCTTGGAGCAGCGGAGACGGCTCGGTCGAGAGCTTCGGTACGTACAGCGAGTAAATGTGGCCGTCCGAGCTGCGAAGCAGGTCGAAGTACTTGCCGTACTTCTCCTTAATGTTAGGACCGTACTGCTCGATCAGGTCGTCGAGCGGCATGAGGGCGCCGGCCGTCCGGTACTTCTCGACATAATCGGGCTTGAGCACGAGCGTATCCTCGGGGTAGTCTCCCGACGCCAGCCACAGGTCGAACTTCTGATTGCGGTCCCCTGTGACGGTGATCAGGTCGAAGGTCGTGTTCGTGCGCTTGGACAGCTCCTGCATGACCGGGTTGTTCGCGTCCAGGTTCGGGAATAAGTTGCCGATCTGGATCTTCGTCGGTTCCTTCATGGCCGCAGGCGATGCCGAACCCGATGAAGCTGCGCCAGTGCCCGAAGCTGACGACTGCGCGTTGTTCTCTGCGTCGTTTCCTCCGCAGCCGGCCAGCAATCCGAGCGTCAAAGCCAGGACCGTTAGTGCGATTCCTTTTCTTTTCAATGAATCCACCCTTCCCCTTCTATGATTATATCATCCGGGTTAACCCGGTAGATATCCGTTATCCCTTCACAGCGCCGAGCGTCATACCCTTGATGAAGTACTTTTGCATGAACGGGTAGACGAGCAGGATCGGAACCGTGACGATGATGGTCATCGTGGCGCGAATCGATTGAGGCGTCGTCATGCGCATCAATTCGGCATCGACATTGTTGCCTGCGCCTGCGCCGATCTGGTCGGTCGATTGCATCAGGATCTTCATCAGCTCGTACTGCAGCAGAGTCAGAGATTCGTCGGTGTTGAACAAATAATTGTCAAGCCAGGCATTCCAGTGACCGACCGACAGGAACAGCGTGATCGTGGCAAGGACGGGCAGGCTGACGGGCAATACAATCCGGAACAAGGTCGTGAATTCATTCGCTCCGTCAAGGTGCGCTGATTCGATCAGTCCCGGCGGAAGCTCGTCGAAGAAGCTTCTCATAATCAGAACGTTGAACGCGCCGAGCAGCCCCGGAAGCAAATAGACGAGGAACGTGTTCGTGAGTCCGAGCTGCTTGATCAAGATGTAGTAAGGAATCAGTCCGCCGTTCACGTACATGCTGATGACCAGCACCGCGTTGAGCGGCTTGCGCAGTACGAACTCTCGTCTGCTTAGCGCGTACGCGACCATCGTCGTCGCGATCAAGGCTGCCGTCGTTCCGAGCAGCGTCCTGGCGACGGACAGGCCGGTGGCGGAAAATAGCCGTTGGTTCTGGAATATAAGCTTGTAGTTATCGAGCGTAAACGCCCGGGGAAGCAGATAGATGCCGCCTCGCACCGTGTCCATCGAATCGTTGAGCGAGATCGCCAGCAGATTCAGGAAGGGGTAGAGGGTCGCCGCTCCAAGCAATGCCAACAGCGCGTAGTTCGCGACCTGGAAGGAGACGCCGCCCCATGTCCATTGAACTCTCATGTATGATCACCTCGAATGATTCTTATAGAACGTGAGACTGCCCGACCCGCTTCGCGATCGTATTGACGCCGAGCACGAGGACGATGCTGACGACCGATTTGAACATGCTGATCGCTACACCGTACGAGTAATCCCCGATCGATAGCGAGTAGTCCAGCGCATACAGGTCAAGCACCTGCGAATAATCCATGACGAAGCTGTTGCCGAGCAGCATCTGGGATTCGTAACCCGTGGAGAGCATCTGCCCCACCGCCAGGATGAGCAGCAGCGTCGCGGTAGGCAGGAGACTTGGAAGCGAGATGTGCCTCATCTTGGCAAAGCGGCCCGCGCCATCGACTTCGGCCGCCTCGTACATCTCCGGGTTGACGCCGGCCAGCACCGCCAGGTAGATGATCGTGCTCCAGCCAAGCTCCTTCCACAAACCGGCCAGCGTATGAATGACCCAGAACCACTTCTCCTTGGACATGAAGTAGATCGGTTCGCCGACGGCTCCGAGACCGGCCAGCAGCTCGTTCAGAGGCCCGTGATCGGGAGACAGCAGATAAATGACGATGTTGGAGATGACGACCCAGGAGACGAAATGAGGAATGTAGACGATCGTCTGAATCGTTCGCTTGAAAAACATGGAGCGAGCTTCATTGAGCAGCAGGGCCAGACCGATCGCGCAGACGAAGCCGGCGGCCAGGCTCATCCCGCTCATGGCGAATGTGTTGCGGAGCGCCTGGTAGAATCGGCTGTCGGCGAGCAGCTCGGCGAATTGGTCGAACCCGACGAACGGACTTCCCATAATGCCCTTCGGGATGGAATATTTCTGGAAGGCCATCAGCCAACCCCATAGCGGCAGGTAATGGAAAACGAACAATACGCCGATGAACGGCACAGACATCAATATCAATTGATATTGCGAGGCCAGCTTGCGAAGGCGCCCTCTGCTTTTGTAGGCGCGGGGAGTCGTTTGCCGCTTGACCGTATGCGCTTGCATGTCGATAATCTCTCCCCCCTTTTTTCATGTTTATTTAAGTATAGAAACCGAAGGCAATCGAGCCTATCCGGGAAGTTAAAGAGGAATGCCGGGGAAATTGCAGGGGATGTTACGCAAGCTCACATCTTTAAAAGCGCCGCCTTTCCTCCGGAGAGAAAAGGCGGCTCGATCATTTGTAGGTCAGCCGAACTTCGCTGACGCGCGGCGTGCCGGGATACGTAGAGGTTATGACCCGCATTGCCAAACGTGCCTTGGCTCAGATCCTCGAAGCCCCGATCCCGAATGATGCCTTGTCCCATCCAGAGATTCCTCCAGTCCTGCCTTTCATCAAGTTCAATCCTAATATAAAGAAAAAGCCTCCCGCGGAAACCCGGGGAAGCTGCAGAACATCATAGGGGAAAGTTCAGGAGTTCATTCGGAAGTCACGCTTCACTGCTCTGCTTCGTTCGATTCACCTGAAACCGCACATACGCGGACGGCAATGTGCCGGTAATCTTTTTGAACACTTTGTTGAAATAGGACTGCTCGCAAAAGCCGAGGTAATCCGAGATCTCCCCGATGTTCATCTGCGAGGTCGTCAGCAGGTCGCAGGCGGCTGCGATGCGAATCTGCTGAATGTAGTCGGTCAGCGTGCGCCCCGTCGATCGCCGGTACAGCGCGCTGATGTAGTTCGGCGTCTTGCCGACGTGCTCGGCCAGCTCGCCGATCGTAATCGTCCTGCGATGATGAAGCAGGATGTATGCTTCCAGCCGATAGACGATGCCGGAGGCCGCGCCCTGCAAGGCCGCAGATTCGGTCGCTTCGCTGAACAGCGCCAGCAGCTCGAGCAGCGTCGCATGGCACAGCGCCGGCCGGCAGGCCGATTGCCGAAGCCAGTATTGGACGAGCGCGGCGAAGCGGTTGCGCGCATAGTCGTAGTTGTGCAGCCGTACGGCGCTTGCCCGCGGCTCCGCCAGCAGCTTCACGCCATCGCCCTCTCCCGCGTACTGGAAATGCGCGACATACATCTCGTGCGCGTCCGTGGCCGAATTGCATGCGCTGCGCTCGATGCCTCGCGGCATGAACAGCATATCCCCCCGGCTCAGCTTGAAGGAGCCTTCCTCGGTGTCGAAGGTCGCTTGTCCCTCCGTCACCAGCACCGCAATATGGTTGTTCGTGCGCGATCGCGGCACCAGCCAACCCGGCTCGCAATGCTCGCAGTAGATCGCCGCGGGCTCGATCATCCCTATCCCTCCCCATGCAGCGATTATAACAGGAATCGTAGAATTGTTCTAAAAAACGTTGCAGCCCTCATTGTTCCGCTAGGCGCGTTCCCATACGCTAATTATAGCGGTTAATCGCCTGGAGGAGGAGTACGAGATGAGTATGGAATTGAAACGCGCACGCGCGCGGGTCGGCGTCATGACGGTCGGCCACGAGCCCTATTGGGAGCAATTCCCCGGACTTCGGGAGGAGCTGGCGGGATACGGCCGGGAATTCGAAAACCGGCTGCGCGAGATGGATGTGGAGGTCGTCAGCGCAGGCTTCGTCGATACGGTGGACAAGGCGTTTGCGGCGACCGAGCATTTGAAAAAGCAGGATATCGACTTTTTGTTCAGCTTCCTCAGCACCTACGTCACTTCCTCGACGGCGGCGACGCCGATCCTCGGCCTTAACGTGCCGACCGTGCTCGTCGCCTTGCAGCCGAGGCAGCGCCTTGACTACTCCAACACGACCACCTACATGCAGCTGGCCAACGACAACATCTGCTCGCTGCCTGAGATCGCGGGCGTGCTCGTCCGCGCCGGCAAGCCTGCTGCCGGCATGGTCGTCGGCACGCTGTACGACGATGACGCGGCGATGGACGAGGTTCGCGCCTGGTGCCTCGCCGCGAATGCGCGGCGCGCGTTCAAGTATGCCCGGATCGGCTATCTCGGACATACGTACGAGGGCATGTACGACATGAACTCCGATCCTTCGGCGTTCACGTTTGCGTTCGGCGCGCATGTCCAGATGCTCGAGATGTGCGATCTGTCCAAGGCTGTCTCATCGGCCACGCAGCGCGAGATCGACGCCAAGCTCGAGGAGATTCACGCGACGTTCACCGTGTCGGACCCGTTCATCGATCCGGTCACGCGTCCGATCAAGCCCGAGGACCTCGCCTGGTCGGCGAAGGTCGCGGTCGGTCTCGACAAGCTCGTGGACGAATTCGGCCTGACCGGCCTCGCGTACTACTACAAGGGGCTGGACGACAACGAATACGAGCGCATCGGCTCGAACATGGTGCTCGGCAACTCCCTCCTGACCGGCAAGGGCATTCCGCTCGCGGGCGAGGCCGACCTCAAGACGTGCGCGGCGATGCTCATCATGGACCGGCTGGAGGCGGGCGGCTCGTTCGCCGAGCTGCATCCTTGCGACTTCAAGGACAACATCGTGCTCGTCGGCCACGACGGCCCGCACAACATCAAGATCGCGGACGATCGCCCCGTCATTCGCGGCTTGGAGCTGTTCCACGGCAAGCGCGGCTCCGGCATCGGCGTCGAGTTCAGCATCAAGGCCGGCCCTGTCACCCTGCTCAGCATCGGGCAGACGGCGCAGGGCCGCTACAAGATGATCGTCGCCGAGGGCGAATCGATCAAGGGGCCGATCCCGCAGACCGGCAACACCAACACCCGCTGCAGCTTCGGCAGGCCGGTCGCCGAATTCGTCGAGCAATGGTGCAGCGCCGGTCCGACCCACCACTTCGCGCTCGGCGTCGGCCACAAGGCGCGGGAGATCAAGCGGACCGCGGCCATGCTGGGCATCGAGATCCAGGTCATTTAAGCGCGTCGGACAAACTTAAAAGCGAGAACGGCCCTGTCGGCCTTCTCGCTTTTTTGTCGCGTTGGGTTCGTACGGAAGCCGGCGGTCGATCAGGCGTCCGATTCGCGGACCAGTCCGGCCCCTGCCGATTCGTCCGCTTCCGCGTAAGCGTGCGCGCTGCGGTACGCCTTCGGACTGACGCCGTAAGCTTCCTTGAACACCCGGCTGAAGTAATGGGCGGCGCCGAAGCCCGCAATGTCCGCGATATTGGCCATCGAGGCGCCCGTCTCCTCCAGCAGCTTCAAGGCGCGCGCGAGCCGGACCTCGGTGTGACGGCCGACGATCGTTTTCCCGGTCAACCGTTTGTACTTGCGCGCCAGATGGTTGTAGCTTACGTGCATAGAGGCGGCCAGCCGCCGGACATCGACCCGCTCCGCGCGATCGTCGTTTAGGTAGATCTCGATCTTGCGGAGAAACGCGGCGTCGGACAGATCGACCGCCGGCGGAGCAACCGTGCCTGCAGGGTCGCGAATGGCGGCCAGCGCGAGCAGGATCTGCACGAACGTGAGCCGGACCGACGCGGGCGGGACGGAAGCCCTCGCTTCGCCGAACAGCCGCGCGATCCGCTCGCCGAGTCCGTAGCGGTCCTCGTAGCAGCCCGGCCGCCAATGCCGCAGACTCTCCAGCATCGCTCGGACGCCCCCCGGCTCGCCGTCTTCGGACAGCTCGGCGCTCGCGAACGTCCAACGCAGGCAGACCCCCCGATGCGGCGACTGCGGCTCGTACTCGTGGCAATGCTCGAGACCCGGCGGCACCACAAAAAACTGACCTGCCCCCACGTCCAGCAGCGGCCCGCCGAAACCCGTCCGCATGCAGCCTTCGTAAATGTAGTTGAATTCGAACCATACATGCGTGTGAGGCGGGCAGAAGCTGGCGCCCCAAGGCTGTTCCTCGAGTACCTCGATGATCTCGACGACGGCGTCGTCCACTTGAATATGCCCGTACAGCCGTTCCGGCAGCGCGGCGCGCTCCACAGGTCTTCCCTCCCGGCAGCTCTTTCTTTATTTACATAGTAGCACAGGCCAACCGGTCATTTTAGTGTAAAAACGCGATATTCCAATGAATTTACACCTGCCCTTTCCCGGATGAAAATGAAACGGAGAGCATGGACACGATCCGAGGAAGGATGAATGCCATTGAAAAAATTGCATCTGATCAGCAACGCGCATCTCGACCCCGTCTGGCAGTGGGAATGGGAAGAAGGCGCGGCGGCAGCGGTGTCCACGTTCAGGGCGGCCGCGTCGTTTTGCAGGGAATACGACGGTTATGTCTTCAATCACAATGAGGCGCTGCTGTACAAGTGGATCGAGGAGTACGAGCCAAGCCTGTTCGCAGAGATCCAGCGCCTCGTACAGCTCGGCAAATGGCACATCATGGGCGGCTGGTACCTGCAGCCGGATTGCAACATGCCGTCGGGCGAATCGCTCGTCAGGCAGATTCTGCTCGGCAAGCAGTATTTCATGGAAAAGTTCGGACAGGCACCGACGACCGCGATCAACTTCGACTCCTTCGGCCATTCGAGGGGATTGGTGCAGATCATGCGCAAGTCGGGCTTCGACGCTTATTTGTTCATGCGTCCCGAGCTGAAGCTGGCCGGACCGGCGGACGACTTCGTCTGGGTCGGCTTCGACGGCTCCGAGGTGCTCGCGCACCAGATCTCGGACGGATACAATACGCTGCTCGGTCAGGCGCATAAGAAGATCGCGAAGTGGCTGGAGAAGTACGCCGACGACGGCGAGGATCGCCCGCGCCTGCTGCTGTGGGGTGTCGGCAATCACGGCGGCGGTCCCTCCCGTCTCGACCTCGACCGCATCGCCGAGATGATGCGGTCCGCCGGGACGGAGATCGTGCATTCCACACCGGAGGCCTACTTCGCCGAGCTGCGCGAAGCCGCCGATCTTCCCCGTCACGCGGACGATCTTAACCCGCGCTTCGTCGGCTGCTATACGTCGATGATCCGCATCAAGCAGAAGCACAGACAGTTGGAGAGCCAGCTCTTCATGACCGAAAAAATGCTGGCGACCGCGGCGATGCAGGGGCTGCTGGCCTACCCGGCGCGCGAGCTCGGCGAAGCGTTCCACGACCTGATGGTCGCCGAATTTCACGACATTCTGCCGGGCAGCTCGATCCAGCCGGCGGAAGAGGCGTCTCTCCGGCTTATGGACCACGGCCTGGAGATCGCTTCGCGTCTGCGCGCCCGCGCGTTTTTCGCGCTGTCCGCCGGCCAGCCCCAAGCGGCGGCGGGCGAGTATCCGATACTCGTCTACAATCCGCATCCGTATCCCGTGCGCGGCATCTTCGCCTGCGAGTTCATGCTGGAGGACCAGAACTGGACCGAGGAATTCTCCATGCCGCTGGTGTACCGCGACGGCGAGCGCGTGCCGAGCCAGCCGGAAAAAGAGCAAAGCGCCCTGAACCTGGACTGGCGCAAACGCGTCGTATTCGAAGCCGAGCTCGCGCCTTCGTCGATGAACAGGTTCGACTGCCGGATCGTCAAGCTGCCGCAGAAGCCCAAAGCCTATCTGGCCGAGCGCGACGGCGCGATCCGGTTCGAATCGCCGTCTCTGCAGATCGAGATCAACACGCGGACCGGGCTGATCGACCAGTATGTCGCGGAAGGCGTATCCTATCTGCGCCCGGGCGCCTTCCTGCCGGTCGCGGTCGCCGACAACGAGGATCCGTGGCGCATGGATACGGACCGGTTCGAGCCGGTCGTCGGCCGGTTTGAACTGATGAGTCCCGCCCGCGGCACGGCCTTCTCCGGCGTCAAGGACGAGGCGCTGCCGGCCGTGCGGGTGATCGAGGACGGCGAAGTGCGTACCGTCGTCGAAGCGTTGCTGGCCTATGGCGACTCCGCTGTCGTGCTCACCTACCTGCTGCCCAGGCAGGGCACCGAGATCGAAGTTCAGGTTCGCTTGTACTGGCAGGAGAAGGACAAGCTGCTTAAGCTGTCGATCCCGACCGTATTCGGGGACGATTATGAATACCTGGGGCAAACGGCGTACGGCGTCCAACGGCTGCCGGTGAACGGCGACGAAGCGGTCGCGCAAAAGTGGACGGCGATCGCGGAGCCTGCAGCCGACGGTCGGGCCGTGACGCTGATCAACGACGGCGTCTACGGCTCGGACGGCGCCGACGGCACGCTGCGGCCGACGCTCGTACGCGGCGCGGCCTACTGCGCGCATCCGATCGGCGAGCGTCCGATTCTGCCGCAGGACCGGTTCCTGCCCCGGATCGACCAGGGCGAACGCACGTATACGTTCTGGCTCAACGCCGGCAAGCGCGAGGAACGCCTCGCGGCGATCGAACGCGAAGCGCTCGCCCTGCACGAACGGCCGTATGCGCTGTCGTTTTTCCCCGGCGGCTTAGGAGAGCTGCCGTCTCCCGGCATCGCGCTTGAAGGCGATCGCGCAGTGCTGACCGCCTTCAAGCAAGCGGAGGACGGGGATGGCTACATCGTCCGGCTGTACGAACCGACCGCCGAGCCTGGCTCGGTCCTCCTTCGCATCCCTTCGCTCGGCATCTCGCAGCGGGTCGATCTCGACGGGTTCGAGATCAAGACGTTCAGGACGGACGCTGCCGGGAGCGTGCTTCGGGCATGCACGTTGATGGAAAAAGACTGAGTCTCCTCCGGTAACGATATTCGCAAATCCAAGCTCCCGCCGGTCAACAACCGACGGGAGCTTGGACGTTCGCAGAGCGAATAAAACACGATTGTCGCCAATCGTGTTCGCATCAAGTGGCCGTGTCGGCTGCAGGGACTTAGCGGTCGGGCCGCCATTCCAGCCGGGCGATCGCGACCGCACCCTCGATCGGGACATTTTTGTCCCGCCAGCCGGCCGTAGTGATATACCAGCCATCCGTATCCGGATCGTACAGCACTTCCCCGGCATGCGCATGCAGCTTCGCCACGACCGTCTCCGCGCGATTGTCTCCCGTATAGTCGCCGAAATCGTAGGGACTCGGCGAAGCGAAAACGAGCGTGTCGTGATAGTTCGCATTGTCGCAGTCCGTGTAGGTCGTGAACAAGTAATACAAATCGCCGTACCTCACGACGTAGGGCGACTCGAAAGCGCCCCATGCCGGATTGAGCGATGCGTTGCCCGAGGAGGTGAGCGCGTACTGCACGAATCTCCACTCGATGAGATCGTTCGAGACGAAGCAGGAGATGCAGCTGTATCCGTCCCGAATGCCGCTCAGATACATCACCCAGGTATCCGCATTGATCTTGATCGCCATATGATCCCGATGCGCGCCGAGCGGCGGTTCTCCGCGCATCTTGGGCGGATACACCATCCATTCGGCCAGATCGACGGATACGGCCAGCTTCGTAGGGGACGGGCCGTACAGCATATAATAATTGTTCTGCTGTTCGACGACGCACGGGGCCCATGCCTTGCCGCCGTTGTCGATGACTTTGCCGAGCTCGTCCATCCCCTCCTCCTGCCACAGCCGCTCGGCGCGCGCATGGACGAAGTACCGCTCCTGATTCGGATCGCTGGCGAATCCGGTGATGCCGAACAGATGCCAGGATCCGTCCGCCGCCCGGATCACGCTGTGGTCGTTGACGTAATTCCCGTATTTTTGCGGCGCGAACAATGGCTTGTACGCGCTAACGACCGTCGGAATAAAACGTTCGTAATGCAGCTTCATCTTCGTTCCCTGCCTTTCGGATCGCAAGCGCGCTACAGCAAGCTGCCTAGATCAGTTCAACCGCGAATGCCTCATACGGCCTTAACTCGAGCTGCGCGAAGTCGGCCTCTTCGCGTTCGTAGTTCCCGATGATGACCGCCTGGCTGCGTCCCAGATGCGGCACGCTGGCCGAGACCGTCGTACCGCCGAAGTTGGCTGCGACGGCCCATGTGCGGCCTTCGTACCGGCGCAGGTACAAGAAGAACTGCTCCGGCACCTCTTCGATCAGCTCGTAGTCGCCCCAGACGACGATCGGGTTGGCTTTGCGGATCGCGATCAGCTTTTTATACGTGTGGAAAATCGAATCCGGATCGGCCAGCGCAGAAGCGGCGTTGATCGAGGCGTAGTTCGGATTCACCCGCAGCCACGGCGTCCCCGTCGTGAAGCCGCCGTTCGGCGAATCGTCCCACTGCATCGGCGTGCGCGCGTTGTCCCGCCCCTTGGCGTTGATGGAAGCGATGATGTCCTCGCGGGCATAGCCCCAGCCGAGCCGCTCATGATACATGTTGATCGTCTCGATGTCGTTCGCCTCGGCGATGTCCGCGATCGGGCAGTTGGTCATGCCGAGCTCCTCGCCCTGATAGATGTACGGTGTTCCCTTCATCAGGTGCAGCACAATCGCGAACATCTTGGCGCTCGGAACGCGCAGCGCGCCGTCGTCGCCCCAGCGGGACACGATGCGCGGCAGATCGTGATTGTTCCAGAACAGGCTGTTCCAGCCCTGATCGCCGAGCTCGGTCTGCCACTTGCTCAAGATGCGCTTGAGCTCGCCGACCGGCAGCGGCTTCAGATCCCACTTGTCCCTGCCTTCCTGCTGATCGAGCTGGATATGCTCGAACTGGAACACCATCGACAGCTCCTTGCGCGCCGGATCCGAATACAGCTTCGCGATCTCGGGCGTCGCGCCCCAGGTCTCCCCGACCGTCATGACGTCGTACCGGCCGAACGTCTCGCGGTGCATATCCTGCAAGTATTCGTGCAGCTTCGGACCGTTGCCGGTAATCTCTTGGTCCGGAATTTTGCCCACGAGGTCGATGACGTCCATCCGGAAGCCGCCGACGCCCTTTTCCAGCCAGAAGTTCATCAGGTCCCATACTTCCAGCCGCACCTTCGGATTTTCCCAGTTCAGATCGGGCTGCCGCTTGCTGAACAGGTGCAGGAAGTACTGCCCGGTCTGCTCGTCGTACTGCCAGGCCGAGCCGCTGAACGTCGACCGCAGGCCGTTCGGCTCGCCGCCGCCCGGTGCGGGGTCCCGCCAGATATAGTAGTCGCGGTATTCGTTGTCCCGGCTCTTGCGGGATTCGATGAACCACGGGTGCTCGTCGGACGTATGATTGACGACCAGACCCATCACGATCTTGATGCCGCGCGCATCCGCCTCGCGAATCAGCTCGTCCATGTCGGCCATCGTACCGAACTCGTCCATAATGTCGCGATAGTTGCTGATGTCATAGCCGTTGTCGTCGTTGGGCGACTTGTAGACCGGGCTCAGCCAGATCGCGCCGATCCCCAGCTCCTGCAAGTAGTCCAGACGCTTGATGATGCCTTGCAGATCGCCGATGCCGTCCCCGTCGGTATCCTGGAAGCTGCGGGGGTATACCTGATAGACGACCGTCGTTTTCCACCAATTGTCGTGCATAGGACTCGCTCCTTCGATTGTAAAATGCGTGGACGGGTCCATGGCAAATACCTGCCGCGCCTGCCGATCGCTACTCGACGTCCATCCATTTTTGCTCGGTAAAGGACCGGATAATCGCGTCGACCGCCAGCTGGTTCCTGTAACCGTCCTCCATCGTCGCGTCCTTCCCGTCTCCACGCCCGTTGAGGAGATCGAAGAACGCCTGCATTTGTCCCCGCCTGCATTCGTCCGGGATGGCGACTTCGCGGAAGTGCGTGTCCTTCTCCTCCGCGAACTTGACCTGGAGCGTATCCCGCTCCTCCAGGCTGTACACCAGCGCGCCTTTTGAGCCGTAAACCTCGATTCGCTGATCGTTGCCGCGCCCGTATGCAAATCTGGAGATGGTCATCACCGAAGAAATGCCGCTCTCGATCCGGGAGAGAACATGACAGTAATCGTCTACGTCAACCTCGCCCTTGCCCTCGCCGTCCGGAAGCTTCCGCTCGGAGACGATCGTGTCGGCATCGGCGAGGACGCGCCGGGTATCGCCGACCAGGAAACGGGTCAAATCGAGAATATGGCTGCCCAGATCTCCAAGCGCGCCAGAGCCGCTCAGCGACTTGCGGAACCGCCAGGCAAGCGGAATCTCCTCGTCGATGGCCCAGCCCTGCAAATATTGGCTGTACACGTGTCGGATCGTACCGAGCCGGCCTTCTTCAATTAATTGCTTGGCATAACGCACCGCACTCTTGTAGCGATAAGAAAAACAAACCATATGGGACAGCGGGCTGCGATCCAGCAGCTCCTTCAGGCGGACCGCTTCCTCGGCATTCAGCGCGACCGGCTTCTCGAGCGCAAATGGTTTGCCATACTCGATAGCCAGCTTGGCAATCTCGTAGTGATTGAAGTTTGGGGTACCGATCGTGACCGCATCCAGCTCCGGGTCCTGCAGCATGGCCTCGTATTGCAGATACGCGCGCGAAGAAGGGATATCCCACTCCTTCCTTCTTCGTTCCAGCAGCTCCGGGTTGCAGTCGCTGATCGACCATAATTCCGCATCGGGACTTGCCAGGATGCCTTCGCGATGGAAGTTCGCTATTCCGCCCAGTCCGATTATTCCGACTTTTAGCTTCCGCATGCCAACCATCATCCTCACCGAAAAGGTTAGTTAATACTACAATCAGCATAGACAATGGTATGATAAATGGAAATGTCCGTTCGCGACACATTTTATATATTAGCGACTTTTGAGTAAAAACGGGAAGGGAGGGCTCCGATGTGCTGGCCGTCAATCTGGATTGGAACCCGCGCATAATGCTGCTCGGTTTCGTATCCTACAACAACCCTTGGATTCATTTCAAAAGAACGTCGGACGAGCACATTCTATACGTCATCGTCTGTGGAGAGCTGCATATCAGAGAAGAGGGACGCGCGTTCAAATTGCAGGCGGGCGATGTGCTTCTACTCGAACCCGGAATGGAGCACGAAGGCTTGGAAATGAACGTTTGCGATTATTATTTCATCCATTTCAAGCATCCGGACATTTCATCGGTTATCGTAGACGATCCGGAGTCCTTCGCCCACGCCTTCTTCCGGGAGGACCAGGAGCACGACAAAAATAACAGCTGCTGCATTTCGAAATATTTCAGCCTGCAGAACAAAGCCTCCCTATCCCAAATACTAGGCGTATTAAACGAGATGCTGCAGCTTTATCGGCGCAAAAATTACAATCAAGGCCTGATCGCGCTGAAGCTCTCCGAGCTGTTCATCCGTCTGTCGCGCGAGAACATGCTGGCCGTCTTACAGAAAACCCGCCAGAGACAGACCAAATCGATCGTCATGGCGTACGAGCTGCTGGATTATATCCATCAGCGCTATCCGAGTAAAATTACGAGCGAAACGATCGAGCGGGACTTCAAATGCAATTTCGACTACCTGAACCGGACATTTAACAAGCTCGCGGGCTATTCGATCGCCTATTACGTCAACAAAGTCCGGATCGATCGTTCCCGCGAGCTGTTAGCGACCACCAATCTGAGCGTCGGCGAGATTGCCCGGCATGTCGGGTTTGCAGACGTCTATCATTTCAGCAAGGTTTTCAAGAAATATGCCGGTGTGTCTCCTACGTCCTATTATATAAAAAACCAGTAAGCTCAACGTTCTGAGCTTACTGGTTCTTAATGATCACACCTTGTACGCCTTCAGCGCCTTGAACACTTCCTTGAACGACGGCTTCTTGCCGTACATAAGCACGCCGACGCGGTAGATCTTGGCGGCGAGCCAGCCGATGGCAAGGACGGAAGCGATCAGGATGCCGACCGACAGGACGATCTCCCACCAGGCCGGGTCTGCGAGACCGATGCGCAAGAACAGGATGAACGGCGAGAAGAACGGGATAAACGAGCATACGGTGATAAACGTGCTCTCGGGGTTCGTCAAACCGTAGATGGCGATGTAGAAGCCCGCGAGCGACAGCATCGTGACCGGCATGGACGTCTGGCTGAGGTCCTCCGTGCGGCTCACGAGCGAGCCGATGGCGGCGAACAGCATGGCGTACAGGAAGTAGCCGAGCAGGTACATGATGATCGCGAAGATGATCATCTTCGGCTCGACGCTGGAGAGGTCGATGCCGAACTTCTCGAGCGCGCCCTTGTTGTGCGGCAGCGTGAGGTTGATAAGCGCCGCGCCGACGAGTACGACGAGTTGGAGCAGGCCGACGAGGAAGGTGCCGATGACCTTGCCGAACATTTGCTTCAGCGGCGCCACGCTCGTGACGATGATCTCCATGACGCGCGAGCTTTTCTCCGCCGTGATCTCGGTGGCGATCAGCTGGCCCGTGATCATGACGGACATGAACAGCAGAATCAGGATGGCATAGGTCAGGCCGATGGCCGTCCCCTGCTCCGCTTCGGTCTTGCCGCCCGCGGCGCCGTCCGAGATCTGAACGGTGTCGAGCTTGACAGGCGCCTGCAGCTTGAAATATTGTTCGTTGGTCAGGTTGGCGTCGCGCACCGCCTGCTGGGTCTTTACGAATTGCAGCCCGGTCTGCAGCGCGCCGGCCGTATCGGTGTCGAGCATTTTTTTGGAGTGGTAGACGACGTCGGGGAAGCCGACTTCTTTATTTTCGGTAAAGGTAAGATAGCCTTTGATCTTGCCGTCCTCGATAGCCTGCCCGAGCGCGGCCGTCTTGTCGGCATCGGAGCCGGACGCCTCGACCGGCACGAGCTCCACCTTCTGCTTTTCCGCCTGTCCGAACTGCTGCTCCAGCCCCTTGATGATCTCGCCTTGTTCGCTTGCGATATAGCCCACCTTCGCGGCCGAGCCCGGCCCCGTCAGCTTGTCGATGAAATAAGGTACGTTGGCGCCGACGACGAGCAAGATGCCGAGGATAATCGTCGTTATAATGAAGGATTTGCTGCGGAGCTTGTTCCGCATCGTGAAGGCAATGACCGTACGCATGCTATTCATGGCTCTCACCTACCGTTTTATAGAAGATTTCGTTTAATGTCGGCTCCAGCAGCTCAAAGCGTTCGACCGGGCCTTGCGCCATCGCGTGCTTCAGGATGTCCTGCGCTACTTCCTTGCGGGAGATGCGAAGATCGTAGCCCCGCTCGGTGCGAATCGCGGAGACGACGCCCGGAATGCGATCCAGCCCGGGGATGTCCCTCTCCGCGCCGACGACCACCTTTTCTTTGGGAAAACGGCTCTTGATGTCCCGAATCGGTCCCTGCAGCACGGGATTCGACTTGTGCATGATCGTGATGTTGCGGCACAGCTCCTCGACATGCTCCATTCGGTGCGTCGAGAAAACGATGCTCGCGCCGTCGTCTCGCAGCTCCTTGACCGTCGACTTCAGCAGCTCCACGTTGACCGGGTCGAGCCCGCTGAACGCCTCGTCCATGATGAGGATGCTCGGCTTGTGAATGACCGCGGCGATAAATTGGATTTTCTGCTGGTTGCCTTTGGAGAGCTCCTCGACCTTCTTGTTGTAATACTCCGGCACCTGAAACCGTTCGAGCCACCGCTTCAGATTCGCGTCGGCGTCCCGCCGCGACATGCCGCGCAGCTGGGCCAGATACAGGATCTGTTCGCTGACCTTGATCTTCGGATACATCCCCCGCTCCTCCGGCAGATAGCCCAGCATCGAGAGCTGTTCGGTGCTGTAAGGCTTCCCGCGGTAGCGAATGCTGCCTCCATCCGGAAGAATGAGGCCGAGCACCATGCGCATCGTCGTCGTCTTGCCGGCGCCGTTCGCGCCGAGCAGACCGTAAATTTCCCCTTGCGCCACCTCGAAGCTGAGTCCGTTGACCGCGGTTTTGTCCCCGTATTGCTTGAACACCTTTTCGATTACGAGCGGATTCATCTTCCCGCCTCCCCCTTTCGTACTAGACAAGCCATGATCTCTTCCAATTCCATGCGCTGCGAAGACAGGATCCGGTAGCCGGCCGAGAGGAGATACGCCTCCGTCTCTTCAAGCGCATCCGTCTCGATCCGGCAGATGCCGGGCCCAGCCTCCTGCGCCCCCTGGACGCCCGGCGCCTGCTTCAGCAGACGGGCCGCGTCTTCCCTGCCCGCCGTTCCCTCCACACGCTGCACCGCCAGCACCCGCCACGCCTCGAACAGCCGGTCCTTCTCGTACAGTCCGAGGCAGCGGCCGCGGTGCATGAACAGCACATAGTCCGCGAGCCGGCGCACCTCTTCCGTGATGTGTGTCGCGAAGATCAGCGTACGATCGCCCTGGTCCATGTAACGCGTGAGTTCGTCCAGCAAAATCTTCCACGCCGAAGGATCGAGGCCCGACGACGGTTCGTCGAGGAGCAGCAGCTCCGGATCGTGCGCCATCGCGACCGCAAGCTCCGCCTTGCGCCGCATCCCCTTCGACAGCTTGCCGAGCTTCTTGGTCCGGTCGGCGTCGAAGGCGCGCATCAGGCGCTCGTACCTGTCCCAGCTCCAGCCGGGGTACCAGAGAGAAGCGAAGCGCGCCTTCTCGTCGGCGGTGAGATGGTTCTCATAGGCGTGGGGCAGCTCGGATACGAAACCGATCCGCTCCCGCAGCCGAACGTCGCTATCGGGCGCCAGGCGCTGGCCGAGCACCGTCGCCTCTCCCTCGCAGGGAGCCAGTCGGAGCAGCAAGCGCATCAGCGTGCTCTTGCCGGAGCCGTAAGGCCCGACGATGGCGGTCACCATGCCCGCCGGCACGGACAGATCGAGCGGTCCGAGCGCGAACCCGTCCTGCCGGACGGCCGCGCCCTTTAGCGTGACTGCGCTGTCCGTTTCGGCATGCGTCAAGCCTTGCGTTCCGCGATTCATCGCTGCTCCCCCTTATCCCCGTCGGCTTCTGCCTTTTTTCGCGCATAGGCTTCTCGCCAGATTCGCTCCATCTCCTCGCGGCTGCACTGCAGCTGCAGCCCGGTCTCCACCGCTCGCTCGAACGCCTCGACGACGCGCCCGAGCCTGAACTCGTCCCGCGCCGATTGGTCGATGCCCGCCACGAACGTCCCCGTCCCCTGCCGCGTGCGCAGCAGCCCTTCGTTTTCCAAATCCTGATACACTCTTCGCACCGTGATGGCGCTGCACCTGAGATCCGCCGCAAACTCGCGGATGGACGGGAGCAGCGTGCCCTCCGCCAGCTGCCCGCTGAGGATGAGTCCGCGAAGCTGGACCTCCACCTGGTGGTAGAGCGGCTCGGGCCGATTCTCATCGATATGAACGGGTATCCACAAACCGCCTCGCCCCATTTCCTCCCGCTGCCTGATTAAAAGGTATAGCTTCTACGCGCCAACCGCTTCACGATCGCCCGCCGCATCCCGTAAAGTACGGCAGCCGCCAGGACGGCCGCCCCGATCGGCAGCAGCGCCGACGTTGCCTGGATCGACGCCGTCACCTCGCCGACCAGGCTGATCCGCCGCCAGGCCGCGACGAGCGCGATCAAGCCGAGCATCAGACAGATCGACATGTATGTCTTGACGTAGGTTTTCCCGCTGAACCCCATCTCCACGTAGAGAATGAGCGAATTCACGATCAATCCGTAGCAGAGCCAGAGCAACGCTGCCCCCGCCCACTCTCCAGGGGTGACCCGGTCGCGAAGCGCAGGCGCCAGCAAGTACTGGCTGACGAAAAAAACTGTGCCGATCGGAGCCATCGCGGCCGCCGCCAGCAGCATGCGCGCACTCGCCATCCGCTCCAAGGGAATCGGCATCGTCCGCCAGTGCGACAGGCGCTTGGTGAAGACATCCCCTCGCCAATAAGCGAACATCGTACGATTCATCGCGCAGCCGAACACCGGTATCGTAAACAGGTACAGCCAATCCGCCATGCCGCTCAAATAGCGGGACACGCCGCCTTCGCCGATGCCGTCGTCAACAAGCGCGCTGATCATCGTGCCGACGTACAGGGCGAACACGGCTGTGAATACAAGCCCCAGCCAATCGCGCTTAAACTCGAATGCCGCCAGCGCCTTCGTCGCGCGCCACCCAGACATCTGCTCGCCTCCGTCACCCATTCTGTGTGTATATCCTTATACACAGTATAATCACTGCTTTAGAGCGATGTCAATCCTGAATTTGGAATTCGTAATGGAAGACGGGCTCGCGGATTTGTTGCGGCCGGCCGAATCTATTAGAATAAAGACACCACGCCCGGCGCGAAGCAGATGCGCACTGGCGCGACGACCGGAGGGAATCGAGACATGAACGGGAAAAAAGAACGAGGCGGACGCGGACAGGCCGGCGGGCCGCAAGCGGCAGGCGGTGCGAGCCGCGGACACGGCAAGCGGCGGGAAAGCGGGCCGGCTGGAGACGCAGTGGCTGGCGGCGGCTCGGCGAGCGGCTCGGCAAGCCGAAGCCGGCGAGATGGCGGGCCGCGGATGGGCGAGCCGCGGGAGAGCCGCGACGGCGGGATGGCGGGCCGCGGGCGAAGCGGCGATCGGCCGCAGCGCGGGCGGGCGGACGCGTCTGCCGCGGCCTTCCGTGGCGGGCAAGCCCGCGGCAGACGCGGCACCGAAGCGGCGCAGACGCCGCCGCACGGACGACGCTTCGGCGGTAAATCAGGGGCGCCGGCCGGGCGGACCGGGAGTCCGAAAGGCCAAGCAGGCGGTGGTTCGCGCAGCTTCGCGGTCGAGGAGCAGGGCCAACTGCTGCCCTTCTTGCTCGCCAAGCTGAGCGGTCAGGGACGCAACGCCGTCAAGGCGATTCTCGCCCGCGGCCAGGTGTCCGTCGACGGCGCGACCGTCACCGCCTACAACCATCCGCTTGCGCCGGGCGCCACCGTCTCCGTCAGCAGGGAACGGATCGAGGAAGTGCCGCCGCTGATCGGCTTGTCCATCCTGTTCGAGGACGAAGACCTGATCGTCGTCGCCAAGGATGCCGGCTTGCTCTCGATCGCCTCGCCGCAGGAGACCGAGCTTACCGCCTATCGGCAGCTCACCGAGCATGTGCGGCGGACGGATCCCCGCAGCCGCATCTTCGTCGTGCATCGGCTCGATCGGGACACTTCGGGCGTCATGATGTTCGCGAAGCGCGAAGCGATCCAGCAGGCGCTGCAGAACAACTGGCAGGAAGCCGTCACCGAACGGATCTACGTCGCGTTGGTCGAAGGCCGCGTCGCGCGCGCCGAGGGTACGATCTCTTCCTGGCTCAAGGAGAGCAAAACGCTTAAAATGTATTCCAGTCCGTACCCGAACGACGGCCAGCATGCGGTGACGCATTACCGGACACTCGAGGCCAAGCCGCAGCTCTCGCTGCTCGAAGTCAGGCTCGAGACCGGCCGCAAAAACCAAATTCGCGTCCACATGCAGGACATCGGCCATCCGGTCGTCGGCGACAAAAAATACGGTGCGCGCTCCAAGATCCTCGGCCGCCTCGGGCTGCACGCGAGAGTGCTCGCCTTCATCCACCCCTCGACCGGCGAGCACTTACGCTTCGAGACGGATATTCCGAAGGCTTTCGTTAACGCGCTTAAAGAATAGTCAAACAGGACGAGGCAGTGCCAATTTCTGCTTCGTCCTGTTTGCGTTTTAGTGGATGGTTGTAGGAGGGGATAGCCATCGAAAGAAGTCTTCACCAGAAACAAGCGGTGACTCGTCGCAGCTCCTCATGCCCAACAAGTCCCATCGGGGAACAAACCACGCTTGCACGCAGACTTCTAAGCGAAAGAAGTCCTCGCCAGGAACAAATCGCCCCCCGTCGCCGCCCCTCATGCCGAACAAGTCCCAACGGGGAACAAACCACGCTTGCACGCAGGCTTCTAAGCGAAAGAAGTCCTCGCCAGGAACAAATCGCACCCCGTCGCCGCCCCTCACGCCGAACAAGTCTCAACAGAGAACAAACCACACCTGCACGCAGGCTTCTAAGCGAAAGAAGTCCTCGCCAGGAACAAATCGCACCCCGTCGCCGCCCCTCACGCCGAACAAGTCTCAACAGAGAACAAACCACACCTGCAC
This sequence comes from Cohnella sp. GbtcB17, assembly GCF_019091135.1. Lineage (GTDB taxonomy): Bacteria > Bacillota > Bacilli > Paenibacillales > Paenibacillaceae > Cohnella. The sequence goes on along the minus strand of NZ_JAGXJW010000059.1, from coordinate 2,502 downwards.
GCAGGCTTCTAAGCGAAAGAAGTCCTCGCCAGGAACAAATCGCACCCCGTCGCCGCCCCTCACGCCGAAGAAGTCTCAACAGAGAACAAACCACACCTGCACGCAGACTTCTAAGCGAAAGAAGTCCTCGCCAGGAACAAATCGCCCCCCCGTCGCCGCCCCTCATGCCGAACAAGTCCCAACGGGGAACAAACCACGCTGGCGTGCAGACTTCTAGGCGCCAGAAGTCTTCGCCAGGAACAAATCATGCCCCTTCGCCGCTCCTCATGCCGAAAAAGTCCCAATGGAGAACAAACCACGCTGGCACGCAGACTTCTATGCGAAAGAAGTCTTCGCCAGGAACAAATCATGCCCCGTCGCAGCTCCTCATGCCAAAGAAGTCCCAATGGAGAACAAACCACGCTTGCACGCAGGCTTCTAAGCGAAAGAAGTCCTCGCCAGGAACAAATCGCCCCCCGTCACAGCTCCTCAAGCCCAACAAGTCCCAATGGAGAACAAACCACGCTTGCACGCAGGCTTCTAAGCGAAAGAAGTCCTCGCCAGGAACATCTCGGTGATTCCAAGCACACCTAACGCCCGGTGCGCCCACCTCCCTCGCGCAACTCCCCCCTTTCCCACGCACTCTACGCCTTATCGCCGCTCCACCGCCTTCATTTCGGCCGAACATTACTTACTTTCAAACCTTAATGAATAAATAGGCCTATTCAATACGCGGTTAACCCGGTAAAATCAGGTTATGTCGATTCATGTCAATCATTGCCAAAGTTAGGATGGTCACGTTGATGGAACTTCAAAGCTCATACAATGCGACCATGGTCGTTTTATCCTGTTTGATGGCGTCCATCGCGTGCTATACGGGGCTCAGCATGGCGCTTCAATATGCCGCAGCTTCCACCGGTCGCGCACGTCTCGCTTGGCTGGCTTGCGGCACCGCGGTTATGGGAGCGGGCGTTTGGGCCGTCTGTTTCTACGAGATCAATGCTTACAAATGGGCGACCGGCATCGATTACGAATACGCTACGGTCATATTGACGCTGGCGATCGCCGCGGCGTCCGCCGCGCTCATCCTTCGGGCTTTCAGCGGTTCTACACTCCGCAAGCGGGCGCTGCTCGTACGCGGCGGCCTGGCGGGTATTTGCGCCGCCGCGCTGCCCTTTGCCGGCCCAAGGACGATGCGATACAGCCCGCTCCCGCGGTTCGATCCCCCGACATTTGTCTCGTTCGCGCTCGGCGTCGCTTTGATGTTTATCGTGATCCTCTGGATCGCCTACAAGCTCCAGACGTCGCGCGGTCCGCGACGAAAGGCGATCGCGGGCCTGCTGCTCGGCACGGCCTACACCGCGTCGATTCATATCGGCTTGACGCTCACGTCCTGGAAGTCGCCCGAAGACGTTCCCGTTGTCATCCAGAGCAGCTCCTCCGCCACGATCTCCTTTTTCCTGGGATTCGCTACGCTGTTCGTGATCGGCATCGCGTTCGCCGCCATTATCATGGAGCGATTCTGGAAGGCGCAAATGCGCCGCCAGCTCGAACGCGACATGCGGATCGAATCGCTGTTCAGGCACAGCCAGGACGCCGTCTTCTCCTACAGTCTCGATGGCAAGCTGCTGGACGCCAATCTGGCCGCCTTCCGCCTGACCGGCTACGACTGGTCGGAGCTCTCCGGACTTAAATTAAACGATATGATCTCCCCCGAGTACCAGCACACGGTCTCCGTCAACTTCCGGCACACGATAGAGGGGCAGTCCCGCAACTTCGACTGCGCGCTTATCCACCGCGGCGGCAGGCGATTGGAGGTCAACAACACGAACGTACCCGTCCTCGTCGAAGGCCAGGTCGTCGGCGTGTATACGATCGTCCGCGACATCACGGAGCGCAAGCAGGCCGAATGGCAAATGAACCATATGGCGCATCACGACGAGCTGACGGGGCTGCCGAATAGACGCCTGTTCGAGCAGCAGCTCGTTAAAGCGATCTCGGATCAGCAGCAGGACGGGCAATCCGCTGCCGTTCTGTTTCTCGACATCGACCGCTTCAAGCTCGTCAACGATTCGCAGGGACACGATGTCGGCGATCTTCTGCTTCGCTCCGTCGCCGATCGGCTGCGCGAGGCGGTCAAGCATGCGGGGATCGTCGCCCGACTGGGGGGAGACGAATTCTCGGTGCTGCTGACGGGCGGCATCACACGAGAAGAGGCGCAGGCGATCGCGGCCCGCATCAACCGGGAGCTGGACATTCCGTTCTCGCTGCGCGGCAAGGACGTACATATCACCGCCAGCATCGGCATCGCGTTGTTCCCCGAGGACGGCGATTCATTAATCTCGCTAATGAAGAACGCGGACACCGCGATGTATTCGGCCAAGGAAAACGGAAAAAACACGTACAACTTCTACGATTTCTCGATGAATGACTCCCTTTTCGAACGCGTCCAATTGGAAAACGAGCTGCGCAAAGCGGTCGACCCCGGGGGGGTTTTCCTCGTCTACCAGCCGCCGGGCGGGC
>NZ_JAGXJW010000581.1 GCF_019091135.1 Cohnella sp. GbtcB17 | reverse complement strand
AAGTTCGTTATTTGTACAGAACCAGAAGGCAAATTCAAATGAAAATAGGGGTGAGCCAAAATTTGACTTGCACCAGTTTTAAGGAAAATTTTCAATTGTTATTAAAACTATATAAGTATGTTTATTGATATTTTGAATCAAAATTTTCTGTATATTAAGAAGACAGATTAAGATGGCTTGGTCAATGAGTTGGATCTCTCCTTTTTAATCTTTTGTGCAAAATATCAA
>NZ_JAGXJW010000580.1 GCF_019091135.1 Cohnella sp. GbtcB17 | reverse complement strand
GTCGCCCGCTGCGTCGTCCGCCGCGCCCTCCAAGGCGTCCGGCGACAAGGCCGTCATCACGTACTGGACCGACGTCCGTCACGACCAGGAATATATCAAATCGCTCATCGACAAGTTCAATGCCGAAAATTCGGACAACATCGAGGACGAGCTCACCGTGCTCACCGAGAATTACAACCAGAGCGTGGACATCGCCTTCTCGAGCAACAAGGCGCCGGACGTTCTTCG
>NZ_JAGXJW010000579.1 GCF_019091135.1 Cohnella sp. GbtcB17 | reverse complement strand
CCTCGCCGGAATGCCGCAGCCAGGCGCCGACCGCTTCCAGCCGCGCGAGCGCCGGCACAGGCCAGGTGCCGACCGGACGCGGGCCGACATACAGGAGCAGATTGCCGCCCTTGCTCGCGACCTCGAGCAGCGTGTCGAGCAGCGCCACCGGCGGCTTGTACGTAGCGGGGTCGTAATGGTACGCCCATTGATGGTTTCATGTCAAACACGTCTCCCACCACTCGTCCG
>NZ_JAGXJW010000578.1 GCF_019091135.1 Cohnella sp. GbtcB17 | reverse complement strand
GAATAGTGATCTATGACATAAGGTTACATATATAAATCTTATAATGGGAGGTCTGAAAAGCGGTGGCCCCAAGACCTGTTTTCCGGTCTTCGGCCGCCGCTTTTCGTTTAGGGTAAAGCTTAGGACGTTCCGGCTTCTCTTTGCAGCGCACCTTTGAACCATACGGCCCCGATGTACAGCGTATCCGAGCTACGGGGTGGCGGGTCGCCGTTGACCAATACGAGGTCG
>NZ_JAGXJW010000577.1 GCF_019091135.1 Cohnella sp. GbtcB17 | reverse complement strand
ACGGCTTTCCGGGTTGGCGTCGCGCCACTGACGCCCCAGGCGCGGATATCCCGCCGGGCCGATCTCCTTCTTGCTGTCCATCGCAGCCAGCGCGTTCTCTCCGCCCTGATAGCCGCACGCGCGCACAGCCACCTTGCCGCGGGCCCGCAGCTCGTAATTCTTGTGCCCCTTGACGCTCGTCTCGAGCGGTACGCCAACCATCTGCGCCGCTGTCGTCTCGTAGGTTTTG
>NZ_JAGXJW010000576.1 GCF_019091135.1 Cohnella sp. GbtcB17 | reverse complement strand
CCCTGAGAGAAGGCATCAGAGTCAACCTATTTAAAAGGCTTAACAGATGAGTAAGAACGTTTTAACTGGTTGTGCTATTGACCATGATATCACCCAATACAAGCACTATGATCGTACTGCAGGACTGACACTATGTTCGTGCTGCTATGATAGCATCAATAGAATCCAAAAGTATAATTGGCCATGATATCATTCTTAACCAGTACGATGCCTATACAGTTGAATCGAC
>NZ_JAGXJW010000575.1 GCF_019091135.1 Cohnella sp. GbtcB17 | reverse complement strand
GGGCTCGCGGTCGCCCGAATCGAATACTCTCAAGCGATAAAATATATCAGCCACATTCATTGCGAAAAATGACTAAAGTATCACATCGAAAAGATTGCGCAGGAAACGCTGCGCTATCACCATGCGGAATGCGAGGCCGTCGATTTTGACGACGATCATATCGTATTGATCTGGGTCGGCTCGATGTCCGGCGACGACATCCCCCGCATGCTGGCGGATATGAAAGGGT
>NZ_JAGXJW010000574.1 GCF_019091135.1 Cohnella sp. GbtcB17 | reverse complement strand
TATGCCAATCCGATCCGGACGAGCACCGGGCGCCTGATCGTGACGTCCGGCTTTGTGATCGGAGACGACGGCACGTTCGCCGGCAGCGTCGTTTATTCGGACGACAACGGCCTGACCTGGACGAAGAGCGCATCCGGCCTGACGATTCCGTCCATCGGCGGGGAAGGGGGCGTATCGGGGACGGCGATCATCGAGCGGGCCGACGGCTCCCTGCTTATTTACGCCAGAC
>NZ_JAGXJW010000573.1 GCF_019091135.1 Cohnella sp. GbtcB17 | reverse complement strand
GATCCGGGCCTCGGCGGCACGGGCGCCGTCATTGGCCCGAACGCCGACCCCGGCTACAACCAGCTGGGCGACTACACCTCGCCTCAGCCTGCGGACAAGGGCGCCACGGTGCTCGCGGGCATCCGCGCCAAGCTCGGTGCCGAGCGAGTGCTGTACGCGCCGGGCGGCCGGATTCGCGGCGAGGACCGGGACGGCTTCCCGCTGGCGCTCGAGATGGCGCGACGGGCGG
>NZ_JAGXJW010000572.1 GCF_019091135.1 Cohnella sp. GbtcB17 | reverse complement strand
TCGAGCAGCTTGCGCCGAAGCACCTTGCCCGCCATCGTTTTCGACAGGCTGCTCCTGAATTCGTAAATGCGAGGAACCTTATAGGCGGCGAGGCGCTCCTTGCACCAGGCTTTAAGGTCCGCATCGGTCAGCTCCGCCCCGGGCTCCAGCACCGCGTACACCTTCACCGTCGCCCCGCGATACGGATCGGGCACGCCGAGCGCGGCGGCCTCCTCGATCGCCGGATGCC
>NZ_JAGXJW010000058.1 GCF_019091135.1 Cohnella sp. GbtcB17 | reverse complement strand
ATGGCAGGCCAGCGCGATCGCGATCATGACGCGCTGGCGCATGCCGCCGGACAGCTCATGGGGATATTGATGAATGCGGCCTTCCGGATTCGACATGCCGACGAGCTTGAGCAGCTCGATCGCGCGGGCGAGCGCCGCGCTCTTCGACAGCTTCTGGTGCTTGCGGATGCCTTCGGCGATCTGCATGCCGACGGTCATCGTTGGGTTCAGCGACGTCATCGGGTCCTGGAAGATCATACCCATCTCAGCGCCGCGAACCTTGCCCATCTGAGACTCGCTCAGCTTGGTGATATCCGTCTTGCCTTCGTAGACGATCGAGCCTTCTTTAATATAACTGGGCGGCGTCGGCGTCAGACGCATAATCGTCTGCGCCGTAACGGATTTGCCGCTGCCCGATTCTCCCACGATCGCGAGCACTTCGCCTTTATCTAGTTTAAAGGAGACGCCGCGAACCGCTTGTACCTCGCCTGCGTGCATCTTGAACGATACGCGCAGGTTGTTCACTTCCAATAGAGGCGTGCTCATCGGACTCTCCTCCTTATTTTCTCATCTTCGGATCGAGCGCGTCCCGCAGGCCGCCCCCGAGCAGGTTGAAGCTCAGCAGGATCAAGCTGAACACGATGGTCGGGAATACGAGACGGTGCGGATGATAGCGCATATAGGCGGCGCCGTCGCTCAGCAGGTTGCCCAGCGAAGCCAGCGGCGGCTTGATGCCGAGGCCGATGAAGCTCAGGAAGGCTTCGGCAAAGATCGCGGTCGGCACGACGAACGTAATTTGTACGACGATGACGCCGAGCGCGTTCGGAATGAGGTGCTTCAGAATGATGCGGAAAGGCTTGGCGCCCAGCGCCCTGGCGGCCAGTACGAACTCCTGCTCCTTGAGCACGAGCATCTGTCCGCGCACGAGTCTCGCCATCGAGACCCAGCCGGTGATGGCATAAGCCAATATAATCGTCGATACGCCCGGCCCGAGCACCATCAGCAGCAGGATGGAAAGCAGCAGGTACGGGATCGAGTAAATAACTTCGATAAAGCGCTGCATGAAATTGTCGACCTTGCCGCCGAAGTACGCGGAGATTCCCCCGTACAGAACGCCGATCACAAGGTCGAGCAATGCGGCCATAATGCCGATGAATAAGGAAATGCGGGCGCCCCACCAGACGCGCGTCCACAGATCGCGGCCGAAATCGTCCGTGCCGAAATAGTGGGCGGCCGACGGGCGAAGATTGACGGCGCTGGAGTTCTGCGTCTCGTAGTCGTAGCCGCTGACAAGCGGCACGATCAATGCGAGCAGCGTGACGACGATCATGACGACAAGTCCGGCCATGGCCAGCTTGTTTTTCTTCAGACGCCGCCAGGCGTCCTGCCAGTAACTGACGGAAGGGCGAAGTATCGCTTCTCTGTCGCCAGACTTGACCGCCGGCTCGAATTGGCTCTTGGCGATGTTGTCCACTTGTTATCTCCCCTTCCCTAACCGAATCCGCGGATCGACCAGGCCGTACGCGATATCCGTGATGAACATGACGAAGATCAGTATCGCCGCGTAAAAAATCGCAAGGCCTGCGATCATCGTATAGTCCGTCGTCAAAATCGACTGCACGAACTGATGGCCGAGTCCCGGCACGGAGAAAATCGTCTCGACGACAAGCGTGCCTGTGACGACGTTGGCCGCGATCGGTCCGAGAATGGTGACGACAGGCAAAATGGCGTTGCGGATCATATGGTTCCAGACGATCGCGTTGCCGCCGAGACCTTTGGACTTGGCGGTCTTGATATAATCCTGGCTGGCGACGTCGAGCATGGACGCCCGCATCATGCGCGCCAGGATCGCGATCGTGCCGAACGACAGCGCGAGCGCCGGCAGCACGCGGTGCTCCGGTCCGGTCCACAAGCCGGGCGGCAGCCAGCCGAGCTTAACGCCGACGAAGTATGAGAGCAGCGGCCCGATGACGAACGAAGGAACGGAGATGCCGATGATCGCGATGAGCATCGCGGTGTAGTCCCCCGCCTTGTTGTGCCTCAGCGCCGCGAAAATGCCAAGTAAGAGGCCGATGATAACGGCAAAAATCAACGATTCGATCCCGAGCTCGAGCGACGCCGGGAAGTTGTGCTTGATAATGTCGACGACTTCACGCGTCGGATACTGATAGGAGACGCCGAGGTCCCCTCGAACCACTTGTCCCATGTACTTCAGGTATTGCTGCCAGACGGGTTTGTCCAGGCCATATTGCTCCCGCAAAATCTGCAGATTCTCGGGCGACAGCTTCGATGCGTTCTCGCCGAACGGATTGCCCGGCAGCAGCTTCATCAGAAAAAACGTAACGGTAACGACGACCCACAGCGTAATGATCATATAAATAAATCTGCGCAAGGTGTACTTCAGCATGGAAAACCCTCCCTTCGGTCGAATTTACAAGCATCAAGCACATGAAGGAAGCCGTTCAAGAACGGCCTCCCTCATGGTTGGCGTTGACTGTAACAGGTTCGTTAGTAACTCTCCAAGCTTGACGCTTGTCTTATCCTTCGAAGTGAGCCCACTTCAGTTCGAAATCAGGACCGTAAGGCGGCAGGATCAGATCCTTCAGCTTCGGATTGATGACGAACGGCGAGGAACGGAAGTACAGCGGCGTGACGGCAGCTTCGCTCAGCAGAATCTTCTCGGCTTGCGCCATTTCGTCAGCGCGCTTCGCGTTGTCGGTCTCGAGTTGAGCGGCCTTGACCAGCTTGTCGTACTCGGCGTTCGACCAGTCTTGCGTGTTGAACGAACCGCCGGTCAGGAACATGTCGAGCCAGGTCATCGGATCGTTGTAGTCCGCGCCCCACAAGGAGCTGACGATTTGGTAGTTCTTGGACAGCTCGCGATCCAGACGGTTCGCGTGCGGCAGCGGCTCGGTCGTTACGTCTACGCCCAGGTTCGTTTTCCATTGGGAAACGAGGTATTCGAGCATCTTCTTGCCGGTCTCGGTGTCGTCGCCGATGATGGACAGCTTCGGAAGCTTTTGGCCGGATTCTGCCAGGCCCTCGGCAAGCAGTTCCTTCGCCTTCGCTGCATCGAACGCGGCTTCGGTGTCGCCGACGACCGTACGGAAGTCCTTGCCGTTGCCGTCCAGGTTGCCGGCCGGCACGAAGCCGGTCGAAGGAACGGAGCCGTTCTTCAGAACGAGGTTGGCTACGCCGGCGCGGTCGATCGCCATCGTGAACGCCTGGCGAACCTTGACGTTGGCGAATGCCGGAACCTTCGTCGCCTGGAAGTTCAGGTAGCCCGTGACGAGCTCCTTCTTCATTTGCAGGTCAGGCTTGTCCTGGTAAGCGAGCATCTGGTCGCCCTTGACGTCTGCATAATCGGTCGCGCCCGTCTCGTACAGGTTCAGCCCCGTGGCCGTATCCTTCACGATGTTCAGCGTGACCTTCGTCAGCTTGACGTTGGCGGCATCCCAGTACTTGTCGTTCTTCTCAAGCACGAGCTGCTGCTCGTGATCCCACTTGGTCAGCTTGAACGGACCGGCGCCGAGCACCTTGTCCGCATCCGCGCCGCTCTTGTCGCCTTGAGCGGATACGAACTTCTCGTTCTGCGGGTAGAAGTTCAGGAAAGCGAGCTGGGAGGTGAAGAACGGTACCGGATGGTCCAGCGTGATCTCCAGCGTCGTGTCGTCCTTCGCGACGACGCCCATCTTGTCCTGCGCAGCCTTGATCGCGGCATCGTCCTTGGCGGCCAGCACGTCGTTGCCGCCCTTGACCCATGCGACCATGAAGGCGTAAGTCGCCTTCGTGCGCGGATCTACCGTACGCTTGAAGGAATAAACGAAGTCCTTCGCGGTCAGCGGATCGCCGTTCGCCCAGACGAGACCGGACTTCAGCTTGATCGTGTAGACCTTGCCGTCTTCCGAAATCGTCGGCATGCCGTCGGCGAGCGCCGGCTGCGGCTGCAAATCTTTATCCAAACGGTACAGACCTTCGCTGACGGCGCCGAGGATCGTGAACGAAGCGGCACTCTCCGCGATCGATACGTCCAGCGCCGGCGGATCCGCACGGTAGTTCATCACGAGTTCGGTCTTGCTGGAGGAGCTGGACGGCGCGCTCGCGCTTGCGGACGAGCTGGCGCCGGAGCTGGCGCTTGGGCTGCTGCCTGCGTTGTTATTGCTGTTGCCGCAAGCAACCAACGAAGCGCCGAGCAGCGTCAACGTAAGAATACCTGACACAATCTTCCTTGTCTTCATGTACTGGCCTCCCCAGATTTTTGATCGAGCAAATTTCGCATGAACATTTTCCAGTTTTCTAGCGGATGCTCTCTCTCCTAGGCGATTATAAAGCAAGATTCTTAATAAATCTATGATTATTTGCACATTTTTTAATCAAACGTTGAAATAATTTTTACAGGTTTTAGCGTGTAAAAGCGGCTATTCTTTAACGCGTTTTCCCTTTACCGATGGAAAGTAATAAATGAAAGCGAATTCTTTTGTGATTTATCCATAAACGATCGTTCAATGGAACTATAACATGTCATCAGTATGTCAGTTACCAAATATTTCACTTAACTGGAAATTAAATCGGATCGCTTTGCGTATGCTCGGCGATTAGATCCATCTTCAGCTTCCAAGCTTTTTCGCTCAGATTGACCCGATAGAGCTCCGGGTTCAGCTTGCGCAAGTATTGCGGCCAGAATTGGCCGAGCTGCGCGTCATGGTAGGCGCGAATCTCCTCCAGCGTCGGCAGCGGACCCGCAAGTTCGCCGTCGACGATCACCGGCTTCAGAAGCGGCACGGCGTCGTAACGTTCGATATATTTGTGAATATAAGGGTGCACCGGGTCGAACAGCTTGATTCGGCGGCCTTCGCGTATGTCCGCTTCGTCTTTGAGGGCGATATAATCCCCCTCTGCCTTGCCCGTGTCACGGCCGATGATCCGGTACACGTCCTTGAGCCCCGGCGTCGTCACCTTCTCCGGATTGGCGGAGATCTTGATTACCGGCTCGAAGACGCCGTTTCTGGAGATGGCGACCATTTTATACACGCCGCCGAGCGACGGCTGATCGGCCGCCGTGATCAGCTTCGTGCCGACGCCCCAGACGTCGATGCGAGCGCGCTGGCTTTTCAGATTGTCGATAATATGCTCGTCCAGATCGTTGGAGGCGGTGATCTTCACATAAGAGAGCCCCGCTTCGTCCAACATCTCCCTCGCCCGCTGCGAGAGATACGCCAAGTCCCCGCTGTCGAGACGGATGCCGACCATCCGTTTGCCGGAGGCTTCGAGCATCTTGCCGATCCGGATCGCGTTGGGCAACCCGCTGCGAAGCGTGTCGTACGTATCCACAAGCAGCGTCACCTGGTCCGGGAGCGCCTCGGCGTATTTGCGGAACGCCTCCTCCTCCGTGCCGAACGCTTGCACCCAGGCGTGGGCGTGCGTTCCCTTCGACGGGATGCCGAACAGCATGCCCGCCCGCATGTTCGAGGTCGCATGGAAGCCTGCGAGATAAGCTGCCCTGGCGCCCCATACGGCGGCGTCCGCTTCCTGCGCCCGTCTCGTGCCGAACTCCAGCAGCATGTCGTTCGGCGCGACCTGCCGGATTCGCGAAGCCTTGGTCGCGATCAGCGTCTGGTAATTCAGGAAATTCAGCATGGCCGTCTCGATAAGATGCGCTTCGAACAGACGCGCTTCGACACGCACGAGCGGCTCATTCGGGAACGCCAGCGTCCCCTCGGGCATCGCATGCAGGCTGCCCGTGAAACGGAACGAGCGGAGCACTTCGATAAAGCCCGGCGCGTAATTTTCCTCTTGCTGCTTCAAGTACTCAAGCTCCCGGTCTCCGAACCGAAGTGCCTCGATGTAGCGCACGATCCGCTCGAGGCCCGCGCAGACGGCATAGCCGTTGCCGAACGGCAGCTTGCGAAAATAGATCTCGAATACAGCCCGCTCGTTGAGCGTTCCCTGTACCCAGTGCGCGTACATCATATTGATCTGGTACTTGTCCGTATGGAGCGTGAGGCCACCCTCGTCCATCGTACGTCCTCCTTCGGGGCAAGGTCGGCCCGGCGATCCGGCTCCCGCCGATCCGATCTTCCTGTATTATGCGTGCCCGCCCGAACGTTCATTCCTTTGGAAAATGCGGGAATGTCAGCCGCGCGCTGCAGCGCGAAAAGCCGGGCGAAAGCGCCCGGCCTAACCTTGTTTATAACCCGTTCTCTCCCTTGCAGGATATGCCGGATGATGCAGCGTCTGATCTCTAACCATCCCGGTCGCTCCTTCGGCATGAGACGCGCGGCCGCCGTGCGGCGGACGATTTGCCATAAACATACCCGGATGGAAACGAATCGAATCTCAGGACGCGGACGGTCCGAATGCGAACCGTTCGACCTCGGCCAAGCCGCTGCGGTCTCTGGCGCTGTACCATACGATCGGCCCGGCGAATTTGCCCGCGAGCTCGCGCCGCAGCGGTTCCCGCTCCTCCGGCAGCAGCCCGTCGGCGAAGCTGCGAACGAGCAGCGTGCGCCCGGCGAGTCCCGCCTTGGCGATGCCGGCCAGCAGCCGATCGTCCGCGGCATGCAGCTTATCCTTGAGCACGAGCAGGAGGCGATCGAACGAGCGGTACGGGAACAGACGAAAAAACGTCTCCGCCGGATGCGCCGCGGTGCCGTAGCCGGGCGCATCGACGAAGACGGCATCGCCGCAAGCATGGATCAGCGCGGCGTTCGGATCATGCGCCCAGGAGGTCGCGTCCGTCCGCTGACCGACGACGGGCCTCGGCACGCAGCCGCGGTCCGTCAACAGATCGAGCAGCGCCGACTTGCCCGCCCCCGGCTGCCCGAGAATGGCGATCTTGCGCGTGCGCGGGATCACCGCGAGCTCTGCGGCAAGCCGCCTCAGATTGCGCTCCAGCACCGTCGGCTCCGCGCCTGCGCCCGTTCCCGTGCCCCTGCCGCCGCCTTCCCTTCTTGCCTTCGCGCTCACGGCTGGCGCTCGATTCCGAGCTCCCGCTCCAGAATCCGCTCCGCCAGCTCGTGGCAGTCGTTCAGATAAGACTTGCCGGCGGCGACCGTCATACCGAAGCCCGCGGCGGCCGCGATCGCCTGGCCGACGATCGGCACGAAGCGCCCGACGACGGTAGACGCGCTTTTGCCCGCGAACTTCTTGAGGAGCAGCATGATGCCCTCCTTCGTTCCGTAATCGAGCACCCGCTTGCCGAGCGGCAGCAGCGACGGGATCAGCTTGTTCACCTTCTCGTCCGTGAGCCCGTAGGAAGCCCGGATCTCGGCGAACATCTTGTACATGATCGACATGTCGACCCCGACGTTCACGCCGGGCACCGGGTTAAGGCCGTTGGCGGCGGCGAGCCCCGCATATTTGTACACGGACTTCTCGCATGCTTCCTTCTTCGCCTCCAGATGCGCAAGGCTGAACGCCTTGGCCGAGCGTGCGTACTTCTCCTGCAGCGCCGGCTCGAGCGCCGCCTTGATTCCGTCCACCAGCTCGCTTAAGCCTTCGCGGGTTCGGCAGCTGACGAAGTAGACCGGCTGCGCCGCGCCCACCTGGCGCTCCACGTCGGCGACGATCTCCGCCTTCAGCTCCTCCGTCGTACGTCCGTCCTCCCACAGATCGTCCAGCTTGTTGCGGACGAACAGACAGATGCGCCCTTTCTCCCGCAGCTCCTTGAAGAAGTCCGTGTCGGCCTCGTGGAACTTGCCGGCGAAGACGCAGAGGAACAAATCCAGCTCCTCCGGCCGAAACCGGTCCATCCACTCGTTGGGCGGAAACCGGGACGTCCCGTATCCCGGCAGATCGACGAGCAGCAGCTCTTCGTGGGCGATAACCTGCGCCTCCACCGTCGTGTCGGTCGTCACGCCCGTGCGCGCGACCGACTGCCCGACGATCTGATTGATGAGCGAAGACTTGCCCGAGCCCGGCTGCCCGAACAGGGCGATCCGGAGCTTGACGTTCTGCTCGTCTTCGATATCTTGCCTCAGCCTGGCCGCATCCTCTCTAAGTCCCATCGCAGCTCCCCCCTCTTCGCGCCACGTTTAACGAATGTTTTTACCGTAGAAAATCTCGTCCATCTCGATCTTTAGCCGCTCCGCGATCTCCGTCTGCTCGGCTTCGCTCAGCTTGTCCTTGGTGTAGCCGAACAGGTAGTTGTTGAGATCGAACTCCCGAAGCTTGCACTTCGTATGGAAAATATGCTCCTGATACACGTTCACGTCTATCATATCATACGCTTCGATGACGGCATCCGGAATGTAATTCTGGATCGAATTGATGTCGTGGTCGATAAACAGCTTCTGCCCGTTGATGTCTCGCGTGAAGCCCCGTACCCGGTAGTCGATCGTCATAATATCGGTGTCGAACGAGTGGATGAGATAATTCAGCGCCTTAAGCGGAGATATCTCGCCGCACGTCGAGACGTCGATGTCCGCGCGGAATGTGCTGAGTCCCTCGCTCGGATGATACTCCGGATACGTGTGCACGGTAATGTGGCTCTTGTCGAGCTGCAGCACGACGTTGTCCGGCATCGGTCCCGGCGACTCCTCGTACGACTCCGTCGGCACCTCCACGATCGGTCCCTCCGAGACGAGCAGCGTCACGCTCGCCCCCTGCGGCACATAATCCTGCTTCGCCGTGTTCAGGACATGCGCGCCGATAATCTCCGCCACCGCGTTCAAAATCTTCGTCAGCCGGTCGGAGTTGTACTGCTCGTCGATATAGGCGATGTACGCCTCCCGCTCTTCCTTCGTCTTCGTGTAGCAGATGTCGTACATATTGAAGCTCAGCGTCTTCGTCAGGTTGTTGAACCCGTGAAGCGTGATGCGCTGCTCGTCGGTAAGCGCCATATCGCTCGTCCCCTCGCTTCTGTTCGGATCGTCTCCTTATTATGGCTGAGGCCGGGAGCCTCAATCCTCTATGTATTTACCCCGAATGCGGCAAACCGGAGCAGGTACGCGGGAACGGAAGGGGCGATAAAGAGACGGATGTACGAAAAAAAACCCGCGATCGGCGGGCCTTCGAGGCGAATCGGGACTACTCGACGGGCTGGTGCTGCGGCTTGGACTCCACGATCTGCAGGGAACGCGTGAGCTCCTGCAGAACATCCGACTGCATTTGGGGACTCATATAAAGTGCCTTGATATAGGCTTGGCCGGCTTGCGTGGACGTATATTGCGGCTTGAGATGGTTCAGGGTGAGCACGATGATGTCCGTCGCACACTTGTCGCAGCCGCATTTTAACGAATAGTTGGGCAATATATGCTCTTCGAAGAAGCTCACGACGATCGGTTCCATCGCGTTGAATACAGATGAGGCTCTCGCAAATTCCATCGCGTATAAACTCCCTGTTGCCGTTTTATTGATTCAGCATATCACAGCGCCAAGCCTTCCGTCATTAGACCTAAGTGCCAAATGTTGCGGGCTCGAATACCCGTTAAGGCCGTCCTTTCATTGGGTAATGGAGATCAAGCGACAAAAAAGGAGTGCTGCCCTATGTCCGAATATAAAGACTATGCCGCCGAGCTGCCCCAGTTCGATCCCGGAACACCGGAGATTACGCCGCCGACCTCCCCCGAGATCTCGCCGGTCGTGCCGAACCCGGATATCGTCCAAAATCCGACGCCCGAGATCAAGCCGGACGCCGTACCGCCGGATGTGAAGCCCGACGCGATACCGCCCGAAGCGCCGCCGGAGCAGCCGAAGTGACGAAGTGGCGAACACAATAGCAGGTAGTTTGGAACCGCACATTTTTTGTGCGGTTCTTGCTGGTGCCCGCTGGCAGATGTGGGCCCAGCGCGGGGCGCGGGTTGAAACCGCACATTTTTTGTACGGTTCTTGCGCTCGCTTACTCAGCAGCAACTGCCGTTTGCGCCATAACGCCTCTCTCCCATCCCTCTATCGCGCAAAAGTGCACGATAGCCAACCATCATCCCCGTTTTGGCACATCTATCGTGCAAATCTGCTCGGTACATACTATTGAAAGTCTCTCTTCAGACAAATCAACCCTTGTATGGTGCACTTTTGCGCGATAGCTCCCAACGACAACGGTTCCGCAATTGTATCCTGCACTTTTGCACGATAGCTCCCAACGCTAACGGTTACGCGTCTTCATTTCCATCTCCATTCAACACAATCGCATACGACAGTTCCACACAACGACGGTTCCGCATCTCCATCCAGCACTGTGCGATTCCGCATCTCCATCCAGTCAGTAGTCGTGACTGTCCGGCACGACGACGTTTCTTCCCACCTTCTGGCACGTTTGCGTTTCTATTCTGCGTGTTTGGCGGGGTTACTGGGTTTTCGTCGTTAACGGTTGAGTGACAACCGGCTTGTCACCGATCCGACGTTTTACGCGGTTTCCAGGGCTAAGCGTGGACTTCAAAAATAGTTTGTGATTTATTTCACTTTATCTATTGCATTCCCCTGCGATGTGGCGTATATTGGATTCATCAGGACATTGTGATTTAAATCACAATATAACAGAGCGAGAATGGATGAGCTTTAAACCAAGGATTCTCGCTTCCCTTTCAGCAAAGTATGTGAATTAAATCACAATAAAAGATCCCAAGGAGGACTTTCCTATGAAAATCGTCGTTATCGGCTGCACCCACGCCGGCACCGCTGCCACCATCCAGATGGCCAAACGTTACCCCGACGCGAAAATTACCGTGTACGAGCGCAACGACAACATCTCGTTCCTGTCGTGCGGCATCGCGCTTCATGTGGGCGGCGTCGTGCGCAATGCGGAGGAACTTTTCTACGCTCACCCCGATACGCTCGCCGAGCTCGGCGTGAACACACGGATGCGTCATGACGTGCTCGCCGTCGATACGGTCTACAAGACGGTCACGGTCCGCAATCTGGAGACCGAAGAGATGCTCGTCGACAGCTACGACAAGCTCGTCGTCACGACCGGCTCGTGGCCGATCGTCCCGCAGATGCCGGGCATGGAGCTCGACCGGGTGCTCCTCTGCAAAAACTACGCGCACGCCCAGACGATCATCGAAAAGGCGGCGACCGCCAAGCGGATCACCGTCGTCGGCGCAGGCTATATCGGCGTCGAGCTGGTCGAAGCGTTCCATCAGCTCGGTAAGAACGTGACGCTCATCGACAATACGCCGCGCGTCATGTTCAAGTACCTCGACAAGGCGTTCACCGACATCGTCGAAGCCGACATGCAGGAGCGTGGCGTAAAGCTCGCGCGCGGCCAGACGGTGACCGCGCTCGAGGGGCAAGACGGCAAGGTCGCCCGCGTCGTTACGACCGAAGGCGCGTACGAGTCGGATCTTGTTATTCTCTGTATCGGGTTCCGGCCGAATACGGAGCTGCTTAAAGGCCAGGTCATGATGCTGCCGAACGGCGCGATCGTCGTCGACGAGTACATGCGCACGAGCTGCCCTGACGTATACGCAGCCGGCGACAGCTGCGCGATCCGCTACAATCCGACCGGCAAGGCCGCCTACATCCCGCTGGCAACCAACGCCGTCCGCATGGGGACGCTCGTCGCCATGAACATTATGGAGCCTCGCGTCAAATATATGGGTACGCAGGGCACGTCGGGCATCCGGATGTTCGACCTGAACATCGCGTCGACCGGCATGACTGAGCAGGCCGCCATCGATGCGGGCCTCAAGGTGCGCACGACGACAGTCAGCGACAACTATCGTCCGGAGTTCATGCCGACCTACGAACGGGCGCTGGTCAAGCTCGTCTACGAAGCGGACGGCGGACGCCTGCTCGGCGCGCAGGTGCTGTCGAAGGCGGACCTGACGCAGTCGGCCAACACGCTGTCGGTGTGCATCCAGAACAAGATGACCGTGGAAGAGCTCGGCTTCGTCGACTTCTTCTTCCAGCCGCATTACAACAAGCCGTGGAACCTGCTGAATCAGGCTGGCCTGCAAGCGGCTGCGGAGCTGGAAGCGGCGCAAGCCGGCACGACGAAAGGCGCTTAAGCACGAAGTCGGCGTCCCGACAGAATAAAGGCGATGCGGAGCCCGCCTGGGCCCGCATCGCCTTTTTCCACGGTACGACTACAATCTCACATGCTTGACCTGCAGCAGCTGCCCGACCTTTTCGAACAAAGCGGCATTGTGCCCGACCGACAGCGCGCAGTGATGCGTCGGCGCTTCGGCGAACCATCGCGTCATGTAATCGTCCGGATGCTCGCGGAAACGAACCGGCGTCTGCGTATTGCCGATGCGCATGATCGGGCCGTCGGTCGATTCGCCTTCGCTGCTGATCAGCTTCAGCCTGCCGTCTCCCGTCTGCGTCACGTTTAGCGTCGTTACCGGTCCTGACGCGACCTTGGCTTCGACCGAAACCCCGGTGCCCTGCTTGCCATGGTACAGCCCCATCCCGCGCAAAATCGGCTTGCCCTCGGCGATCGCGATATGGAACGGCCCGTCGTGCCCGAGCAGAATGGTGCCGTCTACATAATCCGTGACCACGATTTCGGAAAAGCTGCCGCCTGTACCGAGGATGTCGCAAATTTTCATCGCCACGGCCGTTTTCAGATCGCCTTCGCCCGAGCACGGGATGCCGCGGGCCGTGAGCAGCGAATGCCCGACGATAAACCCGCCCTGCAGCTTCTCGTAAGCGCCGCCCGGCGCGCCATGATAATAGTAGGTGAGCGCATCCAGCTCGTATTCCCGGACCAGCTTCTCCTGCGCCGCAGCCACCCGGCAGGACCATTCAAGCTGCTCGTCGGTGGGCCGTCTTGCGATCGGATCGGAGGGCGAATCCCCGCTGATCTCGAACATTTCCCGCACCTCCGCCAGCTTGCGCGCAACCTCGCTTGCCGTCACCGATTGAAGCAGACGGTCCAGATCGCACATTTCCAGCACCTCGACATGCAGTCCCGTCTGCGCCTGGATCATCGTATAATCGCTGTACATATCGAGCATGCCGCTGTACGTGTTGCCCAGGAAGCCGAACCGGCTGTGCCGAAGCGTACGCGGAACGGCTGCGGCCCGCGCCCACGCCCGAATCTCACGCCATGCGCGAATCGACTCCTCCCGCTCGTGCGTAATCTCGTTCGTCAGGGAGCCGGCCGGCGTGTCCTTCAGCCCGAGCAAGCCGTTCACGACGCGGAAGGGAATGCCCGCCCTGTTGAAGGCGTTGGCGAATTCGGGCACCGGACAGGCGCCGCAATGCGCCAGCCACTCGCCTGTCGTCGTCGCTTCATAGTTGATGCGTTCGGTCGGCTGCAAATTCAAAAATACGACGGGCGCTTTGTTGATCTGATGCACGGGCAGCACGGTGGAACTCGTCGAATACGTGGCCGCGTGGCAAAACACCAGGTCGACGTCCTGACGATTCAGCCATTCGCCGGCGCGGCGGCCTTCGCCTTCCGTATCGACCAGACCGAAGTTGAATACGTCCGCCCACTCGGACAAGCGGCCTTCAATAAATCTTCCGTAGCCCTCCAGACGCTCGCGCAGGCCGGGGAACTGCTCCCAATAAGCGCGCAGGCCGACGGAATAAAGGCCGATCCGCGCTTTTCGCGGCGGTTTGATCGGTTGCAGCAACGGCATGTCGATTCCTCTTTTCCTCGTTTAATCCAACCTTTCTCACCAAATTGTAAACGGTTATAATCCTTATATCATCGAACAATGTTGACTAAAAATACGACTATCTTGCAGGGAGGGCGATTGTGTTGCCGGGGCCTTATGTCAACGTCTCTCCCGCCTGGTCCGCAGATTCGGTCAGGCTGATCGCTACGCCTTCGGAGTTCGCGCGCGACGCTTACTACTACGTTCAGGAGGTCGGGCACTTTTTTGCGTCCGTCCCTTACTTTACCGAGCGCGAGGGAATCGATTCCTATTTGGTCGTCTACACGGTATCGGGGTCCGGGCGGCTTGCGTATCGGGACAAGACGTACAATCTTGCCAGCGGACAAGCGTTTTTTATCGACTGCAGGACCTACCAGCATTACGCCGCTTGCGGAGACGGCATCTGGGAGCTGCTCTGGGTCCACTTGAACGGCAGCCAGGCGCGCCGTTATTACGAAGCCTTCTGCGGCTATTCGGCGGCGCCGGTCGTCGATGCAAGCGGGGGCACGGTTATTCCCGGGCGAATTCGCGAGCTGATCGACCTTCATCGCGCTCGCTTCGCGCATACCGAGCTGCTGAGCTCCAGGCTGCTGACAGACGTGCTGACGGAGCTGGTCGTCCTCGCTTCGGGCAGCGGACCGTCGCCGGGAGACGTGCCGGGCTACGTCAAGCAGGCGGTTCGGACGATCGATTCGAGATACGGGGAAAAGCTGACGCTGGGATCGCTGGCTACAGAGCTGTCCGTCGGCAAGTTTAATCTGTCGCGGGCTTTTAAGCGGTATATCGGGCTTGCGCCCATCGAATACCTCATTCAGGTGCGCATCAACCATGCGAAGGAGCTATTAAAATACGCGGATATGCCGATCGCCGAGATCGCGGAGCGGGTCGGGATCGACAACGTCAGCCATTTCATCGCCCTGTTCAAGGACCGGACCGGCTTGACCCCGCTAGCGTACCGCAAACAATGGAGCAGCCGCTGAACGCAGCGCAAAAGCTTGGCCTGCGATCGCCCCCAAACGTGTGGGCTGATTCGCAAGCCAAGCCTTGTTCCAAGCGGCATCCAGGCTCAGTCGGCCGCGGCGCCGCAGCATTTCTTAAACTTCTTGCCGCTGCCGCACGGGCAAGGATCGTTGCGCCCGATCTTGCGGCCGGTCTGGATCGAGATGACGTCGGCTTGATGCGACCGCTGCGGCATCGCCAGCACGTTGGACGGCACGCCGCCGCCCACGGTCATTTGAAGCTCATCCGGCCGATGTCCCTTCAGCACCCATTGCCGCGTGCCGTTGTTCAGCCGGGCAAGCAGCCCGCCGACCTCTTCGACCGTCTTGGCGTCCTCGATCGAAAACTCGAACTGCAAAATCTCGAACGCCGCGCTCATCGACTTGCCGTTTTTGAACGTATCCGCGCAAATCTCGGCGATCGTGTCCGCTTCCTGCTTGTCTACCGCGTATTCGCGGGCCAGGTAGCCAGCCAGCTCCTGATGCGCCTTCGTCCGCTCAACGTAATCGGGCTCGCCGGCCTTCAGCAGCTCCGCCTTGGTGAATTCGCGGAAGGACAGATCCTCCCGCGCTTGCTGGATGCGCAACAGCTCCTGCGGCTCTTCGACGTCGAGGTTCGCATACAGGCCGTCCTCGTCGACGTCGTACATGGCACGGAAGTCGAGGGCCTCGACCAGCACCTCGAACATGTCGGGGCCGCCCTCCGGCGTCTCTCCCGTCAGCGCGATCAGACGGGCCTCCAGCTCGGATTCCTCGAGGACGCCGTAGTAGTACAGAAGCCCCTGCGTGAGCTTGACGTGCTCCGTATTGCGCTTCACTTGCGCCGGCGTGCCGGACAGTCCTTCCAGCTTCGCGAACCGTTCGACCAGTTCGGTCGGCATGACCAGCGACTTCTTGCCTTTCACCTCGCCGGGAAACGCGATC
Organism: Cohnella sp. GbtcB17; assembly: GCF_019091135.1. GTDB lineage: Bacteria > Bacillota > Bacilli > Paenibacillales > Paenibacillaceae > Cohnella. The sequence continues at coordinate 32,811 of NZ_JAGXJW010000058.1, read as the reverse complement.
CCGCGCTCGGCCAAATAGTAAGCAGCCGGGCCGGACTGCGGCGCATCCGCCATCAGACCGTTATTTTTGACCAGCTTGCGAATGAGCGACCAGCGTTCCTCGTCCCACAGCCTGGTCGATTCGACGGCGCTGTCGGCCAACACGGACAATAGGCCGCCGACAAGCGCGTCTTTATCCTGTTCGTCGACCCAGTCGCGCAGCTTGAGCAGTCTCGCCGTTTTTTGCAGCGACTCCCGCGTCTGCAGCGTCAAAGCATCCTTCAGCGCCAGCGGCCAAGCCAGAGCCGGCCACTCGCCGTCAAGCCTCATATGTTCTGCCATAATCATCCTACTTCCGGTTTAATAAAAACAAGCCCGTTCGCCGAACACCCGGGCTTTTCGCCGAACCCTGGGAAGAACGTTTCAGACGCCCGTACGTTTCTTCTGGTTGTTCGGCTTCTTTTTGATTTGACTTCGCATCTGCTTCACGTCGGTCGAAAAACCGCTCTGCTGTCCGCCGCCTTGCGCAGCGGCCTGCTTCTTCTGGGCCAGTCGCTGCTTCATCGCTTCCGCCAGGCTGATCTTTTTCTGTCCCGGCTTGTCCGCGGATGCGGACGCATTCGGCTCGCTGGATTGTGTCATTGTTATCGCACCCCATCGTTTATCGCGATTCGTCGCTTCAAGCTGTTTTCATTATAACGCGGGTACGCCAAAAGAGCCACGCCCTTTGCAGGACGCGGCACCGGAAGCAGGCCCGGATGTCGCTGGAAAATCGGGCCGTTGTGAAGATTCAGGTCAGATTCGTTCGCCGGGCGGCAGCGGGCCGTCTTCGGACAAAATGCGCGGCAGCTCCCGGTCGATCGCCTGGTTGCGAATGGCGCTGTCGGCGACGTTGTCGTCGGCGGACGAGCTGGCGACGACATCGTCGGCCAAGCCGTTGTCATGGCCGATCAGCAGCAGAAACCGCCCTTTGTCCACTTCGGGCGCATACTCCATCGCTTCGCCGTTCGAGAGACCGATCTCCTCGAGCCGTCCGGACAGCTCGCTGTCGCCGCCGGCCTTGAAGATGCGCTTGACCTTGCCGAGCAGCGAGTCCGACCCCGCGCCTGCCCCTTCCACCGCGACGAGATCCGCCGCCTGTCCCAGGTTGCCGAGGCTCCACGACTCCTCCCGGTCCGCGACGACCGTCAGATCGTGGTCGGAATGCCCTCTTATTTTCAAGGACTGAATGGCATCGATGACTTCCTTGCTCGTATCGAATACGCCGTATACGGTCATGGACATATGGACTACCTCCGTTTGCTGTACATGGGATATTCAACTTTACCCTCGGCGCCCGCGGATTAATCCTTGAAGGAAGAGTTATCCTACGGGGTACTTAATAATGATTCGCCAGAAATCGATTATGCCGAAGGAGGACGAACAAGCATGCGGGCGGTAACGTTCCAGGGAAGCAAGGACATCCAGGTCAAAGAGGTCGAGGATCCGAGGCTGAAGCAAAAAGACGATATCATCGTTCGCATCACGTCCACGGCGATATGCGGCTCCGATCTGCACATTTATCTCGGCGGCATGCCTACGCATAAGGACTTCGTCATCGGCCACGAGCCGATGGGCATCATCGAAGAAGTCGGACCCGAAGTGACCCGCGTCAAAAAAGGCGACCGGGTCGTCATTCCGTTTAACGTATCTTGCGGCAAATGCTATTATTGCGAGCACGACATGGAGAGCCAGTGCGACAATTCGAATCCGCACCCGCCGCTGAAGGAGATCGACTCCGCCGGCTATCTCGGCTATACCGAACGCTACGGCAACTACCCGGGTGGCCAGGCCGAATATCTGCACGTTCCGTACGGGAACTTCATGCCGCTCGTCATCCCCGAATCGTGCGAGCTCCCGGACGAGGCGCTGCTCTTCCTGTCCGACGTCCTGCCGACCGCGTACTGGAGCGTCGAGAACGCCGGCGTGAAGCCTGGCGACACGGTGACCGTGCTCGGCTGCGGGCCAGTCGGACTGATGGTGCAGAAGTTCGCCGCCATGAAGGGCGCCATGCGAATTATCGCGGTCGACAACGTCCCCTATCGCCTTGAACACGCACGCCGGATGAACAACGTAGAGACGATCAACTTCGAGGATTACGACGAGGTCGCCTTGCATATCCGCGAGATTACGAAGGGCGGCACGGACGTCGTCATCGACTGCGTCGGCATGGACGGCAAGAAAAACGCGCTTGAGAAGATCGGCCAGAAGCTGAAGCTGCAGGGCGGCACGCTCAGCGCGATCGACATCGCGATGGACGCGGTCCGCAAGTTCGGTACGATCCAGCTGACGGGCGTGTACGGCGCGCTGTACAACATGTTTCCGCTGGGACATATGTTCGAGCGCAATCTGACCGTGAAAATGGGACAAGCGCCGGCCATCCACTATATGCCGAAGCTGTTAGACATGATCGTGAACGGCGAGTTCGATCCGACCGAGATCGTGACGCACCGCATTCCGCTCGATCAGGCGAGCGACGCGTACAAGATCTTTAATGAGAAGGAAGACGGGTGCATTAAGGTCGTGCTGAAGCCTTAAGGTTTGTGAAAAGACAGCCCTTCGCTCGGGGTCGAGCGGAGGGCTGTTTGGCTTCGCAGGCTTTGCTATAATGGACGGAATAGGTTGCGGACCGAGCGTCCGCTATTTTGTTCGAATCGCGCTTTGAAGAGCCGCGAACGGACCGAGCAGACGTTATTTCGAGTAAAACCGCCGTTTACCGCCACTCAACTTGCGTATAACGGCTCCTGAGTCCGCTGCCGCCTGCAAACTGAGGTTTTGTGCGCAAATAGCGGCATCCGGGTCCGATTCCGAGCAACGGAACTTCATGATGCGATCGTAAAGTAAAGGAGCGTCCGTACACGCATGTCGATCACCAACCAACGCGAGGCCGAGGACCTTATCTACCGTTCATACTTGCGCGCGGCTCCGTATCTGCCGTCCGCGGGCGACGAACAGGTCCGCCATCCGCAGCTGACCCGCCGCCTGCTCGATCTGCTCGGCGCGCCGGACCGCGGAAGGCGATTCGTGCTCGTCACGGGCAGCAAGGGAAAGGGCTCGACGTCTCGCCTCCTCTCCTCCTTGCTTAGCCATATAGGCTATAAGGTAGGCTTGTTCACCTCTCCCCATCTGGTGGACTACCGCGAGCGAATCCGCATCGACGGGCAGGCGATCGGAGAAGCGGACTTCGTGCGGCTGACGCGACGGATCGAGCCTGCGTGGGAGGAGATCGAGCACGGTCTGGACGCGGCGGCCTATCAAGGGCCGGTCGGCGTGTCGCTCGCGGTCGCGGTCGGCTGGTTCGCGGAGCAAGGCACCGACATCAACGTCATCGAGTGCGGAAGAGGCGGACGGTATGACGACGCGAACGTACTCGCCAACGAGTGGGCTGTCGTCACGGCGATTATGGAAGAGCATGTCCGCGAGCTTGGTCCGGGCCTTGACGACATCGTGCGGCATAAGCTCGGAATCGTGAAGTCGGCGGACACACGCTTGTACATCGGGGCGCAGCGCGCGGACGTGCTCGATGCGATCAAGGTGGAGTTGGGGACGGCAGGAGATCGCGCGTCTGGCCCAAACGGTCGCGCGGCGATGGCAGGCGAGACGTTCGCCGCGGCGAATGTCGCCCTATCGGCGCGCGGAACGACGTTTGACGTCCGCACCGAGCGGGCGGTGTACCGGGGGTTCTCGCTGCCGCTGCTCGGCGCGTTTCAGGCCGACAATGCGGCGCTTGCGGTGCAGGCGTGCGAGGATATCGCAGGTGCGGCGCTCGATCCCGCGACGGTCGCCGCCTGCTTCGCTGGCCTGCAATGGCCCGGCCGCTGCGAGATCGTGAGCCGCGATCCGCTCACGATCGTCGACGGCGCGATCCATCGCGATTCGGCCGCCTACCTGGCGAGCGTCATAAGATCGCTCGGGCTCGGCGAGGATGCGCGTGTCGCAGCGGTGATCGGCGTGCCCAAGGACAAAGACTACGCGGGTGTCATCGAGACGCTCGCCCCCATAGCGAGCCGCATCCTCGTGACGCGGCCGGACGTGAGCCATCTCGCGTTCCCCCAGGATGCGCTTGAGGTGGCTACGCGTTATTGCCCTGGCGGCAGCGAGGCCTATCCGCTGCTCGCCGACGCGCTGGACGCGCTGCTCGCCGGCCCGCTTCCCGACTGCATCCTTATCGTCGGCACGCAGACGCTGATCGGCAACGCGAAGCGGCTGTATGGACAGGGGCTGGAGGATATCGGGGAGTAAATATAAAAAGAGCGCCGCCGATTCCATTGTGGAACCGAGCGGCGCTCTTGTCTTTAGCCCTTCCTCGAATAAATCATCCGGTCCAGATTGCCGATATACAGCAAGCTGGAAGTCGTGCTGCCCTTAAAGACCACGCAAAGCGTCTGCTTCCCGGTCAACGTCCGGTTCAGCGCGGCGCCTGCCGTCTTGTACGAGCCCCAGCCGCTGCCCGTATTCGGCAGGCTGACGGTGCCGACGAGCTCGCCATCCTTGTCGTTCAGCCGAATCTCGGCGACGACGTCGGCGGGCACCCGGTTCGTCGGCGCGTCGTAGACGATGTCGACGTAATTTTTGCCGAGCGTGCCGAATTCGAGATCTTTGTAGGTCAGCCACGCGCCGGTGAAGGTGTTGCCGACATTAGTCAAGCCATCTTTGGTCTCCGTCTTCAACGGATTGTTATTAAAGGTGTTTTTTTCGGCGCTCCATTCGCTCCGATTCTCGAACTCAACGGACAGATCCGGTTCGCTGAGCACAAAAGACGCATTGTCGAAGTTGCCGATGTACTTGTACGTGGCGGTTGACGTGCCGACGAGCACAAAGTAAACATCCTGCACGCCGGACAGCTTCTTTGTCAGGTTCGCCGTTGCCGTCTTGTACGTGCCCCATGCGCCGGCTGTCGGCGGCGTCAGAACTTTGCCGACCAGCTCGCCGTCCGGTGCTCCAAGCCTCACTTCGACCGCTGCATCAGCCGGACAGCTAGCGGTATTGCCGCTATACTCGATCGATACTTGGTCGACGCCGGCACTGCCGAAGTCCATGCGCTTAAACGCCAGCCACGCGCCGTTAAACGTATTTTTAATCTGCTTGCCGCTCTTGCCGTTCTCGGTGCCAAGCGGCGAATTGTTGTATGGGTTCAACGCAGTCGACCAGGCATCGTAGCTCTCCAGCTCCAGCTTGGCGAAGTCGGTCCGGACAGGCTGCTCCGGCGCAGTGAGCATAAACGCCGCATTGTCGAAGTTGCCGATATACGGGTAGGTCGAATCCGTCGATCCCGTAAGTACGAGATAAATATCCTGAACTCCCTTAAGCGCCTGAGACAGGGAGACCGAAACCGTACTGTACGTTCCCCATGCGCTCGCATTTGGCGGCGTCGCCACCTTGCCAAGCAGCGCACCGTCCACTGCACCCAACCGTACTTCTACAGCTGCATTTGCAGGTACCCTTCCGCTATTGCCCGAATACTCGATACTAAACTTATTCACGCCTGTATCGCCAAAATCCAAATGCTTGTAGGCCAGCCAAGCGCCGTTGTAGGTATTTGCAACCTGCTTCCCGCCATTGCCGTCCTCGACATTTAGCGGCCTGCTGTTTCCAGGATTCAAGTCGGTCGACCACTCATCGTACTTCTCCAGCTCCAGCTTGGCATAATCGCTGCGAAGCTTCCAGTTGGCGAACGTCATCCGGTCGAAGTTGCCGATATACGGCAGTCCGCTGGTCGTGCTGCCATGCATGACGATATACAGCGTCTGCTTGCCGGTCACGGTCTTCGTAAACTGCGCGTCCGCCGTCTTGTACGACGTCCACTCGCTGCCCGTGCTCGGAAGAGCGACGGTGCCGAGCAATTCGCCGTCCACGCTGCCGAGGCGAACCTCCAGCCTGGCGTCAGCCGGCACCTTAGCGGCAGGAGCCGCATATTCGACCGTCATGTGGTTGGCGCCCTCTGTACCAAGATCGACATCCGCATAAGCGAGCCATGCGCCGTCGAACGTATTGGCGACGACCGTGCCGCCGTTGCCGTCTTCGGTCTGCAAAGGCCGGTTGTTAAACGTATTCACAGCCGTGCTCCACTCGCTGCGGCTCTCGAACTGTACGAGACCCGGCTCCGTGACCGGCGGTTCGTCCGGCTGGATCGGATCGAGCGGCGGCAGCGCCGGCTTGACCGGAATCGGCAGCGGATCGGGCAGCGGCTCCGGCTGCTCGGGCGGATTTTCGCCCGGCGCGGGCTTCGGCTCCGGCTCCGATACGACCGGCTCGGCGAGCCACAAGGAATCGTAGATGTCGCCGTCAAACGCGTCGACCAGATAGACATTTACTTTGAACTTTTTGGCGTTTACGTTAAAAATCTGCGACACTTCGAACCCGCCGGCCTCGACCGGCATGGCGCTGCTCACCCAGGCCTGGTCGTTGCCGTCCATCAGCTGGATGACCGCGTAGGCAGATCCCTCATAATCGCCCTTCAGCGTACCCGTGACACGGACGTCCATATTGCCTTCCCGTCCGACGTCAGCCTGCAGATCATAGACGTTCCATTGAATGTCCGACGTATAGGCTGCATCGGAGAGCAAGGCTTCGCCGAAGGTTATGCCCCCCGTTTCATTGGCCTTGATCCTCACCTGCACCTGGCCGGCACGATAGGCGAGCGGACCGACGGTCTGCGGATTGGCGGTCACCGGCTTCCAGCTCTGTCCGCCGTTCACGCTGAACTCGTAATCCTTGGCCTGTTCAAACCCGGGCACGTACGTCCAGCCGAACGTATTGGCCGTATCGTCCTGAACCGGCGCGGCCGGCGCCGCAGGCTTAACCATCGGAACGATGACCTCCAGTCCGAGATCGAAGGCGATGTCCGAGCTGGTCGCATTCACTTGATGGACCTCGGCGGTCAGCACGTTTTTGCCTGCGACCAAATAAGAAGGATCAATCGAATAAACGTTCACGTCCCGCTCGTCGCCGACGGTCGCATTGGCGTACGTGCCGTAGCTAACGGTTCCCGACGGCATGTTCGTACGGATGATCTCGCGCCCGTTCAAGTACACGATCGCGCCGTCGTCGCGAATCAGGCTGGCGTTCAGCTGGATGAGCTGCTTAGGATCCGCCACCTCGAACGTCTTGCGGAAATACGTGGTCGGATATTTGTTGTTGGCATCCGGACCGTAGCTCGTTTTCGTTTTAGCATAGTTTTTGCTGTCGTAGCCGAGCGGCGCCGCGCCGGCGGCCCAGCTGCTATCGTCAAACGAGAGGCCTGTCCAGCTGCTTGCAGCCGCCTGACCCTTGTCCAGATACTTCCACTCCGCCCCCGCGGGAACGAGCGTCTGGCGAGCCAGCGCATTGTCGACGGTAGCACCGTAATCAGCCGTCGGCGGAGCTGCGCTTGCGGCAGCGCCCCAGCTCGTGTTGGGCGTCACGCCCATCTCGAAAGAGATCGTGCCGCCGGCCATGATGTCGTCGTAATTGATCCAGGCCTGATTAAAGTCGACGCCGTTCAGCTTCGCCGATTGAATAAAGCGATTTTCGCTCGAAACGTTGTTCGCCTTGATCGTAAATGTCTTGCCGCCGTCCAGATGCAGCATCATCTCGTCAAAGATCGGCGAACCGATCAGGAAATACGGATCTCCCGGATTGGCCGGGTAAAGACCCATAGCGCTGTATACGAACCAGGAGGACATGCCGCCCGCATCGTCGTCCATCGACGGCAGGTAGCCTTCCGGATCGTCACGGTAGACGCGCGACTGAATCGGATACGCGTACGGGCCGTGGTTGTGATACTTTTGCGTGACGACTTCCGTCGTGAATTCGCGCGCGTAGTACTGGGTCAGGTAAGGGTGACCCAGGTAGTTGAACAGATAGGGAACCTGCAAATCGGGCTCATTGATCGCCATGTATTCGTCGATCGCGAAGAAATGCTGGAGATCCTGCGCCATCGCCTGCTTGCCGCCCATCAGCTCGGCCAGCCCGCCCACGTCCTGCGGCACGAACCAGCGATACGTCCACAGGTTGCCCTGATAAGCGTACTTGTCCACCGCCGTGACGTCGCTCCTCTGGACCGTCTGGGCGTTCGGGGTGAAAAAGCCGCGCTTGTCGCCTTTCTCGTCCACCTGATTGGCGTTCCACAGCGATTTGTAGGACAAAGCGATCGCCTTATACTTCTCGTAGCTCGTCTTGTCTCCGAGCATTGCGGCCAGCTTCATCGGGAAGTAGGCGCTGTACGCCTTTTCCAGCTTGCCTGAAATCTCGCTGTCGCTCACCGTATAGTTGTCCGTGTCGATCGCCATGCCCTGAAGCGCCTTGTAGACGTCGAAGTCGGCGAACCCCTTCGCGTAGGCGTCCAGAATGACTGCGCCGTTGAACTCGTTGCGCACGGTCGGACTCGGCCAGTAGCCGTCTCCCCACTGCACGTATGAGCCTCTCGTGCTGTACAGGTCGACCATTGACTTGACCATGTTCTCGTACCGCTTTGGATCGAGCACCGAGTACAACGCGTACTTGCGGAAGTCGTCCCAAGTCGACCAGCCGTTGTAATACTCAAAGTCTTCGCCCAGCTCGGAAGCCTGGCGAATCGTGTTTTCGTCCCGGCCCGCGCGGAACGTCCCGCTTGAGCTCGTTACGTTTTTCGGATGAAGGAAGGAATGGTACAGCTGGGTGTAGAACACCCGCTTGTTTTCCTCGTCGTCGTCCTTGATCTCGACCTTGTTCAGGACGTCGCTCCAAGCGCTTCTCGTACGCTGATGCTGCGCTTCGAAGTCCCAGTCCGGAATGTCGTGCGAACGCTCGTACTTGGCTTGCTCCACGCTGATCGTAGACAGACCGACCTTCGCCTGGATGACGGCATTGTTCTTCGTGTTGAAGTTCAGCCATACGCCGCTGTTAAATCCGGTGCGAGTCGCTACCGCGCCGACCGAATCTCCCTGCCAAGACGAATAAGAATCGAAGTCGCGATCGAACTGGATCGAGTAATAAATTGTGTAGTAGCCGTGTCCGCAAACGTTTTTGGACTGGATCATGCCGCTAACTTCATTCGAGCCCTCTACCTTCAGGTTAGCGTCCACCATGCCCGCGTAGGAGTTGGACAGATCGACCAGCACCGAGCCGGTATCGGTCCCCGGGAACGTATAGCGATGGAAGCCGACGTTGTCCGAAGCGGTCAGGTCGACCTTGACGCCGCTCGCCAGCGTCACGCCGTAATAGCCCGGAGAAGCGGATTCGCTGCTCTTGTCGTATGGCTGCTTGTATTCGCTGCTGTTCTTGGTAAAGGAGCGAGTCTCCGGCATCATCAGGATATTGCCGCCGGCGCCGCTGCAGCCGACGCCGCTGAAGCGAAGCTGGGAGAAGCCTTTCAGGAAGCGGTCCTGATAGTAGTAGCCGCTGAAGGCGCCGCCGTCGCCGTCGGGACCGACGGAAGCGAGGCCGAAGGGCATCGTCGGCCCCGGATTGGTCTGTCCGTTGTCGCCGAGCGTGTTGATGAACGGATCGACATAATCGACGGGCAGCAGATCGGTGGCCGGAGCCGCGGGAATCTGATCCGCTTCTACGCCGTAGATCTCGACCTCGTAGAGGCGCGCCGTGTTGTTGTCGTAAGCTGCCTGGTCGATATAGACGCGGACGTACCGGGCGGAGAACGTCGGCACCTGCCGGTCGACAAGCGTCTGCACATTGTTCCGCACGACGTCGATATCTTCCCAGGTCGTACCGTCGTCGCTGCGTTGAAGGCGGTAATCCTTCGTATTCCAAAACGGACTGTTCGCAGATTCGCCGATCGCCGCGTTTTTAACGACCCACTGGTTGATATTGTAGGTTTTGCCCAGATCGAGCTTCAGCCATTTCTTTTTAACCTTGGTGTTGTCGCACCATTTGGTCGTGAGCTTGCCGTCGACGGCAGCGGACGCCGATTCGTTGGTGTTGCACTTGCCGGAAGCCGTGGCCGTCGAATTCACGGCGACGTTCCAGGTTTTCGTATATGTGTCGGCAGCGGTCTCTTCCGCCTGCGCCGCGCCCGGCATCGCCGACGACAAGACGCCGTACAGCAGCAGCGCCGCCATCGCGGCCGCAATCCACCTTTTTAACATGGGGTTCGGATCCTCCCGCACTTGGATTAGTTCGTGGCGACCGGCAGCAGCCGGTCGATCATCGCGGCGGCTTCGGCGCGCACCACGGGGCTCTTCGGGTTGAACCGCTTCCCGTCGCCTTGCATCAGGCCTTGCGACGACGCTTGTTCGACGGCGGCGGTTGCCCAGGCGGAGATGTCGGATTGGTCGGCAAATGCAGTCTTGCCTGCGCTTGTCCCGCTTCCGCCGCTCAGGCTGAAGTACTTGGCCGCACGCACCAGCGCGACCGCCGCTTCCTCGCGCGTGATCTTGTCATTGGGCCTGAAGGCGCCGTCGTAGCCGGACAGAATCCCCAGCGCGGATGCCATGGCGACCGGTTCGGCATAGTACTGGCCAGCTGCGACGTCCTTGAACGACTGGGCCGTACCGGCAGTAGCTGGCGCTTCGCCCTTCCAGTCGACAGCGCGCATGAGTATCGTAGCGAACTCCGCGCGGGTGATGCTTCGCGATGGCTCGTAATGCGTCGCGTCCACGCCGGTGACGATATGCTTGGCTGCCAGCGAGCGGACCGCCGATTCGGACCAGTGCGCCGCCAGATCGGCGAATCGCTTGTCGTAATGAAGCACGGCATAGGTCGAGAAGTGCTTCGGTTTAAAGGTAAACATGCCGTCGCTGACCGTACCGCCAACATACTCGGCCTGTTCGCCGTTCAAGTAGTAGACGCCTGCCGTTTGCCGGGAGATCGCCGCGGCTTGCTCTGGCGTCAGCTTAATCGTCACCATGGCCGGCTTGCCCAGGTTGTGGATGTCCGAGCTCGCGCTGCCGGACAAGAGCTGGATGTCTACCGAAAGGATGACGTCCGTTGACTTGAAGGACGCATCAGACCGGATCAAATGATCGAGTCGGGCTTGTATATCGTCCGTCAACGAGGTATTCAGCGTCAGCCGCAACTTGGACTGCGCGTCACCGGATGCAGGGATCGCTCCAGCTGGCAGACGGATCGTTAGATTGCCGGAGGAGAGGACCAGCTCCCGGTTATTGTCGCTTAGCGACTTGAACGAGGAAGCGGGAAGCTCAAGCGGCGTGCCGCTCTTGAGAGCGGCCTCCGGCAGCTCGATGGTGACGCTGCTGCCGGGCTGCTTGATTACGGCGTCCATCGTATCGGCGCCGATCACATAGCGACCGTCCTGCGTGAGCTCCGGCTGCGCGACGGAGCCGGAAGCCTTGCCGGCTCCCGACGGAATGGCCGAACCGTTCGCAGGCGTAGTGCCCGGGTTGCTGTTGCCGGGATTGTTGGTGCCCGGATTCTCGTTACCTGGGTTCTCGTTGCCCGGGTTTCCGTTACCTGGGTTCTCGTTGCCTGGGTTTTCGTTGCCCGGGTTCCCGTTCCCCGGGTTCTCGTTGCCGCCGCCGAGCTTCTCGACGACTGCGAACGTTTTTTGCGCCGAATCCGAGCCGTAGCCCGCGATTACCGTATAGGTGCCGTACGGCGCCAAATCCGGATCCGTCGGAATCGTCAGCGTCTTGTCATAGCTGCCGTTCGCTGCCGTGAGCACGTCGACGTAGAAGGTCGTCTTGGCCGGGCCCAAGATTTTCACCGCCACCTGCGCGCCGCTGCCGGCGCCCGTGCCTGACAGCGTGATCGTGCCGCCGCGCAGCACCTCCTTCGCGCTTACGGCAAACTCGAAGGGAACGGCAGCATAGCCGGCTGCCGGCGAGAGCGCGAATATCCATAACATTACGGCCGCCACGTACTTTTTCACCGCGTTCATTCCTCTCCCTCTGTCCGTCACTGGAGCACCTTCGCTCTCGCCAGTTGCTCGGGCAGGCTCAGCGTGTTGTCGAATTGATCAAGCACGAGCACCTTCACGCTGTACTGCGCGCCGCTGACATCGAAGTATTGCGCGATGCTGAGCTTGTCCTTCTTGAGCGGCACAGCGTTGATCAGTTGCGGCGTGTCTCCCTTGAGCAGCTGGAACACGACAAAGGCATCGCCGTCGTACGCTTCCAGCCGCTCCACCGTGACGTTCGCCTCGAGCTTGTCCCCTCGCTTCAGCTCGCCTGCGATCTGATACGTGTCGAGTCTGCTATTCACCGTAAACGGCGCGTCGGAGAGCAGCGGCTCGCCTGCCGCCGTGCCGACCGATTCATCGGCTGCAACGCGAACCTGTACTTGGCCGGCCGCATAATCCAGGTCGCCGATCGGCTGCGGATTGGCGGTGGCCTGCTGCCAGGAGACGCCGCCGTCGACGCTAAACTCATAGTCGGACACCTTGTCGTAGCCCGGCACGATCGTCCAGCCGAACGTATTGCGCCCGTCGTCGACCTTCGGCGCGGTCGGAGCCGCAGGCGCAAGACCCACCGTGCTGGCGAAAGCCGCATCCGAGTTGTCGCGCTTGTCCACCGCGCGCACCGCGAACTTATAGCCCTTGGACGCGCTCGTCCCTTCCACCGTATAGCTATAATCGGTCTGTCCCGTGGCAACCGGCACATATACGCTCCAGTTGGCGCCGAGCTTGCCCGTCGCTTCATAGATCCGGAAACCGCGGATCGCGTCATCCGCGCTCGAAGCAGGCATGCGCCAGGAGAGCTTCGTTTTGCCGGTTCCCGCCGGGGCTGCCTTCAGTTCCTCTACGGTGGCAGGTTTGCCGTCCTTGCGGACGATCGTGTACGTATCGAACGGCGTGTCTTCGCCCGATTTGTAGGAATCGATCGTGAAGCTGTCCTCCGTCATCCGGATACCCGAGTAGATCGGCTTGTACGGCTGCTCGAATACGGCGGCATAAAAATTGTCCACGCCATTTTGAAGATTATAGTATTTCGTACCGGCCGAGTTGTTGATCATATACAGCGTGCCGTCCGGGTTCAGCGGGTTGCCGTTCGTGTCCTTCTGAATGTTCGCAACCGGCTTGTTGCCATACATTTGATAGGAGCGCATGAAGGTATGGTCGTGCCCTTGCAGCACGACGTCGATGCCCAGCTCGTCGAATGCCGGGTAGAGCGTATCTCGCAGCGCCATAATATCGGCGTCCTTTGCATGGTTGCCGAGCGAATAGATCGCCTTGTGGAACGCGACGACCTTCCACTTCTTGTCCGTCTGCGCGACCTCTCTTTTCAGCCACTCGATCTGCTGTCTGAACGATTCCTTCTGGTTGTCGTCCCAAGCCATGTCCATCGTATTCAGCACCATAATATGCGCGTCGCCGTAGTCGAACGCGTACACGCTGCCCGGCGGCAGCGGCTTCTCGATCGAATTGTTCGGATAATGGAGGTGGTAGTAGTAATTATCGTTATAAGGCCCTTCGTGATTGCCGACCGCCGCCATGAGCGGCAGGCTCATCAGCAGCTTCTGCGGCTTGCCGAAGTAATCCAGCCACTGCGACTCCAGCGCGCCCGCATCGACCTGGTCGCCGGTCATGACCATGAACTTGGCATTCGGATAATCGTCCAGCGCGTTGCCCAGCGTTTTCGCCCAAACCTCGTAATCGTTCGTGTTGGAGCCCTGGGAATCGGTCATGTAGAGGAACTCGTAATTGTGGTCGTCGTTGCCCTCAGTCGTAAAGCTGCCGACCTCGCTCCAATGGCCGTCGTTGCCTACCCGATACTGATACGCCGTGCCGGGCGTCAGTCCGTCGACGAGCACCTTGTGGCTGATGAAGGAGCCGGTCGTAGAGCTCGTAATCTTAAGGTTCGTCAGCACGCGCGTCTCTTCCGGCTTCCCGACGTAACGCTTCACGTCCTGCGAGTCGAACGACTTGCCCGCAGGGACGACCTCGACGATGCTGTCCAAAATGTTGGCCGGCGCCGCGTTCGGCTTGTCGTACGGCGTGTACCAGGCGAAAGAGCGGTTCGTCTTGGCGCTGCCGTACAGCGACATCGCGATCGCGATCGGCTCGTAGTTCATGGCCTCGGAGTTGTTGGAAGGCGTGAAGCGGAAGGCTGCTACCGGGGTGCCGTCCGACAGCTGCAATCCCGCTTGTCCGTCATAGGAGACGTTCAGACGCTGGCCCGGCTTTACGACCGTTCCCAGATTAACTGTTAGCGTCGTTGGGGACGCCCCGGTGCCTGCGGCGAGAAGCTGAATCGGCTGGTCGTCGGCTGTCACGGTCAGATGATCCTTCAGTCCGGCCGGCGGCGCGCTTAGTTCCGAATATGTAGCCATCGTCACGCTTAAACCGTCCGCCGGAATATAGCCGGATACGGGTCCGGCATATCCTTCAGGCAGATAGAACGCCGAAGCCGGCACGATCTCCTTGGCCATCGTCGGCGTGGACCACCTGAGGTAAAGGTTGGAGCCGCCGAAGTCTTCGAAGTACTCGATCTTGATCTTGTGCGTCGTGCCGCCGACCAGAGAGACCGGCGCGCTCGTCTGCTCCTTGTCCCAATCGTTCACCCAGTGATCGATGACCGGCTGATCGTCGATCCAAAGTCTAAAGCCGTTGTCGCCCATCATGTAAAACGTATAGTCGCCCGACTGCGGCGCAACAAGCTGGCCGGTCCAGCGCACGTTGGCGTTGTCCTGCTTGCCTGTATAGCTCTGCAAAACGGGATCGAGATTCGAGAAGTTAATCTGAGCGTCGATCGCGGTGCCTTTATAGTCGCCAAATTCGAAGCTGCTCGTGCCGGCAAAATATTCGCCAAGCAAGCCTCGGGGCCCTCCGATAGCCTGCGCCGCTCCGATCAGGTTCGCTTCCGTCTCTGAAGCGGCTGTCGTTGCGGCCTCCGGAGCTCCCGTCGTATCGTCGTTTTCTGCGGCCTGCACCAGGTAATAACCTCCGGAAAAAACCGAAGCGCACAGCAAGACAGCCGCCAAAAGACGGCTTGTCCATGCGGGACTTCTCTTCACTTCCATTCCTCCCCATGAAAATTTCGCCATTCATTAGGTAACCTTACGCGCTGTAAGCGCTGCGCTTCTAGGCATGGAGTGTAAAGAGATCGTCAAATTTCGGTAAAATGCGACAGGAGGAAACCCGTCGGCGAGGGAAAAATTATTCTGCTTTTCGCGCATAATCCGAAAAATCCGAAGCCATGCTAATCCACGGCTCACCATTACAAGTCCGGGAGGAATTGCCGCCATGAACAACTTCAACCTGTCCAGCCAAATCAACCAATGCGAGCACCTGATCCAACAGCTCGTGAACCAAACGCAGCAAGCCAGCCAAATGTATCAACAAATGCAGCAGCAGGAGCAGCAAAACGCTTCGCGCCTCGAAGAGCTGGCTCAACGCGAGCACAAAGCGGCGCAAATGATCCAGCAAGCGCTGCACGGCCACCAGACAGCGATTCAGCAGCTGCAGCAGGTCGGTCAAATCTGCCGTCAACTGGAACAAACGGTCAATATGCAAATGTCGCAGCAATCGGCGATGCAATCCCAGCCGTCCCACACGCAGTTCGGCGGGTTCAATACGTTCCCGCAGCAGCAGCAACAGCAGCACTTCTCGCCGATGAGCGGCATGAACAGAAGCTTCCAATAAATCTTATAGCAAGACGCGCAAAGGCCGCCTGCTCCGATGATTCATCGGAAGCAGACGGCCTTTCTCGATCTTAAACGTTCCGCTCACAGCCGCTTGAAGCGCAAAGCGATCGCATCCCTGTAAAGCGCGGACAGCTCCGCTTCCGTCTCCGGGTGCTGCCTGTAGTGGTCGCCGAGCATCACCTTGTGGTTGAGCTCGATGACGAGCGGCCCATGCAGCGCGGTATCGAGAATGTCGACGGAGCAGAAGGCCATGTCCAGCGCCGCGGCAGCGCGCACGGCGAGCGGCGACAGCCGCTTGCGGTCGGCGGCGGGCACCTCGACGGATCGCGCGCCCTCCGCGAGATTGTGTTTCCAGGACCCGGCTCGCCGCTTGCCCACCCAGATGCGGGCTTCGCCGTCCAGCACGACGATCCGGTACTCGAGCTCCGCCTCCCGATAAGGCGAGATCGCCGCATGCCGCTCGATTGCGAAAACGGCGCCCAGCGCCTCCCGCAGCGATTCCCGGCTGGTGACGCGGTACACATGCCGCCCCTGTGCGCCGTCGTCCGGCTTCACGACCGCGTCGCCGCCGAACCGCGCGAACGCGGCTTCGGCGCGCGAGAATGCTTCGGCGCCGACGCCGAACCGGTGGCCCGGATGCGGCAGGAAGAGATGCTCGACGCCCGGCACGCCGGCCGCCCGCAGCGCATCGGACGCGGCGGATTTGCTCAGCGCGAGCGCCGACGCGGAGCTCGGATTGAGGCCGAGCTCCGCGTCCGTCATCAGGAAGCTCGCCGCGCCTTTGCGCGCGCGGTACGTGAGATTCGGCGTGATCGTCTCGAACGTGACACCGTCCGCCTCGCCCGCCCGCTGGATGAGCTTCAGATAGGGGCGGGTCGTGCCGCCAGCTTGCCGTCGCCCGGCTCCCTCCAGCCGATCCAGCCAATCGTGCCCCCGCGGAAATTGCGCGCGCAGCGCATCCCGCAGCCAATCGCGCTCCGTCTCGTCCAGGCTCGGGAGCACCGCGTTCAAGTCCTTTTCATCCTTTTCCCGGATCGGGACGCTCCCGCCCTTATACAGCAGCTGAATCTCGGGTCTAAGGTACGGAATCCCGTCGTTCGTCCGGGCAAACAGCTCCGCCGCCGGCCTGCGAACCGATCGCGCTCTCCGATACGTCCACCAGCCGTCCGCGAGGTCGACCAGCATGAGCTGAAACGCCCACGGCGACGCCGAATCGCGCCGGACCCAAATGTCGGTCTCCTCCGTCAGCCGATCCCCTGGGCCAAGCCGGGTCAGACTTCCCTTTTCCGCCAAGTGAAGCTCCCAATCCGCGGCCAGCCGCGCATAGACAGAAGCGTAATCCGCGAGCGGCAGCAGCACGTCGATATCGTCATGCGGACGGGACTGTCCGCCCAGATGCAGATCCAGCGCCCACCCGCCCGCGATACCCCACTCCCCCTGCCAGTCTCCGAACAACCGTCGGATCTCCTCCACGCCAAGCGGCGCCCACGCGTTCGCTGCGTCTGCCATTTCCGTTTCACCCGTTCCCTCGTGATTCTTCTATTGTAATGGAAGCCTCGCGCGTTGCGAACCATGCATATTCAGCCAACATTCAGTCTCGTTTAAATGGCGTTTAAGGTTGCCGGCGCATAATGGGTTTTATCAACGGTCAAGCCTGCATGTTTTTTATAAAAAAGGAGGGCGCTTATGGCCCAGCAAAAGTGGATCAAATGGATCGTCGGACTGTCGGGCGTCGCCGTATTTACAGGCTTCGTCGGATTGATATCGGCTAACGGGGAGACGAAGTCGACCCCGACGATCGATCAGTCGGGCAGCTCTATCGCGCAAGGCGACGATCCGATCACCGACCAGTGGCAAAGCCAGACGGACGAAGACCGTACGGGCGGCTTCGGACGCCGCGGCGGAGGCGGCTTCGGCGGCATGGGATCGGACGACGGCGGCACCGAGAGTCAGATTCCGTCGGGAGGCCAAGGCAGCATGCGGACCCACGCATCTTGACGCGCATCGTTAAACGCAAGGAGGCGGCGAAAATGGAAAACGATAGCTTCGAGGCGATGAATACGACGATAGCCACCCAGGGCTTGCCTGTCCGCTGGCGCGCGCAAGCGAGAAGCTGGTTCGCGTTCGCCGAAGCGCAGCTGAGCCGTTTCCTGCCGGACAGCGAGCTGTCGAAGCTGAACTGCGCGGCGGGCGGCTCGTTTTTGGCGACGCCGCTGCTCTACCAGGTGCTCGCCGAAGCGGATCGCTACCATCGCGAGACCGGCGGACTGTTCAGCCCCTACTTGGGCAAGACGATGGAGCGGCTCGGGTACGGCCAAAGCTTCGAGCGGCTGAGCCGTGCCGATGAAACGGACGGCAGCTCGGGCAGCGCTGCCGATAGAACAGGCGGCTTCGCGAGCAGCGCTGCCGATACGGCAGCGGAAGACAATGCGCACGGGGATGGGGACGGGGTTGGGATGACGGATATACGCGACCGCTCCTCTGCCGCCGAGCTTGACCCGGTCAGCCGCGCGATCCGGCTTCAAGCGGACGTCGCCGTCGATCTCGGCGGCATCGCCAAGGGCTGGACGGCCCGCCACCTGGCGAAGCTGGCCCGGCAGGACGGCGTGCGGACAGGCGCGATTGGCGCGGGAGGCGACCTGGTCCTCTGGGGCTGCCCGCCGGACGGCTGGCGGATCGGGATCGCGGATCCCTGGCGTCCGGAGCGGGACGCGGCGAGCCTCGCGCTGCGCAGAGGCGCCGGCATCGCGACCAGCAGCGCGGTCAAGCGGCGCTGGCTGGACCCTGGCGGCAGCGTGCGCCATCATATCGTCGATCCGCGCACGGGCGATTCGGCGCGCACCGATCTGGCGCAGGCGACCGTGATCGCGCCGGACGGGGTCATGGCCGAAGTATACGCCAAATGCGCGCTGCTGCTGGGCGCCGACCAAGGCCCGGCCTGGCTTGAGCAGACGAATCCCCGCTGCGCGATGATCGGCGTTCGGTACGACGGCTCGATCGTCTATGGCGGCGATCTTGATATGCATGTAGTAGAGGAGCGTGCGAGCGATGAACGGATTGGCTGATTGGCTGACCGTGTGGGCGACGACCCGCGCGGCCGGCATCACGTGTTACTTGCTGCTGTTCTTGTCGACGGGCGCCGGCATTTTGACGAGTCTCAAGCGGTTCGGGCTGAAAACCCGCGCCGGCGTGCTCTTCCTCCACCAGTCCGCCGGCTGGTTCGGCTTCTTGTTCGGCGCCTTGCACGGAGCGGTGCTGCTGTTCGACAAGTACGTCGGCTACAGCCCGATGGAGTTGCTCATCCCTTTTGCCGCCCGCACGCATCCTTACTTGACGGGACTCGGCACGCTCAGCTTCTATATCGCGCTCATCCTGATCGCTTCGTCGGACATGATGAAGCGGCTCGGCAAAAAAACCTGGCGCGCCATCCACTTTCTCGCGTTCCCGGGCTTCTTCATGGGCCTCGTCCACGGCGTGTTCCTCGGCACCGACTCCGGCAAGCCCTGGATGAAATGGACCTATATCGCGACCGCGGGCCTGATCGTCGCGCTCACCGTTTTTCGCATCGCAGCGCCGAGCCCGGCGGGTGCCTCTAAGGCTAGAGCGAAGGCGGCGGCTTAACCCCCTAGCAAAACAGGCATGACCTCCCCTGACGGAAGATCATGCCTGCTTTTTTTGGCGTTCAGCCGACTCGCACCACAAGCGCGTTGCTCAGCAATCGCCCCGGCTTCGTCAAGTATTTCCCGTTCATCCAAAGTCCGCTCGAAGCGCCGCCGTCGAGGTTCATCGCCTGCCAGGCGCCGGCCTGCTTCATGATCTCCGCCAGCTGGGGAATCGTCGCGCCGCTCGTCGTGAGCAGGATCAGCCGATGATCGCGCGTGATGCCGAGCGCGCTGCGCGCCCCGCCGTTCGTCAATATTTTCGGATCCTTGAAGCCTTCGCCGACGATATCGAGCGCGACTTTGCCGTTCGCGACGAGCCGCGGTCCTACTTGCACGGCGCCTTCGACGGCACCTTGGTTGAAGCGGTCCATGAACGAGAGACCGGGGACGATCTCCGCCAGTTGATCGGCGTCGTACAGGAAGGTCGCCCGCTTGTCTCCCGAGCTGTTCTTCTTCAGCTTGCCGCTCCCCGCGATATAGCCATACGGCGCTTTGTAGTCGCTATCCGTATAGGCGTCGAAAAAAGTGCCGTTGATCGCGACTTTCGCTTTCGTTCGTTTCGCCATGCTGCCCAGCTCCTCGACCTTGCCGATCCGGTCTCCGGCGAGCACGGTATCCAGGCGTACGTCCGGATGCAGCAGCGAGACGGTGACCACCTGCGCCGCGAAGCTTTTGCCCCCGATCTTGAAGCGCTTCGCCGCTTGCTCGATCGGCTTCATATCCGCCGGATGCTTCCCTCTTGCGACCGGCAGCCGCAGCGAAGCGCCGTCCTGCGCGACGAGCTGCGCCGCATCCGGATCGCGCTCCCAGCGAACCGTCCATCCGAACGCCGAGGTTAACGCAGACAGCGGAACGTACAGGCTGCCTCCTTTGTTAAACGGTGCTGCCTTTAGCGTCAGAGAAGCGCCGTTCAGGGTCGCGGCCGCGAGGCCGGACGACAAAGAGAGCGCGTTTCCGCCAACCGTCAAAATGACGGTGCGTCCTCCCTCTTCCGTCGTCAGCCGGCCGTCCGCGAATCCGTCCAGCGAACGGAGCGTAACATAAGATCTTCCTTGAGCGTCCGCGTAAATCAAGCCTTTGGCCGGCGCGATTGGCGTCGCGCTCGCCCGGAAGTCCGGCCCCGCAGGCGGCAAAGCTGCCGCGAGCGCGATGAACGCCATCATGAACCACAACCAGCCTTTTTTCATCTTCCATGTCTCCTCTGTCCCGATCTGTTCTCTTTATCGGCAGCGAGCGACGAATATGAAAGAAGCGGACGTTCCTCCCCGTCAGGAAGAACGTCCGCTCTTTCGCCAACCTGTCTTCAGACATGCCGGTTCATCTGCGATTACAGCGTCACCAACAGCTTTTGCAGCTCGGGATTCAGACGCAGGAGGCGGAGAATGACCGTGAACGCCTCGGCCCGCGTGGCGCTTGCGGACGGCTCGAACCTGCCGCCGCCTCTGCCGCCGACGATACCGGCTTTGGCGGCATCGCCTATGGCGGCTGCGGCGTACGAGCGTCCGACGTCCGCGAACGCTTTCGCCGAAGTGCTATCTTCGGCTCCGCCGCCTTGCGCCGCAGCCTTCAGGTCGACGATCCGCGAGAGAACGGCAACGATCTCCTCGCGCGATATCGGCCGATCCGGCCGGAACGTGCCGTCGCCGTAGCCTCCGATGATTCCGTCTGCAGCGAACTTCGTTATGGCCGCTTGCGCCCAGTGCCCGCCGACGTCGTGCAGTTCGACGCCTTGAGCCGCATCCACGCCGATGTCGATGACGCGCGACAGCATCGACAGGAACTCGGCGCGGGTGACGGCTTGGTCGGGCTTCGCGCTGCCGTCCGCGTAGCCTTGAACGACCTGGAGCTTCATCAACGTATGGATCGTCTTTTCAGCCCAATGTCCCGTTACGTCCGTCGGCGTCGCCGCAGGCGGGTTTCCAGGGATATCGACAATCCGGGCCTTGATGGCGTCGCTGATCTTGGCGCCGGATCGGAAAAGCGGATCGCCCGGCGCAGGGGTCGGTTCCGCCGACGGTGTCGGCGTTGGCGATTCCGACGTCGCAGGTGGCGATGTCGGCTCCCCGGACGGCGTCGGCGTCGGCGTCAGTGTCGGTGTTGGTGTCGGCTCTTCGGACGGCGTCGGTGTCGGTATCGGCTCTCCGGAGTCCGCGCCCTCCAACCGCAGCGAGATCGTGAGCGATCTGCCGAGCGTATCCTTCACGTTCGCCTTCAGCTTCACGGTCGGAGACAGCTGCAGCACCTCGATCCGGTCATCCTTGGCGATCAGCCCGGCCGCGCTGCGGTCCAGCTCGAGTTGAATGAAGCCCGTATTTTCAAGCGTCGGATCTGCCACGGCCAATTCCGCCGTTCCCACGGATTCGTCCACCCGGAGCATAACCGATGCCTTGCGGTCCGCCGTCAACTCCCCGGCCGTCGCGGCCTCGTCCCGCCAAAAGTTGAAGCCTGTCACATTCAACTTGTTTTCCTGTACGGCCTGCACGGACGCGTTGTTGGCAATGACGCTCACATCCGGCGTATCGGCATACGCCGCCGTCCGCTCTTCGGATGCGCCGGGCAGTACCACATACTCATAGGCTTCGCCGGCCGGATTCGTGCCGTGCGGCACCCGCATCGTCATATAGTAATCGGACAGCAGCTCGGTCGGCACGGTCGCGGATGGCGGATTGGCCAGCGTAATGTCCGACCAGCGCCCCTCCTGCAGCTGACGCGACACGATCAGCGGCTCGTTCCCCGGGAACACGTAGCCGATGTCGGAGCCTACTTCCACATTGCCGTCCAGATGCGCCCAACGGGCGTCTTCGATAACGCGATCGGCGAAGGTGCCGTCCAATGCCTCACCGTCGACGGAAAATGCGTTGCTGTTGTCGCTTTTCAGCTTGCGCTGCTCGACGATTGTCTCCACAGGCAGCGAATCCGCGCTGGAGATGCCCGCTCCAAGCGCCGCAATCTCGTCGTCGAAGGCGAACCAGGACTTGTACGCGTTCAGCGAAGTGCCCGTCTGCATCAGATTCATGCCGGTGACGCCGTAGCTGCCCAGCGTCGCGCCGCCGGCCCACGAATTGGCGGGCGTCGTCTCGCCGTCCCCGTTCTGATAGTCGGCGGTCCGTCTGTCGCGAACCGCGACCGTCGTCCCAGGCAGGCGCTTCCAATCGACGGTCGCCCAGAAGCTGTCCGCGTATTGGGACAGGTCGCTGTTGTACAAATACGTCATGCCGTCGCCGGTGTACCAGCCCTTCGGATTTTCCCCGTTCGTCAGCTCGTAGGTGGCGATTCGCTTGGAGCTTTTGCTGACGCCGAACAAATAGTCCGCCCCTTGGTGAATGCTTCTCGCCATCCCGTTCAGCTCATAGTGGGCCGGCAGCTCCTCTGCCACAGGGATCGATGCGTCGTTCATCCAGTCCTTGACGGTGTCGGCCAAATCCAGCGGCAGCCGATAGTACGACACGCCCCGCTGCAGCTGGTAGGCGAACTCGCCTTTGACCAGCGCCTTGAGCGCTTCGGCCTGCGAGGCCGGAGCCGTCTGCGCGATGCGGGCGATCCCGGTCAAAATATTGCGCGCCGAATAGTAGGCGTCGCCGGCCGGACGCACGATCGCTCTGCCCCGCGTCATATCGATCGCTTGCCCTTTGTACAGGATCGGCGCGAAGCCCTTGTCGATCCACTCGTAGATGCGGCCGGCTTCGGGCGCCACGGGCTGCCAGTCACTGCCGTTAAGCAGCAGCATCAAGTTGCCCAGTCCCTGGATCAGCACCTCGCCGTAGCTGCCGGTATAGGCGATCGTGGTGTGCTGCACGTAGGAGCCGTCTTCGTAGAAGCCGTCGCCGGATGTCACGTATTCAAAAAGCGGCGTCATGCCGTCCCGCGCCTGCATAAGGCGCTTGTAATTGTGCTCAAGCAGGCCGAGCCGCACTTCGATCAGCATGATGTCCGATCGGTTGGCGCCCGTCTGCGTGAACGAAGGGGACGCGATATCTCCGATATGACGATCGATGCTCGCCGCTGCTGCCTTGATCTGCGTCGGGGTCAGCTCGTCGTACATGAGAATCAGAATGTCCGTCAGCCGGTTCGGAACGCCGATCTGCCAGTTCCACCAGTTGCCGTACTGCGCGGAGGTCGGCGTGTACAGATGCGATTGGAGCCAGTCCAACGCCGCGACGATATCGTCGCCCAGCTGCGCATCCCGGTACAGCGACGTGCCCGGCGTGGCGTAGGCCAGAGCCATCGTTTTAAGCCTGGTGTAGTGCGTGTTGATAAACGTCGAGTCCGTCGGCGAAGCCGGGAGATCGGACCAAAGCGTGCCTCCGCTGCCCGACAGCGCCATGCCCGACCAGTATTCCCACGCAGCCTGGGCATTCGCCCCCAATATGCCTTTGACAGTCGGATCGCTCGTATCGAGGGTGTTTTTGCCGGTCAGCGTCTCTCTCCAGCGGATCCGCAGCTTGTCGTAAGCCTCGGGATCCGACAGCGCCGGCGCGCGTACCCGAATGTCGGCCGTCGCCGACTTGCCGCCGGCAGCCGCAATGATCGTCGCCGTCCCTTCCGACCTGGCCGTCGCCAGGCCGGCGGCGTCCACAGTCAGAACCGACTGATCGCTGGACGACCAGCTTACGTCCGGATTCGTAGCGTCCTCGGGCAGCACCCGAGCGCCGAGCTGCAGCGTATCGTCCAGCATCAGTTCGGCCGGATGCGGGAGAATCTCGACGCCGTCGACCTTGACCTCGGCGGTGACGGTGACCTCCGTCGTGCCGGACAGCGACGGATTCGAGACGGACGTCGCCGTCACATGCGCCGTTCCCGCGGATACGGCAGTCACGTTGCCGGCAGCGTCGACCGCAGCCACTTCAGGCGCGTCGGAGCTCCAGGTCAGCGCTTTTTCCGTCGTATCGACCGGCGCGAATACCGGCTCGATGACCTGCGACGCCGTCTCGGCCAGCGTCAGCGTCGCCGGCAGCTTCACGGATTGAACCGCGATATGCGGCTTCACGTTGACGGTCACCGTCTGCTTGAAGCCGCCGTCCGCGGCAACGACGGTCAGCTCCGCCTGCCCCGCGGCGACGCCGGTTACGCGGCCGTCCGCTACGGCTGCGACGTCAGGATCGCTGCTGCTCCAAGTGAGCCGGGCATCGGACGCGTCGGCCGGCAGCGCGGAGGCGGCAAGCGCGGCGCTATCCCCGACGGGCAGCTCCAGCGATTGGGCCGGCACCGATACGCCGGAGACCGGCACATAATCTTTCAGCAGAACGTTGTCGACGTACAGGTGGTTGACTTGCCCGCTCTTGAACGTCTGAAGCAGGTACAGGTGCCGAACGTTGGACCAGCCTGCAGGCAGCGTGCGCTGACCGAGGTACGCTCCGTTCACGAAGTAATCGACGTTTCCATTCGCGTTGTCCACCAGCAGCTTGAAGTCGTACCACGTGTCGACCGCGTAGGGGGCGAGCGGCTGGCCGTCCGCGCCGTTGATCGAGCCGTTATCCGCAAACGAAACGACATTCGCGTTGGTCGTCGCGGAAGTCGACCCGCTGTTCAGGCTGCGGAGCTGGATGTCCCGCCTGGCGCTCGTACCGCTCACGCGCAGCGAGGCATCGAGCTCCACCTTGCCGGTCAGTCCGGTCGTTCCGCCGAGGTTGTTGCGCGCCGTCTGGACGTTTTTGGCGGACGAGACGAAGTGCAGGCTGTAATCGCCCGCATCCCTGCCCGGTCCCTGCTCCGCCGCCACGTAATCCGTATCCGTCTGCGTGTTGGAGATGTTCCAGGTGCCGACCGCGCCGGTATAGGTCGTGCCGGCGTACATGTACACACTCTTCGGAACGGAGCCCTCGTCATAGTTGATTTTCACATATTCCGCGCCGGTCGCATGGACCGCACGAACGCCGCCCGCAGGAGCTGCCAGCTCGAGCAAGAGTGCGCATAGCAAGATTACACGACCAAAGGCTTTCATCGCCATGAATCCCTCCCGATTGCGTCAACCTGATTGGCAAAGCGCGCTCGGCGGGCTAGCCCTTCACCGCGCCGACCGTCAGACCCGATATGAAATACCGTTGCAGGAACAAAAACACGGCGACGACCGGAATGAGCGACAGAACCGCGCCTGCCATGATGAGCTGCGTCTCTGACGTAAATTCGCCATTAAGCGAAGCCAGGCCGAGCGGCAGCGTCTTCAGCTTGTCGCTGAACAGGTAGATGAGCGGCGCCTGGAAGTCGTTCCACACCGAAGCGAATACGAAGATGCCGAGCGTCGCCAGTCCCGGCTTCGCCAGCGGCAGGATGATGCGGGCGAAAATGCCGAACTCCGAGCTGCCGTCGATGCGCGCCGCCTCGGACAGCTCCATCGAGATGCCGGTGAAAAACTGGCGCATCAGGAACACGCCGTAGGCGCTGAAGCTTTCCAGCAAGATCAGGGACCAGTGCGAATCGACGAGCCCGAGCGACCGGACGACCATGTACTGCGGGATCATAATGACCTGGTAAGGAATCATGAACGCCGCCAGGTAGATGATGAACAGTTTGTTTTTGCCCGGAAAGGCCAGACGCGCAAACGCGTATCCGGCGAGCGAGCAGGTGATCAGCTGTCCTAGCGTGACCGCCACCGACACCTTGATCGAATTGAAGTAGTACAGCGGAAATGGAATCGTCGTCCACAGTTCCGCGTAATTCCCCGGCTTGAACACTTTGGGAATCCACTGGATCGGATACGCGAACACATCCTCCTGGGGCTTGAACGACGCGGAGACCATCCAGACGAAGGGGAAGATCATGACGATCGACAGGATCAGCGCGACGACATAGACCGGCGTTCTCGCTGCGCCGCGACTTAGTAGTGAACCCATCGTTTTTCCCCCTTAAACTGCAAGTACGTGATGAGCATAACGATCAGGAAAAGCACGATCGCTTCAGCCGAGGCGTACCCGAATTCGCCGTTGCGGAACGACATGGCGTAAATATCGTAGACGAGCATCTTGGTCGAACGTCCCGGTCCGCCGCCGGTCATGATGTAGACGAGATCGAACGACTTGAACAGGCTGATGATGCAGGTGATGATGACAAAAAAAGTGACCGGAGACAGCATCGGCAGCGTGACGCTGCGGAACTGCCGGAAAGCGCCTGCCCCGTCGATCCGCGCCGCCTCGTAATACTCCGAGGAGATGCCCTGAAGGCCCGCCAGAAATAGCAGCATATAGTAACCCGCCATCTTCCAGACCGTGATCAGAATCAAGCTGAACAGTGCCCAGTCCGAGCTCGTCAGCCAGCCGGGCGGGTTGTCCGTGAAGGTTTTGAGGAACATGTTCAGCGGCCCCTGCGACGGATTCATGATCGCCTGCCAGACGACCGCGATCGCCACGAACGACGTGATATGCGGGAAGAAAAGGGCGGCCCGGAAAAAGGCCTTGCCCTTCAGCTTGCCGTTGACCAGCATCGCCAGCAGCATCGCCGCGACGACGACCAGCGCGCACGAGGCGAACGTGTAGACGAGCGTGTTGCTGAGCGAGATTCTGAAGTTGCTGTCCTGCAGCAGCCGGGTATAGTTGCGAATGCCGTTCCACTGCATCGGATTGTAGCCGTCCCACTTCATGAAGCCGAGCACGAAGGCCATCAGCCCGGGAATCGCGATGAACACGGCGAACCCGATCAGGTTGGGCAGGATGAACAGATAGGCCGTGCGGGCTTCGGGCGTCAGGAACCGCCTGATCGCCCGCTTCGGCTTCGTTGCCGAATCCCCGCGGGTCGCGGTCGCTTGCAAAGTTTTGGCGTTCACTGGACCCACTCCTTGCTTATTCCGTTATTTCTTTGTCGCGCCTGCTCTTGATATTGTCGATTGCCTGCTGCGGCGTGATCTCGCCGAGCAGTGCGCGGGAGCCCTCTTCGTCGAGAATGATGTCCATCTGCGAGATGCCCGCGCGGACTTCGCGCTCCGGCACCGGGATCAGATTAAAGATCGCGTCAAGGTTGACCGAGTCGTTGGTGAAGTTCTGCTTGAACACTTCCCGGACGGTCTCCGCATTCGAGGCCGGCGTCTGGTACTTGGCGACGATCTGCTGGCCTTCCTCGCTCGAGATGAAGCCGATCCACTTGATCGCTTCCGCCTGATGCTTGGCGTTTTTGTTCACGCCGCTGACGACGACCGCCGACAGGCTCGTCTTGTTGGCGACGCCTTCCGGATGCGGCGAGTACGTCATGCCCCATTCGAAGTTCAGCTTGCCGTCCTTCTTGTCCTGCTCGAGCATGCCGGGGAACCAGGTGCCGGTGTATACCATCGCGACCTTCCCTGTCAAAAAGGCGGTGCGATAGTGCGCGTTGGTGGCGGTGTTCTCGGCGATGCTCGCCTGTGCGCCGGAATCCGTGAGCGCCTTGCGGTCCTCGAGGCCCTTGAGGAACGGCGACAGATCGTCGGCATACAGCGAAGCGCCCTGCTGCACGCCTGCGGCGTACCACGTCTGCGCCCAGTTCGGCATGAACGAGCCCCAAATTTTGTCCTGACCTTCGCCCTTGGTCATTTTTTTCGCGAGCTCGAAGTACTCGTCCCAGGTCAGATCGTCGTCCGGGTATGGCACGCCCGCCGCATCGAACAGGTTTTTGTTGTAGTACACCGCCCAGCCGTCGTTGCGGAACGGCAGACCGTACAGCTTGCCGTCGATCTTGACGTTGTCGAAGTATTGGCTGACCGACTTGAACGCGTCGGCGTTCGCGCTCACTTCGTCGTCGAGCTCGGCAATCCGGCCCGTCGAAGCCAGCTTGTAGTAAGAGGGCATATCCTTGAAGGCAAAGGCGTCGACGTCGCCGCCGCCGGTGAGCGTGACGGTCAGCTTTTCGTTGTACGTATTGGCGTCGTTCGTCAGGAAGTCGACTTTGATATTCGGGTTTTCCTCCTCGAACTTCGCCTTCAGCTCCTCGTACATGCTCTGCGAGGCCGAATCGCTCCAGAACATGAACTTGATCGTAGCCTTCTCGGCGGAAGGCGCCGCCCCGCTCGCGCCAGCGCTTCCCGATGCGTTGTCGTTTCCGTTCGAACCGCAGCCTGCCAGGACGACGGCGGCCAAGCCGAGCCCTGCCGACGCTTTGTACCATTTGGACATGTTGTCTTTCCCCCATTCGTTTGTTTGGATAGATCGGTTGATAAAACTGATTATAGGGGCGTCAAGCGGTCGAGTCGTTAGATCAGCTTTAGATTTATTGTGCTGCAATCCATAAAAATACGCTTACATCTGCCCGTTCACGTCATGTTAAATGACATGATCCGCCATATGCAAGCGTTTTGTATGCGTCGTTTGACTCGTCTTCATTTCATTGTGCTAATCTTCAGGCCTGGCTTGCCGCGACGGCCGATCGCTTCAACCGTTCAGGAAGCCGTTGCGATATTCGGTCGGCGATTTGCCCGTCGTCTGCTTAAACAACCGCGAGAAGTGGCTCAGATTCGGCATGCCTACCCGCTCTGCGACATCCTGGACGTACAGATCGCCCTGCTTCAGCAGCTCCTTGGCGCGTTCGATTCGATAGGCCGAAATATAGGACATCGGCGTATCGCCCGTCTTCTCGCGGAACAGCGTCGCGAAATAATTGGCGTTCAGGTGCGTCGCCTCCGCCAGACGCCGCAGCGTGATTTTCTCCCCGTAGTGCTCACGTATGAAGCGCAGCGCCGCATCGACCTCTCTGCTCGTTCCGGTTCCGGTCCCGGTTCTGCCCCCCGTCGCGCGTACGAGCAGCGCCGCCGTCTCCCCGATGAGCTGCTCGGCCGTGCGGCTCGCCTGAAGCCGGCCGATGAACGAGTCGGGGCCGGTCATGCTGTCTTCATGCCAGACCTCCTTGGGCAGATGCCTCACCAGCAAAAAAGACAGCTCCTGCACCAGCCGCCTGGGGTGCACGCCGCGCGCGTCGGCCTGGCGAATCGCATGCTCGAGCGCAGTCAAAAAGTCGTTGCCGCGCAGCGCGCCAAGCAAAAAAGCGAGCTCCTCCTCGAGCGCCGTGTCGAGCGCGGCCTCGCGGCGATTAAAAGCGCGCTTGCCGGCATAAGCAAGCTGCCTTCCCGCCCCTGCATAGAACAAGTCCTCCTGAAGCTCCTCCGCTTCCCGCAAGCCTCGCTCCGCCTCCCGCGGCAGTTCGATCGGCGAGCTAGCCAGCACAGTCAAGCCCGCTTCGACGCAGCGCGCCGGCAGCTCCCGCTCCTCCTCGCTTCCGTGTTCGAGGATCGCGTGCATTCTTTTTTCCACGTCCAAGAACAAACGCCCCTCCGCAACTGCGCCTGGAGAGACAGGCCCCGGAGCCATGTCGCCCGACATAAGATCAAGCTGAGACTCCGCTCCGGCGTCCAGAACGATATGCCACGTCCAGCGGGTTTTCGCATCTTGTCCGGTCATCTGCTTCGTCACCCATTGAACCGGTTCCAGCACCGCGGACAACGGCTGAAGCCGGGGCTCCTTCGCGTCGCCGTCCGCGTCCTCGTGCCGTACCGCCGGCTCGGCGTTCTGCCTGCGGTCCTCGACCGCCCGGCGCAGCCGCTGCAGACAGTCGCCGATCTCCTCGGGAGACAGGCGAAGCTTGTCCATATACTCGAATACGCCGAGCCGGATGCCCTGCTGCACGAGCTCGAAGTCGGTATGGCTGCTCAGGATGCAGATCGGGATCGTCGGCGCGAGTTCGCGAATGCGGCGAATGAAGGTCAGTCCGTCCATGACGGGCATGCGAATATCGGTGAAAATCACGTCCGGCTTCAGAACCTCGAACCGCTCAAGCGCCTCCTCCCCGTTCGTCGACTCCTCGATCACCTCGAAACCTTGGCTTTCCCACGGCACCCGCAGCCGCAGCGCCTCTCGCACCAGCCATTCGTCTTCTACCAGCAGCACGCGAATCATCTGGATCTCTCCTCGTTGTCGAATAAGCTTCTCATCGTGCCCATGCTACAGCGGCCTGTCCGGCAGCGTGATCAGGACGCGGCTGCCGCGGCCCGGCTCGCTGTCGAAGGTCAAACCGAACGCTTCGCCGAAATGAATGCGGATCCGCTTGCGGATATTGGCAAGGCCGAGCCCCGAATAGGACAAGTCCTGCCGCGTCGGCGCGTCGTCCTCTTCCGGCGACACGTCCGCGCTGCCCTTTCCGTTGTCCGTGACCTCGATCTCGATCGTCCCGTCCGACTCGTAGGCCTGTACCCAGATAAGCAGCGGAAGACTGGCATCCATGCCGTGATAGATGCTGTTCTCAACCAGCGGCTGGAGCAAAAATCGGGGCACCGCCTGCTTGCGGAGCGACGGCGGCACGTCGACGATGACCTGGAACCGCTCCGGGTACCGGATCTGCATAATGCGCACATAATGCTCGAGCGCTGTCAGCTCTTCCTCGAGCGGAATAAGCGGCCGGTCTGCATAGATGCGCGATGACAAAAAGTAGCCCAGCGAATGAATCGCGTCGCGAATCTGCTCGGTCTTCCCCATGAGCGCGAGTCCTTCGATGGACGCCAGCGTATTTTTAATCATATGGGGATGAATTTGCGACAGCAGCGCCTGGAACTCCAGCTCCAGCTTTTCGCGCTGCTCCTCCTGAATCTGCGTCTTCAATTCCCCCAGATCGTCCGTCATCCGCCGAAATGCCGTCTGCAGCAGCCCCAGCTCCGGGTCTGCCCGAATCTCTCCGTCGCCGCGCCATTCCCCGTCCGCCCGCCACTCTCCGCTGCCCACCTGCCTCATCATTTTAACGAGCTGCTTGACCGGTCTGACGATGCGCCCGATGAACAGGTGGCCGAGGACAATCGACAATACGGCACCGGCCGCCGTAATAAGCAGCAGCAGCCGGTTGACCCGCTCCAGTCCGGCCAGCATTGCTCGATACGGAACCGGCTTGATATACACCGTGTCGCTGAGCAGGCGCCCCGCCAGATAGACCGTGTCATCGGCTCCGCCCGACGGATGAATCACTTCGCTCTCCTCTCCCCGATCGGCGCCGCGCGCAGCGGCTCTCACTTCCTGCGGCAAAGCCGCTGCGTCCCCTCCACCCGGCGCATGAACCACGCCCTCATGAATGAGATAAATGCCCGCGTCGGAGAAAAAGGCCGAGTTCGGCGCGCTGATCACAATTTTGCCGAGCAACGTGTCCGTCCCTTGCAAATAGTAGTTCGCGACATACGAGATCATCCCGCCGCCGTTCGAAGCGAAGGTAAAGTCCGGATGGGAAAAAGACCAGTAAAAATCGCGGCTCGCCTCCGCATTCACCACGTCCTGAAAGGCAGCGCTCCGATTCAAATAGTCGGCCAGCGATTCGCCTCCGCCGGTCTCCCAGTTCACGAAGGCTTTGCCGTTGTAGCCGACGACCGTCACGAGCGGCGTCGTCTTGAATTCGACGAACACGTTTTTGTTCAGCATCGAGTTGAATGCGGTCCACTCGTTCAGGTACTGGCGGATATTGTCGGGGGAAGCGTTCGGATCCATCATCCGCGCCATCCCCTCTTCGCGGATCAGTGCGCCTGCGAGCTGCTGGAAGGCCAGCAGCTTGCGGTCGATCTGGGCGATCTCCCGCTCGAGCGACTGCGATTGGATGCGCGTCGCCTGGGTGATGATGATGTTCCTCGAAACCTGGTATACAGTCGTGCCGATGGCGGTCATCGGTACGACGCCGAGCAGGAGCAGGACGACGATAAAGCGGGTGCGCAGCGTCCACTGCCCGATCCCTCTGCCGATGCGTATCACTTGCGGCGACACCTCGTTTGCGCCGGCCGGCATGCCGGCGCCGCCGACGCGCGCTGCCGCGCGGCCGGGCTCCCGTCATGCAGCCGGAGATGGACGCATCGTAATCCCTAATCCGGCTTTTTGTCAAGGCTCGGCCTGTGCTGACCACACTTGCGGAAGCCACGCGATCGATATTGCGGCGCGCGCAAAAAAGGAATGTCCTGCGGCCCGCAACGGGCATGCAAAACATTCCTTCGTATGGCGCGACGGGGCGCGAAGCGGGTATCTTGTAAACTCGCGCGCATCTAAGACGACCGTTGTATCACGCACTTTCTCCTTGTGCAGGATACGGGCGGCCGAGGCGATTGGAGCAGGCGGCGGAATTCCGCTCGCCGCTCCTTATCGGGATCACGCGCCAATCGCTCCCTGCGATACGCGCGCTATTAAGAACGGCGCGTATCCGTCGGCTGCGCCTTCAGCGAAAACGGACGCGGCCCCTGGTGCGGCCGTCCCGCCTGCTGCTGGCGCGCGCCGCCCTGCGCCTGGCCCGCGCGTCCTTGCGGGGCCGCGCCGCCACGACCCGCTTGACCGGCCGGCGCCTGGCCCCGGCCGGAGCCGCTGCCTGGCCGACTCTCGCCGCGCGGCTGGCGGCCGCTCTCCTGCCTGCCGCCGGCTGCGCCTTGACGGCCTGCTCCAGATCCAGAGCTGCCGCCGGCCGCATCCGGACGCCCGCCACCTTGGCGCCCGCGTCCGCCGCCGCGCTGCCGCTCGCCCTCTTCCTTCGGCTCGCTTGGCGCGGAGCCCAGCGGATACGGATGCCCCTTGACCTCGGGGATCTTCTTGCCGATGAGCTTCTGAATATCCCGCAGATACGGCAGCTCCTCTTCCTCGCAGAGCGAGATGGCGGTGCCGCTAAGACCCGCGCGGCCGGTACGGCCGATACGGTGCACGTAAGTCTCGGGCTCG
>NZ_JAGXJW010000571.1 GCF_019091135.1 Cohnella sp. GbtcB17 | reverse complement strand
AAGCGGGGGCGCAGCACAGCGGCAGAGCGCCCGTACTTCCGCTGTTAAACGGATCAGAGATGGGGCATGTGACGATGAATTCGAATCGATGGCTTCCACTCGGCGCCGGCATTACGCTGCTTCTCGTGACGCTCCCGTTCGGGACGGCGGCGTACTCGGACAAGCAAGAAGCGGAAGCGGCCGCGCAAGCGATTCGCGTGACGCAAGCGGAGAGCGACCTCACAGCATG
>NZ_JAGXJW010000570.1 GCF_019091135.1 Cohnella sp. GbtcB17 | reverse complement strand
GCGGCGGGCGCTACGAGCCGGATTGTTTTTACGTGCTGTGCGACCGTATGGGGCTGCTGGTGTGGCAGGACTTTATGTGCGCCTGCGCCGCATATCCGGTCCGGCTGGCATGGTTCCGCAGCGAAGTGGAGCGGGAAATGGATTACCTGACGCGGCGGCTGCGGAACCCCGCTTCGCTGGCTTTGTGGTGCGGGAGCTACGCAAAACATTGGGGATTCGACGGGTGGAG
>NZ_JAGXJW010000569.1 GCF_019091135.1 Cohnella sp. GbtcB17 | reverse complement strand
TCCATGCTCCCGATCGATACGGTGTCCATATGCGCATCGAACAGCAGCGCGGATTCCGGCTTGCCTACCCGCAGCTCGGCAATTATATTGTCGCGGCCTTCGGCGTCCGGCTGTCTGGTCACCTTTAACCCCGCTTTGCGCATGCGCGCTTCGATATAATTGGCCACGTCTCGCTCCCCGCGCGCGCCCTCTCCGTAATGCGGGTTCACGCTTTGAATGCGCACCAAAT
>NZ_JAGXJW010000568.1 GCF_019091135.1 Cohnella sp. GbtcB17 | reverse complement strand
AATTCCACTAAAGCACAAAATATCATTGGGGCAAAATGACCATTTTGCCCCTCCACACTAAAATAACAAAATTAACACTAAAGGGGTATTTTTGGGAAATTCTAAATTCCCGGCCATTCCCGACATTCCCAATGTCTAATAAACCATCCCAATCTACTAACATACTAAGTTGTGATTTTACTGAGCCAGACACCGAGTTCCATGTTACCGGGCACCGGAAATGCAAAAT
>NZ_JAGXJW010000567.1 GCF_019091135.1 Cohnella sp. GbtcB17 | reverse complement strand
AGAAGATTCTCATCTCCTATTGATAGACTAAGGAGATTGTGACAATTGATGCTCTCAAACTTTGTTCAGGTTTCCAGTCCAGCAAAACTTTCAGGGTTCAACAAACAGTTATCATAGGGGTGCTACTACCCGAAAAACCAGAGCGTAACAAATCCGTAATGCAAAAATACATTCAATCCATAATGATCATATTGCTTGGAGAATTTGATAGGGACTGAAAAGGGTAGGA
>NZ_JAGXJW010000566.1 GCF_019091135.1 Cohnella sp. GbtcB17 | reverse complement strand
GAGGGCGGCAAGGCGCTGTCGCGCTTCGTCGAGCGTTTCTCGCAGACGATCGTTCATCCGGCCATCACCAATATCGCCGTTGCCGACATTCATGACATGCTTGGTGAAGGCGACCGGATCTATTTCCGCAAGAGCCGCGAGGCCTTTCTCGGCAGGACGCTGGAGGAGGTGAAGGCGGGCCGCGATGCGGAGATCGCCGCCTTTGCAGCCAGATTGGAGCCGGTGCGGC
>NZ_JAGXJW010000565.1 GCF_019091135.1 Cohnella sp. GbtcB17 | reverse complement strand
CTGGTTGCTCGGCAGGTTGACGATGACCCGCCCGGTGCCCTCGGCACCACGGCGGAAGTCGATGTCACGCAAGGCCTGCGGCGACGTATTCAGGCTTTGCGCGAAGTGAACCGGCTGGCCAGCCGCCTGCGCCGTCTTCTCTGAGCCCAGCGCGATCACCAGCGCATTGCCATCCAGCCGGGCCTGGTAGTTCGAGGCCTGGCGCAGGTTCAGCACCACGCGCGCCCGA
>NZ_JAGXJW010000564.1 GCF_019091135.1 Cohnella sp. GbtcB17 | reverse complement strand
CTGGGACCCGTACGGCAAGCTGGACCGGATGCCGGTCGCGGTCGACAATGAGGATCGAGGCGCATCGTTAAACGGGCAAACGCTGACGGTGGGCAGCGATCTGGACGACGAGCTGAAAAAAAACGCGGAATTCAAATGGGTGTTCACGGACGAAAAGGACGCGATGGACGGAATCGCCGCACACCGGTATCCGCTGGCGTTTGTCGTGCCGGCGGATTTCACTGCGAAG
>NZ_JAGXJW010000563.1 GCF_019091135.1 Cohnella sp. GbtcB17 | reverse complement strand
GCGGATGCCAGCGTGACGAAGCTGGCGGAGCGCATTTACATGACGAGAAGCGCGATCAGCAAGATCGCGAAGAAGCTCATGGAGATGGGGCTGATCGAGAGCTACCAGAAGCCCGAGAACAAGAAGGAAATTTATTTTAAGCTGTCGGAGCAAGGGGAAGCCGTGAGCCGAATCCACGAGGAGCTGCATAACGTGTTCCGGGAGCGGGACAGGGCGATATTCGAGCACA
>NZ_JAGXJW010000562.1 GCF_019091135.1 Cohnella sp. GbtcB17 | reverse complement strand
CGGCGCAGCTTGGTAATCGCGTATATCGGCAAAGGCCGAAGTCGTCGCGTTGACGGGCGCGGAATAAGTCAGCGTGCCGGACTTCGCGGTTACGTTCCCGCTGATGTCCGGCGCAAAGCTGTCGACGTTGTCCACGTCCGCCAGCGACTGCACGTCGGCCGGCTTGATGCTGGTGACCGCGCCGCGGCCGACGACGTTAACCGTCAGCATGTTCGTGCCGAGGCCCTGG
>NZ_JAGXJW010000057.1 GCF_019091135.1 Cohnella sp. GbtcB17 | reverse complement strand
TAAGGCATGTTCGTAGGCCCCGGCGTGATAGTCGCTCAGGCCGTGGCTGCACCGATAGGTGCGGCAATGTACAACGGAACATTGCTGCTTCCGGATAGCCAAAAACGGTCAGCTTCCTTTTCCCGGCAAGTACTCGCGAGCGAATGCACCGCTTTACATAAAGCTCCCGCTTTTCTGCATGAACTGCGCTGTCCCAGGCCAATCTAACGGAGCGGAGGTGCATGATTCATGTCAACCGAAGATAAACTTACGATTCCTCAATCCGAGCTTGTGCAAAGATGGCAGAGCGAGCTTCAGCAGCATTTGCACGGCGGCGACCAAGCCGAGGTGCGCGCGGACGAAGCGAACCCGGACGGTCTGCTCGTTCAGATTCGCAGTGCTGGGCGTCAGAACCTCGAGTTCGACTTTTCAGTCCGCTATGTGGACAGCCGCGAGATCGAGATCGGTCTCTCCGACGTCGAACGGGACGGTCAGGCGGTGGATGAGCGCAGCGATGTGCTGCAGGAGCTCATCGTCGACTATCGCAGACATCTGCACGAGTGCGCGCAGACGCTGCAGCCTTACACGCATGCTTAGGGGTGAACGAAATGGCCAATGACAACGGGATGGCGGATAAGAACCTGAGCAACGTCGTGGAGCATCTCGCGGAGGAGAAAGTCAACGCGCATCATGCCCAGCAGCTCAATCAGCAGCACAACGATCGCCGTCACCAGGATTCGATGAACCATGATCAGCCGGTCAACGACAAGACGCTGAAGCACCACGACTAACGAGCGAAGGGAGCCTTTCCGATGAGCAAGCCCAAATCGCAGCCGGTGCCGGAGGCGAATCCGCAGGAAGAGCGGGACGAGCGCAGTCCGGGACACCGTGGCGGACAGGAGCCGTTGTCCGGCTCCAAAAAAGTCAAAAACCGCAATCATGTGAGCCACAATAACCCGCAGGGTTAACGGAGTCTGTGGCGGCCGCGCAAGGGTATAAAGCAACGAACGATACCCTGTGCGAGGCCGCAACGGCCTCTCCTGTGCATATTTAGCGATTTAAGCTGCCACTGAGCGGCCTGAATCGCTTTTTTGCGTTGAAAATGGCCAAATTCGCTTAAAAATGCCCGAATTTTTAATACTGTGTCTTTTCTGCGCATACTTTAAACTGTTATAATAAAATCAGAAACTGTCCAGCAGGAGGTGCCTATGACCAGTTCGAAGAAATCCAAACTCCAGTCTCCCCCAACGCAAGGCCACGCGGCGGTCCAAGCGCCTGCCAAGAAAACGCAGCATTCGGGACTTCCGTTTTTTGAAGTCGCCAAGCGCGTCATCGCCATCATCGTCGGCGCCGTACTGGTCGGCGCGGCGCTCGAAGTATTTCTGGTTCCAAACTCCATCATCGACGGCGGCATCACCGGCATTTCCATCATGGTCGCCTATCTTACGCATTGGCCCATCGGTATCTTCCTGTTCCTATTCAACATTCCTTTCCTCATCATTGGCTACAAGCAGATCGGCAAGACTTTCGCGCTGTCTACCTTGCTCGGCGTCGTCACGCTGGCAATTACGACGCAGGCGCTGCACCACGTAGACCCCTTCACGGATCAGACGCTGCTGGCCGCCATCTTCGGCGGGATCTTTCTCGGCGTGGGCGTCGGTATCGTCATCCGCTTCGGCGGTACGACGGACGGGACGGAGATCGTCGCGATCCTGTTCAGCAAGCGCAGTCCTTTTTCCGTCGGCCAAATGGTCATGTTCATCAATGTATTCATCCTAGGAAGCGCAGGTCTGGTATTCGGGTGGGACAACGCGATGTACTCCCTGATCGCCTATTATATAGCGTTCAAGGTCATCGATCTGACGATCGAAGGCTTCGACGAATCCAAGTCGGTCTGGATTATCAGCGACAACTACCGCGATATCGGCGATGCGATCGTCAGCCGTCTCGGCCGGGGGGTCACCTATCTGAACGGAGAAGGCGGCTATTCGGGCAATGCCAAGCAAGTGATCTTCTGCGTCATCTCCCGTCTGGAGGAAGCCAAGCTCAAGCTGATCGTCAACGAGCTCGACCCTGTCGCTTTCCTCGCCGTCGGCAATATTCATGACGTCAAGGGCGGCCGTTTCCGCAAAAAAGATATCCATTAAACGGGAAACGGATACAAGTCCCTTTAATCTACTTTTTAACAAAAAATAGCTTCCATCTTCGTCCCCAATGGACTAAAATGGAGGCTGCTTCTATTTTTAGAGGTCATCATCCAGAATCGAAGGGGGCATTTGTTATTTTGTTTACATCCAAAAGGTTGCTGGCCGTCGTCGCCGCGCTGCTGGTGCTCATCCTGGTGGCAGGCTGCACGGGCTCCAAGTCGACCGAAGAGACGCTTCAAGACGCGCTGAAGAAATCATCCCAAATCAATTCCTATAGCATGAAAGGGAGCCTCCAGATCTCCGACCTGAAGCTGCCCGAAACGGCCGATGACGGCGGGTACACGAGCATGGTCGGCGGCTTCCTGAGCAATGCGGAGCTGTCCTGGACGGGCGGCTACCGCAAGGACCCGATGCTCGCCGAGATCAACCTGCAAGTGGCGATCAAGGGCGACCTCGCGATGACCGTCACCGTGCCGATCCTCATGAACAAAGAAAAAATGTGGGTCAAGGTGCCGAACATCCCGATGCTCGGACTGCCTGCCGAGATCGTCGGCAAGTATATCGAGGTCGATCTGAAGAAGCTCGCCGAACAGCAAGGCCAAGAGATCCAATCGCTCGACATCGGCACGACGCAGAAGCTTGTGAACGACGTGTCGGCGATCGTATTCAAGCACATCGACGAGGAAACCTATCTGAAGGATGTCTCAGCCAAGGATGCGGGCATCACGGCGGACGGCGTGGACAAGGTCGTGCAAACACACGTGACGAAGGACCAGGTCGAGCCGCTCATCCAGACGGTCGTGAACGAGATTGCGCCGGAAGTCATCGACCTGCTCTCCAAGAACGAAGAGTACCGCAAGATGCTCAAAATCGAGCAATCCGACCTGGACGAAGCGAAGAAGAGCTTGGCCGAATCCAAGGATAACGATATCTCCAAGGACCTCGAGGAATTCAAAAAGAGCGTGCAGACGCTCGATATCCTCTCCAATATCGGCATCAACGGCAAGGGCTACGTCAGCTACAGCGATGCCAAGATCGCGTTCGCCGGCTCTGAGGACGGCCAGTCCGCCAGCGGCACCGTGAAGATTGTCCAGGAGCTGACCGATATTAACGGCGACGTGAAGCTGTCGGGAGAGCCGAAGGCCGAGGACGTGCTCACCGAGGATCAGCTGAGCCAGCTGGGTCTTCCGGGAGTGGGCGGCGGCAGTCTCTAAAACTATACGGATAAGCAACTGCACGGGCGGCCTTCGGGCCGCCTTTTTTAATGGTTGATCGGCTTGGTCGGGGCTGCTCAATCGTTTCAAGCAGCAGCAACTTTTTTACAGGATGATCGTCCTATTATAGGAAATGTTTGCTTATCAACCAAAAGGGGATCGAGCCATGAAGCTGCAACGTACGCGTATGATTCGGCAGGCCACCGCGCTTGCCTTGCTCACTTCCCTGCTAGTTGGAGCCGCCGGCACTGCAGCTCCCGTGGCTGCGGCGAATTGGCAGATTTACGATCGGGGCGAGCATTTGCTGCTGCCTGAAGGACCGATCGACGAGCAGGGGACGCTGATGGTTCCGCTGCGTCCGATCGCGGAGCGGTTTGGCTACACGATCGCCAAATCGACGGCGTCCGAGGTTGTGCTGAAAGGCGGCGTCATCGGGCTGGTCAGCCTGAAGCCCGGCAGTACGAGTGCCGTGCTCAACGGGACCGTCGCGAAGACGATTGAACCCGCGCCGCGCTCGGTGAACGGGACGCTGTTCATTCCTTTAAGCTTTGCGGGGGAGCTGACGGACATCGGCTACACCGTCGTGCCGGGCACGAACCTGGTCCAGCTTCGTCCGGCGGAGATCCCGGCGGGCGGCAGCGCGGCAAGCTTGCTCGACGAGCAGTACTGGTATTCGTTTAATGCATATAACGGAACGGTCTACGTCGACAATCAAGGCAAGGAGCGGCTGCGCAAGCCGGGGCTCTTCGGCCTGGGCTTCGGCTACGAGGACGTGGTGGCGGTCAAGGGACCGCTTGGCGGATATGGGCTCATCGACCGCACGGGCAAGACGGTTATGAACGTGAATGCCAAGTACTACGGAATCGACTCCTTCAGCGAAGGGCTGGCAACCTTCAAGACGCTGACCAAAGGCAGCGTCGTCAAAATGGGTGCGCTGAACCGTCAAGGCCGCGAGGTGCTTCCGGCGGTTTACGACAGGCTGTACTCGTTTTCCGAAGGCTTGGCCAAGGTGGTGAAGGACGACAAAACCTACTATATCGACCATACGGGTCGCACCGTCATTCCGCCGATCGCGGGTACGCTGCATACGAGTTCGTTCTCGGAGGGGCTGGCGCCGGTCAGCAAGCTGGTCAAGGTCGGCGGGAAAAGCGTCGAACGTACGGGTTATATCGACCGCACGGGCAAGTTCGCGATCGCGCCGCAGTTCGAGACGGCTTCGAACTTTGCCGAAGGGCTTGCGAGCGCCGTGCTAAACGGCAAAACCGGCTACATCGACCGCCAGGGCAAGTGGGTCATCAAGCCGACGTATACGCCGGGCTGGACGGGCGACTTTCACGAAGGTTACGCACGCGCGATGGTGAAGGAGAATGGCGGCTACCGGAGCTTTTTGATCGACAAGACCGGCAAAGTCGTCAACATGGGAGCGGCGCAGGATATCGGCGACGTGGGAGACGGTCTGGTATCCTTTAATGAAGACGGGCTGGTCGGCTTCAAAAATCTGAAGGGCGAGACGGTCATCACGCCGCAATTTACGTCGGCCTGGATTTTCGATCATGGCGTCGCGCAATTCTCGAATTGGAAGGGTGGCAATGACTACGTTCACGGGCTCATCGATCGGACGGGCAAAGTGTTGTGGACGAGCGAAGAGGCGTCGGAGAGCTAAGAGCTAAGAGCTAAGTGCTAAGAGGTGTGAGCTGAGCTACCCGAACCGCGAGGGAGAACCTGGCGGTTTATTTTTTCTTTAAACATTATAACGATATATTGTATTTATCGATTTGTATGCTATCTTTAAAGAGCAGAGGTTAGACAAAATCGCAATTCCACAACAAGCGGGTGAAAGTATGGACAATCGCATCTTGCTGCGCAATCTGAAGCTGCTCGACGGGCGGCAAGTGAACATCGAGATCGCGTCGGGCCGAATCGTTCGCGTGGACGAGACGGAAGTCGGCAACCTCCCAAGTACAACGCATGATGGCCCGGATTCAACTACACACCTTCGCACGGTCGATTGCGCCGGTGCCTATGTATCGAGCGGCTGGATCGACATGCACGTGCATGCCTTCCCGGCGTTCGACCCCTACGGGGACGAAATCGACGAGATCGGCGTGAAGCAGGGCGTGGCCACGATCGTCGACGCGGGCAGCTGCGGGGCGGACCGGATCGGGGAGCTGGCGGCGAGCGGGGAGAGCGCGAAGACGAACCTGCTGGCGTTTCTGAACATCTCGCGCATTGGGCTGAGCAGGATCGACGAGCTGTCGCAGCTCGACTGGCTCGACGGGGAGCGGGTCGGCGAGGCTGTGGCCCGTTATCCCGATGTGATCGTCGGCTTGAAGGCGCGCATCAGCCGCAGCGTCGTCGGCGACAGCGGCATCGCGCCGCTGCGTGTCGCCCGGGAGCTGTCGGCCTCGACGGGATTGCCGCTTATGGTCCATATCGGCTCCGCGCCGCCGGCCATCGAGGAGGTGCTCTCCTACCTGAGGGAAGGGGATATCGTCACGCACTACCTCAACGGCAAGCCCAACAATCTGTTCGACGCCGAGGGCTGGCCGATTCCCGCGCTGCTGGACGCGCTGGAGCGCGGCGTACGGCTGGATGTCGGGCATGGCACGGCGAGCTTCTCGTTCCGTGTCGCCGAGGCGGCGAAGCGGCACGGCATCGGGCTGCATACGATCAGCTCCGATATTTACCGGGGCAATCGCCTGAACGGTCCGGTGTTCAGTCTGGCGAACGTGATGAGCAAGTTCCTCTATCTAGGCTATTCCTTGCAGGAAGTCGTCGCGGCGGTTACGTCCAGCGCGGCGCAGTGGCTCGGGCGACCCGAGCTCGGACGGATACAGGCGGGGGATCCCGCGCATCTGACGGTATTTGACGTCCGGGAGGAGCCGGTGTCGCTCGTGGATTCAGAAGGCATCGAACGCAAGGCCAATCAACGGATCGTACCGAGAGGAGTCGTGACGAATGGCGAATACATGGCATGCGAAGTACGGACTTAAACGCGTCATCAATGCAAGCGGGAGAATGAGCATCCTCGGCGTATCCGCGCCGACGGACACCGTCATGGAAGCGATGAAGCAGGGCGGGCAGCAGTATGTCGAGATCGCGGATCTCGTCGACAAGGCTGGCGACCGGATCGCGGGCATTCTGGGTTCGGAGGCGGCGGTCGTCGTCAACTCCGCGTCGAGCGGCATCGCGCTGTCGGTGGCGGCGATCGTCACGCAGGGCAACCGTCGTCTCAGCGAGCGTCTGCATCAGGAGCCCATCGCGCGAAACGAGATTGTCATGCTGAAGGGGCACAATGTTCAATACGGCGCGCCTGTGGAGACCATGGTATACCTGGGGGGCGGCAAGGTCGTTGAGGCCGGCTACGCCAACGAAGGCAAAGCCGAGCATATCGAGGACGCGATCGGCGAGCGGACGGCAGCGATTTTATACGTGAAGTCGCATCATGCGGTCCAAAAGAACATGATCTCCGTCGAGGAAGCGTGGGAAATTGCACAGCGGCGCGGAGTGCCGCTCATCGTGGACGCCGCGGCGGAGGAGGATGTGCGCAAGTACGTGAAGTGCGCGGACTTGGCGATCTACAGCGGCTCCAAGGCGATCGAAGGCCCTACCTCGGGCATCGTCGGCGGCAAACGACAGTATGTCGAATGGTTGAAGGTACAGCTGCACGGCATCGGGCGCAGCATGAAAGTCGGCAAGGAGACGACGTTCGGCTTGCTTCAGGCGCTGGACGAGTATATGGTCAAGGAAGATACGAGCGAGCGGGAAAAGGAAGCGCTGCAGGCGCTGGCGCCCCTGAACGATCTGGCGGGGGTACAGGTGTCGATCGTGCAGGACGAAGCGGGCCGCGCGATCTACCGCGGACGGGTCCGGATCGATCCCGCGCTCGCGGGAACGACCGCCGTGCGTCTGGCGAAGGCGCTGCAGGAGGGCGACATCGCCATCTATACCCGCGATTACGGCGTCCGCCAAGGCTACTTCGATATCGACCCGCGCCCGCTGCAGGGCGACGACATTCACATTATCGCGTCGCGTATTCGCGAGCTGGCAGGAGGACAATAAGATGACGAGCGGTTTGACGAAAAGACTGTACAAAGAGCGGGCGGCGCTGAACGTCTTGGCGAACAGCGTGGACAACGCGAAGGAAGTGTTCGATGCGGCCGAAGGGCATGTACTGGTCGGCGTGCTGTCCAAGGACTATCCGACCGTGGCGGCGGCAGTGGAGGCGATGAAGGAATACGGCCGCGCGATCGACGATGCGGTATCGATCGGCCTCGGCGCCGGCGACAACCGGCAGGCCGCGGTCGTCGCGCGGATCGCGAAGCATTATCCGGGCAGCCATATCAATCAAGTGTTTCCCGCAGTCGGCGCGACGCGGGCGAACCTGGACGGCCAGGACAGCTGGATCAACAGCCTCGTCTCTCCGACGGGCCGGGTCGGCTATGTCAACGTGTCGACGGGACCGATCAGCGCGGCTGCGGCCGAGCAGGCGATCCTGCCCGTCCGTGCAGCCATCGCGCTCGTGCGCGACATGGGCGGCAACGCGCTCAAGTATTTTCCGATGAACGGGCTGAGCCGCGAAGACGAATACAAAGCCGTGGTGGAAGCCTGCGCCGCGGAAGGCTTCGCGCTTGAGCCGACGGGCGGCATCGACCTGGACAACTTCGAGCCGATTCTCCGTATGGCGCTCGAGGCCGGCGTGCCGCAGGTGATCCCGCATGTCTATTCCTCGATCGTCGACAAGGCTACGGGCAAAACGAAAACCGACGATGTGCGCCGCCTGCTGGCGACGATGAAGGAGCTGGTCGACCGGTATGCCTAAAAAAGTCGCCGCCTTCGGCGAAGTGATGATGCGTCTGCAGGTGCCGGGCTACGAGCTGCTCACCCAGGCGGATACGCTGAAGTACTCTTTCTCCGGCACCGGGGTCAATATCGTCTCGGCGCTCGCGCGGTTCGGGCATGACGGTTATCTGGTCACGACGCTGCCCGCGAACCCGCTTGGCGACGCCGCGGTCGCGTATTTGCGCAAGCTGGGCGTGGCCCAGGACTTCATTCGGCGGGACGGGAAGTATGTCGGCCTCTACTTTCTCGAGAACGGCTTCGGCGCCAGGCCCAGCCGCGTCACGTACACGAACCGGCTGGAGAGCAGCTTCAACACGGCGCCCGCCGGCGCCTATGACTGGGAAGCGGTCGCGGAGGGACTGGACGCCGTGCATTTCTGCGGCATCACGCTCGCGATGAACGATACGGTGCGCGGTCATATGGCGGAGCTCGCGCGCGCGGTCAAGCGCAAGGGCGGCCTCGTCGTTTTCGACTGCAACTATCGCCCGACGCTCTGGGGTGAGGGCGGCTACGCCAAGGCGAAGCCGCATTATATCGAGATGCTGAGCCTTGCGGACCTCGTGTTCATGAACGAGAAGGACGCGATTCACATCCTCGGCATGGAGACGAGCCGGACGGTCCGCAGGGATCAGCTCGAGGATCTTATCCCGGCTGTTGCCGATACCTACGGCATCGCCGCGATCGCGGGCACCCATCGTGCCATCATCGGAGACGGGACCCACGCCCTGCAAGGTTTTTTGTATGAAAACCGGCAATTCGCTTTTTCCAAAACGCTCACGTTCGCGGTCTATGATAGAATTGGAGCAGGAGACGCGTATGCCAGCGGCATCCTGCACGGCGCGCTGAAGGGGATGCCGTCCGGGCGAACCGTCGAATTCGCGGCTGCCGCAGCGATGCTGGCCCATACGGTTCAGGGCGACACGCCGATGTCGACGGAGGCGGAGATCTTCCGCGCCATGACGGAGGCGGCAGGCGACATAGAAAGGTAGAGATCGAGACCGTGAATCTGTCCCGCAACAAGCGGCCGTTGTACATGCAGATCAAAAACATACTGAAGGACCGGATTCTGCACGGGCAGTATCCGCTCGACACGAACATTCCTCCCGAGCCGCGGCTCGAGGAGGAGTTTGGCGTGAGCAAGATCACGATACGGGGCGCGATCAAGGAGCTCGTGCAGGAGGGCTACCTCGAGCCGAGCAGCGGGCGGGGTACGCGGGTCATCCGCAATACGCGGGCGGCCAAGCGCTCGACGTGGAAGAGCTTCACCGAACTGCTCGTCGAGGAAGGCCATGCGATGCAGAAAAGGCTGCTTGGCGCGGAGGCCGTTCGTCATGCGCCGGAC
The DNA here is from genome assembly GCF_019091135.1 of Cohnella sp. GbtcB17. Lineage (GTDB taxonomy): Bacteria > Bacillota > Bacilli > Paenibacillales > Paenibacillaceae > Cohnella. The sequence continues at coordinate 39,827 of NZ_JAGXJW010000057.1, read as the reverse complement.
ACCGAGCCGCATCGGCTGCTGGGGGACGAGGGCCTGCGGGTCGAGCGGCTGTATTTGCTGGACGGGGCGCCGTATATTCACTATGCGCATTACCTGCCGGCGCGGCTGGAGAAGGCGGACTTGACGGGGCTGGCGGAGCAGTCGTTGTACGGATTTCTGGAGGAGAGCGGCATCGTGCTGGCGCGGTTCCGGGATGCGTTCGCGGTATCGGCCGCCCCTGCCGGCGTCGCCGAGCAGCTGAATCTTGCGGCAGGCACGCCGCTGCTCAAACGGTTGCGCTACGCCTACGACGAGGCGGGCGGCGTGGTCGAGTACAGCGAAGGATACTATAATACGGCGCTGCAGCATTATGTGGTGAATTACGACGGGTGAGCTAGCGTGCAATTTTCACGATAGATCGCAAAAAAACCGCCAAACTAGCTCTGTATGATGCACATTTGCAGGATAGCGCTACACTGTATGCGAAACGAAGGACCGTCAGGGCGAGCTTCCCTGGCGGTTTCTTGTTGTATGAACGACTTGCGCGCTCGGGGAGGGGCTCGGGCTAATTGCCGCCATTAGCGAAGAAACCGCCGGAAATTTTGCTATAATGAGACTATCAAACCGAGTTGGAGTGGGTCGGAATGGAATGCCGGGGAGCCGCCATTGACCGAGATTATCCTGATGAATCCTTACACCGACAAGGACGACCCGCTCGATAAGCAATCCATCTTCGACGTTTACGCCAAGACGGCGGAGGGCAAGCTGATTGACATTGAAATGCAGCTCTTCAACAAATACGATATTGAAAAGCGGACGTTGTTCTATTGGAGCAAGCGTTATGCCGGCCAGCTTCAGGAAGGCGAGAGATATCAAGCGCTGAAGAAGTGCGTCACTATCAATATTTTGAACTATGCCTTTTTGCCGAATGGCGAGTATCATAATGTGTTCCATCTTCGCGAAGACCGGACATTGATCACGCTTAGCGACGATATCGAAGTGCATTTTCTCGAATTGACGAAGCTGGAAGATGTAATACCGACGCAAGGCGGCTTGGAAAACTGGCTGCTTTTTCTGAAAGGCGTGGATACGACCTACTGGGAGGTGCTGAAGATGAATGAACCAGGCTTGGAAAAAGCGATGGACACGCTGCAATATTTGAGTCAAGACTCCGAGGCCCGCCGTCTGTACGAAGCTCGCCAGAAGTATCTGCATGATGAGGCGTCGATGCTTGAAGGAGCGAAGCAGGCGGGCATGAAGGCAGGCAGGGAGGAAGGCATGAAGGAAGCCGCCAAGAACATGCTGCGGTTAAACGTAGATGTCTCGATCATCGCCCAAGCAACAGGGTTGTCTGAGCAAGAGATTCTTGCGTTACAGAGAAACCAATGACCTGGCTCACAAAAAAGCGGCCCGCGAGGCCGCTTTTTCTATACCAGCTTTATTGCGCCGCCGCATATTCACGAAGCAGCTTACCCGCCATTTTGTCGTTTTCCGCGACGATATGGCTCACATAATCGTTGCCGTTTCTGCGATTGAAGGCTGCGGTTAACGAGGCGATCTCGCCGTCCAGCCAATCGAGCGTCACGACGTCGGCCGCGGCGAGCTTTTTTCTGCGACGTTTCCGGTGCCACTCCCGCAGGAACTGCCGGACCGCCATCCAATAGTGAAGCCGGATCCAGCCGTTCTTGCTCTCCAGGGCGAGATGCACCGTGCGGTTGTACAGCTTCTCCGCCTTGGCCAGGTCCGTCACCGTATAGAAGGCCAGGAACAGGCCGAACTCCTCCAGATACATCGGCCCGTCCAACAGGTGAATGGACTTTTTTGCGGCAGCAATCGCCTGCTCGTAATCTTTGACCTTCAGGAGCGGCATAATGATCTGCGCATACGTATTTTGCGGAATGGACCTGCACCGCATTCGGCCGTCAAGAATCGGTTTCAGCGCCTGCAGCCCTTTTTTAGGGTAACCGGCCTGGAAGTGATACTTGCCGAACAGGTTCTGTTCGCAAGCCTTGCAGTCCGCCAGCGAATCCCGCGGCGCGGCGCGCCATTTCTTATAATAAGCCGCGGCTTCCGCCTGAAGGCCTTGTGACAGCAGCAAGTTGATCTTTTGCTGGTAATAGGGCCGCAGGCTGTAGCCGAACTGCAGGCACCTTTCCTTAAAGTCCGCATAGATCCGCTCGATCTGCGTCAGGCTAAATTCCGGCATCTGCCAGAGCTCGTTCAGCACCCATTTGTAACACCAGATCAGCATATGATGCGCGTAGACGCCGGGATTTTTCTCAAACTTGGAGACACACCAGGAAAAGACGACGAGCATCTTTTCCGGGCGGCCCGCCTCGATTGCCGCGGACAGGTAGTCCATCCGGATGTCGTACGCATCTTCTTCGGTCATGTATCGGTCCGCGATGAGGATCATTTCCTCCATGACCGCCAGCTTCTGCTTGCCGTCCGGCAGACTCCAGGTCGCTCGCCTCAGCTCGTCGTATCGATTTTTCATCGGCTCGCCTCCGTCTCCCCGTCGAGGCCCTTGTTCATGAATTGCAGCAGGGAATCGTTCATCATCCTCAGCTCGTCCGCACTCATCGGATGGTTGCCCAGCAGCAGGGCCTGCGTGTAGAAAAGCTCGATGCTCGCCTTCCGCAGCGCCGAATCGCGCGTCTGTGCCGCTTTGCGAACCATCGGATTGTTGTAGTTGAAGCAGAGCCTGGCATAAGGCTGTTCGTACATGTCATTCTTGACCACCCGCACGACTTCGCCGAAGAGCGGATTCGTTTCCTTCTCGCTCTCTTCGACCAGCCTGAAGAAGTTGGCCTCCTGGTTCGTATTGTAGAGCACCGGGATGTCCGCAGGCTCGAACCATCGGACGAGAGAACGGCAGTTGAAGCGTTCGAGGAGTCGGTCGCTATGCTCCAGCAAAGGCTGTGCGGCGCGCTTGTCCTCGGCGTCCAGCTGCTCGAACCGTTCGGCGAAGGTGAGGCTGTCGAGAATGCTGACAGTGACGTTCTCCGCCACAGCGGGCAGTCGACGGATCAGATCCATGTCGTGCACGTAACCGCCGTTGACGACCATCAGCTCTTGCGCTTTGGCTACGCGGGACACTTGGCGGAACTCGTCCACCGAGGCAGTGACTGCGAGTGTCGTCCGCTCCTCCAGAATTTGCGCCATCTTCATGTCGCCATAAGAAGTCTCGAAGGTCAGATGCCGGATAAAAAGCGCGTACAGCTCCTCGTCCTCGACGGCCATCGTCTTGATCGAAGCCCGGTGGATGAGGACGATACGCTGGAACAGCTCGGGATCGCGCTCGCTCAGCTCGATCAGATATTGCTTGATGCACGCGCCAAGCTCGTCCCGGACGGCGAAGAACAGGTCGTTCTCCTGAAAGGCCTCGCGTGAAGCCGTGGGCCGCAGATTCTCCGTGTTGATGATGCCGTTCACGAAAAACGCCCACGCAGGCAGGATATTGCTCATTTTGTCCGACAGCAGCATATTTTTCAGATAAACCCGATGCTTTTTCTCGTCCTGCAGACTGACCGCATAAGGAAGCACATGCGCGATGCCCGTGACGCCGCCGATGGCCGAATGAAGCGGGATGATATCCAGGGGCTTGGAGAAGGTCGACTGCTCGATATATTCCATCGCTTTCGGCTTGCTCAGCTTCCAGGGCTGAACCGCGTCGTTGATTCTGCGTTCGTACTTGTCTTCCCGCAGCAGGATCGGCGTCGGCAGATACGCGCCGTACTTCTCCAGCAGCTCGCTCACCCGGTAATACTCGAAAAACTCCTCGTAATCCGGCTTTGCCTGGAGATAAACCGTGGTGCCTACGGGCACTTGCCGCTTCAGCTTCTTGATCGTATAGGTGCCGTCCGGCTTGCCCCGCCACTCCAGCGGATCCCCATCGAGCGCGGACCGCGTGATGAGCACGATCTCGGCGCTCACGACGAAGCAGGCCAGCAAGCCGACGCCGAATTGGCCGATAAAGTCGTCGGCCGCATCCTGATCCTCCCGTTTGGTCGAGCTGCCGATTCGCGCCAGAAATTGCTCGATCTCCGCTTCCGTAAGGCCGCAGCCGTTGTCGGAAAAAGACAGCGTGGACGAAGCGGGGAACAGCTCGACCTTGACGGATTCCTCGAAAACATGCCCCAGACGTTTGCGCGCGGTGACCGCGTCCACGCCGTTCTGAAGCAGCTCACGCACGAATACGCCGGGGTCCGAGTACAAATGGTTGGACAGCAGATCGATGACGCCTTGCAGATTGACTTGGAAATTCATATTTTTCATCGTATACCTCGCTATAATCGTAAATAAGCTATTACCGATTTTCCCAGAAAACGGGTGGCGTGAAAAGGGCGGATGTATGGCAATAGGGAAAGACGCGTGATTTTGTATAAAAAAGACTGCCGAGATTTCTCGACAGTCTGAGCTTAAACATCGTTATTTCCGACGCTATTGCAGTCTTATTTCAGCCGTTATTTTAGAATTCCTCTACCTCGCGCACCTTCCGCTTCTTCCAAGCCAGCTCGTAAATGACCGGCACGACGATGAGCGTGAGCAGGGTCGACGTGAACAATCCGCCGATGACAGTCACGGCCAGGCCGCCGGAGATAAGACTGGTCGAGGAGCCGGACAAGGCGAGCGGCAAGAGCGCGAGCATCGTCGCGAAGGCGGTCATCAGAATCGGTCTGAGGCGCGTCTTGCACGCTTCGACGATCGATTCGGTGACGGCCATGCCCGTCTTGCGATTTTTCTCGACGCGGTCGAGGAGCACGACGGCGTTCGTGACGACGATGCCGACGAGCATGAGCATTCCGATCATCGCGCTCATGGACAAGGCCTGACCGGTCACCAACAGGGCGCCAAGCGAGCCGACCGGAATGAAGATCAGCGACGACAGAATGATCAATGGAGTAACGATGCCACCGAACGTCATGCTCATGACGAGGAAGACGAGCGCCACCGCCGCGGCCATCGCGATGCCGATGCTGGTGAACCCTTCGCTGATCATGGCGAGCCCCCCGCCGAAGCTGAGCTCCACATCGGAAGGCAGGGCCAGACTGCGGACGTCATCCTCCACTTTTTTGGTGATGGAGGCGGTGTCGCCGCCGTCCTTGATGCTCGCGCTGATCGTCGCGTACGTTTTGCCGTCGTCGTGATTGATCGTCGCCAGCGCATTTTGAACGTCGACGTCGGCGACGTCCCGCAGCTTCATCAAGCCGGCCGCGGTCGGAATCGCGATTTGTTCGAGCTGCTCGCGCGAGCCGATCTGCCGGTCGTACGAGAGGACGACGTCCCGGCTCTGGCCGTCGAGCCGGTAAGTGCCGGCGTCGATCGGCTTCAGCTGCTCGTTCACGGCCTGCATCACGGCCATTGCGCTGACGCCTGCATCGAGGCCTTTTTGGTTTAACGTCAACACCCACTTTGGCGAGACGTCGTTCATATTGTTCCCGGTGTCCTTCAAGTCCGTGTTCGCGAGCATCAACTGCTCGACTTGCTTGGCCGCTTGGGACAGATGGTCGACATTGTCGGAGTAAAGCGTGACATCGATGCCGCTGCCGTCGGGCAGGCCTTGCTGCTGGCCTTCCCGTACCTTGACCGTCGCGTCTTCAGCTTCTGCGGCCACCAAAGCAGGCAAGCCGGCGTTCGCCTGCTCCACCATTTTTTCGATGTCCGCTTTTTTGGCGAACTGAACGGTCACCGTAGCTTTGTTGTACTGCGAGGGGCCTCCGCCGAACGGGCCGCCGGAGCCACCGATGCTCACCTGATAGTTCTCGACATCCTTCAATCCCTGCACATAGGTCTCGGCCTTCTCCGCCGCCTTGTTCGTCTGCTCCAGGGAGCTCTTCGCGGGCAGCGATATTTCGATCGAAGCGGTCGGCAGCGAATCGGCCGGCAGGAAGGCGACGCCGAGGATCGGGATCGTGCCGAGAGAGGCCGCAAGCAGCAGCACGGATGCGACCAATACGAGCGCCTTGCGCTTCAGCGCCCCTTGAATGAGCTTTTCGTAGCCGCGGGCAAGAAGGCCTTTGTCTTCCTTGTGCGGCTTGACGTTCTTGAAGAACTTCGCGCCGAGCACCGGAATCAGCATAACCGCCACTAGCAAGGATGCCAGAATCGAGACGACGACCGCGACGGAGAACGGACGGAAAAACTCGCCGATAATCCCGCTCACGAACGCCAGCGGCGCGAAAACGACGACGGTCGCGATGGTCGAGGACCCGACCGCTCCGATCACTTCTTTGGTCGCTTTGTAGGCAAGCTCCTTACCTTTCAGCGCGCTGCCTTTTTCCTGCCGCCATCTGAAGATGTTCTCGATCACGACGATGCTGTCGTCCACGATGCGTCCGATGGAGACGGCGATGCCGCCCAGCGTCATGATGTTCAACGTATAATCCATCTGGTTCAGAATCGTGATCGTGGCGAAAATCGAGATCGGCAGAGAGACGATGGAGATCAGCGTCGCCCTGATATTGCGCAGGAACAGGAAGATGATGATGACGCAGAACAACGCGCCGAACGCGCCTTCGCGAACGAGCGACGATACCGACTCCTCGATCGCCTCGCCTTGATCCTGGATCACATGGATGTCCAGCTCGCCCTTGTCCTGATAAGCCTTTAAAACGTCTTTGACTTCGTCGGCGACGTCTGCCGTATTGGCCTCTTGGCTCTTCACAACGCCGATCACAAAGCTCGGCTTGCCGTTATATCTGGTGATCGACTCCTGGGAGGCGGCAGCGGAGATCGTGGCGATATCCGACAGCTTGACCTTGGCAGGCGCACCGGTACCGGCGCCGCCCGGCCCTGCTTGTCCTCCCGCAGCGCCGAGGCCGCCGAGCTCCAGCGCGCGGATCTGCTCAAGCGAGTCGACGCCGCCCACGAGCCGGACGGGGATCGTCTGCTCGTCTTCGCTCACGTTGCCGAGCGGCAGCGCGTACTGGAGCGATTGGAGCGCGCTCTGTATCGCGCTGAGGGTAATGCCACGCTGGCCCGCCTTCTCCTTGTCGACGACGATATTGAGCTTCTCCGTCTTGGTCCCGGTCAGCGTCACCGAGCTGACGCCGTCCAGCTTCTGAAGCTTCGGCACGACCTCGGTCGCCAGCTTGGCCGCCAGCGCGTCGGAATCGGCGCCTTCTCCGTCGGAGAAGACGGCCGCCTCATAGACCGGCACGGCGCCGGCGGACAGCCGCTGGACGGTCACGTTGGCGCTGCTCGGCAGCGGCACCTTGGCCAGCGCCGTCTCCACGTCGGCGGACATCTTTTCCACATCCGTGCCGAACGGGAATTGGATGAAGAGACTTGCCGCGTTTTCCCCCGTGGAGCTCGTGAGGGAGTCGTAGCCCTTGAAGCTTTTTAACGTATCCTCAATCGGCTTGGTGATCTCCGATTCGATCTCCTCCGACGAAGCGCCGGGGGCGATCGCCTGGATGGACACGGCGGGCAGCTCGATATCCGGGAACGTCTGCTGCTTGATTTGCGTCGTGGAATAGAAGCCGTATCCCAGCACCAGCATGCATAGAATAATGACCGCAACCCCGTTTTTAAGACTGATTCGACTCAACACGTTCATCTATCTATCTCTCTCCTCTCCTTGTTGAGAGGAGTATACCGGCCTTATTTGTCGTCAATGTGAAGCGTTGCTTACAATTCGCGGGAAGGCGGAGCCAGAGGCAGCGTGATCCTGAACGTCGTTCCTTCTCCCGGCGCGCTGGTCACCTGGATATCCCCATGATGCAGGCCGACGATTCGCTTGACGATCGACAGACCGATGCCGTTGCCCGGTACGGCTCTCGTGCGGGATGGATCGACCTTGTAAAACGGCTGGAAGATCGCGTCCAGTTGGCCTTCCGGGATCCCTGTGCCGGTATCCTGCACCGCTACGACAGCCGTCTCTCCTTGCTGCCCGGCGATCAGACGAATTTCTCCGCCCGGATCCGTGAATTTGATCGCGTTGCCTAGCAGGTTGATCCACAGCTGGTGAATGCGATCCTCGTCGGCGACGATGTCCAGCGAAGCCAGCTCAAGCTCGATCCGAAGACCCTTCTGCGTCCACTGGGGCTCCAGGGCAATGACCGCCTTGCGCAATTGCTCGTCCAGCCGGTAGGCACGGAGGTTCAGCTCCAGATGCTCGTATTCCAGAGAAGACAGCTGGAGCAGATCCTCGCCGAGACGGGACAGACGCTCGGTCTCCTCTTCGATGACGGACAGCAGCTGCAGCCGCTTTTCCTCGTCCATCTTCTTGTGCTTGAGCGCCTTCGTGAACCCTTTGATCGAAGTGAGGGGGGATTGAATCTCGTGCGAAACGTTGGACACGAACTGCTGCCGGATCTTCTCGAGCGCGCCGAGCTCCTGCGCCATCAGGTTGAAGCTGCGCGTCAATTGTCCGATCTCGTCCTTGCGCTTCGAACGGATGACGACGCTGAAGTCGCCCTTGCTCATCCGCCGGGTCGCTTCGGTCAATCGCTTGAGCGGTTTGACGATAAATACCGCCGCGATCAGGATCAATACGCTGCCGATGAGCAGCACGAACAGCAATTCCAATCGAAAAAAGTTGCCGATCAAGCGCATGAACGGGCCGATCTCCGGTTCAGTGAATAAGGCAAACCGTTCGCTGCCGATTTGAAACGGAAGACCGACGACAAAGGGATCGGCGGGAGCTTTGCCGCGGTATACGCTCCCGTTCAGCACGAAGTCGATTTTTTCCGTATCGACCGCGATTCGCTTGTCCGCCGGCATGACGTCCTCATGCAGCATTTGACCGCTCGGTCCGTAGAAATTGACGGTCGCGGTCACGGCGATCCCCTTCGCGAGCAGCTCCGAATGCCCGGGGTAGGAGCCGATATAAGATTGGATGATATCCTTGCCGTTTGCGATCATTTCGTTTTGCACGTAATCGATGATCTTCGTCTCGGACAGCCGCAGGACTAAATATAGCGAAACGAACAAGCTCACGATGACCGCGGCCAGGAAGGTGAGCACGATGCGGATATAAAGCGACTTAGTCATGATAAGCCTCTAGCCGGTAACCGAGTCCGCGCAGCGTCACGATCTTGAAGTCGGCGGCATAATCGCCGAATCGCTCCCGCAGCCGCTTGATATGCGTGTCTACCGTCCGCTCGTCCCCGTCGTAGTCCATGCCCCATATTTTTTGAATCAGCATATCTCTAGTGAACAGCTGTCCGGGGTAGCTGGCCAGCAGGTATAAGAGCTCGAATTCCTTCATGGGCAGGGTCGCGGTCTGCCCGATGTTCTCGAACGCCACCAGGTAACTTTTTTTGTCGAGCAGGACGTTCCCGAGACGAATGGTCTGCGAGGTCGAGATCCGGTAGCGCTTCAGCAGCGCCTTGACCCGCATCACCATCTCCATCGGATCGAAGGGCTTCACCAGATAGTCGTCCGTTCCTAGACGAAACCCCTTGATCCGCTCCGCAGGCTCGCCCTTGGCCGTCACCATCAGAATCGGCGTGTCCCCGTTCTCCCTGATCAGCCGGCACAGGTCCCAGCCGTCCATCTGCGGCATCATGACGTCGAGCACGACGAGGTCGACCGATTGCTTCAGCATATACGCCCATGCGGCCGCGCCATCCGCTTGCTCCACGACCTCCATGCCTTCGTCCTCCAGATAGAGCCGAACCAGCTCCCGGATCCGCGCTTCGTCGTCCACGACCATCACGGTTGTCATCAGGACGCTCCTTTCCGTCTGCGGCTGACCGCGTTCGTCCTTTTATCGTATCGTTTCCATTTGTACCGTATATGTACGGGGGATTACAAGTTGAAGGGGAAAATAAAAAGAAGCCCTGGAATCCAGAGCTTCTGTCATTGTATTGGATGGTCGAGACGACAGGATTTGAACCTGCGACCTCTTGCTCCCGAAGCAAGCGCTCTACCAAGCTGAGCCACGTCTCGAAGATGCCGAAATTTTAGCGGCAAGAGAAATTATAGCACAGCCTGACGCAAAAGCAAAGAACGGATTTAGGCTAAATTTTAGGATGGCAGCCTGTTATCGTTAAGTTATCTGTTATATAATAAGTATAACAGAAACAAAGAGGAGGATGCGCGATGTGGATGGAGATCGATCTGCAGTCGGATGTACCCATCTATACGCAACTCGTCGATCAATTGATCGAAGGCATCGCTTCAGCGCAGTTAAAGCCCGGGGACCCGCTGCCGTCCGTTCGGAGCCTCGCTGCGGATTTGGGCATTAATTTGCACACCGTGAACAAAGCTTATCAGATTCTGAAGCAGGATGGGTTCCTTCAGGTGCACCGCAAGCAGGGAGTTGTCGTGCAGCCGGGCGGGATGCCCGGGGCGGATGCGGCGTTCCGCGCCAAGCTGGAGCGGGGCATCCGGTCGCTCGCCGCGGAGGCCGCGGTGCGCGGGATGACGGAGGCAGAGTTCGCCGAGCGGAGCGCTGCCGTCTACAGGCAATTGATGTCGAAGGGAGAGGATGCGAAGTGAATGCGACGCAGACGGAATGGCTGGTATTGGGCGTACTGGATGCGCTGATCTCGCTGACGATAATCGGGACGGTGTTCCTGGCGTCGAAGCATTTGTTGTTTGGCTTGTACGTGCCCGAAGCGGATCGCGGCAGCGCGGAGGTCCGGCGGATTCGCGGCAGACATGTTGGCGCGATGGTCGTCTTATGGATACTGGGTTTGGCGGCAGGGGTCGCCATCGGGCTCTGGAGCGGCGGCGAGGAGGGCGGCAGTCCCGAGGCGGCATTCGGTACGGCGCTAATCGTCCAGATCGGCGGCCTGATCCCGATTTGGCGTTCGGGGCGGGTGCAGGCACTCCGTTTGAAGCAAGCCCGGAACTGGAGCGCGGAGAAGCCGTCCAAGGTCGTCATCGACCTGCTGTTCCGGCAGCGCCAGCGACTCGTAGGCAACGGGTGGTTCTTGATTCATGTGGCGATCGTTATCGTATGCGTCATATCGGCGATCCTACATTGGGATGTCATCCCTGACCCGGTACCGACGCACTTCGGAATTACCGGAGAGGCGGACGAGTATTCTCCCAAGGGTTTTGGCGCCGTATTTATGCTGAATATCGTCCAACTCGTGTTGATCGTCGTCTTCCTGCTGGTTAATATGAGCATTCGCCAAGCGCGGCAGCAGCTCGATCCTGCGAAGCCGGAGGCGTCCCGAGAGAAGCAGCTGCGGTTTAGAAAAGCGAACTCGGTGTTCATTTACGCGCTCTCGCTGTTCGTCGTCGTCATGCTGGGTCTGGGTCAATCCGTGACGCTGTACGGCTGGCCAACCGGACATTTTAGTCCTGCGATTCTGGGTCTGCCTGCGCTGCTGATCCTGGCGGTATTCGGCTTCGTCTGGTACGTGGCGCGTCAAGGCCTTGACGATGTCGGGAGCAGCCCGCACGTGCAAGAGGACGAAGCGTGGCGCGGCGGCTTTTTCTACTACAATAAGGCGGATCCGGCCCTGATGGTGGAAAAAAGGTACGGGGTCGGCTGGACGATCAACTTCGCTCATCCACTGGGTGTCCTCATTTTTGTCGCGATGCTGCTCGTGCCGATCGCGATCGTCGTGCTGGCGGCCGTATTCTCTTGACGGCCAGCTTCGCCTTACCGGCTGCCAGGCTTCGCTAATCGGCCAGACCTATCGCGATCGCCGGAGCACGCGCGGGGTCGAGCGCAGCCATCAGCTTGAGCAGGTTCGGCTCGGACATGGCGATGCAGCCGGCCGTCGGCTTGTCCGCTCCGCGCCACAGATGAAGAAAGATGGCGCTGCCGCGGCCGGGCACGATCGGATCGTCGTTATAGCGCACGACGATCGCATACTTGTAGAGCGGCTGATAAAGGCGCTCGTAGGAATGCCACTTGCGGACGGGATTGCCGTCATAAGCGACCCATCGGTTGTAATCGGCGGATGACGGATCGTCGACCCAATAGTCCTGCTTGGTCGTTTGCTTGTAGGCGAGCTTCAGCGCCTTCGGCTTGCTTGCCGTGCCGAACGCGTCGCCCAGCGGATAAACGCCGGAGGGCGTACGGTCGTCGCCTTCCTTTGTCTTGGCGATGCCGTTCTTGCCGAGCGTGACGGGAATGCCCGACAGGACGACGGTCCAGCCGCCGTCCGACCGCTTCTCGCGCAGCGACAGCACGCCGGTCTGCGATCGGAGGGACTTGGCCTCGACGACGACGACCTGCTCCGCGCCGAGCAGGTTGGCTTTGTAGGGCCAGGATGCCATAAAGCTGGCGGCGCCAGCGTTAGCGGGTGCCATGATTAACGCCGGCAGCAGCGCGAGGACGATCGCTACGGCGATCATGGCATGGATAAGCGGGTATGTGCGTTGGCCTTGCGGTCGACGCCAATTCATGAAGCGTTCCCCCTTTTTATAAGCGTACCTCGGGATGCGGTTCGCGAATCGCGAGGCGTCTTGGTAGTTTGCCGCTTGGGGACGTTTTAAAGACATATTGAAAAAGCCTGCGGCATTCGCCGCAGGTTTCGATTTATTGCAATAGCTTCTCCTAGCGTCAGGCTAACCTCTATCTCCAGCCTGACCCAGGGGGATAGGGCACCGCCGCCGCCCCCTGCTGCTGCGGCATCCCGCTTTGCGGCATCACGCCCGGCATCGTGCCCGGATACATCGGGCCGGGCGATGCCGCGCTCTGCACCCCCGCATGCGGATAGCCGACCTGCGCCGCCGCGCCCTGCACGGCGCCGGCCGCGGGCGAGCAGCCGGGAGGCGGGCCCAGGATGACCGGCTTCTGAATCGGAGCGACGGCTTGGGCATAGGCAGCGGGATTGACGCAGTAGGCGCGTGCGGCGACTTCGGGCGGCAGCATCCGCAAGAAGTCGCCCGCGTACACGATGTCGGGCGTCGGGACGTCGAAGATCGTCAGCAGGTGCGTGTGATCGGTCAGCGCCACCAGCCAGTGGAACCAACCCATCGGGAACTGCGAGACTTGACCAGGCTTGAGCCGATACGTCATCAGCAGCTGGGTGAACGGATTGAAGACGGACGTCTGGATCTCGCCGCTGATCAAGAAAACCAGCTCGGCAGCGTTGGTGTGCCAGTGCGGCGAGACCACGACGCCCTGACTCAAGTGAATATTGAAAAAGCCGGTTCTGACGGCAGGCATTTGTTCGGCAAACAGCTGCGTGATGACGTTTTGATCGTTTTTGGCATAATTTACCTTCTGGGTCGAGTCCGCCGACAGGTTCAGAGCCGGCGATTGAAGCACCGGCGTCTGGGGCGCCGACGTCTGGAGCACGGTCGTTTCGGAATAAGACATCTCCCATACCTCCCGCATAGGCGAATCGAATCGCATCGCAGAAGTATATGATGGAGGCGCGCGCGGCAGTCCGACATTTTCTTCGGAAAGACTCGTCCGGCTCGATAAAATTCGAGGTTGTCCGAGGCAGCCGCCAGGACGTTAACCCGTCTCCTCCGCTTCAGCCAAACCCGCGCGAACTGTCCGCAGCAGCGCTTCCTGGTTGTCGGGATGGCAGGCGATCAAGTAAGGCTCCGCCTGCATGCCCCTAAACGGCCTTCCTTCGAAGTCAACGACGACGCCTCCCGCTTCTTGAACCATCAAGATCCCGGAATACAGATCGTCGCCTTCAGAGTTGTACAGCACGATCCCGCCGATGTCTCCTTTGGCGAGCATGCACCACTGCAGCGCCGGCGCCCACAGCCGCATCATGCGCTTGAAGCTCAGATCGATATGATGGCGCAGCCGGACGGCGCGCGGATCGTTGCGCACGGCGTGACCTTGTATCCAGCCGATGTTGGCTTTGGCGAGACTTGCGGCCGGTTGGACGCGCATCGGCTTCCCGTTTACGAAGGCGCCTTCGCCTGCGGCGGAGACGAACATTCTGCCGGTGAGCGGTTCGTAGACGACGCCGAGCGCGGGCTCGCGCTTGTACATGAGCGTAATCGACGTCGTGAAGACGGGCAGGCCGATCGCGAAATTGTTCGTTCCGTCGAGCGGGTCGATGAGCCATAGCCAGTCACTTTCTCCGCCGAGACGTCCCGCCTCTTCGCTATGGATGGCATGGTCCGGGAAAACAGACTGGATGCCTGGTAGAATGATCGCTTCCGCCAGATGATCGACCTCGGTGACGACGTCCCCGTATTCGTCTTTTTCCGTCAGCTCCGCGATATTGTCGAATCGCTCCAGCGCGACGGCGCCCGCTTGCCGAATCAGCTGCTCTGCCAATGCTCTCGCTTGTTGAATGACATTTCGATCCATGAGTCCCCCCCGGTTGGAATGGATGTAGTAGAATAGAGTCGTTGATAGATGAGAGACGTGACGTTGATGGGCAGCTGAGTCTGATTAAACCAGCAGGAGGTACGCGATGCAACCTTTTTTTCGATACAACTGGATCGTCCGCGAGCAATGGTACGCATGGTGCGAAGAGGTACCTGAAGAGGAGCTGCTTAAAGCCCGCACGGGGGGCGTCGGGAGCATTCTGAAGACGCTGTTCCATATCGCGGACGTGGAATACAGCTGGCTTATGTTCATGCAGGACAAGCCGGAATTCACTGATCCGTTCGAAAGGTACGCCTCGCTCGATCAAGTCCGGGCGCTCGACCGACGGCTGCGGCCCGACGTCGAGGCGTTCGTGTCGGCCTGGGACCCGTCCATGGAGACGCGGCCGCTGCGTGGCATGCGTCCGGACGGCACTTCGGAGGTGCACGCCTGGGGCGAAGTGATGCGCCACGTCATCGCGCACGAGATTCACCATATCGGCCAGCTGTCCGTATGGGCAAGGGAGATCGGGCGCGCGCCGGTGTCAGCCAATCTGATCCGCAAGGGATTGATTGTACCGTCAACGTGACGAATATCGCGTTATTCATTTGTTCGCCCCGCGACGCGCGGGTTCTCTACGCCGAAGCTTAACGCAGGCCGTCAACGGGTTTACAAGCGCGGCCCCGTGGGTTAATATAGAAGGTAACTGCATATCGGGAATACCGGAGGAGCCTGCCATTTGGTGGGCTTCTCTTTGCTTTTTTTGGCCTCTCCAAATGGATTGAAGGGCATACGCCGGACGGTTGCGGACATCCTATTTCCATCAATTGTCTTAGGGAGGGGTCTTATGGAGCAGCAAGCCATTTGGGCAATCGGCATTTTTTTGGTTATTTACGCGCTCATTATCTCGGAGAAGATTCACCGGACGATCGTGGCCATGATCGGGGGACTGCTCATGGTCGTCTTCGGCATCGCCGATCAGGAGACGGCGATCCATCATATCGACTTCAACACGCTGGGGCTCTTGATCGGCATGATGATCATCGTGAGCACAACCGCCGAGACGGGGGTATTCAAGTATATCGCGGTACTGGCGGCCAAGAAGGCTAAAGGAGAGCCGGTCCGCATCCTCATCCTGCTGTCGCTCATCACCGCGGTCGGATCCGCCTTTCTGGACGACGTGACGACGGTGCTGCTCATGGTGCCCGTGACGTTCAGCATCACGCGGCAGCTGCGCGTCAACCCGGTGCCGTTCCTGGTGACGCAGATCATCGCCTCCAACGTCGGGGGCACGGCGACCCTGATCGGCGTTCCGCCGAACATCATGATCGGCAGCGCCGTCAAGGTGCTGACGTTCATGGCGTTCATCAACAACCTGGCGCCCGTCGCCGTCGTCGTGATGGCTCTTTATGTACCGCTGTTCATCTGGATGTTCCGCAAAAAGATTCGGACGACCGACGAGCTGAAGCGCGGCGTCATGGAGATGAACGAAAAGGAGCTGATCTCCGATCCGAAGCTGCTGCGCAAGTGTCTGATCGTGCTGGGACTGACGCTGGTCGGCTTTTTCACCCACCAGCTGTTCCATCTCGAGTCCGCTACCGTCGCCTTGGCGGGCGCCTTCCTGCTGCTGCTGCTCACCGGCGAGCATATGATGGAGCAGGCGTTCACGAAGGTGGAGTGGATGACGATCTTTTTCTTCGTCGGCCTGTTCGCACTCGTGTCCGGCCTGATCGAGACGGGCGTCATCGCCGAGCTTGCGAAGCGGGCGATCGATCTGACGGGCGGCGACCTGGTCGCGACGTCGCTGCTGATCCTGTGGCTGAGCGCGATCGCTTCCGCGTTCCTCGACAACATCCCGTTCGTCGCGACCATGATCCCGATGATTCAGGAGATGGGCAATATGGGCGTGAGCAACCTCGAGCCGCTCTGGTGGAGCCTGGCGCTGGGTGCATGCCTCGGCGGCAACGGATCGCTCATCGGCGCGAGCGCCAACCTGATCGTCGCGGGCATGGCCGGCAAAGAAGGCCATCCGATCCGGTTCGTCCAGTTTCTGAAGATCGGATTCCCGCTGATGCTGCTGTCCATCGTGATATCAAGCGTATATGTTTACTTCCGTTACCTTATCTAGCGCCTGGGAGGCTAATCGATATGCTAAATTATAGTTACGACGAAGCTGCGTTACGCATCGGCGAGTCCGCGAACGAGAACGACGTGGAGTTCCATATCGCACTCTCGACAGATGATCCGTCCATACTGGCGGGTCTCAAGCGGGTGAGGCAGGAATTCGACGAGAATCGCGTGTATACGGACGTGCTCTTCTATCACTATCCGAATCACGAATATAAAGTGATCGTTCGCAAAGACTATTACGTGGACTTCGTGCTCGAGCTGATGAAGCAGCGCGTGCTGCGAAGCGTGGAGTGGGCCGGCTAAAGCGGGATGACGCGGCCGGTCAAGGCATGGACCGTGAGGTCCAGCGACGACTGGCCGAATCGTTGAAAAGTTACGGCGTATACGAGCGGGATGCCGGCGCGGTCGGGGAGGTAATAAGGACGAACCTCGGCACGGCCGGCATCCGCGCGTCCGATGCCGGCCGCGCCTGCGGCGATGCGCACGGCTTCCGCTTGGCTTACGGCGGCATGACGCGGTCTATTGAGGGTCGCTTTCGCCAGATTCGGATGTATTCGTCCTTCCACGCGCCGGATGATCCCGTCGCGATCGATATCGATTCGCAGCTCGTCTCCCCATACGGGCGTCTTGTAAAGCAAATGGACCAGCCGCACGCGGACAATCGACGCCGACGGCTCGCCGATCTCCGCCACCTGCAGCTTGGAGTGGGGACTGTGAATGCCGTATATTCGCTTGGCTTTGTTCGCGAATTCAAGCGCGATCCACGCCGGCGAATGCTTGGAGGCCTTGGACAAGGCGCCGGTCAGCAGGGCCGGCGTATGCGTGCGGTCGTCCATTCGGATCTCCAGGGGAGTCCCGCCGCCGCCGGACAGACGCTTTAGCGCGGCATAAGGATCCGCGTCCGCGACGGCGATCGGAGCGGGGGAATATCCAAACAATATACAGGCGGCCAACGCCGCGAGGATTCGATACATGTTGATCCTCCTATCCATATTAATTCCCATTGTCGGTTAAAATGGATGAAGGTATTCAATTTTTTGGGAGGATCGGAATGGAACAGCAAGCGATTTGGGCCATCGGCATATTCTTGGTGATCTACGCACTCATTATCTCGGAGAAAATTCACCGGACGATCGTCGCCATGATCGGCGGCCTGCTCATGGTCGTCTTCGGCATCGTCGATCAGGAGACGGCGATCCATCATATCGATTTCAACACGCTGGGACTCTTGATCGGCATGATGATCATCGTGAGCACGACGGCCGAGACGGGCATGTTCAAATATATCGCCGTTCTGGCGGCCAAGAAGGCGAAGGGTGAGCCGATCCGCATTCTGATTCTTTTGTCGCTCATCACGGCCGTCTGCTCTGCCTTTTTGGACAACGTGACGACGGTGCTGCTCATCGTGCCCGTCACCTTCAGCATTACGCGGCAGCTGCGCGTCCATCCGGCGCCGTTCCTGCTCACGCAAATCATCGCATCCAACGTCGGGGGCACGGCGACGCTGATCGGCGACCCGCCGAATATTATGATCGGGAGCGCCGTCCCGGAGCTCACTTTTATGGCCTTTATCGAGAATCTGGCGCCCGTCGCCATTCTGGTCATGGCCGTTTACGTGCCGCTCTTCATCTGGATGTTCCGCAAAAAAATCCGGACGACCGACGAGCTGAAGCGCGGCATCATGGAGATGAGCGAGAAGGAACTGCTCACCGATCCGAAGCTGCTGCGCAAGTGTTTGATCGTGCTGGGATTGACGCTGGTCGGCTTTTTCACCCATCAGACGCTTCATCTCGAATCCGCCACCGTGGCGTTGGCCGGCGCTTTCCTCCTGCTGCTTCTCACCGGCGAGCATAAGCTGGAACATGCGCTCACCAAGGTCGAATGGATGACGATCTTCTTCTTCGTCGGACTGTTCGTGCTCGTATCGGGCCTCGTCGAGACCGGCGTCATCGCCGAGCTTGCGAAGCGGGCGGTCGATCTCACAGGCGGCGACCTGGTCGCGACTTCGATGCTCATCCTGTGGCTGAGCGCGATCGCCTCCGCCTTTATCGACAACATTCCGTTCGTGGCGACGATGATCCCGATGATTCAGGAGATGGGTACGATGGGCGTGAGCAACCTCGAGCCGCTCTGGTGGAGTCTGGCATTGGGCGCGTGTCTGGGCGGTAACGGCACGCTCATCGGCGCGAGCGCCAACTTGATCGTGGCCGGCATGGCAGGCAAGGAAGGCTATCCGATCCGGTTCGTACAATATCTCAAGGTCGGTCTTCCGCTGATGCTGCTGTCCGTCGTTATCGCGAGCGCGTACGTGTATTTGCGATATCTGATCTAACAAGGGAGTTAAGGTGGGGCGGGAGAAAGAAACGATGATCGAGATTGTCTCGAAACAGCCAATTTCATTGATCGGTAAGCTGGGTGAAGGAGTTTCATCTCAAAGCTTGGACTGGATCGCGCCTTTATGGGAAGAAGCGAATCGCAATTTTTCGGCAATCCGCAGCATCGCAAAGGTGGATGCGGAGGGAAATCTTGTCGGCATCTGGGGAGCGATGAGCGACGTGAACGGAAATTTTGAAAGATGGGGGGAGAGAGGAAGGTATTTGGCAGGATGCGAAGTTAATGATTACGCACTCCCGCCAAGCGGTTGGACGAAGTGGACGCTTCCCGCATTTAAATACGCCGTCTCCAAATGTTCAAGGGAATCGTATCAAGACACGTTGCACACGATGCTCACGGACGACTTGCCAAAGAACCATCATCAAGTCGTCGGCGCCATACAGGAGTTCTACCATCCAAAAGATAACGATGGGGAATTGTATTTGTACTTTCCCATTGAGAGGATCTGATTGCCGTCACGATATCTTCTGAAGCTTAAATGTAAATTTCCACATCGCCGTATTCCCGGAGTAACGTCCCCGGTTCTCCGTGACGATGACGCTTAGCGCTTTGGATGTATCCTGGCTTATTTGGACCCCTTGGCTCGAAGAATCCTGAGCGCCAGGACATAGACGACAAGCGCGGCGAGGCCAAGCGCGATATCTCCGACCCAACCGATGCGATAAACGATGAACGTCGTATCGTGGTACGCAAAATCGCTAGTGTCGCCTGTGCTTAATCTTCGTGAGATGGCCGCAAGCGCCAGATGCACCAGCGCGGGAAACGCAATCGCAAGCCCCAAGCCTAAAATCCATTGGCGCACAGTCATCCGGAATCACGCCCTTCAAGAGACTGCCGGACAAATGCCGCCAGCGCTTCTTTTTCCGCTTCGGGAATCCCGTCGCACAGGCGGGCCGCGGCAACGGGAGGCATCCAGCGTTCGATCTGCTCGCGCGTCGTGCCGGTCTGCTTCGCATAAGAGAGCAGGTAACCGTCGAGCAGCTCGGCACGCATGTCGGTCAGCCATACGGCGACCTCGTCGGGTGCGTCGTCCGGCAAGCTCCCGAATCGGAGCAGCAACGCAGTTCGGGCGGCGTCGCCCGCCGGATGTCCGCTCATGCCCGTCATCCAGTCGATGATCCATTCCTGATTGTCGATCATAATATTGTCCGGATGAAAGTCGCCATGGCAGAGGCGGTCGCCGTCGGGCAAGGCTTGCAGCATCAGCGCCAAGCGATCCTTTACCTCGTCGCTCAGCAAGGGGGCGTGTGCAATTCGATCATGAAGACTGCTCTTCTGGTCGGGCAATCCCGGTACGGCGATCCTGTGAATCTGACTGTGAAGCCGCGCCATTCGCTCGGACTCCCCGGCTACGCTGCCGTCGCGTCGCGCGAGCGCTG
The DNA here is from genome assembly GCF_019091135.1 of Cohnella sp. GbtcB17. GTDB lineage: Bacteria > Bacillota > Bacilli > Paenibacillales > Paenibacillaceae > Cohnella. Next base: position 19,748 of record NZ_JAGXJW010000057.1, on the reverse strand, counting down.
CGAGCATCGTGCCGCCGGCGATCTTCTCGAATACGATCCCGTGCCGGTCGTCATATCGTACGCGGGCCAGCGCCATAGGCGTCCGGATGCCTGCGCGGCCAGCGGCTCCACTGATTCGAAATTCAGCCTCCACCTGCGCTTCGGGTAGGCCCGGAACGTACAGCTTGAGAACGCGCTGCTCGCCGTACTCGTAAATCTCGGCCGTTCTCCCGGCGCCGATGCGCGTACCGTACATGCCAAGTCTCCTCTACGTTTATCTATTCGGATCATATTTTGTATAAGGATGTTCGTCAATACCGCGCTTGCGGGAAAGGCGGGACTCGTCCAGTTGTCGGCGGGAGATCGCCTCGCCGATCGCCATCGATGTCTGGTAAACGTTCATCGCCATCAGCATGCCGAAATTCATAAAAGAAACCGTCAGGGTGAATTTGCATTCCCCTGACGGTTTCTTTTCTCTATGAAAGCTTAATTTTGATCCTCGATCAAACCTGCCCCATCCAAAAGGCGATATAGGATGACGGCGGCTTCGGCACGCGTGATATGGGCTTTTGGAACGAGCATGGATGCAGTGCGCCCCCTCAGCCAGCCATCCGAGACAGCGGCCCGCATACCTGGAATTGCCCACGTTGCTACGGAATCGGCGTCCTTGTATCCCGACATCCAGGCATCGTCATTCGCGGATTGTTCCTCGGAGCGCCAGATCGCGGTTCTATACACGATAGCGGCAAGCTCTTCGCGGGTCATCGGATCGTTCGGCCGGAAACGCCCCCCCGCTCCTTGAACGAGGCCGAGGCGGCTGGCCAGTATGACGTCGGCCGCGTACCACGAATCGTTCCGCACATCCATAAACGCTGCGCCAACGCTTCCCGCAGGCGGTTCCGGCAGCTTGCCGGAAGTCCGCATCAGCGAGACCAGCAGCTTGACCGCTTCTGCCCGCGTCAACTGGCGGTTCGGCTCGAATGTTCCAGGCGCAACGCCCGACAGCAGGCCGCGGCTCGCCAGCACTTCCACCTCCGGACGGCTCCAGTGCCGCTGTATATCGCCGAACGTGATATCGCGGAGGAAGACGGCGTACATGCCCCATTCGGATATCTCCGCCAGAACCGTCGATGCACTAGCTTTTACGATGCCGCCGACATAGATCCAGTTCGCCGGATTAGCCGGGTCCTGCCGATACACGCCCAATTTACGCGCATCTTGGCCTTTCAGAAGCGCGGGATCGTACTTGATCTGCAGCGCGGTCGGCTTCGCAGGCGTAGCCGCGGATTGATCCAAGGTCAGCGAGAACGCCGGACTGAGCGGGATCAAGCCGGATGCGTGCAGGTACGAGCCGATCGGCAGCTGCTTGATTTTCAGCTTGTGCGGCTCCTTGTAGACGCCGGCCGGGTAGGTGAGCCGCAGTGCGCCCTCGAACAGCGAATGCTCGCCCTTCGAAGCGTCCAGGTCGATCTCGGTCAGCAGCGGATCCGCCGGATCACCGCCCGGATTTCCACCCGGATTGCCGCCAGGGTTGCCCCCCGGCTCCGAAGTTTGGCCGTCTATAACGACGCCAGTCGAACCATTCAGCCGCTGGTCGAACGAACGCAGCATAATTTCATACGTTTTGCCGGCTTCGAGCCCTGCCAAGCGGATCTGCTGCTCGCCCTTGGCGGCATACAGCGCTTTGCCGAACTCCTCCGTGCCCTTGACTCTATAGGATACTTCGACATGGTGCAGGTCCGCATCGGCGGGGTCCGTCCAGGTCACAATCAACGGGCCGTTATCCCAGTGGGCCGAGGCATTCGCAGGCTCGCCCGGCGGCGTCGTATCGGCCTGCAGCTCCGCCACTGCCTTCGTAATCGCGGTCGCGCCGATTCCGGCAGATTCCGCGCCGTTGAAATCTACCGAGGTCAATCGCAGCACGTATTCCGTTCCCGGGCACAGTCCGGTGAACGAGGCGCTGCTGCGGTCCAAGCCGATCTCCGCCGCAACCGGCTCGCAGCCTGAACGGCCTTGCGGCGTGGCGGTCAGCCGATACTGCTTGGCATCGGGGCTGCCTTGCCTCTTCCATTCCGCCAGCAGCTCGCGCTGACCGGCGATCGCCTTCAAACCGCTTGCAGCTTCCTGTACGGGGGTATCGGCGGGCAGTACGGTCAGATCAAATGCCCGTTCCATATCCATCCCGACATGCGCGTAGGTTTGAACGTGCGCCAGCACGCGCATCCGGTAGGTTTCCCCCTCGGCCGCCGGTTCTTCAGGCACGAAGCGGAAGCTGCGGGCAAGCGTCTGGCCGGCCTCGTCCGTCTGCGGATCGACGGCTTCCATATGGCCGCTTACTTGATCCCCTGCGGCATTTTCCACGATAACACCGCCGGATACGACCGTATTTGCGACCATATATTTGCTGAACGCGAGGCCGATCGGTTTACCGGCAACAGCTTGGCCTGCAGTCGGAACCGGAGCCTCCAGCGACACCATGGCGACATTGACGTCAAAGTGGGGCGGGAGCACGGTCAGATCCTCGCTTTGCGCAGGCAGATACCCCTCCTTGGAGAACATAACCCGCCATCTTCCCTCCGGCACGTCCCAGCCGTACTTGCCCAGCTCGTCGCTGATCAGCGGGTTGGTCTGACCGTACCAGTCGGCATCCCATTGTCTCCATTCGCCCGGATGCGCCGGATCCTCCTGCAGCAGCGTCGCCTTCACGCCTTCGACCCGGTTGCCGGTCACGGCTTCATAGACGTAACCGCTAGGGTCCCAGATCCATACCGGATCGGCCACCTTTTTCTGCGGCTCCTCCTCATCCTTCGGCTTTTTGTTGCAGCGCTCGATGGCGCCGGCTGCAGCCATTTTGTCGCGCCATTCCTTGTTTTCCTCGAATTCTTCTTTCAATTCTTTCAGACCCTTGGTCCAACTGCTCCCTATGGCGTCGTTGACCATCGTCATATACAAGGAAGCGGAGCCTGTCGCCCATGACGGCAGCTTGTCCGTGACAAACCCCGCAACGAGTCCAATGCCGGTGAGCGTGTTCTTGGCGAGCAGACCGGTGCTGGCCAAATCGAACATCGCATTGGTCCGGTTTATGAAATAATTGACGCTCGGCGTGTGGCATTCGTTTTGAATGACGTAGTCTTGGAATTGCAGCAGCTGGTCGGCGAAATTTATAAAGTCCATCGTGTCGCTGACATAGCTTTTCAGACTATTCAATACGCCGTATGTCTTATTGAATTTATCCGCGAATTCCGCCGTTGCCTTCGGGAAGGAAACGGAGATGGCGATCCCGAGATAATCGGTCGACAACGGGTCCTGCGGATCTGCGAGCGTCTGCAGCTTGGGCGACAGTGCAGCCAGCTCGTGCCGTTGATCCTGTGTCAAGGCGGCGCGGGAGATACTGCCCTTAATAGTCAGCACGCCCGTCGAGTCCAGGTAAGGCGTGAAGCCGCGGTACGGAACGGCGGCGCCTCCGAGCTTCTCGGCTTTAAGACTCATTCGGACGTTCGCCTCCGTATGGTCTTTGTCCGGGAACACGACCTTGTACGTCGGCGTATACGTCGCATCGGGGTCCGGCCCGTCCGTGCTTGATAAGATGCTGCCCTCGACCGGCCCCCAATCGGCGGCCAGTGCGGCTTGCTGCGCCTCCCATTGTTCCTCGGTCGGTTCCTCCGTTCTGGCCTGATATTCCGCAGGCGCCGTGTCGTAGCTGACGAATACGCCAGCCCCCACATTATATTGGGGAATGATAACCGCTTCGAATTGCCCAGGTTCTTTTTCCGTCAGCTCAGCCGTTTGCCTGCCGATCGAGACGGTCGGATTACTGATCCGCTCGGCATGCGAAATGTGCATGTCGATGAAAATCGGGTGACCTGGCACGATGACGAACGGGAAAAGGGATATACCGTTCGCCGGGTTAAACACGGCCTTCCGTCCTCCCTCCTGATACATCGATATTTCGCCAATAGCCGGCGCATCGGGATCAAATTTGACGAGCGAAGGGCGAGACTCGGCATAACCGCTCTCCTCTTCGATCTTGGCGGTCAGACGGTACACAGCTTGCTTCTGCCAGACCAGACCAGGCGCCCTCTCGGGCAGCTCGATCGGGGCAGACCATAAGCCCCCCGCAGTCGCCAGCCCGCTGCCGACAAGCGCCCGATCGGCGTATACCAGCACCCGCTTGCCGGACGGGGCGCGACCGCTGACCGTGAACGACCGCTGACTCGCCGTCTCCGGCGCCTCCAGCGTAATATCGGCGGTGCGGACATAGGCGGATCCGATCGTCTCTTGGTTCGTGCCGCCGCCCTGCGGCTTGCTGTAACGGATAAAAACCTGGTGCAGCGATTCATCCGGGACAGCTTCGTCGAGAGCAACGCGATAGGACACCGAGCCTTGCGCTCCCGGCTCCAGACGACCGAGCTCGATCGCATACTCCCCGCCGCCCGCATCGGCAGCAGCGACTTGCGTCCGGTTTAACATCACGCTGTCCGTCATCAAGGAGGCGCCGGCCGGGACGGAGACGATCAATACGGCGTTATCGACTGCATCAGTCCCGTCAAGCCGATAGGCCGCCTGCAAAGTCGCCGTTCCTCCGGGCACTGAGCGGAGCTCGCTCTGCATATAGCCGTTGCCGGGCTTCTCCGCGAACCTCGAGGCCTCGGAGCTCATCGTGACGGGGGGGAGCCGCAGCCATTGATCTTGCGCGACAGCGCCTTCCGATTGATACGATCTCCCTCCGTTGTCATAGATGTTGAGACGATACTGTCCGGGGGTGGGAATAGAAAGATTGTATTCGCCTTGGTCGCTGAAGGAAAAGCTGTGACTGTAGCCCCAAGAGGCGCTTCCATTCTCACGATACATCAAGAAGCCCAAGGTAGACGGCGTGTAATTGGCGACTTTGCCCGATATTCTCGCGGCTTCCTTCAAGACAAGCGCTGCAACGGCTTCCCTGGCGTCGTTCAAAGTGACTTCTGCGCAAGCCCCGCTCAATCCAGCCTGTACGCCGTCGGCGCAAATCTTGTAAATATCGCCAGGCGTCCCGTATACGGGGATGCCACGCTCGTCGACGGCATCCAGACGGTATCCTTGCGCGGCATTGACGGCACTCGCTTTTAATTGGTAGTGAACGGCCGATCTCCAGTCCGTAATGGCAACCGGCTCCAGTCTGCCGTCCACACGCTGTACCTTCGCATCCAGCTTGATCCGCCCGAAGCCTTGATTGTTGAGCGGGATCTCAAGCGTTTCCGTTTTTCCTGCTTGAAGCGTGACCGACAGATCCTTGCTCATATACAAAGGCGGTGCATCCGTTCGCTCGCCTATCGCTGTGTACTTGCCCGCCGGTGCCCGCAGCTGATAGCGACCTTGTGCATCCGTGACGTTTTTGCTGATTACGCCGCCATAATCCGCCAGCAGCTTGACGGTTACGCCGGCAACTGGCTTGCCGCCGACGATCGCGGTTCCCTTCAACGTCCCGAAGTCGAGATTGACCAGCTTGATCTCGCGTTCCTGCCCCCCCGCCTTCAGTGTAACCGTCTGCGGAGCAGGGGATTGGTAGGGAGCGGGAGCGGATACCCGCATCTCCACCTGCTGTCCGGCTAAGTAGGTGCCCGCAATCGCCAGACGTCCGTCTCCGGTGGTTTTGCCGCCGTACAGGAGCTCACCGGTGTCATTGCTGCGGATTTCCACCCGCACATTCCCAACGGGAAGTCCTCGCTCGTCGACTGCCACAACGACGAGCTGCGCGGCAGGCACGACAGCGACGGACAGCTCGCTTTGTTCCCCGGCCTTCACTTCGATGCCGGTCGTCTCCTTGAGCAGCCGTCCATCGGCGTCGACAACGCGCAGCGTATAGTCGGCCGCCGCCTTCGCCGCGATCGCGGTCTCCAGCATTTCCGGAAAGGCCGACGATCCGCCAAGCTTGGCAGTCGGGCTCCACAGACTCACGCGAGCGCCCTTCAGCTGAGCGGCGTCCGCCGTGGTCAGCTTCACCTTCAGCGAACCCGCGACTTCTACCGGTACGCCGTCGGCTGTCTTCCCATTCTCGGGTTTGTCCTTCGGTTGCACGCGCACGGACACGATCTCGCGCGCGCCGGCCGGCACCGTCCAGTCCGCCCGGTAAGCGCGCGGCTCGTCGGAGGCGGCGACAAGCGGTACGGTGGCAGTCAGGCTGTCGTCCTGCCCCGATAACTTGTAGGCAACGCTCGCTTGCAGCTGTAGATTCGGCTGCGCCAAGGCGCGAATGACCACCGGGCCGTTCATCGGAACGGCGCCGTTCACCTGCTGCGGCAGCTCGATGCTCGCTTTGGTCACCGCATCCCCGGGCGGCGGCGTGTCCGAGCAGGAGGCCAGGCATACGTAGCGAAGGTGAATGCCTTGAGGTTCGCTCGAATGTTCTTCGTCATCCGGATTCGGATAGCGGCTATAGGCAAAAACGCCTTTCGTTCCGTCCTCGCTCAGACTGAGCGAGCTGTCGATCAACGGCCTGCCGACGTAGCTGTACGTATTTTCCTCGCGAATATCGTAACGTACGTAAGCGCGCGATCGATAAGGCTCAGCCGGGGAATAAATGTCTGCGTTGTGCAGCTTGACATAGACATAATTCCCGTCGCTCGTCAGCTTCGGGACACCCATTGAAATGTTGTTGATGGTGCCCAAATGCCAGATCTCCGCGGACTGGGTCCGGTCGTACACGCCGACGCGGACCTTGCGTCTGTTGTACTCGTTCAGATAGCTGATTTTACTGCCGTCGTCGGATAAAGAAGGCCAGAAGAAGGTGGCAGAATCGGTCTCTTCGTCCACGATCTCGAGGTGCGTCACGGTCTGCATGTCATAGAGGTAAAGCCGGCTGCGGTCCGTGCCGCTGTCGTCCTTGTCCGGCACGTATTCCCACGCCTCGGATACGAACGCGACATAACGTCCGTCCGCGCTGATCGCCGGCTGTATGCTGTCATCCTGCGCCTGCCCGCCGTCCGCGGTCAGGCTGATCCGGCGCAGTCGGTCGGCTTCGGGCAGCGCAAAGTCGTACAAGAAAACGTCCTTCACCTCGTTCGTATCCCCCTGCACAAGGTCGGTCGAGGAGGAGTCGAATACCAGCTTGCCCCCGTCTCCGCTCATGCCGACGGTATCGAAGCCGGTCGGGCCTAGCGGAGCGACCAGTTGACTGGTGCCGGCAACCGTATCGAAGCGATACAGTCCATACCCCGTATCGTATCTTCCCTTCGGGTAAGCGACATATCTACCGTCGCGGCTGATCGCAAGCGCCGAGCCCGCTCCGCCCATATCGGATGCGGCGTCATCCAGCCGCACGATGCTCCCGTTCCCCGCCGGGCGATAAAGATACAAGCCGGTCTTGCCGTCCTCGGAGCCGGGAAGCCCGGGATTTTGGCCGCTCGCCATGAAGACGACCGCGGAGCTGTCCGCGCTGACGGTCTCATCGTACAAGCCGAGTTCGGCGCCGGAGAGGATGGGCCGTTCGCTCTTATGATTCGTCGCTCCGCTGAACAAGAAGTCTACGCTGCCGCCCGTTTCGTCGTAGACATAAAGTTTGTAGTCCGCAAAGCTCGCCTCGGGCAGCCCGGTATGGAGGAAGTAGAAGTCATCCTCCGTTACCTTTAAGGTCTCCCACGTTCCTCCGACCTTCCATTTCAGCTCATAATGGTCGACCCCCTCCGCAGGGATCCGCTGATTGCGATCCTTGGGGTCGGGAATCGTCAATGCGTCCCAACGAATCTCGATCTCGTTGTATGCTGCCAATTCCCATCGTAAGTGGACTTCGCCTTGACTCCAGTCCGCCGCGGCAGCGACGCCAAGCGACGTCGGGTCTACAGGCGGAAGGCTGTCGCCGCTTGCGGGCGTCTCCACCTCGGCGACCTTCACCGTATGAGTAACCGATTGTTCCGTCAAGCTGACCGGCCGTGACAGCTCTAACGCATCGAACGCCGATCGGTCCGCCTCCAGCGCCTCCGGCGCGGCCAATGCATTCAAGTTGCCGTTGAGCAGAATCGATAGGGCAAAGACAACAACCGCAAGGGTCCGCATCTTTCTCCAAGCCCGTCCCACGCGTATTCCTCCTCTTCAGATACTGACACGTATCGCAGTATTCCTGTCATCATCTCATGGACGGCTCCGCGTACGTCAGGAACGACGTACCTAAACTCGGCATGACTCCGTCATGAATTGTTGTCATGAAAGTCATAAGAACGGCGCGCGACGGGCCGGGCGGGCGCCCGAAGACGGCTTCGTCGGATCGTCCGGCAGGCAAGCCGGACCGCGATCGGTTAAAATAAGAAAAAACGGACGGGCGAGGACGCGAGTATGAACGGGACCAAAATTTTGATTGTCGAAGACGAAGCGGCGATCGCCGATCTGCTGGCATACGGGCTGGGAAGGGAAGGCTTCCGCACGCAGACGGCAAGGACAGGCGCTGAGGCGCTGCGGGAGGCGGAGCGGTTCGAACCGGACTTGCTCCTGCTCGATTGGATGCTGCCCGACATGAGCGGGCTCGATCTCTGCCGGCGCATGACGGCGGAGCGCAACCTTCCGATCCTGATGCTGACGGCGAGGTCGGATATTACGGACAAGGTGTTGGGCCTCGAGTTCGGGGCGGACGACTATATGACGAAGCCGTTCGACATGCGGGAGGTCGTAGCCCGCATCCGAACGATTTTACGCCGGATGGCGCAGTCGAACCGTGCGACGGAGGAGCCCGGGGAAGCTGCGGCCGTCCGCTTCGGCGACGTGGAGATCGCCGTCGGCGAGCGGCTTGTGCGCAAAGGCGGGGAGACGGTCGAGCTGACGCCCAAGGAGTTCGACCTGCTGATGACGCTGCACGGCCGCCGCGGCAAAATTTTCACACGCGCGGAGCTGCTGGATCTGGTGTGGGGCTATGATTTTGCGGGCGATACGCGGACGGTGGACACGCATGTGCTGCGGCTTCGCAAGAAGCTGGACGCCGGCGACTGGATCACGACCGTCTTCGGCATCGGCTACAAGTTCGAGAAGCGGGAGGATTAGCGCATGTTCCGGACGATCCGCACCAAGTTCGCCGTCGGCTTCTTCGTTATTTTCTGCGTCTCGTTCCTGCTGCTGAACCAGATCATCGCAGGCATCATCGCGTCGGGCAACCGCAAGATTATAACGGACGATCTGATCGGCCTCAAAAACAACAGCGGCGTGTACGTCCGGCAGGCGTTCCTCATCAATCATTACGCAAGCGACGAGATTTACTTCGCGCAGATGGCGGAGGAGATGGTCGGCGATTTGCGCCACGCCACCTCGAACGCCGTCAGTACTTATTCGTCGGCAGGCGAGCTGTTGTACGCATCCGACAAGGCGGCGTTCTCCGGGGGGACGGCCGACGATCTGCGGCATGCCGTCGGCGGCGAGACGGCGTACTCGGTATCCTACGAACACGGCACGGCCGCGGTGCTGTACGCCTATCCGGTCGTCGTGGACGGCAAGAAGGTCGGCATCCTGCGCTTTGCCAAGGACTACTCCCCGCTTTACGAGCAGAGCCGCCGCATTCTCGATTCCCTCTATTATATCGCGCTGGCCGTCTTCGCCGCCGCCTTCCTGTTCGCCTACCTGCTGTCGCGCCACGTCACCGTGCCGATCGTCAAGCTGACCAAAGCTTCGTCCCAGGTGACGGACGGCGATCTCGACGTCAATCTCGCGATCCGACGGCGGGATGAAGTCGGCCGGCTGGCCGACAACTTCAATACAATGATCGGGAAAATCCGGGGTCAGATCGCGACGATCGAGTCGGATCGCGACCGGCTGAAGGCGCTTCATGCGCAGCGCAAGCAGTTTTTCGACAATGTCACGCACGAGCTGAAGACGCCGCTGACGTCGATCATCGGCTATGCCGAGATGATCCGGTCGAACGGGACGGACGATCCGGCCTTCTTTGCCAAGGGCATGGACCATATCGTTCAGGAGAGCCGCCGCCTGCACGAGCTGGTCGTGCATCTGCTGGAGCAGTCGAATCCCCGGGCCGAGCCGCGGGCGGACGAGCTTGAACGGCTCGACGCGGCCCGGCTGCTGCGGGACGTGTGCGAATCGATGGCCTTTAAGGCGGAGCGCTACGGGAAGGCGATCGCGTGCGCGGCGGACGACGGGCTGTTCGTCGAAGGCGATGCGGATCAGCTGCGGCAGCTGTTCATCAATTTGATCGACAATGCGATCAAGTACGGCGACGCGGGAACGAAGATCGACGTTCAGGCGGAGCGGGAGGCGGGGACGGTTCGCTGCCGGATCGGCAGCATCGGCGAGCCGATCGGGGACGCGCAGCTGGCGCGGATCTTCGAGCCGTTCTACCGGGGCGAAGCCGGCTCGGGGGAGACCGGCAGCGTCGGGCTGGGTCTCAGCATCAGCCGTGCGATCGTCGGGCGGCACGCCGGCACGATTCAGATTCAGAGCGGTGGCAGCATCGGCAGGTTAACGACGGTGCGCGTCGAGCTGCCCTTTGCCGAGGAGAGGGGGATGTTCGGGCGATGAGACCTGCAACATGGCGCAAGGTGGGAAAAGCGCTGCGCGGCGGGGCGCTCGCGCTCGCGGTGGCGGCGGCGTTCGCCCTGCAGGCGGGCTGTGCGAGCCGTCTCCGCTCGGAGACGGTCGTCATCCCCGACGCGGCGGCCACGGCTGCGGCGACGGACGGCGCGGACTCGACGTTCGAGGTGCAGTCGATCTTCAAGGTCTCGTTCGGAGAGCAGTCAGCCGGTTATCCGCTCGGCTGGGCGGCGGACGGACGGCTGATCGGCTATGCCAACGATGCCGAACACGGCTTTGTAGCGCTCTCGGCCCCGTATCGCGACACGGTCGCGCTAAGCGACCCCTACATCATGCCGTTGGGACTGTCGCCGGACGGCCGTCGACTGCTTGGCATGGCCAAAGCTGAAGACGCCAAAGGGGACGCTTATACATTGAAGTTGCTCGCCTCCGACGACGGCCGCGAAGTCGCGGCGATTCCGTACGAAGCGCTCAAATGGCGCAAGTATCCGTTCACCTGGTCGGACAATAGCCGATACGTGGCGTACGGCGTTCGGGATCGCGGCGCGAGCGCCGACCGCATCGAGATCTATGACGCGCAGACAGGCGGCACGGCAAGCTATGCATGGACTGGCGACACGTCGTCTTCGGCCACGATCGTGACGGTCAAGCTGTCCAATGACAAGGCGAAGGCGCTGATCGTCTACCAGGACGACGAGAAGAGCCAGGCTGGGCAGTTAAGCGAGAGCCGAAGCTATGTCATGCTCGCGGAGAGAGTCGGCAGCGCCTTCGAGAGCCGCTATGTGCATCCGCTCGCCGACGCCGGGTCGGCCGACTGGGTCAATGACAGCCAGATCGTCTTCGCAGGCGCCGACGACACGTTGTTCGGCTACGACGTCCGCAATGGCGCGCTGACCGTGCTCGCGGAAGGGACGGGGCTGTTCTGCCTGTCGGCGGACAAGCAGACGATCGCCTTCTCCCGCAGCGACGATACGGTCGTGGCCGGAAGACTGCAGGGCAACAACGTGCTGAATGAAGCTGTCGTCTATCAAGGGCTCGTCCCTGTGCTACTGGCCTGGAGTCCGGGCAGCGACATGCTGCTCCTCGAAGGGACGAAGCCGCCGTATACGAAGGAGCGTCCGCTTCCGGTGCCGGCCGAAGATATCGACGGCAGATATGCCTCGTTCGTGCTGCAACTCCGCTAGCTTTTCTCCTGTCTCCCCATCCGTGAAGCGGCTGCCGTATCCGGCAGCGTTCACGGATTTTTTTCGTTCGGAGACAATTTGTTCACAAGTCGGCGAAGAGATAGCCACATCCGTGTATTACATTGGACGGGCGGCGGGAATACGGATCGACTCCGGCGTACGCTCATTATCGGAAGGTGGATGGCGATGAAAAGAACAGGATGGATCGCAGCACTCTGCGTGTTGCTGCTATGTCTCTCCGCTTGCAGCGGAAACGGCGGGAATGCCGGCAGTTCGCCAAGCGGCACGAGCGCAACAAGCGGATCTTCCACAGGCGCGCAGCAAACGGGGGCGCCTGCGGATGGCGAGGGCGCGGGTACGGAGGCGCCGGCGGTCGAGCGAGAAGAGATCAAGCTGCCGACCGGACCGGTCAAGCTTGTCGTGGCCTCGTTCGAGCCGAGCGAGCAGCTGAAGCAGGCGGTCAAGAAATACGAGCAGGCGCATCCGAACGTGACGGTAGAGCTGCAGGCCGCCCAGACGGAATTCAAAGACCTCGATTCGCAGATTGCCAATATCGAGAAGTATGTCTCAACGACGAACACGGCGCTGCTGTCCGGCAAGGGCCCGGACGTCATGGAGCTGGACCTGCTGCCGCGGGAGAAACTGGTGGGTCGGGGTTTGCTGGCCGATCTCGGCGACTGGATGAATCGGGATGCGGCTTTTAATAAGGCGGACTACTTCGTTAACGTGCTGGACCATATGCAGATCGAGGGCGGGCTGTATGCGATGCCGCTGTCCTTCTATCCGGTCGCCCTCATCGGCGACAAAGCCGCGATCGACAAGGACGGCGGCGTGCAGGATGGCGACTGGACCTGGGACGAGTTTGCCGAGTCGGCGCAGCGGCTGATCCAGAAGGGCACCCACCCGCATGCGCTGGCCAACACGCCGGACTATATGCTGTCGGAGCTCGTAGGCGAGCGGTACGCGCAATTCGTCGACGAGGCGGGCCGCCGCGCAAGCTTCGATTCGCCGGCCTTCGCCGGGTTGATGACGCAGGTCAAGCAGCTGTTCGACGACGGTGTCGTGATCGATCTAATGAAGGCGAATTTCCGGAACGAATCGAAGGCGGATAATCCCAAGATCAATACCTATTTCCAAAGCACGCAAATCCCCTCGCCCATGGAGTTCTTATTGTTGATGGATCAATATGACGGCAATACCCATGTTTACACGAAGCCACATGCGAAGGAGATGGGACCGGGCGGTTATTTCATGGCGAACCAGACGATGGGAATCAATGCCGCCTCGCCCGTCAAGGAGCAGGCGTGGGACTTTCTCAAGTTTCTGCTGTCCGAGCAGGGCGCCGCCGATCCCGATATCTCGCTGGGGCATACGGGATTCCCGATCAGCAGAGTCGCCTACGACAAGGAGATTCAGAAGCTGCGCGACGAAGGGGAGGTGCCCGGCTACAAGAACGGCCCTGCCGAAACCGAGCCCTTCAAGGTGAATGAAGCGTATCTGGATCTGCTCGACGGCATCGTGACGGCGGCGGTGCATCCGGTCGGCCAGTCGACCAAGATCGACGATATCATCAGCGAAGAGAGCAAAGCCTTTTTTACCGGTCAAAAATCCGCGGAAGCCGTCGCGAAGCTGATTCAGAACAAAGTGACGACTTATCTAAATGAATAGGCGGCTGCGGGGCCGATGGCGCGGAGGCGACGGGGCGGCGGCATTGCTGTTCCTGGCGCCGGGCGCCGCGGGCTTCGCGCTGTTCTATCTAGTCCCGTTCGCGATGGGGCTGTGGTACTCGCTGACGGACAGGACGATCGGCGGCCACTTCGTCGGACTGGCCAACTACGAGTCGCTGCTCGCGAGCGGCTCGTTCCGCAAGGCGGCGGTCAACACGCTTCTGTTCACGGGCATCAGCGTGCCGCTGCTGATCGTGCTGTCGCTCGGCCTCGCGCTGCTGCTCAGCCGGCCGCTGTTTTTGCGCAGATGGCTGCAGACCGCTTTCGTGCTGCCGCTCGTCGTGCCGGTCGCCTCCGTCGTCGCCATCTGGCAGATCTTCCTCGACTGGAACGGCAGTCTCAACGCCTGGCTGCACGGCCTCGGCTATGGGCGCATCGACTGGCTCCAATCCGATTGGGCGATGCCGACGCTCGTGGCGATGTACATTTGGAAAAATGTCGGCTACGACATGATCCTTTTTCTCGCCGGCCTGCTGTCGATCCCGCAGTCGTATTACGAGACGGCGCGGATCGAGGGCGCGGGCCGCCTGCGCCAACTGACGCATATCACGCTCGTCTATCTAACGCCGACGACCGTGTTCGTCATTCTCATTTCCATCATCAACTCGTTTAAGGTATTTCGCGAGACGTATTTGCTCGCAGGCGACTACCCCTACGATCGCATCTACATGCTTCAGCATTATATGAACAATATGTTTTTCTCGCTCGACATTCAGAAGCTGACCTCCGCGGCGGCGCTGATGGTCGGCTGCATCGTCATCCTCGCCGGCTCGCTGCTGGCGGCGGAGAAGCGGTTCCGATCATGGATGGAATGACGGGAGAAGAGGAGGGGCAGGCTGCCGTTGGAGAAAAGAAAGCTGATCGCCAGGTTGGGCCTGAGCGTGCTCCTCGTCGTATTCGCCGCCGCCGCGCTGGTGCCGATCGCGCTGACCTTCACCAACTCGCTCATGACCGAGCGCGAGATCGGCGCCAACTACGGCTTGCTCGGCGAGATGACCGACGTCGCGGCAGGCGGGCGGGACCTGTTCATTAATCTGAAGCTTCTGCCCGACTGGCTGACGTTGTCGCAATACGGGCAGGTGCTGATTTTTAACCCGGTATTCCTGCGCATGTTCTGGAATTCCGCCGGCATGGTGCTGCCGATCGTCGCGGGTCAGACGGCCGTGGCTTCGCTGTCCGCCTATGCGTTCGCCAGACTGCGCTTCCGCGGGCGGGACAAGCTGTTCCTCGTCTACCTGATGACGATGCTGATGCCGTTCCAGGTGACGCTGGTGCCCAACTATATCATGATCGACAGGCTGGGGCTGCTGAACAAGGAGGCGTCCATTATTTTGCCGGGCATCTTCGGCGCCTTCGGCGTGTTCATGCTGCGTCAGTTCATGCTCCACATTCCCGGCACCTACACGGAGGCGGCCAAGATCGACGGGGCGGGGCATGGGACGATTTTCGCGAGGATCGTTCTGCCGCTCGTCATGCCGGGCGTCGCATCGCTGACGGTGCTGCTGTTCGTCGACTACTGGAATATGGTCGAGCAGCCGCTCATCTTTTTGCAGGATACGTTCAAGCAGCCGCTGTCGCTCTACCTGGCGCATATCAACCGGGCGGCGCGCGGCGTCGGATTCGCCGCGTCGGTGCTGTATATGACGCCGATGATCCTGCTGTATTTGTACGCGGAGTCCTACTTCGTCCAAGGCATCCAGCAGTCGGGGATCAAAGGGTAACGGATCGAAGCGGATCGTGGAAAAGCAGGGACATCGTGCTGTGCGCGTCATGACAAGGGAGGGATACGATGGATACCGAGGCGACGGGTGCGGGGCAGAAGCTGCGCCAGCGCCGTATCCGGGTGGCTGCAGGCGTGTTCGCCGGGCTGCTCGTCGCGCTGACGCTGCTCGGCAATACGCTGCTGGCGCTGACGCTGCCGAAGGTCGCCGTCCAGTCGGTTCAGAGCGGCCGGGTGAAGGCGCAATACGACGGCACCGCGGTCGTCCAGCCGGTCGAGACGCTCAGCCTGCCGAATCCCGCCGGCTGGAAGGTCAAGCAGGTGCTGGCGAAGGAGGGCGACCGGGTTCACCAGGGGCAGGTGCTCGTCACTTACGACGATCGCGATGCCCGGCAGCAGATCGAAGCGCAGCAGGCTTCGCTGAAGAAGCTGCAGCTGCAGGTTGGGCTTTTGCAGCAGCAGTATATACAGGCGGCGAAGGAGGGGGACGCGGCGGACGTGGCCGGCGCGAAGGCGGACCTAGAGAACGCTGATATCGACATCGCCGCGCAGCAGCAGCTGATCGCCGGGCTTCAGGCGGACATGACAGAGAAGGGCAAACTCGTCGCGCCCGTGGACGGGATCGTGAAGGAGGTGCACGCGCTGGCCGGAACGGCCGGCGTATCGGCAGGACCGGACGTGCTGCTGGTGAGCAGCGGCCGCGGGTACCGGTTCGAGCTGCGTCCGCCGGTCTCGCTCGCGGAGACGCTGGCGGTGGGCGACAAGCTGGAGGTGCTGGTTGGGATGAAAGGGCAAGTGCAAGGTGAAGAGCAAGGGCAAGGTGAACTGCAAGGGCAAGGTGAAACGCAGGGCGAAGTGCAAGGGCAAAATGGAGTCCAAAACGGCGGCAGTCGCGCGGTAGAAGGCGTCGTGACGGAGATTCTGCAGGATCTGCCCGGCTCGGAGGGGAGTGGAGGCGGAGATGTGGAAGATGGAACCGGAACTGCTTCTGCTCCCGGCTACAGGATCGTCGTTAAGCTGACGGACGCCTCGATTCGTGGCGGCGAGACGGTTAAAGTCCATCTCGAAAAGGAAGCCTCGGAAGCGGATACGATGCTCGTGCCGAGCGCGGCGGTCCACCGGGACGCCGACGGCGCCTACGTGCTCGTAATCGAGGAGCGCCAGGGGCCGCTGGGCAACGCCTACTATGCCTCGCGCAGATCGGTCTCCGTCAAGGAGACGGACGGCGGCATGTCCGCCGTCTCCGGCAGCCTGTTCGAAGGCGATCGGATGATCGTCGAGAGCGAGGAGCCGCTGAGCGAGGGCGAGCGGGTGCGAATGTAAAAACAGGCTGCCGGAGCGATCCGGCAGCCTGTAGGCATTTGCGTGAGATAAAACTGGCGGCCCCGAGATGAATCGAACATCCGACACCACGTTTAGGAAACTGGAATTCATAGAAAATATCCCGAGAAAAGTAACAATGCTTTGAGCCTTGTCCTGACGCGGTCGAGTGAACATGAAGATATATACCGCTTGTACTTTAAATGCATGGTTTGTTGTCACGCTGTTGTCATGATACTCAGAGTAAGTACTTTCATCGCTCAGTCACGGTAGGAAAAGAGCAGAAAATGTGCACGTTTCTAAAGGTAAATTCATGTTCCATATCATCTTTGGACTTCGAAACTTCAGGAATGTAAGAATTGAATTCACTTTGCTCGCTTATAACCTGCTCAAGCGATAAGCTAACGATCAAAAGCAAAAAGGGATGAAGCAGACAATGCCCCTGTTTCATCCCTTTTTTGCTTTGTGGTGCTCTATTTAGAGGACCGAGCAGCGGACAGCTGTAAAGTAGATGGATGAGTTGTCCACGGGCTGTGGAGCCCGATCATAGGCCAGCTACAGTAGGGGGCCTACACGGACTTCTGATTACCGTGATCTGGGCCGCTCTGCGATGGTGTTCTTCACACTCTTGTCGGAAAAAAAGAAGCATATTGGCCGAATGGCTCGAGTATTAATCAAACGCCAAATTTTTAAGAATAGCAGGTTTTTGGGGTGTGCGCCGCTTTTATTTAGACGACGTTTAACCAGAGTGCTGATCTTGCCGCTCTAAATAGTTTTGCGCTATCTCTATGTAACGAAAAGTATCCTCCAACCGAGCTACGAATTGCCTTTTATTGTGGAAACTTAGAAAATAGCATTTTAATTTCATATCCCGAAAACTTTTAAAATAATCGGACAATGCGCCCTTCTCTAACATCTCACCAAGAACCCCAGATAAACTTGTGCTTACTCCGTTATGATCAAGATCAATATTTAACATACATCGGTTCGCTTCTATCTTGTAGATGATTTGTAATTGCTGTTTCGTATAAGAAAATTCGGCCCCGACTGAAGCCCAGTGGTTTAGATCGACCTGTTTCCTGATAAATCCATTTTCCTTATAATAGAGATCTGCGGATTCTTTTAACGCCTCGTTGATATCAAAAACTTCATATCTCTGCGATTCTAAAAAAGGAATGCCCTTTTCCAAAATCATATGAAGAGCGCGCTTTAATTGTGCCACCAGTTCCTTTTCTGATTTATAAACATATGTTTCTTTAAGGCCAGCGTTTGCTTGCTTAAAAACTTCCTCCGGATGCTGGCTAGTGGGATATCCATAACCGATTTGGAAATCACGTTCTCCGTAGTGAAAGGAAATGAAGTAAAAAAATGCATCATATTCTTTTTTAAAATATAAATTGCTTTCCGCACCATGTTTGTCGGAGGTATCGGGATCTTCAATGTATCCACTGAGTTTTAGAGCCGATTCGCAAATATTCCGAATGATATTGCTCACTATAATTGGCTGTTTATTCGACACTAATTCAGCTTTATACCCGAGGAGCGTCTTTTTATCAGCGTGAACAAAAAAATTGTATTCCAAGAATTCTAAGGAATTGCACCAATCAAATGCTTGTTTTAAAAACTTGAGTGCTTTAGTGTGGTCCATTGTCGGCTCAATTTGATCTATTGCTTCTGGATAAGACGCAAATGACTTTAAAACATCCAAGTGCATTTTCTTGGTGTGGTTTGAGCGGTCCTCATCCAACTGCCAAATATACTGAGCTATTCTCTTTCCACTTTTGAACACACAAAGTTCCAATTGATAATCCTCATAATATTTAATATCAGTTGCGATTGCATCTAATGATTGGGATAAGCTTTGAGCACGTTTAGAGGATATAGTTAAACCATTTTTTAATGCGATTGCATTCCATTCCCCATTTGCCGGAAATACATAAGCTTGTAGTTTAGACTCCAAGATCCAATTCTTGATTGAAGGTAATGCTGCAGAATAGACAAGTATCAAACCTGAGTTTTGGCTCATACCCCGCTCCTTAGTAAGAAGCCCGATGCAATTAATAATTGGCATCGGGCTTCAGTGTTATAATGCCAATCTGGTGATAGCGGTTTGTAGCATCCTACCGGCTATTGCAAATCCAACCGCATCATCTGCCACCCCAACAACTGAAACATCGTCAATTAATGTGGCAAGAACAACAACAGTTGCTCCACCAACCAGAGCAGTTACCACAACTACATTTCCGAGGGTTCCGTTTTTATTTTTTTGTCTTACTACTACTTTGCCTTGAACTTGTTGTCCATTATAACTTAATGAGACTGCAGGACCATATACGGGGCTAAACACTTCCATTCCCGACGTATCTTCTACTTGTTTTTTACTATCAAAAAGTCTATAGTAAATCATTCCGGGCTGATTGGAAAATTGATATAAAATAATTATACGATTCATCGCAGGAACTGGAATAACTCTATTTTGCACGTTCCAGAATGCAGAAGTACCCTTGGATACAGTTTTATTTTTAAAATAACTTTTATAGGCATTTACGTATCGTCCCAGCTGTGCAGTCGCATTAAAGTTTGCACCTGGGTTTTTTTGTAATGAGTTAGATATTGGTTTAACTTCAAATATTCTTGCATCACCACCAGTAGAGTTTAAAACATCCTTACCATTGGTATCCCTCCCGTCATCATAAACCAAGTCCGGTTTTAAAGGCGCGTTAGGAATTGCATAAAATGATTCTGAATAGTTCCCAAACGGGTTAATCTGGGGTGAATTTTTAAAATAATTTGCTATCACTTGATGTACTGATGTTCCTAGTATAGCCAAGTAGTTATTTGACGAAGTAAGGACTTCTTCTTCAGTAGAAGCAGTTCCTACCGAACCATTACCCCCTATTGTTCCATCATTAAGGGCAGCTAGGTATTCAATACTTGCTGTTTGACTGGCCAACCATTGCTGATCTGCTGGCGTACCGTAAGTTTTGATATTCGCAACTAAAGATTCAGTTTCAAAATAGTACCCAAGACCTGCTTCTTCAAGAGTCAAAATGTATGCCTGAAGCCTATCTTGTCCCTTAATGCTTAAAGAAGTTATGAAGCTGTTCACATACTGCATGTAGTTTACCATGCTGTTCTTGTAGCTCTCAGCCGTAAGCAATAGCGATTTCGAAGCAGCTGGATCAGATGTATCAGTGTTGAATGTGCTGGGTGATTGCAAGAATACGCCACTATCTAGAGTACCTGTCTATCGTAAAGTAAAAGTACCCCGAATAATCGTCGTACCGTACCCAAAAAAATCGTGCAGTTTTACCCATTATG
>NZ_JAGXJW010000561.1 GCF_019091135.1 Cohnella sp. GbtcB17 | reverse complement strand
TCCCCCGCCCGCCTAGATGCCGAGCGTCGGGGTCACGAGTCGCACCGGGCCCGAGATCCTCCGCGCCATCGCGTAGCCCAGGACAAGCGGGGCCGCCAGCGCCAGGGCGCTGACGACGTACATAAGCGTCTGCCCATTGCGCTTCGCATCGGAGGGTTTTCGGGAGTCATCGCTGACGATTGTTGGTATGTCCTGTTCGATATTGCCTTGCGGTTTGCGGTAATCGATGG
>NZ_JAGXJW010000560.1 GCF_019091135.1 Cohnella sp. GbtcB17 | reverse complement strand
AGTACAAATTGTGATTATATATTAAGCAGATTAGTGTCAAAATTTATTGCTAAAAATTTCTAAAAAAAATTAACCCAATGTAGGGTAATCTAGGTTGTATAGTAATGAATTGGCAAAATATAGTAACTAATAATTTATACCACTAATATACTAAAAAGTATTAATTAACCCAATTTAAGGTAATCTATGTTATATATCTGGAAGCAGATCCTCTGTCCAGATTTTCTGTC
>NZ_JAGXJW010000559.1 GCF_019091135.1 Cohnella sp. GbtcB17 | reverse complement strand
TCTCGCGGCGCTTGAAGGACGAATATCGGGCCATCGCGGCATTCCTGCGCGAGCTCGCGGGAGAATAGTCGGCTGCGAGTCTTGCCGCCGCACGATGCGCTTCGCCATGACAACACGCGCGTGTAGCCATGGCGTGGCGCTTTTCTTCTTTCCGGAGTGCGGCGCCCCGCTCGTCGGGCGTTTTGCGGTACAATTCGCCTCGGCGCAGGTCCGTCTTCTTATTGACTTTA
>NZ_JAGXJW010000558.1 GCF_019091135.1 Cohnella sp. GbtcB17 | reverse complement strand
CCAACCGGCGCTGGCCGTCGTCGGGCTGCTGGAGCGATTGGTCTCGGCGCTTCCCGATATCGCGCTATATTATTCCGGCGATCTGGTCTATGCAGGCCTGATGATTGCGCAGAGTTTGCAGAAGCGCTTCGGCAGCCGATACCGCGCATGGCGGATGAGTCTGGACGTCTCTCGTCGGCGTGCGCACGTCGGCGTGCCGATTCTGGAGGACGTGCGGCTGGTGTCGCTGC
>NZ_JAGXJW010000557.1 GCF_019091135.1 Cohnella sp. GbtcB17 | reverse complement strand
CAGCAGAAGCGCTACGAGTACGGCTTTTCCGTTGCCTGGCATATTGACGAGCGGACGCTTGCCAACCTGATTCCGAAGATCGTCATTCAGCCGGTAATCGAGAATGCGATCCTTCATGGCGTGCGGAATATGGGAGAGGACGGCGAGATCGCCGTCAGCGCGAGCATGTCCGAGAGCAGCGCCGAGATTCGTGTCGAGGACAACGGCTACAAGGAAACCGACTACGAGGC
>NZ_JAGXJW010000556.1 GCF_019091135.1 Cohnella sp. GbtcB17 | reverse complement strand
ACGTGTGCCGCATGGCGCACGCGGCCGGCGCGGTTGAAATCTCCGACGAGGTCATCACGGCGTTTCGGTTCCACTACGGCCCGACGCAGACGTATGCGGCGGCGTTCCCCGGCCTGGCCGCGATCGAGCCGGACCTGTCGGCGCTCGGCAAAATCATCGGCGGGGGGCGGCCGCCCGGCGCCTCCCCCGGCCCCGCCGTGAACACCGCCCCGGTCGGGCCGCTCGGGCGC
>NZ_JAGXJW010000555.1 GCF_019091135.1 Cohnella sp. GbtcB17 | reverse complement strand
GATCCGTCCCATGTGGCCAAGCAATTGCAGCGCCGCCAGCGCCACCTGCGGATGGTCGTCAACGACGATCGTTTTATACTTCCGCTTCATGCAGTCATACCTTCTTTAAGCGGGATTGCGGCGCTGATCGACATGCCTCTGCCATGGCCGGACTTAATCACGAACACGACGCGCAACGATAAGATTCTGCTCTTTAATAGTTCCAGACCGATATGAGAGCCTCCGATCTC
>NZ_JAGXJW010000554.1 GCF_019091135.1 Cohnella sp. GbtcB17 | reverse complement strand
TCGTGGCGCAGCAGGGGTTGGGCGGGGCGCGGTGGAGGCGCGACGGCCGCCGAGACGGCGCCTAGCGGCGCGAGCAGTCCGGGCAGACGAGCCAGGCCCAGCAAGCCGGCATACGATTTTCTGGCGGTTCCTTTCTTCCTTTTTAAGCTGGTCATTAACGAAGCCCCCGTTCTTTATTTGAAATCGCTTACTCAATTATCGTAATCATGCCACCTGCCGCGCACGAGGAT
>NZ_JAGXJW010000553.1 GCF_019091135.1 Cohnella sp. GbtcB17 | reverse complement strand
AAGGCAATGCCCTGAAGATCGCGGGGCGCCACGACGGCGACGTTGCCGTGCGTAAGCGGGATGAAGACGGCCTCGTCGTGAACGCGTTTCAAGATTTCCCCATAAAGCGAGCGGCGCGCAGTCTCGTCGGCGGGTACCGTGACGGCATCGATCTTCGCAAACAGGACCTGCGAGTTCGCCATGCCCTCGGTCGTAGGCAGGTAGGCGGCTGCGGGCGTAAAAGCGGCGAA
>NZ_JAGXJW010000552.1 GCF_019091135.1 Cohnella sp. GbtcB17 | reverse complement strand
GCTGCAGCTCGGAGTACTTTATCCTGCTTGCCCCGCTCGACGTCATCTTAAGCCCGCGAAACGTCACGCAACCGGACGTCATCTTTATCCCTTCGGAGCCGGACGGACATCATGGCGATGCGGGGTATCGACGGCTCGCCCGATCTCGCCGTGGAGGCGTTGGCGCCGGGTTCCAGACACAGGGACAAGGGTCGCAAGCTGGACATTTACGGGGAGCATGGCGGACAAGA
>NZ_JAGXJW010000056.1 GCF_019091135.1 Cohnella sp. GbtcB17 | reverse complement strand
TGGTCGCGGGCCAGCGGGAGCACGTAATTTACGGCGTAGGCGTACACCGTCGAGAAGGTGGCCAGATGGTGCACCTCGGAACGATGCGCCGGCTCGGGCTCCATGTTTCTGAGCATGCCGTTCATCCAGCCCATGTTCCATTTGTAATTAAACCCGAGCCCCCCCAGGTAAACCGGAGCCGTAACGCCCGGCCATGCCGAGGAGTCCTCTGCAATGACGAGCGCGTTCGGATAATAGCGGAACACGACTTCGTTCAGCTTGCGGATCCAGTCGAGCGCGTCGAGATTTTCGATGCCGCCGCGCTTGTTCCTCGTGTGCATCTCAGGCGGCTTGTCGAAGTTCAGGTCGATCATGCTGGCAACGGCGTCGACACGGATGCCGTCGATATGATACACGTCCATCCAGAAAAGCGCGTTCGAGATCAGGAAGCTCTGAACCTCCGGCCGGCCGAAGTCGAACGCCAGCGTGCCCCAAAGCGGCTTCTCGGCGACCCGCCAATCGCCTGGCTCGTAGAGCGGCTCGCCGTCGACCCGGCGAAGTCCGTGGTCGTCCTTGCAGAAATGGCCGGGCACCCAATCGAGAAGCACCCCGATTCCGCGTTGATGACACCGGTCCACGAGCCTTTTGAGTCCGTCGGGATGTCCGTACCTGCTGGTCGCCGAATAATAGCCGGTCGTCTGGTAGCCCCAGGAGCGGTCGAACGGATGCTCCGTGAGCGGCAAAATCTCGATATGGGTATACCCGTTGTCCGCAACGTAATCGACGAGTTCGCCCGCGAGCCGTTCGTACGTCCAGAATTGCTCGGGGCCGTCGATTCGCCAGGAGCCCAGATGCACCTCGTAGATGAGCATCGGCCGTTCGTAAGGCTTGCTTCGGCCCCTCCTCTCCTGCCACGAATGATCTTCCCAAGGATAATTATCCAAATTAGCCACGATGGAAGCGGTCCCCGGGCGAAGCTCCGAGAAAAAGGCGAAGGGATCGGACTTCAGGAAGACGCGCCCGGCGGCGTCCACGATCTCGTACTTGTAAGCCGCGCCCTCGGCGATGCCCGGAAAGAACGCCTGCCACACGCCGGTCGTGCCGGACGGCGCAAGCGGGTGCGAGTCGCCGCGCCAACCGTTAAAGTCGCCGGCAAGCCTGACTTCGCGGGCATGCGGCGCCCACACGGCGAACCGAGTGCCCCGAACGCCGTCCCGTTCGCAAGGATGCGCGCCGAACGCGCGATAAGCGCGAAACAATTCTCCGTTGTTGTACAAATACAGATCATGCTGCGATACCGATGCCGTACCGGTCGTCATATCGGAACCTCCTTGGCGGACGAAGCGGCGGAATCGCCAATCGCGTCATTTTTTTGTCAATATTCCTCACATAAACAAGCGCTATTACGTTTATTATAGAGGAATATTCATGCCTTTTCATCCGTCTTTTCCAAAAATATTTTTCGGCGACAGACCATAAAATAACCTCCCGCGTCAGTCCCGACCAAAGGACCGGCAGGAGGTTCCTAAGCCGCTTCTTTTGCCTATCGATTAAAGTAGGAGGCTTGTTCCTTGAGCGTCAGCGACTTCGCCCGCAGCGATTCGGACGAGGCCGCGATCTCCTCCATCACCGCCGTCTGCTCCTGCGACGCGGAGGACACCTGCTCGGCCCCGCCGCGTATCTCGCCCGCCACCTCGGCCACCCGACGCGCTTCGCCAAGCGTCCGCCCCGCCTGTTCGGCCTGCTCCGACATCCGGCTCGCGATCCGTTCGACGATGGCGCCGACCTCGGCGGCTTCCCTCGCCACGATGCCGAACGCTTCGGCGGACGCCTTGCCCTGCGCTGCCTCGCGCTCCGCCACCCGGGCCTGGCGCTGGATATGCCCGACGCAGGCGCCGACCTCGGTCTGAATCTGCGCGATCAGCTGGCGAATGTCCTTGACCGCGCTCGCGCTCTGTCCTGCCAACGTCTTGACGGCCTGGGCGACGACGACGAAGCCTCGGCCTTCCTCGCCCGCCCTCGCCGCCTCGATCGATGCGTTAAGCGCGAGCAGGTTCGTCTGCTCGGCGAAGTCGCCGACGACGTTCGATATCGCGCCGATCTTGTCGGCATTGTCTCGCAGACGGTCCACGATCCCGAGCGCCGTGCGGTTTTGCTCGGCCAGCTGATCCATGCCCGACACCATCGAGCTGAACACCGCCTCGCTCCGCGCAACCGTATCGTTCATGCGCCCGGTCTTTTCCTTGGCCGCAGCAGCGCTCTCGTCGGCGATCCGGGCGGCTTCGGCCAGCCGTTCGGCAGACGTCTGCATCGCCTCGGCGGACGCGAACTGCCTCTCCGTACCTTCGGTGATCCGCTCGGCATGACGGGACATCTCTTCGATCCGAAGCGCCGCTTGCGTGATGGCGCCCTGCAGCTCGGCTGCATGCTGGTCCGTCTGGGCCGAGTTGTCCAATATGCCGCCCGTGATGTTTTTCAGCCGGTCGAGCATGCCCTGGAAAGCCGCTCCTAGCTGCGCCAGTTCATCCCCCGATCCCCCCGCATGCACGCGTATGCCGAGATTGCCCCGCTCGGCCTCCTGCGCCCCCGCCGTCAGCGAGAGCAGCGGACGCAGCAGCCATTTTGCCGCGAAGAAGCCGAACAGCCCCGTCCAAAAAACGCCGAGCGCCAGCGTCAAAAGAACGAATACCCAAAAGGGCAAAAAATCAAACGTTCCCTTCATTTCGAGCAGCACAAAAGCGCTTGTCGCATACGTAATGCCGGACACCAGCGTGATGCCGACGACCATTTTCGCGACGATCCCCATCCGTTTGTTCATGTCGAAGCCTCCGTCATTATGTCTAAAGGACTACATGACAAAGTTCGACTCCGGCCGCGCGCATCCTCTTGTCCATTCGGTGACAATCACAGTCGTGTTTGTGTCGAAATTGCGTCGAGAGGTTGTCCGATCCGTGAACAGAACAAAACGCCTGGCAAAAAAGCGCCCGACGTTTTGTTTTTTTCGAGAAGTTTAAATCAGCGGCCCCAAGCGGCCTGACCGAACCGAAGCTCGTTTTTAAGCTGCCTCGTATTCGTCGATGCGTCGATGACGATCGTCTCGATGCCGGCCAGCTCGGCGAAGTCGAGCAGCTGCTCCGTCGTCACCGCGAACGAATAGACGGTATGATGTGCGCCGCCTACCAAAATCCAGGCCTCCGCGCCCGCCGACAGCGACGGCTCCGGCTTCCAGAGGACGCGGGCGACGGGCAGCTTCGGCATCTCGCGTTCGACCGGCACCCCGTTCACCTCGTTCACGATCAGACGGAAGCGCGTTCCGAGATCGACGATCGAGGCGTTCAGCGCCTTGCCTCCCTTGCCGTCGAAGACGATCCGTGCCGGATCGGCTTTACCGCCGATGCCGAGCGGATGAACCTCGATGCGAGGCTTGGAAGCGGCGAGCGTCGGGCACACCTCCAGCATATGGGCGCCCAGCACGAGCTCGTTGCCCGTCTCGAAATGATACGTGTAGTCTTCCATGAAGGAGGTATCCTTGCCGTCCGCGATGATTTTCATCAATCGCGTGAGCGCCGCGGTTTTCCAGTCTCCTTCGCCCGCGAAGCCGTAGCCTTGCTCCATCAGGCGCTGTACGGCCAGGCCCGGCAGCTGCTCGAGTCCGTGAAGGTCCTCGAACGTCGTCGTAAAGGCGGTGAAGCCGCCTTCGTCCAGGAATCGCTTCATGGCGATCTCCAAGCGCGCCTGGTAAGCGATCGCGTCGCGCACCGGCCCTTCCGTGCGGCCCGCTTCGACGATCTCGTAGCGGTCGGCGTACTCGCCGAGCAGCGCTTCGACTTCGGCGCCGCTCACCGCTTGGACGTATTGGACGAGGTCGCCCACGCCATGCGTATTGACCGACCAGCCGAATTTGATTTGCGCTTCGACCTTGTCGCCTTCGGTCACCGCTACCTGCCGCATATTGTCGCCGAACCTAACGACCTTAAGCCGCTTGCTCTCGTTCCAGGCGACGGCCGTGCGCTGCCAGGCGCCGACGCGGGCATGAACGTCCTCGCTCGACCAATGGCCGACGACGACCTTGCGGGCGATGCCGAGACGCGCGCCGATGAAGCCGTATTCGCGGTCGCCGTGGGCGGCTTGGTTCGTATTCATGAAGTCCATGTCGATCGAATCCCACGGGATGTCGCGGTTATACTGCGTATGCAGATGAAGCAGCGGCTTGCGCAGCTCGGTCAGACCCGCGACCCACATTTTGGCCGGTGAAAACGTATGCATCCACGTGATGACGCCGGCACAGTCCTCGTCCGCGTTCGCTTCGTTAAGCACGCGGCGAATCTCTTCCGGCGTCGTCACGACAGGCTTGAACAGGATCGGATAAGAGACGCGCTTCGACAGCGCTTCCGCGATCTCGCGGGAATGGGCGGCTACTTCTTCGATCGTCTCCGGACCGTACAGATGCTGACTGCCGGTGATGAACCAAAACGTGTAAGGCTTCACTTGAAGCATGACGTTACCTCCTTGAATAAAAAGCGAATAAATACGTTTATGAACACTTACTTGTACGTACCTTTACACTAATATAATAACGAAGGTCGCGCATACAATCAACACTTGTATGTACATGTTTGAAAAAGAGGCAAAAAAACGCGAAAACGCCGCCTTTGCCGCTTCGAGCAAGCGGTAAAGGCGGCGCCGCAAAGCGCTTATCGCATTAGAATCCGGGCAAGTTGTCCAGATTGTTGTCTTCCCGTCCGTCCGGATTCGAGCGCAGATGCTCGTCCCCGTCGCGGCCGCGGAAAACGTTGACGTTTTCGATTTGATCGTTTTTGGCCATCTGCTGCGCTTCCTTGTAGCCGACGACTTGGCCCGAAGACAGCTTCAGCCCCACGATGTCGCCGTCGCCGTTTTTGCGAACGGCAACGACTTGCTCACGATTCGCCATGTTTTCCACCTCCTGTCGGGGCTTAGGATGCCACAGGAGACGGCACGGTATTCATCGCGAAGCCTGCATTACTTCAGGGCTTGAATGATCATTACGCCTCGCGCAGGCACCTCTGCGCGTCCCGGCGCATCCGCGCCGGAGAGCAGATCGGTGCCGTTCACGTCGAATCTGACGACGGCAGGCTCCGGGTTGTGGTTCAGCAAGAACAGGAAGCGCTCCTCGCCTTTGACGCGCACCGTCGCCTCTACGCCGCCAGGCGCGCTGACGAGCGGCATGATCCCCTTGTCCTCGCATAGCTGCCCGAGTAAATCCTCGAGGAAAGAAGCCTCGGGACTCGTCGCCACGTACCAGGCCTCTCCTTCGCCGAAGCGGTTGACCGTTAAGCAAGGCATGCCCGCGTAAAAGTCGCAGCCGTACTCGGCGACGACCTGCGCGCTCTCGGCATGGATCAGATCGCACAATACGCCGCATTCGTAGCTGCCGGACAAGCGGCCCTGGCCGCCGTCCTTCACGACGATCGCGTTTTTCGCGTCCGGGAACAGGGCATCGATCTCCTCCGCCCAAATGCCGAGCAGCTTGCGAAGCTCGCCGGGATAGCCGCCGACCGTGACGATGTCGTTTTCATTGACGATGCCGCTGAAAAAAGTCGTCACGAACGTGCCGCCTGCCGCCGTAAACGCTTCGGCCCGCTTGGCGAAGCCCGGCTTCACCATATAGAGCACCGGCGCAATGACGATGTCGTACCCGGCAAGGTCGTCCTCGACGCCGATCATATCGACGGGGATATGTTGTTTAAACAAAGCGTCGTAATACTTGTGCACTTCGTCCACGTACTTCAAATGCACGGTCGGGCCGCTCGACAGGTCGAGCGCCCAGCGATTTTCCCAATCGAACAATATCGCCACCCGCGCGCCGCTCCGAGCGTCCAGCAGCCTGCCCCCGAGCCGGTCGAGCTCCGCGCCCAAATCCGCGCATTCGCGGAAGACGCGGGTATGCTCATGGCCTACGTGCTCGATGACTGCGCCGTGATATTTCTCGCAGGCGCCGATCGAACGACGAAGCTGGAAAAACATGACGGTGTCCGCGCCGCGCGCGACCGCCTGATAGCTCCAAAGGCGCATGACGCCGGGACGCTTCAGCGAATTGACCGGCTGCCAGTTCTGCTGGCTCGGCGTCTGCTCCATCAGCATGAACGGCTGCCCTTGCCGCAGTCCGCGCATCAGGTCGTGCGTCATCGCCGTCAGGCTGACCGGCGTATCGAGCGACGGATAGTTGTCCCAGGAAATGACGTCGAGATAGGGCGCCCATTTAAAGTAGTCCAGCTCCGGATAAAGACCCATCAGGTTCGTCGTTATCGGCACATGCGGCGTATGCTTCTTGATCTCGTCGTATTCGATGCGATAGCATTCGAGCAGGCTGTCGGACATAAAGCGGCGGAAATCGAGGGATATGCCCTGGAAATTCGTCCGGTTGCCGTCCCACTCCTCGCTCAGCGCGTTCGGCAGCACGATCTCTTCCCAGTCATAAAACGTGTGCCCCCAAAACCGCGTGTTCCAAGCTTTGTTAAGCGCGTCAAGCGTGCCGTAGCGCGCCTGCAGCCACGTTCGGAAAGCCGTTTCGGACTGTTCGCTGTAATCGTACCCGCCGTATTCGTTCGACACATGCCAGATCAATACGGCCGGATGATCCTTATACCGCTCCGCGAGCTTCCCCGCCAAAGCCTTGGCGAACCTGCGGTAGACCGGACTGTTCGGATTGGAGTTGTGCCGGCCGCCGAATTTGCGTTTGCGACCTTGGTAATCGACCCGCGTCACCTCCGGATATTTGCGAGCCATCCAGGCGGGATGCGCACCCGTGCCCGTCGCCAGGCAGACGTACACGCCATTGCGGTACAGACGATCGATCGTCTCGTCCAGCCAAGCGAAGTCGTAGGTGTCTTCGTCCGGTTGAATGAGCGCCCAGGAAAATACGTTAACGGTCGCCACGTCGATGCCGGCAAGCGTGAACATCCGATCGTCCTCGGCCCACGTTTGCGGTTCCCATTGCTCCGGATTGTAGTCTCCGCCGTACCAGATTTTCGGCAGCTTATGATTGATCATGTCCGCGCACATCCTTTATCATATAAATATATTTTCATTTTATCTCACTTCGAATTTCGGCAAAATATAATCATTTCCCGATTCGATATAAGAAAAAAACAGGATGTGCGAGGGACCATGAAGACGTATAGAAGGTTCGCGATCCCCTCGGGACAGACGGGCCAGCTCCCTTTGTTCGTAGAGACGATCGGAACGGTACGCGAGGAAGGAAAAATCGCCCGTGCGACCGGTTATCCTTGTTACCATTGGCTGCAAACCTTGAACGGCGAAGGCAGCTTCGCGGTCGAAGGGCGCAAATACAGCTTGCCTGCCGGATCGGGGATCCTCGTGCCGCCGGAAATGCCGCATGCTTACGAACCGGTATCCGAGTCGTGGGAGACGGTTTACTTGACGTTCGGCGGAACAGCGGCGGCCGCGATGCTCATCGCGCTCGGCCTTATCGAGCCCGCGCCGGTCCGATGGGATAAGAATTCTCCTTTGGCCGGTTACCTGGAGCAAATGCTGGATCGCATCGAAGCCGACAACGATCCGTTCGGGCTCGATGCGTCCGCGGACGCCTACCGCTTCCTGCTCACGCTGCGGCGCCACGGTCGTTCGGGCAGACAGGATTCGGTTGAGCGCGCCTCGGAGCGGTTGCGCCCGCTCATCGAATGGATGGAGCGGCGCTATGACGATCCAAGCGCGGGGCTCGCCGATATGCGGGCCGTGCTAGGCATGCCGCCCAGCACGATGAATGAGCTGTTCCGGCGTGCGTTTGGCCAGCCTCCCTACGACTACCTTATCGATCTGCGAATTCGCAAGGCGAAGGAAATGCTGATCGGACGTCCGCAGGAGAAGGTCTCGCGAATCGCGGCGCTCGCGGGCTTCCGCGATTCGAGCCATTTCGTCGCCACGTTCAGACGCAAAACCGGGCTGCCGCCGGACAAATTCAGGCAGCTGTACGAATAAATACGCGGCATCCCGCCGTACAGGCTTTAGAAGCCTGTACGGCGGGATGCCGCGCATCGTAATTTCTTGCTGCGAGTCGCATCGCTATCCGAAACGATTCGTTAATGAATGAAACTTGATTAACGCGTTACTTCATTGCCGCCGCTCAGCATGCGAAGCATCTCTTCTCGGCGCGGCATGCCCTCCCAGTCGCCTTTGAACTGCGTCGCCAGCGCGCCGAGCAGGTTGGCGCGGTCGAGCGCCGACTTGAGATGGGCGCTGTCGCTTTGCCGTTCGTTTTCGAGCCAGGCGGACAAAAATCCCGACGCGAAGGCGTCCCCTGCGCCAACCGTATCGACGACGCGCTTCACGACATGGGGCTCCGCCATAACGGCGGCTTGGGAGGAAAAGGCGACGGAACCCTGCTCGCCCAGCTTCAGCACGACGATCTTAGGCCCCATGCCCATGAAGTCGGAACCGTACTCGGCTTCGCTCTTGGAACCGAGCAGAAACTCGGCTTCTTCCAGGCCAGGCATGAACACGTCGCAGAGCGGGATGAGGGACAGCAGCGTTTGACGCGCCTTTTCCTCGGACCAAAGCTTGCGCCGCAGATTCGGATCGAACGAGACGGACAGTCCCTCGTTGCGGGCGGCGATCATCGCCGCGCGAATCGCATTTTCGGCGCTATGACTAAGCGCGGGCGTGATGCCCGTTACATGCAGATGGCCGGCGTTCGCGAACCACTCCGGACGGATCTGCTCCTGCGACAGCGTGCTGGCCGCCGAGCCTTTGCGATAATAGTAGACGTTCGGATCGCCGTAACCTTTGAATTCTTTGAAGTAGATCGCAGTCGGATGACTGTCGTCGCGTTCGGCCAGGCTCGTATCCACGCCTTCGCCCGCCAGCGTCGACAGAATCAGATCGCCGAACGGGTCTTTGCCCAGGCGGCTGATCCAGCGCACCTTAAGCCCCATGCGCGACAGCCCGATCGCCACGTTCGACTCCGCGCCGGCGACGGACCGCGTGAAAAGCGGCGCGTAGGCCAGCGGCCCGTCGTGAATCGGCTGCATGAGCACCATGCTCTCGCCGATGGTGACGACGTCCGCCCAATTCGCGCTCATGCTTCCGCTCCTGCGCGCACGGCATCGGCGAACGCGCGAGCCCGCGCCGTAAGCTCCTCGAACCGGTCTTCGGCGATCAGCTGCTTGTCGACGAGATTGCCGCCGAGCCCGACCGCCACGGCGCCGGCATCGAATACCGATTGAATGTTGCCCAGATTGACGCCGCCGGTCGCGATCATCGGAATGTGGTTCAGCGGCGCGCGAATTTCCTTCAGGTATCCGGCTCCGAGAGATGCGAACGGAAATACTTTGACGGCCGAAGCGCCGGCCTTGTACGCCTTGACGATCTCGGTCGGCGTCATCGTGCCCGGCCACACTTCGATTCCGTTTTCAGCGCCGTAGTAGACGATCTCCTCGTCCAGGTTGGGCGAGATGAGATATTCGGCTCCCGCCGCCACCGCTTCCTTCGCCTGTCCGATGTCGAGGACCGTGCCCGCGCCGATCCGGAGCTTGCCCGCGTACTCTTCGCGGAAGCGGGAGATCATCCCGAGCGCTCCGTCCGTGTTAAGCGTCACCTCCAGAAACACGATTCCGCCGTCCGCCAGCGCTTTCGCCGTCCTGTCTCCTTTCGCTTCGTCGATTCCCCGGATAATCGCCACGATTTTCTCGCGCGACAGCTCTTCAAGCAGCTTTTTCATGAACGACCACTCTCCCCATACAATTCAAAACGTCAATGTTTTCAGTTTATCACCATCATCGGACAAGTTAAAGTTAGGAATGCGACATAAATAAACTTAAATAAACGCAAATAAACCGCAACGCTGTCGTTGTGTACAGCGCTGCGGTCTGTAATCTTGCAGAAAGGATGACTCCGTCATGCGCCAGCCGCGGTCTGCTGACCGTTCGTCTGCGCTTGCCCTTGTCCTTGCCCCTGTTCTTGTCCTTGGCCGCCTCGCATGCCGCCGCCAAAGCCGCCTCCGAATCCGCCGAGGCGGATCGATTCGGCCTCTTGCGTCCCTTCCCTCAGCGTCACGGTGATGACGTCGTCCGCCTTCAGATCTCCGATCGCGATCTCGGTCTCGGTTCGCTGGCCGTCCGCCATCTCGGTTTTGAAGATTTTCGTCGCGTCGGTGACGGTGATATCCTCGGTTTCTTCCGTGAACAGGTTCGCCATATCCGGACGTTGTCCTCCCTGTCCGCCTTGCCTGCCTTGTCCCGCCCGACCGCCGGCTTGACCGTCCGCGCCCTGCTGCGGCGGATCGCCGTTCGGCTGCTGCGCATCTCCGCTCGGCGCAGCGTCGTCGCCCTCGTTCGGTCCGCCGCCGCCCTGGCGATTGCCGCCCATTCGTCCCCCTCCCTGGCCTGGCTGGAACGAGGACTTGTAGATCGTGATCGTATTGCCGTTCACGCTCTTGATTTTTCCGAGCGTCCCAGCCGCCTGCATGCCGCCGAAGCTGCCGCCCTGACCGGCCGCACTTTGATCGCCGGCAGCAGCAACTGACGCGGTCCCGTTATTCTCGGACTTGGAGCCGCAACCGGCCAATACAGCTACGGCTAACGCCACCGCTGCGAACATCGTCCATTTTTTGTCCATACCCCAACCATCTCCTCCCATGTCCTAAGAGCAAGGTATCATGGGCAAATGAATGGATCATGAACAAAAATCGAATTTTGATTGAAGGTTGCCGTCAGCTCGCGTCCTCCGAAAATTTGCCGCCGGAAAATTGGCTGTTGTACAGATCGGCGTAAAAACCGCCGCTTGCGAGCAGCTCTTCGTGCGTGCCCTGTTCGATCACGGTCCCCTTGTTCATGACGAGGATCAGATCGGCCTCCCGGATCGTCGATAGCCGGTGCGCGATGACGAAGCTCGTACGGCCCTGCATGAGCCTGTTCATCGCCGTCTGAATATTGGCTTCGGTGCGCGTATCGACGCTGCTCGTCGCTTCGTCGAGGATCAGAATCGCGGGATCGGCCAAAATGGCGCGGGCGATCGTGAGCAGCTGTTTTTGCCCTTGCGACAGGTTCGAGGCTTCCTCGTTCAGCACAGTGTCGTACCCGTCGGGCAGCGTGCGAATAAAGTGATCCGCGAACGCCGCCTTCGCGGCATCCACCACTTCGGCCTCGGTCGCGCCAGCTCGCCCGTACGCGATATTGTCGCGGATCGTTCCGCCGAACAGCCACGTATCCTGCAGCACCATGCCGAACAGGCTGCGAAGGTTGCCCCGCTTCAGCTTGGCGATGTCGGTTCCGTCGACCGTGATCGTCCCGCCGCTTACCTCGTAGAAACGCATGAGCAGATTGACGAGCGTCGTCTTGCCTGCACCGGTCGGCCCAACGATGGCTACGGTCTGGCCTGCCTTTACGTCGATATTCATGTCCGCAATTAGCGGCGTATCGTCCTTATAGCTGAAGTTCACATGCTTGAAGGCGACGTGCCCCACGACGTGAGCAGGATCGAGCTCCTTGTTCTCCTCGGGCTTCTCCTCGCTCTCGTCGAGCAGCTCGAACACCCGCTCCGCCGATGCGATCGTCGACTGGATGATGTTGGCGATATTCGCGGTCTGGGTGATCGGCATCGTGAATTGGCGCGCATATTGAATAAAAGCCTGAATGTCCCCGATGTTGATCGACTGCCGCGTGACGAGCACGCCGCCCACGACGCTGATCGCGACGTAGCCGATGTTGCCGATGAAGCTCATGAGCGGCATCATGATGCCGGAGACGAACTGCGCGCGCCAGCCGGCGTCGTACAGGCGATCGTTGATGGCTTCGAACTTTTCGACCGCCTTCCGCTCGTGTCCGTACGCCTTGACGATCTGGTGGCCGGTATACATCTCCTCGACGTGGCCGTTCAGTTCGCCCAGGTTTTTTTGCTGACCGATAAAATAGCCCTGCGACTTGCCCGCGATCGCCTTGATGACCAGAAAGCTGAGCGGCAGCGTCAGCAGCACGATGACCGTCAGCAGCGGGCTGATCGTCAGCATCATGACGATGACGCCCACGATCGTGACGACGGACGTGATGAGCTGCGTCAAGCTTTGCTGCAGCGTGTTGCTGATCTTGTCCACGTCGTTGACGACGCGGCTTAAGATCTCGCCGTGCGTGCGCGAATCGAAAAACTTGAGCGGCAGGCGGGCGAGCTTCTCGTTGACGTCGTTGCGCAGCTTGTAGACGGTGCGCTGGGCGACGCCTGCCATCAGGTACTGCTGGATGTAGCTGAAGACAGCGCTTAAAATGTACAGCCCGATCAGCCAGAAAATAATCATCTCGATGCCGTGCCAGTCGATCTCGGCGCTCGGATCGCCTTTCAATTTCCCCATGATGCCTTCGAACAGCTTCGTCGTCGCATGCCCGAGAATCTTGGGGCTTAGAATGGAAAAAATCGTGCTTACGATCGCCGCCGCGAACACCGTAATCAACGTGAAGCGAAACGGCTTCAAATAGCCGACGAGCCTGCGGAACGTACCTTTAAAATCTTTGGCCTTCTGCACCGGCATGCCCGGTCTTCCGCCCGGATGACCGCCGAACGGCCCCGGCCCTCCCGGTCCCCCGCCTTGTCGCGGAGGCGCCGCTCTGCCTGCGCCTTGTTGCTGGCTCATGCGATCTCCTCCTCCGTCAGCTGCGAAGACACGATTTCTTTATAGATCTCGCTCGATTGCAGCAGTTCCTTGTGCGTTCCGATCGCGGAAATCTCGCCGTCGTCGAGCACGATGATGCGGTCGGCGTCCATGACCGTGCTGACGCGCTGCGCGACGATCAGGACAGTCGCCTGCGTGGTCTCGCTCTTCAGCGCGGCCCGAAGCTTCGCATCCGTCTTGAAGTCGAGCGCCGAGAAGCTGTCGTCGAAAATATAAATGTCCGGCCGCCGCACCAGTGCGCGCGCAATGGAGAGCCGCTGCTTCTGGCCGCCCGATACGTTGGTGCCGCCTTGAGCGATATGCGCGCCGAATCCGCCTTCCATCCCCGAGATGAAGTCGGCCGCCTGGGCGACCTCCGCGGCATGACGCAGCTCCTCATCGGTCGCGTCTTCTTTCCCGTAGCGGATATTGTCCGCGATCGATCCCGTGAAGAGCACCGCCTTCTGGGGCACGAGGCCGATCTGCGACCGAAGCTCCGCCTGCGGACGCTCCCGCACGTCGGTCCCACCGATCCGGATGCTGCCCGAATCAACGTCGTAGAACCGGGGAATCAAATTGACGAGCGTCGACTTGCCGGAGCCCGTCCCCCCGATGATCGCGGTCACTTCGCCCGGCTCCGCCCGGAAGCTGACGTTTTTAAGCGCCGGCTGCTCCGCGCCCGGGTAGCTGAACGTGACGTGGTCGAACTCGACGACGCCGCGCAGCTCCGAACGGCCCGTACGCACATGCGGCGCGTCGTTCACGACGGGCGACATCTCCAGCACCTCGTTGATGCGAACGGCCGAAGCCGATGCGCGCGGTACCATGACGAACATCATCGACAGCATGAGCATCGAAAACATGATTTGCATGGCGTATTGGAGGAACGCCATCAAATCCCCGACCTCCATGTGGCCGTGGCTGACCCTAAGACCGCCGAACCAGATGATGGCGACGCTCGAGAAGTTCATGATCAGCATCATGAGCGGCCATAGAACGGCCATAATCTGGTTGACCTTGACCGAAGTGTCGGTCAGATCGCGATTCGCTTCGACAAAGCGCGCCTGCTCGTGCCCGATCCGTCCGAACGAACGGATGACGCGAATGCCCGTCAGTCCTTCGCGAAGCACGAGGTTCAGCTTGTCGAGCTTTTTCTGGATCACTCTGAACAACGGAATGCCCTTGCGCGCGACCAGGACGATCGTCAGCACGAGCACGGGAACGGCGACGACGAGTACGAGCGACAGCCGGGCATCCTTGGATACCGCCATAATGATGCCGCCGATGCTCATCATCGGCGCCATGACCATCATCCGCAGCATCAACATGAGCACCTGCTGCACCTGGTTGATGTCGTTAGTCGTGCGTGTAATGAGCGACGCGGTGCCGATCTTGTCGAACTCCTGCAGCGAGTACTGTTCGACCCGCGTAAATATTTTGCCGCGAACGAGCCGTCCGAAGCCCGCCGAGATACGCGACGAATAATAGCTTGCCAGGATCGACACGCCGGTGCCGGCGAGCGCCACGGCGAGCATGAAGCCGCCAATCCGCAGGATGTAGGCGGTATCCCCTCCCCGCCGGACGATTCCCTCGTCGACGATGTCCGCCATCAAGGTCGGCAAGTAGAGCTCGGACAGCGACTGCAGCAGGATCAGCGCCATGACCAGGACGACGAGAGCCCTGTATGGCGCGAGCAGTCTGAACAGCTTTAACATGGACGTCATCCTCTCCCGATTCCAAGGTTTGTTGCGTTTTGAACATAAGGATACCCCTACCCTATCCTTCAATTATGAATTCAATATGAACCAAAGCAAGTTTGTCCGCAAGTCTCAAATGGCATAAAATAGAGGAGACGCACATACGACGGGAGGCAGACGGCATTGCTTTTTATCGACAACGGCGGAGGCAACGATCCCGCTCTCAATCTGGCTCTCGAGGAGTATGCCCTTCGCAAGCTGTCGGGGGACGAGCCGATCCTGCTTTTTTACATTAACAGGCCTTCCATCATCATCGGCAAAAACCAAAACACCGCCGAAGAAGTCAACTCGGCGTACACCGAGGCGCACGGCATCGACGTCGTCCGCAGACTGTCCGGCGGCGGAGCCGTCTATCACGATCTCGGCAATCTGAACTTCAGCTTCATCACCAAGGACGACGGCAATTCGTTCCACAACTTCCGCAAGTTCACGGAGCCGGTTGTCAAGGCGCTGCGCGGCATGGGCGTCGAAGCGGAGCTGTCCGGCCGCAACGACATTCAGGTCGGCGAGCGCAAAATATCGGGTAACGCAATGTTCGCGACCGGAGGACGAATGTTCTGCCACGGCACGCTGCTGTTCGATTCACGCATGGAGGACGTATCTGCCGCGCTTAAGCCGAACCCGCTCAAGTTCGAGTCGAAGGCGACCAAGTCGATCCGCGCGCGAGTCGCGAACATTTCGGAATTTCTGACGGAGCCGATGACGATCGAGCAATTCAGAAGCCGCATTCTTGCCTCGATCTTTGAGGGCGTCTCCGACATCCCGCAGCTTCGGCTGACCGACACGGATCGGGAAGCCGTGCGCAAGCTTGCCGACGAGCGCTATCGGAGCTGGGACTGGAATTACGGCCTGTCGCCGGCCTTTAACGTCCAGCAGCGCAAGCGTCTGCCGGCCGGCACCTTCGACATCCGCATGAACGTGCAGGAAGGCCGTATCGCGGAAGCGGCCGTGTACGGCGATTTCTTCGGCCGGGGCGAGATCGGCGACGTGACCGAGATGCTTAAGGGACTGCGTTACGACCGGGAATCGCTCGCGGCCGCGTTCGAAGGCGTAGACCTGACTTACTACTTTGGGCCCGTCACGATGGAAGAGTGGCTGGACCTGTTGATCTGAAAGACGAACGAGCTGCAATCTGCAATACACGAACGGTCCCTACATGACTGGAGGCTAACTACGATGACCAACTCTCTTCAATCCTGCACCGTGCTGCACAATGGCGTTCGCATGCCCTGGCTGGGACTCGGCGTCTGGAAAATGGACAATGACGCGCAGGTCGTATCCGCCGTGCGGTCCGCGCTCGACGCGGGTTACCGCAGCATCGATACGGCCGCGATCTACAAAAACGAGGCGGGCGTCGGGCAGGCAATCCGCGAAAGCGGCGTGCCGCGTTCGGAATTGTTCGTCACGACGAAGGTATGGAACGACGATCAGGGCTACGACAAAACACTGGCTGCCTACGATGCTTCACTCGGCCGCCTAGGTCTCGACTTTGTCGACCTGCTCCTCATTCACTGGCCGGGCACCGACAAATTCGTCGACACCTGGCGCGCGTTCGAGAAGCTGTATGCGGACGGACGCGTGAGAGCCGTCGGCGTCAGCAACTTCAATATCCGGCACCTGGAGGCGCTTCGGAAGCACAGCGATCTCGTCCCGATGGTCAACCAGGTCGAATACCACCCGCTTCTCTCCCAACGCGAGCTGCTCGGCTATTGCCGGGAAAACCGCATTCAGCTCGAGGCTTGGAGCCCGCTTATGCAGGGCAATCTCGACCACGAGGCGCTGCGCTCGATCGGCGCCAAGCACGGCAAATCGCCGGCACAGGTCGTGCTCCGCTGGGATATCCAGCATGGCGTCGTGACGGTCCCGAAGTCGGTGACGCCGGCGCGTATCGCAGAGAACGCGGACGTGTTCGACTTCGAGCTGAGCGCGGACGAGATGGCGCTCATCGACGACCTGAACCGCGATCATCGGTTCGGCGCCGATCCGGAAAAGTTTCTGTTTTAAAGCAAAAGAAGCCGTCGCCGCATGTCCGTTGGGACTGCGGAGGCGGCTTCTTTTTCCATTGGCGCGCGCCGATCCGGTTATCGGGAGGCATGCCGGTCTCTCGCGCGCACAAGGTCCCTGGTTGTTCCTATTTAGGAACAAAGTTGGACTCCCACTCGCGGAAGGTGCCCGGTTGTTCTTCATCAGGAACAATACTGCCCTCTCCCGTGCAAATGCCCGCGAGGTGTTCCTGACCAGGAACTTCGCCGCCCCCTCTCACTCTGAAGGTGTCCGGTTGTTCCTCATCAGGAACAATACTGGCTCTCATGCGCAAATGTCCTCGAGGTGTTCCTGACCAGGAACTTTGCCACCCTCTCTCTCGCGAAAGGTGTCCGGTTGTTCCTCATCAGGAACAATCCGCTCCTGCCTGGTGCTATCGTGCACAAGCTTTTGCGCGATAGACGTAACGACGAACGGGCGCGGCTGTCAATCGTGCACTTTTGCGCTATAGCCACATTCATGTCCGACTCCATCGCTAAAATCGATTGATCATGAGCAGCACCGACCGTGTCACCTCGCATAGCTGACGCCTGGCCAAGTCCGGTCCCATCGCTTGACCTCGATTCTACGCTCGAAGACCGCGTAGAGTGCCGGGTCCGCAGCGAACGCGGGCGTCGGCGCAACGCGCATGGCGACGGCTTCCGCCAGCCCGTGCGGCGCGCCGAGCACGGGCTGGCCGTCGGCGTCGAGCGTCAAGGCGAGCGCGGTCGCAGTCTCCGGGTAATTCGCGACGGCGTCCAGCGACGACCGGTAGGGCGCCCTGCCGTTTACAACATGCATGCGCGCCTGATTTTTGACCGACCAGGGCACGTCCGGCATGCGCAGGCGAAGCTCTGCCTCCCATCGTTTTTCGGTCGCCTCGTCCAGGTCGCCCGCGTCGAAGTAGATTACGTCTACGTCCGGCAGCCGCGTACGCGCGGGCATGCCCGACAGGACATCCCAAATCTTGCTTCGCACGAAACCGGCGGCGATCCACCAATCGGGCAGGTTCAGCGAGCCCGCGGCTCGCAGCGCCGACATCATACTCTCATCCGCTTGAACGAGCATCAGCAGCATGCGCTCGTCCATCGGCTCAGATCCCTTCAAGCCGCAGCTTGTCCGCCGTGCGCTTCAAGATCGGCGGCGCCGGCGCGCGGAACTCGCGTCCGTCCGGCAGCACGACGCGCCATGCATGCAGCAGCTGATGATTGATGCCCGCGTAGATTTTGCCGCCGTACTTCACGTCGCCGAGCAGCGGATGGCCGATGCTCTGGAAGTGCGTGCGAATCTGATGCGTCCGCCCGCTGACCAGCTCGATCTCGACGAGGCTGTAGCCGTCCCCCTGGGATAGCGCCCGGTATCTCGTCGTCGCGGACAACCGCTTTTCTTCCGCCCCGCCGGCAGCCGAAGCGACCCGCGTGCGGTTGCGCTTCTCGTCGCGCACGAGCTCGTCCGTCAGCTCCCCTTCGCCCTCGAGCCGACCTTCGACGATCGTCACGTAATACTTTTGAAGCTCGTGCTTCTGAATCCACTGATTGAGCTGGTGCAGCATCCCCGCCGTTTTGCCGACGAGCACGAGACCGCTCGTGTTGCGATCGAGCCGATTGGCCGTCGCGGGCATGAACATCGGGCTGTCGAGCTCCCCTTTTCGATACAAGTAAGCATGAACGCGGTTGATCAGCGTATCCCGTTGATCCGTCTGATCCGGATGCGTGAGCATGCCGGCGGGCTTCAGCGCCACGAGCAACTGATCGTCCTCGTAGACGACGTGAATATCGGCGTTCACACCGACGTATTTCGTCTTTTGCTGCCCGATGGAAGCTTCCTTGTACTGTTCTTCTTCCATATAAATCGCCAGCTCGTCGCCGGCAGCCAGCTCGTAGTCCTGCTTTTTGCGCTTGCCGTTCACCCGAACCTTGCCCGAATCGATCATTTTGTAGATCTGTCCGAGGGGGATGTTCGGCAGCAGATTGCGAAGAAAACGGTGCAGCCGCTTGCCGCTCTCCGAAGGCGTAACCTTGCGATTGATCATGATTGTGTACGCTCCCAGCTTCGATTCGAAAATTCGAAAATTCGAAAATTGTTAAATTCGTAAATTCGTAAACGCATGAACTCGCTCTTGCCGATTATAACTGAAATAGGCGCCGAGCGACAAAAAGCCGCCCGATCCGAATGGATACGAGCGGCTGAAGGTGAGACGGACAGCTATCGCTTCGACGGGTCGTACGCTTCTCCGGCCGCCGCCGGTCCGCGAACCGACTTGCCGACAGCGCCTGCGAGCACGATCAGCGTCAAAATGTACGGCAGCATGTACAGGAACTCGGTCGGAATCGACTGGGAAAATTCGAACCGCGTCAGGAAGTTCCGCAGCGCCTGTGCCATGCCGAAGAAGAAGGCGGCGCCGAATACGCCGTACGGATTCCAGCGGCCGAAAATCAGCGCGGCGATGGCGATAAAGCCTTGGCCCGAGATCG
Organism: Cohnella sp. GbtcB17; assembly: GCF_019091135.1. GTDB lineage: Bacteria > Bacillota > Bacilli > Paenibacillales > Paenibacillaceae > Cohnella. The sequence continues at coordinate 33,631 of NZ_JAGXJW010000056.1, read as the reverse complement.
TGCTGTGCGAAAAGTTGCTTGTCGTCGTAAGCGTGATCGTCGCGCCGCCGAGACCGGCGAGCGCGCCGCTGATCAGAACGCCGATATAGCGGTATTTGGTGACGTTGATGCCGACTGTATCCGCCGCGCCGGGATGCTCGCCCACCGAGCGAAGACGCAGACCGAACGGCGTCTTGAACAGCAGATACGAGCTGAGCGGCACGAGGATGTAGGCGATGTACGTCGTCGGGTAGCTGTTGAAAAACGCTCTGCCGAGAAACGGAATGTCCGACAGCAGCGGAATCGGCCATTTGGCGAACACGTTTTGCAGCTGCGAGGTGTCGCCGGCGCCCTCGAAAATGATCTTGACGAGATACAGCGTAACGGCGACCGCCAAAATATTGATGACGACGCCCACGATCGTCTGGTCGGCTTTGAGCGATACGGTCGCATAGGCATGGAGCAGCGCAAATACGAGCCCGCAAACGACGCCCGCAATCAGGCCAACCCAAGGCGACGAAGTCGTCGCGCCGCCGTCCGTCTCCATATAGTAGCTTGCGATCGCGGCGCCGAAAGCGCCGGCGGTTATCATGCCTTCGAGACCGATGTTAAAAACGCCAGACCGCTCGCTGAACACGCCGCCTAGCGCGGCGAAGATGAGCGCAACGGAAAAGACGAGCGTGGAACTGATCAGATCAGCCAACGTTCCCATTCATGTCAGCCCCTTTCCGCTCGCGCGATTTGCGCTTTTTGAACATCGGCTGGATGACGGTGCGGATCAAGCCGTGGGAGGCGACGAAGAAGATGATGCTGCCGATGACGATCCGCACGATCTCCGACGGCACGTCGGCCTCGAAGTTCATGCCCGCCGAGCCGTAGGTGAGCCCGCCGAACAAAATCGCGCCGAGCAAAATGCCGACCGGGTGATTGCCGCCGAGCAGCGCGACGGCGATGCCGTCGAAGCCGTAGCCCGCGGAGGCGGCCTGCACGACTTGATAGTGGAATACGCCGAGCACCGTGAAGACGCCCCCGAGTCCGGCGAACGCGCCCGAGATCATCATCGTCTTGATGAAACTGGCTTTAATGTTGATGCCCGCAGCCCTGGCCGCGTCGGCATTGTGACCGACGGCGCGCAGCTCGTAGCCCTGCTTCGTGCGCCACAGGAGCACGTAAAAAATGACGACGCAAAGCAGGCCGATCCAGATGCCCCAGTCCATCCGCGCGCCCTCCATGAAGTTCTGGAGCCAGCCGATGGACAAAGAGGCGGTCTCGTCGATGTTCGGCGTCTTCTGCTCGCCCTTCTTGACCAGAAAATCGCGGAGAATGTAGTTGGACAGGTACAGCGCGATCCAGTTCAGCATGATGGCCGAGATGACCTCGTTCACGCCGCGATAAGCCTTGAGCCAGCCGACCAGCGCGCCCCAGAGCGCGCCGCACAGCATGCCGACGAGCAGCGCCAGCGGCGCGTGAATAAATGCCGGCAAATGCACCTTGAGGCCGATAAAAGTCGCCGCCGTCATGCCGATGATGTACTGGCCGTCCGCCCCGATGTTAAAGATGCCGGCGCGGAAGGCGAAGCCGACCGCAAGCCCAGTGAACAGGATCGGCGTGATGGCGACGATCGTCTCGCCGAAGTCGTACTTCGTGCCGAATACCGTCTTCCAAAGCGCGCCGTAGGCTTCGAACGGATTGTAGCCGCCGATCCACATGACGATCCCGCCGCAAAGCAACCCGAGCACGATTGCGATAAACGGGATATAGGTAGACGGTTTATTGAAAATTTCTGCCGCTTTATTCATGCCGACGCTCCTTTGCCAGCCTGCATTTTGCCCGCCATCATGAGACCGATCTCGTCGTCCCCGGCTTTCTGCGGGTCGACTTCGCCCATGATGCGGCCGTCGAAGATGACCTGGAGGCGGTCCGACAGCCGGTGAAGCTCGTCCAGCTCGTAGGAGATCAGCAGGACGGCCTTGCCTTCGGCCCTCGCCTGCAGGAGACGGTCATGGACGAACGAGATCGCCCCGATGTCGAGCCCGCGCGTCGGCTGGACGGCGATGAGCAGCTGCGGATCGCGCTCCATCTCGCGCGCGATGATCGCCTTCTGCTGGTTGCCGCCGGAGTGCGAGCGCGTTTTGTTATGAATATCCGGCGTCCGCACGTCGTAAGCTTCGATCAGCTTCGAGGCGTGCCGGTCGATTTCCGATTTGTTCAGGAAGCCGCCCTTGAAGAAGCGGTCTTGCTCGGGGGAGCCCAAAATTAAATTTTCGCTGACGCTGAAGTCAAGCACGAGCCCGTGCTTCTGACGGTCCTCGGGAATGTTCGACATCCCCGACCTGATGCGGTTTTTGATCGAAGCCTGCGTAATGTCGCTGCCGTTCAGACGGATGCTGCCGCTCTGCACGGGGCGCATGCCCGTGAGCGCTTCCACCAGCTCATGCTGCCCGTTCCCGTCACCGCCGGCGATGCCGTCGATCTCGCCCGCGCGGATGTTGAACGATACGCCGTCGACGACCGGCTTGCCTTTATCGGCGCCAGCGACCGTGACACCCGACAGTTCGAGCACGATCTCGCCCGGCTTTGCCGCCGCCTTCGGTTTGTCCAGCGATACGCGTCTGCCGACCATCTTCTCGGCGAGCTCGCTCTCATTTGTCTCCGCCGTGTTCACCGTGCCGACGACCTTGCCCCTGCGGATGATCGTCACGCGGTCGGATACTTCCATGATCTCCTTGAGCTTGTGCGTGATCAAAATAATGGATTTGCCTTCGCTTGCAAGCCGCTTCAAGATTTGCATCAGCTCGTGAATTTCCTGCACGGTCAATACGGCCGTCGGCTCGTCGAAAATGAGAATTTCCGCTCCGCGGTAGAGCGTCTTTAAGATCTCGACGCGCTGTTGCATGCCGACCGTAATATTCTCGACCTTCACCGTCGGATCGACCATAAGCCCGTAGCGTTCGGACAGCTCCTTGACCTTCGCGTTCGCCTGCCGGTAGTTGATGGACAGGCCTTTGGAGGGCTCGATGCCGAGCACGATGTTCTCGGCAACCGTGAACGGCTGGACCAGCTTGAAGTGCTGATGGACCATGCCGATGCCGAGCTCGATCGCTTTGCCGGGTCCGTCGATCTCCTGCGGCTTGCCGTTCACGCGGATCTCGCCTTCGTCAGGCTGATACAGACCGAATAATATGCTCATCAGCGTCGACTTGCCGGCCCCGTTTTCCCCGAGCAGCGCGTGAATCTCGCCCTTGCGAAGCGCCAGGCTGATGGCGTCGTTCGCGACGATGCCGGGAAAACGCTTTGTGATGCCGCTAAGCTCGACCACCGGTACCGCTTGCTCCATCTGTTATCAGCTCCTGTCCCCATATCAAAAGCGTTAAAACGGAAGAAAGGACAAGGCTCGCGAAAGCGGCCTTGCCCTTGCGGAGATTCCGTGCAGCGCGGAATTATTCCGTCGGAACCTTAATTTCTCCGCTGATGATCTTGTTCTTGTACTCTTCGACCTTGTCGAGAATTTCCTTGGATACGTTCGGATTCTCGACAGGCAGACCTACGCCGCCTTCGGAGAGGCCGAGCTCGACCGTCTGGCCGCCGTGGAAGTTGCCGGCGAGCAGGTCGTTGGAGACGCGGTAAACGGCTTCGTCGACCTTCTTGACCATCGAAGTCAGCGTCACGTCGTTGCCGAACTCGATCGATTGGTCTTTGTCGACGCCAATGACCCATACTTTTTTGCCGGCTTTGAAGCGATCCTTCGCTTCGTTGAAGACGCCGTTGCCGGAGCCGCCCGCCGCGTGGAAGATGATGTCCGCGCCGCCGTCGTACATCGTGGCCGCAGCCAGCTTGCCTTGGTCCGGCTTGCTGAAGTCGCCGACATAGTTAACATCGACCTTCGCGTTCGGGTTGACGGCCGCAACGCCCGCTTTGAAGCCCGCTTCGAACTTCTTGATGACTGGCAGCTCCATGCCGCCGACAAAACCGATTTTGTTCGTCTTGGTCGTAAGGCCCGCGACGACGCCGACGAGGTAAGAGCCTTCGTTTTCCTTGAACAGAACGGACTCGACGTTCGGCAGCGCCTCGGTCGGTGTCGTGTCGATCAGGGCGAGCTTGGACTCGGGGTTAGCCTTAGCTACGGTCGTAGCCGCCTCGGCGAACAGGAAGCCGATACCCCACGTCAGATCGTAGCCGTCTTTGACGAACTTGGTCAGAAACGGAATGTAGTCGCTGTCCTTCTTGGACTCCAGGTACTTCGGTTCTGCGCCGGTATCTTTACCGATTTTCTCCAGCGCTTCCCAGGCTTGTTGGTTAAACGACTTGTCGTTGACGCCGCCGAGGTCGGTAACCATGCCGATCTTCTTGCCTTTGCCGTCGGCCGGAGCGGCTGCAGATTCGCTGGCGGACGCGGAAGCGGATGCCGAAGGCGATGCGGACTCGCTGGCGGAAGGGCTCGGGCTGGCGGTTTCGGATGCCGAAGGGCTCGCGCTGGCGCTGGCGCTCGCACCGCCTTCGCCGTTGTTGTTCTTGCTTCCGCAGCCGGACAGCACCAGCAGCAGCGCCATCATGGCGACCAGCATCAGGCTAAGCGGCTTCATCGTGCTTTTCTTCATGCTTGATTCTCTCCCCGTCTCTTATACTTGTATTTGCATCTACGACGCGCGAACCGCCGGGGGCCGCTGTACGAGCCGGCTGAAGGGGCCGCGAACCGCGGTAGCCGAGAATTAGTCTTGCTTCAGCAATTCGGTCATGTAAGCGAAGAAGCCGTCGCGGTCGACATCGTAGATCAGGTTGACCGGCCTGCCTTCGTCCGACAGCTCCGTCCTTCCCTGCGCCGTGCCGTCGGTTCTGACGATGCTGTTCACCGTCTTGACTTTGACCAGATCGGGTTTGCCGACATAAGCGGCGGTCAATACGTCCCATAAGTAGTAAGTCGAATTGGTGGCATGGAAAATGAGCGGCGGCACGAGCGCGTAGCACTGTCCGACGAAGTCGATCGCCTCGTGCCTGCGGAGCTTGGCCCAAGCGTCTCTGGCAGCGAGCGTGAGCGGCACTTGGTTTGTGCTCTCCAGCGCGACCATATCGATCCGAAGCCCGCTCTTCCATACGTGCGCCGTCCCTTCGGGATCCCAGAACGCGTTCCACTCGGCCGTGCCGTCATGCTCGGGCTCCTCGACGTTGCCCTTCGGCAGGAACGTTCCGCCCATCCAGACGACGCGCTCGATTCGCGCTTCGATATCCGGGGCTTCGTCGAGCGCGCGGGCAAGATCCGTGAGCGGACCTGTGAACACGAGCGTCGTCTTGCCTTCGCCCGTCCGCACCGCATCGATCAGGTGACGATGCGCGGGCTTGTCCGAGATCGGCGTCAGAACGGCTTCCGCTTCGTTTAGAATCGGGAAGGCGTCAACATAATAAGACATGATGCGCCAGGCTGCGGGAAACGGATTTTTGCCGCGCGAATTCGAGCGTGAGACGTCGAGACCCGCCCGGGGCGCCCCGCCGAACCGGTCGATAATCTTGCGGCTCGCCTGAACGGAAGGCTCAAGATAGCCGTCTGCGCCGATGACCGAGACGCCCGTCAATTGAATGTCCGACATGCGGAGCAGCAGGAGCAGCGCGACGAAGTCATCGCCGCCGCCGTCATGATTCATGTAAACTCTCAACGTCCGACCATCCTTCTTTGAACCTTTTTGCATTCCGAATTGAACGAATGTCCTGTTATCTTTTATAACTCATTAGTCACACAAACGCCAGACCCATTTGAAAATACCTTTTACCCGTTCGTCGGATTTGTGAACCCGATTGAATTTGTTGTCTAAAAGCAGCAAATGTTGATTATATCCCCCTAAACCGCTTGGCATTCAGGACTTCACACTTCTGACGAATGTCAACTTAATTGACAAAGTTGTGCGAATCCCGGCGCAAGCACTTCAATCAAGCGTTTAAACCGTGATACAATGTATAATATCACAAGCAAAGGCCGGTGAGCAGATGAATTGGATTGTCTCCATTGCCGAGCAAAAAATACGCGATGCCGAAAAATCGGGTCAATTCGAGGGCTTGTCCGGGCAAGGCAAGCCGCTTCCCGAAGACGACCTTGCAGGCGTGCCGGAAGAGCTGCGCCTCTCCTACAAGCTGCTCAAAAACGCCGGCGCCCTTCCCGAGGAGCTGCAAATTCGCAAAGATCTCGTCTCGCTGTCCGATTTGCTCGAAGCGTGCCGCGACCCGGAGCAGTCGGCGAAGCTAAAAGGCGAGCTCTCCGAAAAACGGCTTCGCTATCGACTGATGATGAACGAGCGCGGCTGGACGCATCAAGACGCCTACGAGCAGTACGCGGACGCCGTTTATGCCAAGCTGACGCGCGCAGATGAAAATAAAGCGCCTTGAAGGCATCGACAGACGTCAAAGACAGACGTTCAAAGATAGAAGTTCAAAGATAAACGACTGGAGAGATCGGGATGGACAACTGGCTTGAAGCGCTGCCCAAAGCGGATCTGCACCTGCATCTGGACGGATGCGTGAAGCCTTCTACGCTGCTCGAGCTCGCGGCCGACCGCGGCTATCCGCTCCCCGCGGACAGCGAGGAGGATCTGCTGCCCTACATGCAGGTCGACGCCGACTGCGACAGCTTGAAGACTTACTTGGAAAAGTTCGGCTTTGTCCTCCCGCTGCTGCAAGACGCCGCCGCGCTGTCGCGCGTCGCCGAAGAAACGGTCGCGCAGTCGGCGGCGCGCAATTGCCTGTATATCGAAGTCCGGTTCGCGCCCGCCCTGCATATGGACGCAGGCTTGACGCCGGGCGACGCCATCGCCGCCGTGCTGGAAGGGCTGAAGCGCGGAGAAGCGGCGTACGGCGTCGTCGCCCGTCTCATCGTGATCTGCATGCGACACCACGACGACGGGATCAACGTTCCGGTCATACATGCCGCCGTCGCCCTGCGGGACCAGGGCGTCGCGGCCGTCGATTTGGCCGGAGACGAGGCCTCGCACCCCGCGGCTCAATTCCGGGCCACGTTCGCAGTGGCGCGGGAAGCCGGCATCCCGATCACGATTCATGCCGGCGAAGCGGCCGGCCCCTACAACATTCGCGAAGCCGTGGAGGAGCTGGGCGCGACGCGCATTGGCCATGGCATTCGGCTGCGGGAGGACCCCGAGCTGCTCGCCTGGATTCGCGAACGGCGCATCCCGCTCGAGATGTGCCCGACGAGCAACATCCAGACGCGGGCGGTCGCGGACTGGGACGATTACCCGATCCGCGCCTATTACGACGCCGGTCTGTACGTCACCGTGAATACGGACAATCCGACCGTCTCGGGAACCGATATGACGCGCGAATGCGAGACGCTCTCGACGCGCTTCGGGTTCACGCCCGCCGAGCTGACGGGGCTTATGCGCGGCGCGCTGCTGGCTGCGTTCGCGGAGCCGCCCGTCAAGGAGCGGCTGCTGGCCCGGTTCGACGAGCTCGCGGGCCGCCTTATGACCGACGTCTCCCGCGAGGATTAAACGCCGCGAACGCAAAAAGTCCGGACCTTGCGCAAGCCTGCGTGAGTCCGGACTTTTTGAGTTTTCTAAAGAAGCCTATTCCGAACGGTACTTTTGCACCTCTTCGTTCAGCGCGAACATACGCTTGTCCAGCGAATTGATCAAATCCGCCGTATCCTTGAGCTGCAGCCCGATCTCATGCGGCACCTGCGCGTTGAATTTGTAATAAATCTTGTGCTCGAGACTCGCCCAGAAATCCATGGCGATCGTGCGGATCTGGATCTCGACAGGCACTTGCTCCATCCGATCGGTCAGGAACACCGGCACGAGGATGATCAGGTGCAGGCTCTGATAGCCGTTCGGCTTCGGATTCGCCACGTAATCTTTGACTTCGAGCACGGTGACGTCCTGCTGCTTGCTGATCATCTCGTACATCCGATAAATATCGGTGGAAAAAGAGCAAATGACGCGAATGCCGGAAATATCGCGAATGTGGTTCACCGCATTGTCGATCGTCACCGCGAGCCCTTTGCGAATCAGCTTGTCCCGGATGCTCTCGGGAGACTTGATGCGCGTCTTCATATGCTCGATCGGATTGTAGTTCTGAATGAAGTGCAGTTCCTCGTTCAAAATGTTCAGCTTCGTGCTGACTTCGTCAAGTGCGAACTTGTATGTGAGCAGCATCTTGCCCCATTCCCGCATGCTGCTTTGATCGATGGCCATCTTCATCTGTCTCCCTTAAACGTGTTCGCCGAGCTCGTATTCAATGCTTGTGGCGCCATACCCTTCGCGCGCGCCAGAACGACAGCGCGCCGTAAGCCAGAAAAAGGACGGCCAGCGCGATCGGCAAAATTTCCGGCAGCGCAGGCGCGGCCTCGTCCAGATAGTCGCCGATCCATGGATCGCCGGCCAGCATCTCGCCCGCGGAATAGCCGAGCAAGCCGGCTCCGATCCAGACGAGCGGCGGAAACCGCGTCATCAGCTTGGTCAGAAACTGGCTGCACCAGATGATCAGCGGCACGCTGATCGCGAGTCCGATGACGATAAGCGTGAAGTTGCCGTGCGCCGCGCCTGCGACGGCGACGACGTTGTCCAGGCTCATGACGAGATCCGCGATGACGATCGTCCGAATGGCGCCGCCTAGCGTCGGCTTCGCCTCGATCTGCTCTTCGTGCGAATCCTCGCTCAGCAGTTTCCAGGCGATAAACAGCAGCAGCAGGCCGCCGCAGGCCTGTACGAGCGGAATCCGCAGCAGCGTCACCGCGGCGAACGTCAGCACGATTCGAAGTCCAACCGCGCCGAAGGTGCCCCAAAATATCGCTTTGCGCTGATGCGCGGGATCCAAATTTTTGCTCGCCATCGCGATGACGACCGCATTGTCGCCGCTCAGGACGATATTGATGAGGATCATATCCAGCAATGCAAACAGCCAGTCGCTTCCCATGTTGCGCGCTCCTTGTCCGATTCGAGCCGTGCCGCGGCCGCCTGGGCGATCCGATGCCGGTCGTATTTACGCCTCAAGTTACCATTTTACCCGAATGGGGGACACGCGAACAAACCCGCTCCCTTGTGGGACCGGGCTTGTCCGTTTTTGTTCCGTTCTCCGTCCGACCGGCGTTCGCTTCGGGCTTACCAGCCCATCCGTTCTCTCAGTCGCTCAATATGCGCCGTATGATGCTTGCCGTGCCATACGTACATGCCGAGGCAGCGATCGAGACGCGTCGTCTCTCCGCTGCCGGGATGGTAGAACTCGCGGGCGAACTGCTCGTCCGAAAGCGAACCGAGCAGCGCGGTCCAACGTACGTGGACGGCCGCAATCAGCGCTAGCGAAGGCCCGATCGGCAAGTCGCGCGAGTCGGCGAGCTCCGCCCACAGCTGCTCCTCGTACGGCTTGATCGTCGGCCTGTCTTCGGTGAGCGCCAGCTTGAACCGCGTCAGGCTGTTCATATGGCTGTCTCCGATATGGTGCACGACCTGGCGGACCTTCCAGCCGCCTTCTCTATATGGCGTGTCGAGCTGAACGTCGTTCAGCCCGCGCACCGCTTCGGAAAGCATCTCCGGCAGCGCCGCGATTTCCTGAATCCACTGTCTGCGCTGTTCGGGCGCAATATCGCCTTCATAAGTAAACTTGCCGATCGGATAACGCAAATCGTCCATTTGGGGTTCGCTCCTGTCCAGCGTCGGTCGTTTTCCAGTATAACACATTCGGCTCGCCTTTCCTTCCGCCTTGTCCCTCTTCCGAAGCGCTTCCTCCCGCAGCCCCCGAAGCTTCGTCATCGCGCGACGGCCTTCGACATATATCCGCCGGTTCGCTGTCGACGCCGCGCTTCCTGCATGGCCGACGTGAAAAAATACAAAAAAACATGTGCGATTTCACAAAATAACGCTAGCCAAGACAAAGCCTCATGCGCTATAATGAAAGCGCTACCACCCAAACTTTCGATGACAGGGGGAAACGAAAAGATGGATGCAGCGATGAATTTATACGATCAGTTCGAACCGCGGAACGATTGCTACTTCTTCCGCATCGGCGCCCAAGGGCAAATTTGCTGTCACGGCCGCAACTATACGATAAAAAAACGCATGACGGCCGAGCAGGCGGAAGCGTTGACCCGAGACCCGCTCTTCGTTCGAATTTCCTCCGACTGCTACGTCAACGTAGCCAAGGTCACGTATGTCACGGACAATGCCGTATACTTCGGCGACGGTCCGGCCTTGAACCATATGCTCCCCGTCCCCAAGCGCAAGCAGCATCTCATCCGGCAGGGTATCTCCCAGCTTCAGGGACTCCGCATGAGCGTTTGAACGAGACAAAGGCCATCCGCATGGCGATTGTGCAGCGGAGGGCCTTTTTTGTTTGTTGTCCGCGCCAAGGTGGCGAAAGCGAATGCGATCTGCCGGCTAAGCGCCTCGTACGGCTTTGCGATAATCGTGCGGAGACATGCCGTACACTTTGCGGAACAGCCGTGCGAAATACGAAAAGTTGCCGTAGCCGAGACTGTCCGCGATTTCGCTGATCGTGCGTTCGGTGCCCACGAGCATATCGGACGCCAGCCGCATTTTTTCGTGAAGCAGGTAATCGGTCAGCACCATCCCCGTTTCCTTGCGGAACAATCGCGACAAATACGCCGGGTTCAGGTAGACATGCGCCGCCAGCTCCTCGCGCGTCAGGTCCCGATCCAGATGGGAGGCGATATAGGCCTTGACCTGCCGGACCGCCGGACTCTCGCTCTCTCCCCCGGACAGCAGCGCGTAAGCCGCGTCCAGCACTTCGCTTGCCCACTGCCTTAGCCTGGCAACCGAGCGCGTGGCCGCCTCGGGGCCGGTCAAAGTTTTGCCGCCGTACAGCAAATGCGCGGAAAAGCCCTTTCGCTGCAGCGCGTAATAAACCGCCTGAAGCAGCGCATGATAGTAGGCCGCCAGCGCCTCCGGCGTCAGCGCGCTCCCGCGATCCTCCTCCAGCTTGGCATCCAAGGCGCGAAGCACGCTGTCCTTGTCCCGCCGCTCGATCAGGTCCGCGGCGTCGAGCAGCATTCCCGTTCCCCACACGTCCGCTTGGTCCGCCGTCTCCTGCCGGCCCGTGACGAGTATGGCTTCGCTCGTGCGGCTCACGTTGCGGTACTCGGCCCCGAGCAGCGTCAAATACGTCTGGCGGGCGCGTTCGATCGGAACGGCCTCGCTCACGTAACAAGACATCTTGCAAAAAAAATAGTCTCGGCACGCAGCGATATAGGTGCGGCAGTCTTGAACGAGGCGATCGACGTTCCCGAGCCCGCCGCCGGCGTGCACCGCGACGAACGCGTTGCCGCGGCGGTCGCGGAAGACGCTGCCGGCCCGCCCTTCCAGCAGCACCTCCTCGGCGGCTTTGCGCAGCGCGAACTCCATGATCTCCTCTTCCCGCTCGCTGAGCGGCTTCAGCCATTCCTCGACGCTCAGCAGAACGAATGCGGCATGGCCCAGCTCGTCCGCACTCACGTCGAAGTCACGCAGCGCAATCGCCAGGTTGTCCCCGGTGAGCCGGATGTCGCCGTCGAACAGGTCCTGCCAGAACCGTTCGAGCAGGATTGGCTTGCGAACCTTCCACAGCTCGGCGTACTTGTGATACAGCTCTCCCGTTTCGTCGCGCTTGCGCCGCTCCTCCACCTTGCGGATCGTTTTGCGCAGCACCTCTTCAAGCTCTTCGTAGATCACCGGCTTCAGCAGGTAATCGCTGCCGCCTAGCTGAAGCGCCTTTTGCGCATAAGCGAATTCGGAATGGCAGGTCAGCACGACGGTCTCGATGGCCAGTCCCTGCTCCTGCACCCAGGCCATCAGCTCGAGCCCGCTGCCTTCCGGCATCTCGATGTCGCAGATCATGACTTCGATCTCCTGGCGCGAGAGCAGCTCTCTGGCCATCTCTGCATGATAGGCCTCGTATACTTCGTCTACGCCGGCAGCAATCCAATCCACGCCGGACTGCAAACCTTTTACCGCGTAATATTCGTCATCCACGATAAGCGCCCGAATCAAGCGCGATCCCCTCCTGAACGCTGGATTGAACAGGCAGCGTGAGCCGCGCAATGACGCCGCGAGGCTCGCCGTCTACGAATCTCAGCTTCACGTTCGTCTTGTAAAACAACCGGCATCTGCGCACAATGTTCCACAGCCCGACATGTCCGTCCGTCGGACTGGCGGCTGCTGCCATCTCCTCCAGCGCCGCCGCCTGCCCTTCGGCCAGCCCCTTGCCGTTGTCCGCGACCTCGATGCAAACCGCTTCCTCCGTCCCCTCCCGCGCCGCGTAGACGCGCACTACGATCCGGTACGCTTCGCCGCCTTTGAACGAAAATCCGTGGACCATCGCATTTTCGACGAGCGGCTGAACGGTGAGCGGAGGCAGCGCAAAGGACGCCAGCGCCGGGTCGACGGCGAAGTCGAAGATGAGCGCCTCGGGAAACCTGAACTTTTGAATCGACAAATAGTCGTTAATGTGCGCCATCTCATCCTTGATGGTGATCGACGGCATCTGCGTTCGCGTCGCGTAGCGGAAGTACCGGACCAGATGCAGCGCCATGCGCTGGATGATGTCGTAGCTGCGCGTCTGTGCGAGATGGTAGACGATGTTCAGCGAATTCATGAAGAAATGCGGATGGATTTGCGCCTGCAGCGCGCGCAGCTCCGCCTTTTGCGTGCGAATCTGCTCCTCGTAAATATCGATTTTCAAATGCGCGATCTGCGTGGCCATGCCGTTAAACGTCTCGTTGATCGCGACGAACTCGACAAGCCGGTTGTCCTCCAGCCGAGCGGTCAAATCTCCCGAGCGAATGCGCCGCATCCCTCTGATGAGCCCCACGATCGGCTTGACGATGGCCCGCTGCAGGAAGATCAAGTACACCGCGAGCAGTCCCGCGGCGACGACGGGCACCAAGTAGGTCAGCACGCGAAAATAAGGCAAGCCCTCCAGCACGCGCCGCTCGGGCAGAAGGAGCGACAGGTGCAGGCCGGCGTTTCTCGACGTTTTGCCGATCAGCAAATACCGCTGGTCGAGCTTGACGATATTGTAGACGGCTTTGTCCTGACCGGACTGACCGGACGCCGGGATGGCCGGAAGCGCCTGCGGCGTCTCGCCCGACAGGGGGCCGTCGCTCTGCGACAGCAGCCGACCCAAGCCGTCGGACAGCACCGCCTGGCCGCCGCCGTCCCTCGTAAGACGGTGAAAGGGCTCCATCAGCCGGTTGAGATCGACCCATGCGCCGATGTACGAGCGGTAGCCGGTATCCACAATCCGGACGAGCGCAAAGGCGCCGTCCAGCTCGACGACGTTCCAGCCGGAGAAGCTGGGCCGGTTCCCGTCCGCTTCCGAGAGCAGCCGCCGGAGCGTGTCCTGGACGAGCAGCTTGCGCGCGTAGGACACCGAGGTTTGCGGCGCGAGCAGCAGATTGTCGGACGCCGCGCCGTAAGCGAATAGCAAGTCGGCCGCATCGTAATAATTGGTGTTGAAAAACAGATCGTTCATCGTATGCGTCTGCGCGAGGTAGTACGCCCAGGAGCCCTTCGCGTTTTGCCCGAGCGCGATCAGGCTGTCGTCCTGCTCGGCGGTTTTGTACAAGTAGTTTTCGATCTCCTCGAGCGCTTTGTCCATGTCGTTGACGTACATCGTCAGCAGGCTCTGATTGGACTGGGCGACCTGCGAATGCACGACTCGCGTCGCATACAGATTGTTCCAGATCAGCAGCACGACCAGCGGCACGGTGACGAGGGCGAAGCCGAGCACGAGCCTCGAACGAAGCGTAGCAGGCCTCATCGGCGCTCTTCCCGTCGAGCGAGCCAGGCGTCCAGCTGCCGCTGCTTCTCGGCGATGACGGCTTCCGCGCCGGCTTCCTTCAGCTTTTGCCGGTACATCGGCAGCACGAGCGCCGGGTCTAGCGCCCCGGTATTGATCGCCGGCGCGAAGTCCTCGTCGACGCTGGCGACGGCGGCGATCTCGTTTTTCACCCGCTCGGGATCGAAGACGAAGCCAAGCGCCTTCGATTTGTCCGCCTCCGCATTGAACGAGCGGTACTGCTCCCACAGCCTTGGATCCTCGTTGCTCCACAGGTAGGAGTTCAGCTGGTTGCCGAACATCCACGACTGATTGAGGTTGTAGCCGACCGTCTTGGCGTCCACGCCCTCGGGATAATCGATCTGTCCGTCGGCCCGCTTGACGTAATGCTTGCCTTCGATGCCCCAATCGAGCAGGTTGAGCAAATACGGATCCGTGTACAGCAGGTTTAGCAGCATCATCGCCTTTTCCGGATGCCTCGCGTTTTTGGTAATCGCGAACATCGCGCTTGTCGTATCCGCCGTCGTCGTATACGGCTTGGTCAGCTCGACCGCGGTCATCGGCATGCCGGTATTGCGGGAAGCCTGAATCTCGAAGCCCGGCTTGAGCGATTCGGCGAAGGCGAACGCCTTGCCCGCCTTGACCGCCTCGTATTCGCTGTCCTTGGACACCGCCGCGTCCGCATTGAAGTATCCCGCCACATTCCAGGCGTGCATGAGTTTTGCGCTCGCTTCGAATTCGGGCGTATCCGCCAGATTGACGACCCGAAGCGAGCCGTCCGCCCGGGACAGCACCCCCGGACCGTCTCCGAGCATGTCGAACAGGCCGTATTGCAGCACGAACGTGAGCGGACTCCGGTCCGCCCGGGCCTGAAGCGGCGAGATGCCTGGCTCGCTTTCCTTGATCTTGGCGAACACGGGCGTCAGATCCGCCAGGGTCCGAACCCGGGACAGGTCGATGCCGTACTTGTCGACGAGGTCCTTGCGCATGATCAAGCCCTTGCTCGAGGCGAATTCCTTGTTCGCAACAATGCCGTAGACGCTTCCGTTCACCTTGCCCGCCTCGATGATGGCCGGACTCAGCAGGCTGCGGATGCCGCGGCCGTACCGCTTAAGCAGATCGTCCAGCGGGATGAACCTTCCTTTGGCGACCTCGTCGCCGAACCGCATCCACCCGGCAGTGAACATGAGGTCGATCTGCTCGCCGGACGCGAACATGAGCCCGGTCTTGTCCCACCAGCTGCCCATGTCGATCGGCCTCAGCTTGACGTTCGCGTTGATTTTTTTGCTCAAATAGCGGCTCATCTCGTCCTGCACGAGCTGCAGGTCCCGCGGCGTGCCCGCCGGGAACGTCATGACGATCGTGTCGGGCGCGCCGCCGCCGGACGACGCCGGCATGACGGCGGGCAACGATGCCGACGGAGACGCGCCGGGCGAGACGGCGCCGCGGTCCGTGCGCGCCAAACCTGCCGCGAGCCAGACGAGCCCGCCGGCGGCGGCGCAGGCGACGACGATTGCAATCGCTTTCTTATTTTTCGGTCCCAAAGAGGACGACCACCTTTGACGAAGTTCGGTCCGGCGAAGCGCCGGCCCGCTCGCGAACGCGGCGGCTTTGCCGCGCGCGACCGGTTCCGATTCTTCATCATACCGCCGGCAGTCGGCCGCGGACAACCAATTTTGTGACCGATGCTGTTCAAATCGTGACTTTGCGGGCGGCTCCTCAGCCTTTTCGTCCGTAATCGGCCTTGACCTCTCCCCAGCGCTCCGTCTCCCATTTGAGCACCTTGTTCGGATACGTATTGACGCGCAGCCAGCTGAGCGCGCGGTCGACGAGCGCCCAGATCTCGAACGTCGAATCGTCGCGGGGCAGCGTCGTTACAACTTCCTTCTGTCTCAGCCATTTGAGCGCTGTACGCGAGTCGCTGTAGACCGTCTTGGCACTTCCCTGCTGCTTCAAATAGGCGAGCGCGTGGACGATCGCGAGAAATTCGCCGAGATTGTTCGTCCCCTTCTCGATCGGTCCGACCGAGAACAGCACGTCGCCCGTCCGCGTATCGACGCCTCTGTATTCGACCGGCCCCGGATTGCCGCGCGTGCCGACGTCGACCGAGACGCTGTCGAAGTCGATCTCGCCGGCCGCCTTCTCCGGCGACAGCGGGAGCTTCTCTCCCGCTCCGGCGGATTTTGACGATGCGGCCGAGGCGCTTTTCCCGCCGCTCTGGCCCCAATGCTTTTTCCAGCCCTCGCGGTAGGCCCGCTCCGCTTCCGGCTTGCTGCCGTACGATTTGTACTTCGCGTCCTTGCGTCCGGACACTTGCGCCTGGCATGCCGGCCACGAATCGTAAATGCCCGGCGTCCCGCCTTCCCAGACGACATAATACTTTCCTGCCATGTCCCATAGCCTCCATGCAGCCTGCGCGCCGTGCGCGGCCCCGCGTTCAAGCATTGATTGTAACATATTAAACGCGCAAAAAAATCCGTGCCTCGCGGCCCATCGGGGCTTAAGACACGGATAGCTTCATGCAGATCGCTTGCCGGTTAAAGCAGCTTCATGCCGACTATCAGCCGCTTGAGCGCGGCCGCGGCCTCGGCGCGCGTGACCGGCGCCTTGGGCGCGAACGTGCCGTCCGGACGGCCCTGGAGCAGGCCTTGGCGCATCAGCGCCTCGGTCGCCTCGCGCGCCCAGACGCTGATCGCACTCGCGTCGGCGACGCTCGAAAGCGCGGCCGCAGGGCCAGCGGATGTCGGCGTCTCGGGCGCCAGCTTGAGCGCAGCCGCCAGCATGACCGCCATCTGCTCGCGCGTCACCGGCGCCGACGGCGCGAACCGGCCGCCGCCGATGCCTTGCACCAATCCGAAGCGGGCTGCAGCTTCCGCCTCCGCAGCGAACCAGTCGTCCGCCCGGACATCGGCGAAGGCCGCTTTGCCGCCGTCGCCCTTCAGACCGAGCGCCCGGACGAGCAGCGCGGCGAATTCGGCGCGGCTTACCGCGACGCCCGGGGAGAACTTGCCTGCACCCGTCCCGTTCACGATCCGCTTCGCCGCCAGCAGCTCGATGTCCGCTTTCGCCCAGTGACCCGCAACATCTCCGAATGTGCGCGGCGAAGCAGCCAGCACGTAAATGCTGTTTGTCGTGCTGCGGATCGTAACCTTCGTGCCGCCCGTGTCGCCCGTGCCGCCAACCGCTTCGAACAGCGCCGGCACCGGCCGGAAGGAGCGGCTTGCGGGCTCGAACACAAGCGCGGCCGTACGGTCGCCGTTCAGCTTTTCGTTCAGTGTCAGGCTTCTGTCGACGAATGTGCCGCCGAAGTCTGCAAGCGGCGTCTTCACTCCGTCAGACATCCAACAGAGCTCAAATGTGTACTGAGCGCCGTCAATCAGCGTCAGACTATCGCGGGCAGCCGCCTCGGCCATGGCGTTTTTGACGCTTGCGGCCGGCCTCGCGATCGTCAGCAGCAGTTCGCCGACGCCCGCCTTTTCGTCCAGCCACCGAGCGATCAAGGCAAGCGGCAGCCTGTAGCTAACGTCGCCGGCTTCGATCTCGACCGTGCCTCCCTGCACGGCGGCCACCGCTTCCTTGAGCGCGGCGGCGCCGATCGCGACGGCGGCCGAATCGTCCGCCGCGACATCCGCGCGGACGCGAAGAACGGAAGGCTTGCCCGCCAGCGCACGCCGCACCGCTTCGTCAAGACGCTGGATCGTCCCCGGCGCCGCCGGATTGCCTACGGAAGGTCCGCCCGGCGTCCCCGGTACGACCGTATCCTCGTCCGGTACGACCTGAGGATTGCGTCCCGCCGAAGCGTCGCCGCCGGCGGGATCGCCCGCCGCCAGCTTGAATCGCTCCTCGCCCGCGCCGTTGAACTGTTTGCCGAGCTTTGCACCCCGCACGAGGACGTTCGACAGTGTGACGCTGCCGCTTGCGTCTCCGTTCACTTGAAGGCCCCAGGTGCCCGCGCCGTCGACGACCAGATTTTCGAGCCGCACTTCCCTGCCCGCTTCCGAGCGCACGCCTTTGTCTCCGTTTGCGTAGAAGCCCTGGAAAGTGCTGTCGATCGCCTCGTTGTTGCGAATGACGATGTCCGCGTCGATCGGCTTGTCGCCGGCGAACAGCCAGATCGCGCCAAAGTCCTGCCCCCAGTTCGGCTCGCGGCCGCCCGTGCGAAGCAGCGTATTGCGCTCCACGACCGTCGTGCCGGAGAACGGCACCGGATTAAAGCGCGTCGACACCGCGATGCCTGCGCCGAAGCCCATCGTATCCGCGATGACGTTGTCGCGGATCGCGTTGTCCTTGCCGCCGAACACGGCGACATTGTCCGCCAGCGTCGGCAATTGAATCGTATTGAAGCGCACGACGTTTCCTTCCGTCCGCGCCAGCTCGTCGCTCACGCCGGGGCGCGGATCGGACCACAGCGCGACGGCGTCGTCGCCCGTATTGCGGATCGAGCTGTGCTCGAGCATTGAGTGCTTCGTACCGGTCGAGAAATGCACGCCGTCCGCGTACGTATCCCTGACTCGCAAGCCGCCGAGATACAAGCCTTCCGTACCGAGCGCCCCGTCGTCGCTCAGCGTCGTCCAGATGCCTGCCTTCGCATGGCGGACCCATACGTGCTGAATCGCCGAGCCGCGGCCGTAGGCGCCGTCAAACCCCGCTTCCGGCAAGGCGTCGCGTCTGGCATTGACACCGACATCCACGGTCAGATCGCGGATGCGGACCCGGTCGCCGCGGCCCATGAAGCCCGCGCCCGTCAGCTTCGTATACCACATGCCCGCGCCGGCAATCGTGACGCCGCTCACTTCGAGCGGATGCGCAATCCGGTAAGCGCCGGCCGGCAGCCATAGTCCGAACCCTTCGCGCTTCGCTGCGTCGATCGCCGTCTCGAGCGCCGTCGTATCGTCCGCGCCGTCATCGGGCAGCGCCCCGTAGCGCTCGGCCGATACGTAGCCGTCCGGCATCGTGAGCGGCTCCGGCGCAAGTTCCAGCTCGGCGAAGTCGAGCGTATAGCTCAAAGCCGCATCCCCTTCGTCCTTGCGCAACATGACGGTCGCGCCCGCCGGAATGTCGCCGACGAACTGCTGCGCTTCGTCGTAGAAACGGTGCGGATCGCCGTCGGCCGGCTGATTGGAATACGGATACTTGCCGTACACCCAGCTGAATTCGGACGTCAGGGCGATCGTTCCCCGCTTTTGCCCGTTCACGTACAAGCTTAGCGTAGCGGTCTGGCCCGCTCCGTCTTCGCGATCCGGGATGCTGTACCGGATATTTATAAAGTTCGCCGCGGCGGACGATTTGTAAGACACGTAGTCGCCTGCCGACGAGAGCGTCACCGCTTGTCTGCCGGACGCTTCGGCGGACAGCGTGCCGTAGGCTCTGCTGCCCGATACGAGCTGCCCGTTGGTGTCCATCCGTTCGGCTTCATACGTCGTATACGGCACGTCAGCCCCGCGCGACGGCGGCGCTGCGGCGCCGCGGACGATCAGCGCGTCAATCGCGACGGCTTCCGAGTCGGCGCCTTCGCCCTGCAACTCGACGCTGTTGTAGCCCGCACGCAGCGGCAGCGCGACCTCGGCTTCACGCCAGCCGCCGGCGCCCTTGTCCAGCGACAGCGTCTGCGTCCGTACACCGTTCACGGTCAGCATGAGGAGCCCTTCGCCGCGGTAGCGGACCGAGGCGGCATAGCTCCCCGCCGCCTGTGCGTCCACGGCGAAAAACAATGCGGCATCTTCGCCTGCGAAGCGCTCCGCGTATGAGACGCCTTCGGCCGTCCCGATCGACACGCCGCCCCGCGCGAACGCGTTTTCCGCTTCGTACGCGACCGTGCCCTTCAGCGGGCGAAGCTGCCAGCGGGTCGCGGCGGCGCCCTCGGCTGCGAGCCCGGACGAGCCGCCGTCCGCACCTGCGGCCAGCGACAGCCCCGGCCGGCGTGCGCTGACGAGCGACGTCAGCCCGGCGTCTTGGGACAATCGCCACTGCGCGCCGAGCCCCGCGCCATCTGCCGACAGCGCGACCTTGCCCGCCGTATCGGCCGTCAAATAGAGCGCAGTGTCCGCCTGCCTGACGCGCGTATACCCGTTGTACGTCTCCAGCAGCCATCGGGCGCCTGCCGCCGTTTGCGCCGCGGCGACCGTCTTGGCCTCGCCGCCCGCGCCGACCAGCAGCCCGCCGTCCGCGTCGCTCGCCAGCGCATACACGTTGGCGTCCGCGAGCGCCGGCGTCGTGCCGTTAAGGTCTTCGGCTTCGGGAACCGGCGGACGCGCCTCGGCAGGCGCCGTTTCCAGCGTCCACCGGACGCCCTCGCTCTCGATCGACCGCAGATCGTACTGGGCATAGCCCGCACGGTCTTCCGTATGCAAGTACTCGTCGGCATGCCCGGCAGCGCCGCTGCGGATCAGGAAGCTGCCCGCTACGGGCGCGTCCTCCACATGCCACAGCGAAGCTTCGGAAGCGCCGGCTGCGGCTTCCGTCTCCAGATACGCCTGCACGCCCGCGATCGTCATGACGTTGCCCGTCGCGCGGTTCGCGATGCGGTCCCCCTCCGGCCCGCGCTCGATGCGCCAGTGACTGGACGCGTCTTCCGCGGCCGGTTGGCCGTACAGAACGACCTGGCGCGCGTTTTCGTACAAATATTGTCCCGTCGCGCCGTTTTTGACGCGGACATAGCCTTCGGGCAGGGCGGACGGAATCGCCGGCGCAGCTTCGACGAGCCACTGCGCGCTGCCCCAATCGGTCGGCACTCCACTGGACTGGGCGAAGCCTTTGTTGTCCTCATCGTGAATGCGCTGGTCGCTTTTCCATACGCTTGTGAACACCTTGCGGCCTTCCGCGCCGTCCGTCATCGTCCACTGCGCGCTGCCCCAGGTCGGATCGATGTCGAGCGCCTCGAGCGCGCTCTCGTAGCTGGTTACATGCTCGTTGGAGATGAGATGCCCCGTCGCGCGGTTCGCGATCAGCATCCCCTGCTCGCCCTGGCGAAGCGACCATTGGGCGGCCGGTTCGGCCGGATCCGGCGCGCCGTCCTTGACGATGCCGTCCTCCTCGTACAAATACGTGCCTCTGAAGCCGTTTTTAAGCGTCACGTAGCCTTGCGGAACGCCGACGTCCCCGACGGGCGCGAAGATCCATTTCGGACTGCTCCAATCGCGATTGATTACGCTGTACTGCGCAAACTTCAGTTTGTTCTCGACGTGAATGTACGACTGTGCATCCGCTGCCTGGTTCGAATCGCGAACGTGGCGGATCTCCTTGGCGCCCTGGTAATCCTCGATGATCCAGTCGCCCGCCGTCGAGCCTTCGGGCAGCTCCGAGGCGCGGAGCGGACTGCGCGCATCCGTCGTCTCGCCCAGTGCGACGAAATGTCCCGTCGCGCGGTTTTGAATCCGCTTGTAGCCTTCGCCGGATACGATCAGCCACTGCGCCTTCGGGTCGCCCGCGGCGGAGTTGCCATATTTGACGATGCCGTCCTCCTCGTACATATACAGCTGCAGCCAGCCGCTCTTGATCCGGATATAGCTCGGCGCCTGCGGCTCTCCCGGACCGCCGGGCGTCAGCGCCGGGTCCTCGAGCCGCCACTGCGCGCTCCCCCATGCCGGCTGCGCCCAGTCGTTGACGTATCCGGCGCCGTCCTGCGCCTGGACGTTGAGCAGCGCGGACGAATCGGCGGGATCGGCGAACGTATAATGACCGTCCACCGAGCTGCCGCCGGAATCCTTCGCCGGGGCCATCGCCCAGGCGAAAGACTCGGACGCCGACGCCGCCGGCTCGCTCGCGGTCAGGAAGTTGCCGCTTTGCGCGTTGCGAATCAGCGTGCCGCCCGCCGTATCGTACACGAGCCACAGCGCCAGCCGATCGTCGGCGGCAGGCAGTCCGTAACGGATGCCGCCTGACGCATCCTCGAACAGATAACCGCCCTTCCAGCCGTCCGCAAGCCGCACCGGCTCGACCTCGGCCGCCGGCTGCAGCTTCCACAGCGCGCTGCCCCAGGTCGGCTGCGCCCAGTCGTTCGCGTGCGCGAAGCCGTCCTGCGACTCCACGTTCAGCAGCCGGTTCGCGTACACCGCGCTCGATACGCTGACCTGCCCCGAGGCGTCCGGCGCGGACACGAGCCATTGGGCCGTCTTTCCGCCTTCTCCGTCCTCCGGGGGCAGCGCCTCCAGCGGCTGTGCGACGGCATCCGCCGCGGCGACGTTTTTCATATTCAGCAAATGGCCGGTCGCCCGGTTGCGGAACGTCGTCTGTCCGTCCGTCGTCTCCGCAAACCAATGCGAAGCGTGATCCGTGACCGCGGGAGCCCCGTACTTGACTTTACCCGCTTCCTCGAACAGGTAGGTTCCTTTCCAAGGGTTCAATAGGCGAACCGGTTCGGCGGATTCGGCCGCCTCGACGTGCCAGACTGCGCTGCCCCACCCGGCCTGCGCCCAGTTGTTCGCGTGCGCGTAGCCGTCCTGCGTCTGGACGTTAAGCAGCCGGCTCGTATAGCCGGCGCTTGCGACATTCACGGCGCCCGGCTTGCCCGTTACGTCGTTCACGAGCCACAGCGCGCCCGGTGTCGACGCATCCGCGGACGACGTCTCGAGCGGATTCGTGATCCGGTCGTCCGGCGTTACGGACGTCATGTCGAGCACCCGGCCGCTCTGCCGGTTGCGAATGAGCTTCTTGCCCGCTCCCGCATCCTCGATCCGCCACTGTGCGGCCGGGTCGGACAGCGACGTCGTACCGTAGCGCGCACGCCCGGCGGCGTCCTCGTACAAATACTTGCCTTTCCAGTCATCCTTGAACCTGACGTACCCGCCCGCGTCTTGCGCCGCGGCCGCCGCCGGTTCGGCCGGCGCGGCGACCGCCTGCAGCGGCGCGAGCAGCAGCGCGACGATGAGGCCGAGCACCGGCCATTTGCGCCAACGTATCTTCATGTCGGACCCTCTCCCTTTTGCGAATCCTGGCTCCATTTACGCGTGCTATCCCTTCGTCGCTCCCTCCGAGAGTCCCGCGATCAGGTAGCGCTGAAGGATAAGAAAGACGATCGCGATCGGCAGCGCGACGAGAATCGTCCCGGCCGCGAACATCGTGAAGTTGTTGCCGACCTTGTCGTTGATGAAGCTGAACAGACCGAGCGCGATCGTGAACTTCTCCGGCGACCGCAGGATGATGCGCGGCGTCAGGAAGTCCATGAACGGCGCCATAAACGTAAACAACGCCACGACGGCCAGAATCGGCCGCACGAGCGGGAACAGAATGCGGAAGTACGTCGTCAGATGTCCCGCGCCGTCCATTTTCGCCGACTCGTCCAGGTCCCGCGGGATCGTGTCCATGTACCCTTTGACGAGAAATACGTTCATCGGCAGCCCGCCGACGACGTAAAAGATGATCAGTCCCGCGAAGGTGTCGAGTAGACCGACGAGGTTCAGCAGCAGATAGATCGCCACCATCCCCATCAGCACCGGGAACATCTGCATGAGCAGCACCGCGTAAATGCTGTTTTTGCGCCCCGCGAAGTGATAGCGGGAGAAGACGAACGCGACGAGTCCGACCATAATGACGGAAAACAGCGCATTCAGCACGGCGACGTAAATCGTGTTTTTGTACCAGAGCACGTAATCGCTGCGCGGATCGTAGAACAGCCATTTGTAGTGCTCGAGCGACAGCGAGTCGGGGATCAGCTTGGAGCTGAACATGCTCGTGCCCGGGTTGAGCGAGATGCTGACCGCCCACAGCAGCGGATACAGGATGACGGCGAACATGATCAGGACGACGAGGTAAATGCCGGCCACCTCAAGACGCGACCTCAGCGTGCGACCCATCAGTACATGCCCTCCTCTCGGAACGAGCGTGTGCGGCGGAACTGGAAAAACGCGAACAGCGCGACGACGAGCCCCATGATGATCGAGATTGCGGCGGCCATCTTGTAGTTGTTCTGGTCGAATGTGAGCGTATACACCCAGGAGATCAGAATGTCGGTCGCTCCCGAGCTTTGGCCCGGCACCGGCGGTCCTCCTTTATTGAACAGATAGATGATGTTGAAGTTGTTGAAATTGTACGAAAACTGCATGATCAAAAGCGGCGCGGTCGCGTACAGCACATGGGGCAGCGTGATGAAGCGCATCTTGTCCCAGCGGGAGCCGCCGTCGACGTCGGCCGCCTCGTACCAGTCCTTGGAGATGCTCTGCAGAACGCCCGTCACGAGCGTGAACACGTACGGGAAGCCGAGCCAGATTTGCACGAAAATGATCGCGATTCGCGCCCAGGTCGGGTCGGTCAGCCATGGGATCGACGTGCCGAAGAACGACATGACGTCCCGGTTGACGGAGCCGAACGTGTCGTTGAACATCGCCGCGAACACGAGCACCGTCATAAACGACGGCACCGCCCAGGGCAGGATAAACACGGTTCGGATGAGCTTTTTGAAGCGGATGCGGGCATCGTTCACAAGCAGCGCGAGAAAAAAGGCGAGCGCGATCTGCAGGCTCGTCGCCACCAGCGTCCACACGACCGTCCAGGTGAGCACCGCGAGCAGGCTTTTCGTCCATACGGCTTCGGTGAACAGCGCGGCGAAGTTGTCGAAGGCGACCCAATCCAGCAGGTGAGCGGGCGGCGAGTTGTACAGATTGTAGTTGGTGAACGCGAGGCAGATCATGAACAGCAGCGGAAAAATGACGATCATCGTCAGCAGCATGAACGTCGGCACGACGACGAAATACGGAAAACCGTGCTCCCAGCTGTCGTGAAAAGCCTGCCGGACCGACGGGATGCGCAGTCCTTCCTGCCGTTTGGCCGCGTCGCGGTAGGCATCCCGCAGGTTGAGCGCGTAAGCTGAAGCGAACAAAGCAAGCAAGAGCACCGCGATGATGCCTTCGACGAGCAGCGTCCTCGAGTCGTCGGTCTCGGGGTTGCTGCCGAGCGTGATCAGGCCGTAAATGCCGTTCACGATCGGCCCGGACAAGGCGATGCCGACGACGGCGGCCAGCAGCAGGAAGATCGTGCCCTTGATGTACCGGCGGTTGGCGTATTGCCCGAAGCCGGGAACCACGGACAGCAGCGCGGCCGTCCGTGGCTTGAGTCCCCCGAGATTTTGCGGTCCGCCCGTCGCGGCCTGTTGAATTTGCATGTGGAGACACCTTCCTTAAAAAGAAGAGGGGCGGCCGTCGTCTGGGCCCCTCCTCCGGATTTCATGTTAAGCGGGGCTTGCGATCAGGCGCCCGTCATCTTGATCTTGTCTTCGATCTGCTTGACGGCGTCATCCATCGAGGCTTGCACGTCCTTGCCGCTGACGATGAACTTCAGTGCGTTCGCCATCGGATCCCAAACCGTATCGAGCTCCGGCACGGTCGGGAACGGCATGCCGTACGTGTTTTGCTGGGAGAAGCCGAACACCAGCGGATCGCTCGTCAGGTCCGAGCTCGTGAGCACGCTTTTGACCGGCGGCACTTCGCCCGTTTGTTTGAAGTAATAGAGCGAATTTTGTTCGTTCGTCATGAAGGCGGCCAGATCGGACGCCCACTCCGGCGACTTGGAAAACTTCGAGAGCATCCAGCCTTTAACGCCGATAAACGAGGTCGGGTGCTTGCCGTTTTCAAGCGTCGGCAGCGGCGCCACGCCGAGGTTGTCGCCAAGCTGCTTTTTCAGATCCTGAATCGCCCAAGGCCCATTGATGATCGCGCCGACCTTGCCCTGTCCGAACAGCCCGCCGACGATGTCTCCGTTGACGTCCTTCGGAATGTAGCCCTTCTGGAACCAGCTTTGGATGAGCTGGCCGCCCTTGACCGCGCCTTCCTTGTTGAATCCGATGTCCTTCGTGTCGAAGCCCCCATTGCCGTCCGGCTTGAAAATATAGCCGTCGTTGCCGCCCATGAACGCCCAGGCGTAATAGAAGTTGGTCGCTTCGA
Organism: Cohnella sp. GbtcB17; assembly: GCF_019091135.1. Taxonomy (GTDB): domain Bacteria; phylum Bacillota; class Bacilli; order Paenibacillales; family Paenibacillaceae; genus Cohnella. The sequence goes on along the minus strand of NZ_JAGXJW010000056.1, from coordinate 8,015 downwards.
ACAGGAAGCCGTACTGCTGCTTTTTGGCGTCCGTCTGCTCGGCCATGATCTTCTCGAGATCCGCGATCGTTTTCGGCGCTTCGGGCACGAGCTTTTTGTTGTAAAACAGCGCGTACGTCTCGGTGACGGCCGGCAGTCCGTACAGCTTGCCGTCCTGGCTGAGTGCTGCCAGCGCTTCCGGCGTATAGGCGGACAGCGTCTCCTGCGGCGTCTTGATCTCCTGCACGAGGCCTTTGATGACGAGCGCGCCGATGCCCGGCTGGTAGAACAGATCGGGGCCTTTGCCTGCCGGTCCGTCGAGCGCGAGCACGTCCGGCTGGTCGTTCATCGCGACCGGCTTGATGTTGACCTTGATGCCCGTCTGCTCGGTGTACTTCTTGGCGATCTCCGTGGAGACGGCGATTTTGTCGGCATTGTCGTCCTGCCAGATCGTGAGCTCGGCCGGCTTGGCGGGCAGGTCGGACGAAGCCGACGCGGACGCCGACGACGAGGTGCTTGGAGACGTTGACGCTGAGGCGCTCGGTGACGCGGGTTGGCTGGCGGACGGTGAAGCGGCGGCTTCCCCGTTGCCTCCGTTGTTGCCGTTGCCGCCGCAGGCGGACAACGCGCCGGCGACGAGCAGCGTGCCGAGCGGAATGGCGATAACCTTTTTGTTTAGCATGTGATCGGACTCCCTTTCCCTTAGGACCGTAGATTGGCTGCGGCGCCTGGTTTTGGCGTCGCATGGTCTTGCTTGCCTTCATGTTACGGCAGAGCGGGAGGGGCCAACTACCAACCTGGTGACCGGTGATCGCAAGATTGTGACCTGAGAGGAAGGGCGAAGCTGCGGAGGGTTCGCGAGACTCGCGCGGTTAGAGCTGTGGCGGGCTTGTGCCAGCGAGAAAAGCGCTGCGGCGGCGGCGTTAAGTCGTCTGGCGCGTGCTGCAAGCGAGGTTTGCGCGGCTAGAGCAGTGACGGGCTTGTGCTAGCGAGAAAAGCGCGGCTGCAGCGGCGTTTAGTCGTCTGGCGCGGGCTGCAAGCGAGGTTTGCGCGGTTAGAGCGGTGGCGGGCTTGTGAAAGCGAGAAAAGCACTGCTGCAGCGGCGTTTAGTCGTTTGGCGCGGGCTGTAAGCGAGGTTTGCGCGGTTAGTGCGGTGGCGGGCTCGTGCAAGCGAGAAAAGCGCGGCTGCTGCGGCGTTTAGTCGTCTGGTGTGGGCTGCAAGCGAGGTTTGCGCGGTTAGAGCGGCGGCGGGCTTATGTAAGCGAGAAAAGCGCTGCTGCAGCGGCGTTTAGTCGTCTGGCGCGGGCTGCAAGCGAGGTTTGCACGGTTAGAGTGATAGCTGGCGTAGGCAGCCGTCTTTCATCGTGGTTGATCATTTGATATAGGCATGAGAAAATCAGGTATTGCAATAGTTTGTTTGAGAACGAGGAGGTATTCGGTATGCAGTATCGTACACTGGGTCGAAGCGGGCTTCGCGTATCCGCGATCGGACTCGGCACGAATGCGTTCGGCAAGCGGTCCGACCGGGAGACGTCGATCCGGGTTATACATGAGGCGTTGGACAACGGCGTCAATATGCTGGATACGGCCAACATTTATGCAGGCACGCAGTCGGAGGCGATCATCGGGGAAGCGCTGGCGGGGAGACGGCACGAAGCGGTGCTGGCGACCAAGGCCGGACTGCCGATGGGACAAGGTCCGAACGACAAAGGCTCGTCCCGCTTCCATCTTCAGCGGGAGCTTGAGGGCAGCCTGAGGCGGCTCAAAACGGACTATGTGGATCTGTACCAGATCCATACGTTCGACCCGGCGACACCTTTGGAGGAGACGCTGCGCGCGCTGGACGACTTCGTCTCGTCAGGCAAGGTGCGTTATATCGGCGCGTCCAACTACGCGGCCTGGGAGCTCATGAAGGCGCTCGGCGTCAGCGAACGGCGCAGATTCGAGCGCTTCGTATGCACGCAGGCCAGCTATTCGCTCGCCGATCGCACGCCCGAGAACGAGCTCATCCCGCTATGCCTCGATCAAGGCGTCGGACTCATTCCGTACTTCCCGCTCGCCGGCGGCATTTTGACGGGCAAGTACGCCTCCGTCTCGGAAGGCGCGGCGCCGGAAGGCTCGCGTGCGGACACCGATCCGTCATTCCGCCGGTTCCTCGGCGGCCGGGCGGACGAGCTCGGCAGGCAGGTCGCGTCGCTGGCCGAGGAGCTCGGCGTTCAGCCGGCCGTGCTCGCGATTGCCTGGCTGCTCGCTCGTCCCGCCGTCGCCACGGTCATCGCCGGCGCGACCCGGCCCGAGCAGCTTCGGGCCAACCTGGCTGCGGATGCGCTGCAGCTGTCGGAGGAGATGCTGGAACGGCTCGATCGGATCAGCGACGACTTCCGGTACGGCAGCCCGTTTGCCGTCTATCGGCTGCCTTAGAGCCTTCATGCACATTAACGCCGCATGCCATGTGACATCTGCGTCTGCGATAGCGTCCATTTGCACAGCATCATTCCGAGCCTCTCGGAGGCATCGATAGCGCCCATTTGCGCTTATTGGCAGCATTCCGAGCGACTCGGAGGCGTCGATAGCGCCCATTTGCACTTATCGGCAGCATTCCGAGCGACTCAGCGGCGTCGATAGCGCCCATTTGCGCTTATCGGCATTATTCCGAGCAGCTCGGAGGCGTCTATAACGCCCATTTGCGCTCATCGGCAGCATTCCGAGCTTCTCGAAGTCAGCAATTCGCGCCCTTATGCCCGCTCGTGATGCCCCTCGCCCTTCGCCGGCATGTCTTGAGCCGGGTCGGGCGACATTTTGTGCGGCACCTCGCCGGGCGGCAGCGGCCCGTCTTCGCCAAGATAGTAGTGCCGTAAAGGCTTCATGTCGTCGCCGAATTCATAGACGAGCGGGATCGCAGTTGGGATGTTGAGGTTGACGACGCCGTCCTCCGGCAGGTCGTCCAGGTATCGGATGAGCGCCCGCAGCGTGTTGCCGTGCGCGCAGAGCAGCAGCTTGCGTCCCGCCGACAGCTCGGGCACGATCTTTTTGTTCCAGTAGACGAGCACGCGTTCCGCCGTGTCGTCCAGATTTTCCGTCAACGGGACTTCGCCGTCGATGTCCTTGTACCTCGGATCGTCGCCCGCATACCGTTCGTCGTCCCGCTCAAGCGCCGGCGGCCGTTCGCTCACGGACCTGCGCCAGAGCAGCACCTGGTCGGCCCCGTAGCGGTCAGCCGTCTCCGCCTTGTTAAGTCCCTGCAGCGCGCCGTAATGCCGTTCGTTGAGCCTCCAGCTCTTCGAGACCGGAACCCAGAGCTGTCCCAGCTCGTCCAAAATGAGCCCCATCGTCCGGATCGCCCGCGTCAGCACCGACGAGAAGGCGGCGTCGAAGGAGAAGCCGTTCGCACGCAGCACGCGTCCCGCTTGCCGCGCTTCCTTCAAACCCTGCTCCGACAGATCCGAATCGGTCCAGCCCGTGAACCGGTTTTCCAGGTTGTACTCGCTTTGCCCGTGCCTGACAAATACGATTTTCATGCCATTCCCTCCCTTGCCTCTCGCTCCTCGTATTATAACCGCTATCCCAAGCCAATGACATTCGCCCAGCGTACGGCGAGAGATCACAATAACAAAGAGCAGGCTACCGAAAAGATAGCCCGCTCTCTTTGCTGCCCCAGCCCCTATGCAAACCTTCAATTCCTTAATCCGCAGAATCCGCCGGATAGACGATGCCGATCTGCCGTCTGGCCTCGTCCATAACGTCGAGCACTGCAATCATCCGTTCATGCGTGTTGATCTCGGACTCCGTCTTGCCTTCCCGCACAAGGTTTACGAACGCCTGCAGCTCGTAAACCATCGAATGCTCGGATTGCGCCGTCGACAGCTCCTCCTCGCGGCCGTCCCGGTATCGGACGCTTACGCGCGCAGGCTGGCTGATCTGATCGATCAGGATGCAGCCCTCTTCTCCCTGAATCTCGCTCGGCGCATACGAATTGGTGATCTTGGAGTACATCGCCACCGCCTCCATGTCCGCATAGCGCAGCAGCACGCTTCCCTCGCCGTCGGCGCCCGATTCGAGCAGGATGCCGTTCGCCTTTACTTCCAGCGGCTTGCCGAACCAATAGATTGCCGGATACAGGCAGTAGACGCCAAGGTCCAGCAGAGCCCCGTTCGAGAGCGACGGATTAAACGCGTTAAGCACCGTGCCCGCACGGTAAGCGTCGTAGCGCGAGGAATATTGCCCGTAGTTGCCGACGTAGCGCCGCACCTTGCCGATCGAAGGCAGCGCCCGCTCGATCGCCTTGAAACTTGGCATAAAAGTCGGCTTCATCGCTTCCATGAGCAATACGCCGGACTTGCGCGCTTCCTCCACCATGCGGCGCGCTTCTGCGCCGTTCGAGGCGACCGGCTTTTCGCAGAGCACATGGATGCCGCGACGCATGAACAGCATCGCCTGTTCTGCGTGATAAACGTTGGGCGTCGCGATATACACGGCATCGATCAGACCGCTTGCCGCCATCGCCTCCATATCGTCGTAGGCATGCGCGATGCCGTGCTGCCCGGCGTACACTTGCGCCCGTTCCAGCGAGCGCGAGCATACCGCGGTCGCCTCAAAGCCTTCGGCTTCCTTCGCCGCCGAGAGCAGCCTGTCCGTGATCCAGTTCGTGCCGACCAGTCCGAATCTTACCGTCATGAGTGTATAGCTCCTTGCGCAGTTGGTATGGGGTATAGATTACGTCTAATTAGATCACAAGCCCTCGCGGAAAAACAAGCTTTGATAGATGTACTTCGAGCCGGCCGGCTTAAAATCGAGGGCGAGATAGCCCGGCGCTCCATCGACGGCTCGCAGCTCCCCGGCACGCACGCGGCTGCGCACGAGGACGGACACCGCACGCCGGTCGCCGCGCGTCATCGCGGACGCGAGCGCGTATGCGTAGCCGCGGTTTCTCGCGAGCGCGGCGCACAGCGGCAGAAGCGCGGCAGCGACCGTGCGGTGAGCGCCCGGCGCGAAGTGGAATTGCACGCTGCCCGGCGGAATCGTAATGCCTGTTGCATATACCTCTTGCGTTCCCGGCGAAGGGTAATCGACAAAATAGCCGATGCCATTGGTGCCGAGTCCTTGCTCAAGGCGGCCGGCCAGCGGCGACGCTTGACCGAGCTGCCGCTTCATGTCGTCCAGCCGCAGCTCGACGACGCTGCGCGACCATCGGTCCGCAAATCGGCCGTTTTTCGCGATCCGCCGGTAAAAGGGCAGCATGGCGCGCGCGGACAGCCGCAGCGCGCTTGCCGCGGCGCGAACCGCCCGCGTTCGATCGCTGCTCCGGCACGACCCTCGCCGTCCGCCGCATTGCGCGCCTACCAGCAACAGGGGGCGGCTCCCTTTATGTTTCGGCACTGCCCCGGACTTTGCCGTACGACAGCTTTTTCTCCCGGCTATTCCCGCATGGACCATGACAAAAGCTCCTCTCTTCCGAATGCTTATCGCCCTTCTCGAGATAGGATATGAGGAAGGTCGCCAAGGCGGAAGCGAATGGCCGGCGGGGATTGTCGAAAATGTCGAAACTACGCTTGTCAAAACGGAATGAACTGTATAGAATCGACAAAGGATTTATACATATCGCAGCATATTGGAGGATTGCAACCATTGACGAGGCATGAAATCGGCATTCACGAACGGCCCCCGCTGGGCCAGAGCCTCTTGCTCAGCCTGCAGCATCTGTTCGCCATGTTCGGCTCCACGGTGCTCGTGCCGAACCTGCTCGGGGTCGACCCGGCCATCTGCCTGCTGATGAACGGGATCGGCACGCTGCTTTACATTTTCATCTGCCAAGGCAAGATTCCCGCATACCTCGGCTCCAGCTTCGCCTTTATCACGCCGGCAGGCGCCGTCATCGGGAACTACGCCGATCACGGCAACGGCTATGCGGCGGCGCTTGGCGGATTCCTCGCGGCCGGCGTCGTCTTCGTCGCCGTCGCCCTGATCGTCAAGTTCGCCGGCACGAGCTGGATCGACGTCGTCTTCCCGCCCGCGGCGATGGGCGCGATCGTCGCGGTCATCGGCCTCGAGCTGATCCCGGTCGCGGCCGGTATGGCCGGCTGGATTCCGCAGTCGACGGACGGTGCAGACTGGTCGCCGAACGGCACCGACATCGGCGTGAGCGTGTTCACGCTTCTCGTTACCGTCCTTGGCTCCGTCCTGTTTCGCGGCTTCATGAAGATCATTCCGATTCTGTTCGGCATCGTCGCCGGCTACGTCCTGTCCGGGCTGGTCGGGCTGACCGACTTCACCGGCGTGAAGAGCGCAGGCTGGCTGGCGTCGCCGACGTTTACCGCGCCTTCGTTCGAATGGTCGGCCATGCTCACGATCGTGCCCGCCGCCCTTGTCGTCGTCGTCGAGCATATCGGCCACTTGATCGTCACCGGCAACATCGTCGGCAAGGACCTGTCCAAGGATCCCGGCCTGAACCGCTCGATGCTCGGCAACGGCATCTCGACGATCCTGTCCGCCTTCGCCGGGTCGACGCCCAATACGACCTATGGGGAAAACATCGGCGTGCTCGCCATCACGCGGGTCTACTCGACCTTCGTCATCGGCGGCGCCGCCGTCATCGCGATCGTGCTCTCCTTCTTCGGCAAGCTGTCCGCGCTCATCGCGGCGATTCCGCCGGCCGTCATGGGCGGCGTATCGCTCCTGCTGTTCGGGGTCATCGCAGCGTCCGGCCTGCGAATGCTCGTCGAATCGAAGGTCGACTACAGCAAGCCGACGAACCTGTTCCTCACCACGGTCGTGCTCGTCACCGGGCTGTCCGGCGTCAAGATCACGGCGGGCGACTTCTCCCTCTCGGGCATGGCGCTCGCCACCGTCGTCGCGATCGCGATGAGCCTGTTGTTCAAGCTGATCGAAAAGCTGGGCTGGTCGAACGAAAAGGAAGCCTCGCACTGAAGTTCCGAAAACCCAAAAACCCGCCGAAGTCAAGCTCCGGCGGGTTTTGCTATTTTCAGACGATGCGAAATCGCGCGAGCTGCTCCCACTGCCCTTCCAGACGCAAAATCTCGGACTGCTTGTCCCCGATCAGGTCGAAGTGCGGAAAGGGCCGGCGCGCATGGATGTATGCCGGGTTCAAGCCATGCCGCTCGCACCAGATCGCCAGCTTGGACAGATCCGCGCAGCCCACCTTCGTGATCGTCTTGATGCCCGGAAACCGAGGCTCGAACCAATAGTGCGTTAAAAAAGCGATCTCGCCTGCAGCTACCCTCCGCTTCCAGGCTTCAAGCTCGTCGCGCTTGACCCCGAACGCCATGCTGTTGCCCTCCTTCTCTATATCCGTTACCAACCGTAACTATCCGCGACGCAAGCGTCTTGCCCGAATGTCCTCCGACCATTTGGACAGCAGCTCCTGGATCTCGGCCGGACGGGTCGGCTTGCTCAAGAAGTCGTTCATGCCGGCCGCCAGGCAAGCCGCCCGGTCCTCCTGACGCGCGAACGCCGTCAGCGCGACGATGATCGGGCGGCGATGCTCCGGCAGCAGCTCCTTGAGCTTGGCCGCCGCCTGCAAGCCGTCCATCGCCGGCATCTGCACGTCCATCAGCACCAGATCGAACGGCTGCGCGATCGCCGCGTTGACTGCGGCTTGCCCGTCCGATGCGATCGCCGGCTCGTAGCCGAGCTTGTTCAGCATGGCGCGGATAATCTGCTGGTTCACCGCGTGATCCTCCGCCACCAGAATCCGCATGGGCCCGAAGCGCGGCTCCCCTTGTCCCTGGGACGCACCGGACGAATCTGCCGCATACGCCGAGCCGTACGCCCCTTCGAGTGCGGCCGCATGCTCGGGCTGCGCGTGCGAAGACAGCGTGAATCGGAAGGTCGAACCTTGTCCCTCGATCGTATCGAAGCCGATCGTCCCGCCCATAAGCTCGACCAGCTTTTTGCAAATGGACAGCCCGAGCCCGGTTCCGCCATACTTGCGATTGGTGCCGGAGTGCAATTGGGAGAACGCCTGGAAAAGCAAATTCTGCTTGTCCTTCGGAATGCCGATGCCGGTGTCCTGCACCGCG
>NZ_JAGXJW010000551.1 GCF_019091135.1 Cohnella sp. GbtcB17 | reverse complement strand
TCATGTTTGGTTCCATAGGTGTCTCAACAGGTTTACTTCCCAGATAGCCAAGGTCTTGAAGTAGTTGTAGAGCATAAGCTCTTTGAGAAATGAAAATGCTCTTGTTAGACCTTGCCACTTCCAAGCCAAGGAAATATTTTAGATCTCCAAGATACTTGAGCTTGAACCTATTATGCAACCTGATTTTTAAAGTGTTTAAGTCAGTGATGTTATTACTTGCAATAATAACA
>NZ_JAGXJW010000550.1 GCF_019091135.1 Cohnella sp. GbtcB17 | reverse complement strand
AACGAACGCGCTCAGATGGTATCAAACGAATCTGGAAATTAAGAACGACCCGGATATCCAAATTCCGTTCAGCAAAGAAGACATTGAAGCGATCAGAAAAAATACAAAGGGGTCCGTGCCGGAAGATCGTTTAATCGTCATGGCCAGAAGCAGAAAAAGTACGGAGCAGGCCAAAGCGCTTTTGTCAGCACAGGTTGCGTTAAGAAAATCGAATTTTATCGCCGTGGCTA
>NZ_JAGXJW010000549.1 GCF_019091135.1 Cohnella sp. GbtcB17 | reverse complement strand
GTTTACCGCCGTCTACGGACCGCTCCTCGATATGAATCGACCCGACGCTCTCGGCTGCCAGCTTGTCGAAGTTGACGGCGCTGTTTTCCAATTGATTCGTACCGTCCGCGAAAAACGCAAGCGCAGACGTCTTGACGCTGCCTTCGGCCAACTTGTCGGCTGGTACGCTGCCTTCGGCCAACTTGTCGGCCGTTACGCTGCCGTTCGCCAGCTTGTCGGCTGTTACGCTG
>NZ_JAGXJW010000548.1 GCF_019091135.1 Cohnella sp. GbtcB17 | reverse complement strand
ACCAAATGCCGCTATCCGCCCCCCTACCACGAGGCACACGCGATTGAGCCAGTCAGTCACTCGTCGCGCCAGGCCACAGTCGCAGCTGCAGCTCGTCGCCTTGGCGTCCCCGAACTCGACCGGTGTCGGGTAGTCGTTGGTGAAGCAGCCGAGGCACAGGCCGCGGTCGTACTTGCCCTCGGCGCCGCCGACGGCTTCCAGCAGACCCGGCTTGCTGAGGAAGGACAACG
>NZ_JAGXJW010000547.1 GCF_019091135.1 Cohnella sp. GbtcB17 | reverse complement strand
CCGCTGCCGCTGCCCGCAGGTGACGACACCGTCGCTGCCGTGCACGCCGCCGACGCGTGGCCCGCCGCCTCCAGCGCCTTGTCCGTGTAGCTGTAGGTCGTGCCCGCTGCAGCCGTGCTGTCCGTGTACGACGTCGCATTGCCCGCCGCGCTGCCGGTCTTCGCGCCGCCGCGATAGATGTCGTATGTCGTCCACCTGTCCTCGGGCAGGCCGGCGCGCTCTTCTCGGGC
>NZ_JAGXJW010000546.1 GCF_019091135.1 Cohnella sp. GbtcB17 | reverse complement strand
AGGCGAGCGCGCTCGCCATCTCGCAGCCGTTCAGGGTACTGTACATGAAGCCGGCGTTGAAGCTGTCTCCCGCTCCCGTCGTATCGTACGCTTGATCCGGGTAGCCCGACTGATGCACGACGTCATCCCGCGTGAATGCGCTCGCGCCTGCCCTGCCCCGCTTGACGATGACGCTCGACGCTCCGTGCGCGGACAGAACGGCGACCGCCTCCTCCACGCCCGCGCAGCCC
>NZ_JAGXJW010000545.1 GCF_019091135.1 Cohnella sp. GbtcB17 | reverse complement strand
TGAACAAGATGTTTCACGCTGGATTGATAAGCCCGAATTTCGTGACGGACAAGGATGGGAAACTCTCGGACGCCGATATCTCCAACGGCAAGGTCGGGGCGTTCTTCACCAACTGGGACGGTCCGTACCGAACCGCTCCCGGCACCTACAACAACCTGAACGCAAACGTTCCGGGCGCAGAGCTTATTCCGATCGATCCGAGGCCGAATGGTGCGGGCAACCATCCCAAC
>NZ_JAGXJW010000544.1 GCF_019091135.1 Cohnella sp. GbtcB17 | reverse complement strand
AGTGAAATGGATATTGAAAACGGCGTCGTTTGAAGAAGAAGAAGAAGAAATGGGAGATGAGAAATGGAGGGAAGAGAAGATTAGGGGTTTGGAGATTTATTCAACACGGCTTGAGTCGATTCAGACTCATGTTAAGGCTGCTTTGGAAAAGTTAAGAAAAGGACCAACCATAACCATTGTTGACGAGGCTGCTCCTGCTGACGTGTGATGACTATTTGTTAATTTTATAAT
>NZ_JAGXJW010000543.1 GCF_019091135.1 Cohnella sp. GbtcB17 | reverse complement strand
AAACACACAGTAGCAGCAGCATCCCTATGCGCACGTGTGTTTGAGAGAGAGGAAAGGAGGGGATACTGACTCTGCGAGGTGGCGCTGCTCGGCCGTGGCGGGGCGCGCGAACGGCTGGTAGAGCTGCTGTACGCCGGGGAGGTCCGGACCGCGCAGTCCGTGCGCGCTGCGCATGCCTCCGCTGGTGACGCTGCTCCGCGCGCCCTGGCTGCTGTGCAGTCGCGCCGTGAA
>NZ_JAGXJW010000542.1 GCF_019091135.1 Cohnella sp. GbtcB17 | reverse complement strand
GCCAGACTGCGGCCGGCGTAGCGGATGACTGCGCAGGACCGGGTCCGGGTCCGGAGCCTGCGTCGGGGCTGACGGTCGTCTCGACCGGCCCGAGCGGCAGGGAGAACGACGGCAAGACGCGGCCCGCGGTAACGCCAATGCCGGAGCCGAAGTCGGTGAACAGGCGGACGTCCTTGCTCATTGTCGGACACCTACTTATACACAAAGCTGGTGTGGGGCGAATAGTTCTCA
>NZ_JAGXJW010000055.1 GCF_019091135.1 Cohnella sp. GbtcB17 | reverse complement strand
CAGTGCGGGATCGGTAACTGGGAGGGCGAAGACGCGCGCAGCTGCTGGCTGCTCGAGCACCTGGCCGACTACATCACCGAGAACGCGCAGGTGCAGAATTATCTGATTGGCGCCTACAACAACTTTATCGACATGGGGGTCGACGGCTTCCGGCTCGATACGGCGGTGCACATACCGCGTACGACGTGGAACAGGCGCTTCCTGCCGGCGGCGCAGAGCCATTCGGCGACGAAGTTCGGCGCGACCGGCCAGAATTTCTTCATGTTCGGCGAGGTGGCGGCCTTCGTCAACGACAAATGGAACCGCGGCTCGGTGAACCATTCCGCCCAGTTCTATACGTGGAAGGAGCGTCAGACGTACAGCGCGGACGACGCGACCGCGTCGCTCGAGATGTACAACTACGAGCAGCAGCAGGGCACGGCGAACCAGCCGACCTCGAACAACGCGTTCCTGCAGGGCAACAACTATCATGCGCCGGACCACAGCCAGGCATCGGGCATGAACGTCATTGACATGCGCATGCACATGAATTTCAGCGATGCGTACAATGCGTTCACTAACGGCAAGGACTCGGACGACTCATACAACGACGCGACCTACAACGTCGTATACGTGAGCAGCCACGACTATGGACCGAACAAGTCGAGCACGGCATACAATGGCGGCACGGACGCATGGGCGGAAAATATGAGCCTGATGTGGACATTCCGCGGCATCCCGACGATCATGTACGGCGACGAGATCGAGTTCCAGGCCGGCAAGACGATCGATTGCGGCTCCTCCTGCCCGCTCGCGACGACGCGTCGCGCCTACTTCGGCGACCATCTCGCAGGCACCGTCGTCGCCTCCGGCTTCGGCCAGGTTGCCTCCGCGACGGGCCAAGTCGCAACGACGCTGCAGCAGCCGCTCGTCAAGCATCTGCAGCGGCTTAACATGATCCGCCGCCAGATTCCGGCGCTGCAGAAGGGACAATATTCGACCGACGGCATCTCGGGCGGCATGGCGTTCAAGCGCAGGTTCACAGACAGCGCGAACGGCGTCGACAGCTTCGCGCTCGTGACGATCAGCGGTTCCGCGAGCTATACAGGCATCCCTAACGGTACCTACAAGGATGCGATCACGGGCGATGCCAAGACCGTAACGAACGGCACGCTATCGGTGTCGCTATCCGGCAAGGGCAACCTGCGGGTGTACGTGCTGGATCTGCCGGGCAATCCGGCGCCCGGCAAGATCGGAACGGAAGGTCCTTATTTGAAATAGGCCTACCTTACCTTCGGGAAATCATCGGCAGCCGGTCGAAGCGGCCGTCTCGCAATGCGCGAGCGGCCGCTTTGCCGCGTTTGCTATCGGATGCCGATCTCCGGCGCCCTTCGACGAATGGCAGGCGATGCTGCAGGCCGCCCATGCATTGCGAATCGCGCCTTCGCGGGTAAAGAAGGGCATATGGACCAACAAACGGCGGTTCGCCTTGCAGGCGCTTCGGATGCGAGCGGATCCCGTTAGAGGAGGTGCGGCCGTCATGAAGAAGACACGTACACTCGCAATCAGCGACATCCACGGCTGCGCGGAGCAGTTAAGGCGACTGCTCGACAGGTGCGGCTTCGACGGGGAGCGCGACCAGCTCGTCCTGCTTGGCGACTACGTGGACCGCGGCCCCGGGAGCAGGCAAGCCGTCGCCCTCGTAAGGCGGCTCGTCCGAGAGTCCGGCGCGATCGCGCTGCAGGGCAATCACGATCGGCGTTTCGTTCGGGTGATGCAGGGCCGGGCGCATCCGGCGGAGCTTCGCAATTTTTTCGAAAAGGGAGGCGCCGAGGCGATCGGCAGCTATCTAGGCAAGGGATACAGGTCGAAAATCGTGCCTGAGCGCGTCGACGAATATCGCGCGCGTATTCTCTCTTGCTGCGAAGAGCATATTCGATTTCTGGATCGCCTGCAGTACTACTACGAAGACGACCGCTTCATATACGTGCACGCCGGTCTGAACCCGGATATTCGGGATTGGCGTCAGCAGAGCGTGATGGACTACCTGTTCATCCGCGAAGCGTTCTACAAGCATCCTGTCAAGGCCGGCAAGACGGTCGTCTTCGGTCATACGAAGACGATCGAGCTGCACGATACGCCCGACGTGTGGTTCGGGGGAGACAAGATCGGCATCGACGGCGGCTGCTCGTACGGCTATCAGTTGAACGCGCTGGAGATCGTGGACGGCGCCGTGACCCAGGTGTACGTCGAGCCGGCGGCAAAGGAGAGCCTCACGGGCGTCGTACGACGATCGACGTGACACGCTCGCAAGAAGTCCTTCGGATTGAACGGCCGGCGCAGGCAGGAATTCGCCGAGCGAGAGGGAAGTGTATGAGGACAAGCCGTTCAACATCGATCGGAGGAGAGGGAGCATGCACGTTGGCAATAAGAAAGATTCGAGCGCAAGCGGCAGCGGGACCGTGGATCATATCCCTTTGATCTGGGAGCGTCCGGTGTCCGGCGCAGGCCGGGATTTGGTCGTGTGGCTGCCGGGACTGACCGGGAGCAAGGACACGCTGCGCGAGCATCTGCGTCTGTTTGCGGACGCAGGATTTACGGCCGTTTCCTACGATCCTTACGAGCACGGGGATCGTATGCGCGAGACGCCGGAGGCGTTCCGGCAAAAGCTCGGCGCAAACAAGCGGCGATACTTTTGGCCGATGATTGCCCTCACGGCCGAAGAATACCCGCGCGTCATCGACTGGGCGTTCGAGCGGTTCGGTCTGGACGGCGCCGTCCTGGCGGGCGGGATCTCGATGGGCGGCGACATCGCGGTGACGGCAGCGGGCCTTGACCGCCGCATCCGGGCGGTGGCGGCCTGCATTTCCACGCCGGACTGGCTTCGCCCCGGCTCGGACGAGGCGCCGAGCGAGCCCGATACGTATGCCTGGAATTGCTACCGGCGGTGCAATCCGCTAACGAATGCCTCGCTGTACGCCCATGCGCCGGCGATTCGCTTCCTGAACGGCGCGCAGGACGGTCATGTGCCGCCTGACGGCGCCAGACGATTTCGTGCGGCGTTGACGGAAGCGTACGCGTCTTGTCCGGAGCGTTTCGTCGTGACCGAGTACGAAGGTGCCGGCCATACGTTCACGGAGACGATGCTGCAGGATGCGTTGGCGTGGTTCGTCACCCATCGGAGCGACGGTTAAAAGGACAAAAAGGGATAAAGCACCGTGAAATGTTGCTTTATCCCTTTTTCATTTGAGCGGTCTGCGAGACAGATTCAGTTAATCTCCGCGCCGAGCGGTCCCGCCAGCTCCTCCAGGTAGAACAGCGTGCCCGGCAGCGTCGGCATAAAGGTGGACGGCAGCCAGCGGTCGGGGCCGTGGCGAAGCGTGGTCCACAGCGAGAGGCCCTGCCACTGCATGCCGCGGCCGAGGGCGCCGTCGCAGCCGCCGAGAATGCGGTCGGACTGCAGGAAAAGGCCCGGGCCGATCGTGTTGGCGCGGCCCGGGACGAGCGTCGTGCGGCTTTTGAAGCTGGTGATCGCGTTCTGCTCGATCGTCAGTGGGTGAAGCTGGGCGGCGATCCGATGCGTCGCGGCGGACCAAGCCGCATCGTCCGCGTATTCGCCGCCGAAGTGCGGCTCCCAGAAGGCGATATGCATCGCGCGGCCGATGCCGAACACGGTGATGAGCTCGGCGCCGTCCGCCTTGAGCGCCGCGATCTTGCCGGCATAAGTCGGCAGGTTGTCGGCCGTGGCGAAGTTGCGCTGGCTCTCCGGCACGGTGAGCTCGCCGAGCGGGAGGAAGAGCGCCTGCTCCATTGCATACTGGAACGAGCCGGGATTGTCGGACGGCAGCGTCCGGCCTTCGGCGTCGCTCCATTCGTCCATGTTAAACGTATGGAGGTGCCCGCAGTCCGTACCCCATTGCCGCAGGAAGTAGGCGGTCCATTTGTACATGCCCATCGGGCCGGCCGGCAATATCATCGCGAGCTGCCGTCCTTGCTCCTTTGCCGTGCGGATCTCCAAGGCGATGGCATGTCCCAGCTTAACGTCGAGTTCCCCGACATCCGCGCAGCCCACAGGCGCAAATGCGGGATGCCAGAACGGCTGGCGCTCGCCGATCGACTCGGGAGCGTTGGCGCAGCAGGCGTCGATCCGGGCCAAATCCCAGCCTTCGGGATAAAAATTTTCCAGCAGCGAGACTTTTAACGTCGTCATGAGATCCATTCGAGCAGCTCCTTTTAAGTGGTGTTAAGGGTTCGTTTTCAAGCGTTCGTGCTTGTCGTCATCAAGGCAGCAACCGCTGCGTCGGAATGCGGGGCCATGCCTGGCAGGCTTTGAAGCCCTCCGCATAACCGGCGCCGCACTGCAAGCCGCGGAACTTGGAGACGGTCCTCACGAAGTCGAGAAAATCGATCCCGTCATGCTCGTACAGCCACTTGATCTGGCTCTGATGGCTGTCGTTCATGGCGATCTTCACCTCGATCTCGCCGGTGATGTCCACATACTCCGTGGGCAGGAAGCCGACGCCAGCGAGCGTGTCCATATAGTAGATCGGCGGCACTTTGTCGTGAAAAGGAAACTCGGAATCCGGCGCATAGTGCGAGATGGAGGCGGCGAAGCTGGCATCGAATACGGCGCGCGAAACTTCCATATGATCCTTCATATAATCCTCGGGCGGATGCGTAATGATATAATCCGGGCGCACTCGGCGAATGAGGTTGACGAGTCCGACGATCAATTCGTCCTGGTCCGCCTTCACCGACAAGTCGGGGATGTCGAGGCTTACGACCTCCGCACCGATCAAAGCGCCTGCCTGGCGAGCTTCCTCCTTACGAATATCGCGAAGCGTTTCCGGCGGTATCGTACGATGCCCTTTGTTCCCGTTCGCGACATGCGCCATCGTTACGCGGTGCCCCTGTTTCGCAAGCTTGGCAAGCGTCCCGCCGCATCCGATCTCCAGATCGTCGGGGTGGCAGCCTACGGCCAACACGTTCATGTGGTATCAGCTCCTATTGGCTATTGGCTCATCGCAATTTCATTCGCCTTCATTGTAACGGCGAGGCGCGTCCGGCGATTTATCAAAAAGAGCGCGGTTTGTAGCATTTATGCCGGAACTGCGCGACGCACTTGCAGGATGCTATAATGGGTGGAAATGAGAGGGATTCGGAGCGCGGAGGTGAAGGGATGGAAGCCGCTGAACATGCAGGAAAGCGGAAGGCGGGAGCCGAATCGGCGCGAGGCGAACTGGCGGAGTTGGTTGTCGAAGCCGCGGGGCCTAACGCAGCGATCGAGCACGCGTCTGGTATCGCCTACCCGCGAACGAAGCTGCAGATCGAATTTTCCGTCCGCAGGCTTGTGTCCTTCCATTACTTCGAATTCGCGCCCGACTTCAAGTTCGAGGGCGAGAAGCATGATTTCTGGGAGTTCGTCTACGTGGACAAAGGGGAGCTTGAAGTATTCGCGGACACGGAAGGCTACTTGCTGAGGCAGGGCGACGTTATCTTCCACAAGCCGGGCGAGTTCCACGGCGTCTGGGCGAACGGCGTTCGATCCCCCAACGTCATCATCGTCTCGTTCGAATGTCCGTCGCCCTCCATCGCTCACTTTAACAACCGGATCTTATCGCTGAACGATCGGCAAAAGGAGCTGCTTGCGCAGTTGATCCGCAGCGGGTTTGCCGCCTTTCTTCCGCCTTACGACGATCCGCTCGACCATACGCTGCTGCGCAGACCTGACGCGCCCTTCGGAGCGGAGCAGTCGATCAAGCTCTACCTGGAGCTGCTGCTTATCGACTTGTACCAGGCCGGCTGCGAGCCCGCGCGCGAGCAGCGGGTGTCCAGCGCCGTCACGATTCGCAGCGAGGCGGATCTCGCTTCGCGGATGGTCGCTTATCTCGAAGCGCATATCGAAGGGCAAGTTCGCCTCGAGCTGATCTGCCGTCACTTTCATATGAGCAAGACGCATGCGCTCGCCCTGTTCAAGAAGTGCAAGGGGCTTAGCATCATGCGGTACTATCGCCAGCTCAAGATCGAACGCGCGAGGGCGCTCATCCGCGAGCAATTGCATACGTTTACCGAGATTGCCGCGATGCTTCATTATCCGACCGTGCACAACTTTTCCCGGCACTTCCGTCACGAGACGGGGATGTCTCCGTCGGAATATGCGCGGACGGTGCAGGCGCGTCGCTGAACGGCTGCTCATGCTCAAGCAGCATCCTCCCCGAATAGAACATTTTGATGCTTTCCACTTCTCGAAGCCGCCCCCGGGCGGCTTTTTTTGCATGGATATGTGCGATGAAAACGATGGTTTTGTTCCTTATGGGATCGGCGCGCGGTTGGTAGACTGGAGCTATTCATTCGAGAAGCGAGGTTAATGCGCATGTACAACAACTGGATGAGAAGGCAGCGCCTGCTCGGCTACGTGTTCATCGGCCCCAGCATGCTCGGGGTGCTGGTGTTTTTCCTGATCCCGGCCGTCTATTCGTTTGGCCTCATGTTCACGAATTACAAATTTATGAGCCCGAACGTCGAATTCGTCGGCGCAGACAACATCGTCCGCATGCTGCACGACGACCTGTTCTATCTATCGCTGCGCAACACGGTCGTTTTCCTGCTTGCGGTGCCGGTCTCGATTGCGCTCGGCTTCGTCGTCGCGGTCATTTTGAACCAGAAGATTTATTTGAAAAAGCTGCTGCGGGGCTTATACTTCATGCCTTACATCACGAGCGGGGTCGCGGTCGCGTTCGTCTGGATGCTGCTGTTCCAGCCGAAGCAGGGGCCGATCAACGGTTTCCTGCGCAGCGTCGGCATCGAGCATCCGCCGGGCTGGCTGTCGACGACGACGTCCTCCATGTACGCGATCGACATCATCTGGGTGTGGTTTTTGCTCGGCTACAACATGATTATTTACCTGGCCGCTCTGCAGGAGGTATCGTCCGAGCTGCTCGAAGCCGCCAAGATCGACGGCGCGAGGCCTACACAAATATTGCGCAAAATCATCTGGCCGCTCGTCAGCCCTACGACGTTCCTGCTGCTCATCACCGGCCTTATCATGACGATCAAGACGTTCGGCATCATCCAGGCGACGACACAGGGCGGCCCGGGCAACAGCACGACGATTCTGTCGCTTTACGTGTACCAGAACGCGTTCCGTTACTACGAGATGGGCTATGCCGCCACGATCTCCTGGGCGCTGTTCGCGATCATCTTGCTCATCACCCTCCTGCAGTGGCTGGGTCAAAAACGATGGGTTCACTATTAAGCCACGGGGAGGGCATCGGAGATGGAGCTCAAACGAAGTTTGACGTCCGGCACGGCCGGCAGGCTGCTCGTCACGGTTATCATGCTGGCGCTGGCGATCGTCATGGTCATTCCTTTTCTGTGGATGATCAGCACGTCGCTCAAGACGCCGGCCGAAGTATTCAAGTATCCGATCGAATGGATCCCTTCGCATCCGACTTGGGCGCACCATCACAAAGTGTGGACCGGGCCCAAGAGCTTCGGCACGTATTATCTCAATTCGCTCAAAATCTCAATCATCGGCATGCTCGGCGCGACGTTCCTGTCGGCGTTCGCGGCTTACGGCTTCGCCCGAATCGAGTTCAAGGGGCGCAACGCGCTGTTCATGATCTACCTGTCGATGATGATGGTGCCGCCGCAGGTGCTGTTCGTGCCGAAGTTCATCATGTTCGAGTGGGCGGGTATCTACAATACGCATCTGGCGCTTATTTTGCCGGGCTTGTTCACGATCTTCGGCGTATTCATGCTGCGCCAGTTTTTCCTGTCGATCCCGCACGAGATTTCCGAATCGGCGTTCCTCGACGGGGCCGGCCACTTCCGTATCTTTTTCCGGCTCGTTCTGCCGCTGGCCAAGCCCGCGCTCGCGACGCTCGCCATTATCGACTTCTCCTGGCAGTGGAACGACTACGAGAACGCGCTCGTGTTCCTGATCGACGAGAAGCTGTACACGGTCCCGCTTGGCCTGCAAAACTTCATTTTGGAAAACACGGTCGACTACAACGGCATGATGGCTGCGGCGTCGGCCGGCATCCTTCCGATGATCGCCGTCTTCGTCATCGGCCAGCGCTTCATCATTCAAGGCTTGACCAATTCTGCGGTAAAAGGGTGATTTCTGCGATATTAAAAAAGCATCGACGCCAGTGCCGTAGAGAGGGGCGCTGACATCGATGCTTTTTTTGCGCGAAATTTATTTCGCGTAGTAGCCGCCGTCGATCGGCAGCTCGACGCCGGTAATATACGACGATTCGTCCGACGCCAGGAACAGGACGCCGCGCGCGATGTCCTCGGGTTTGCCGAGCCGCTGGAGCGGCGTCTGGGAGAGCGCCCATTGGGTCATGCGGTCGTCGTTGAAAAGGCCGGCGGTCATCGGCGTCTCGATATAGCCGGGATGCACGGAGTTCGCCCGAATGCCGAACTGCGCGTAGTCGACGGCCGTCGCCTTCGTAAGCATGCGCACCGCGCCCTTGCTTGCGGTGTAAGGGCCGGTACCGCTGCCGCCCGTGAGGCCGGCGATCGACGAGATGTTGACGATCGAGCCGCCGCCGGCTTCGATCATGTGCGGGATGACGTGCTTCTGGCCGTAAAAGACGCTCGATACGTTGATCGACATCGTCTTGTCCCAACTCTCGGCCGTCATCTCCAGGAAGGGCGTCGCGTTGGAAATGCCCGCGTTGTTGACCAAAATGTCGATTTTGCCGAATGCTTCGACGACCTCCGCCACGATTCGGATCCAATCCTCCTCGGATGCGACGTTATGCTTGAAGCCGAGCGCGACGCCGCCGGCCGCTTCGATCTCCTTGACGACCTCCTGAAGCTTCTCCTCCTGCAGGTCCGTGATCGCGACCTTCGCGCCTTCCTGCGCGAACAGCAGCGCGTCAGCCTTTCCCATGCCGCCCGCGGCTCCCGTTATGATCGCGACCTTGTTTTCCAATCTTCCCATGATCGATAACCTCCCGTTATATTTTCGTTTGCAAATGCGCCGACATCTTGCGGTATGCCTCGATTAGCAGATCCATTTCCGTATCCGAGAAGCCGTCCCACATCCCGCTCGTCAGTTCCTTGTACTTGTCCAGCATGCGCTTCTCGAACGCCCGGCCCGCTTCGGTGATCCTCAGAAATACTTGCCTGCGGTCCGCCTCGGACACCTCCCGCTCGGCATACCCTTTGCTCACCAGCTTGCCGCTCAGATTCGTTACGGCCGGAAGCGATACGCCCAGCAGGCTCGCGAATTGCGATACGGTTATCCGGTCCTCCCGGGCCAGCGTCTGGAGCATGTAATATTGGGGTGCCGTTATCTCGCTCTCCAGAAGCTTGGCGTAGCTGGCAACGACGGTCAGCATCTGATCCGCGAACAACGTAGACAGCGTCTCCTGCTTGTCCATCCGATCACCTCGAATTTCGGTTATCATTCAAATCGTTTAATGATTCATTAACGAAAGGTTAATACCATTTAACTATTTTAGTTTAGCCAACAATCGGTTCGTCGTCAACCTCGCGTCGTCTGAAATCGCGCGCCTGGGATACCGCACAATCAAAAGATAAGCAATGACATATACAGTAGGGATTCGATCGCATCCATCCGGAGGGGGATTCGCGTGAAGCGCGCCGCACGGTTTCAAATATCGCCCCGTTTGATTCGAGAAGCGTTCAGGCAGTCCAAAAAAACGAAAGTCGTCGGCGTAGACGGCCAAACGATCGGCGATTACAAACGCAACTTAACGAAGCACTTGCGCGAACAACGCGATCAATTGAATTCGGGGGCGTATCGGCCCTCGCCGGTACGGAGGGTATTCATCCCGAAGCGCAAGGGCGGATGGCGAGCGATCGGCATTCCGACGGTCAAAGATTTTATCGTGCAGACGATGCTGAAAAACGAGCTTTATCCCCGGCTGGAGGGCCTTTTTCATCGAAACTCGTACGGTCATCGGCAGAAGCAGCAGGCGCGTGAGGAAGCGATCCGCACCGCTGGCAAAAGATGTCTAAGTCACGATTGGGCGGTCGTGCTCGACGTTAGAAGCTTCGGTGACAGCGTCGATCACCGGCTGCTCATGAACATGCTTAAGCGGCATATTCGCAATCCCTGGGTGTTGCTGTACACGCAGCGCACGATCAAATCGCCCGAAAAAACGAAGTCCGGCGCATTGATTCAAAAGAAGAAAGGGCTCGCGCAAGGCAACAAATTGAACTTTTTGCTCGGCAATTTTTATTTGCATGGCATTTTTGACAAGTGGATGCAGAAAAATCGTCCGAACGTACCTTTCGAACGATACACCGACGACATCGTCTGCCATTGTAAAACCGAGGCGGAAGCCAAAGCGCTGCTCCAGCAAATCCGTCGCCAATTGAAGGCCCATGGCTTGTCCGCTCACCCGGACAAAACGAAAATCGTCTATTGCAAGGACGGAACGCGCAAAGGCAGCTATCCGAACGTGTCGTTCGAGTACTTAGGGTCGACCTTTCAAGCACGACGGAGGAAAAGCGCATCAGGTAAAATGATGTCCCGATTCGCGCCGGCATGAGGCCCGAGTAGCGTATAAGAGAGAAGCACGTTCCCGGGAACGTGCTTCTTTATCGTGCGTTTCCATGAGGGGTTGCAAAATAAAAGAAAAAGCGGTAGTTTAAAAGAAGGGGGATGTTAGTGGTCACTAACTAACACGAACAAGGGAGGACAATTACATCGCATACGACGAGACCGACAGCAGAGAAAAGCTGATGCAGGCCGCCATCGACCTGATGGCCGACAGGGGCTTCAAAGGCGTATCGACCAAGGAAATCGCAGCGGCGGCCGGCGTCAGCGAGATGACTTTGTTCCGGCGCTTCGGCACGAAGCTGACGCTGCTCGAGCACGCGGTGGAGCGGTACCATTATGCCGACGAGATGACAAGCGCGTTCGAGCAGAAAATCGTCTGGGATCTCGGCCAGGATCTGAGGTCGATCGGGCGGATCTATCACGAGATCATGGCGCGTAACCGCAAGCTGTACCGGATCGTGTTAAAGGACGACACGCTAGCCGGCGTGCGGGAGAAGGCGCAGCGCCATCCGAAGAAGCTGCTCGAGCTGCTGACCGGCTACTTGAACGAGATGCGGCTTGCGGGCAAGCTCGTCGAGACGGATACGCAAATGCAGGCGATGACGTTTATGTGGATGCATTTCGGCGCGTTCGTCTCCCGATTGTACGGCGGCGATCCGCTGTCCGAGGTATCGATGGCGGACGTCGTCGAATCGAGCGCGGACCTGTTCGCGAAGGCGTTGACGCCTCATGATGCCAAGTGGAGGAGTGACGGGAAAATGGAAAAGACGGCGAGTCATGAAACGGCAAGCGCGGTCGGCAAAACAAAAGACGCCGGCTACCAGATCGGCGTGCGCAGGACGGTACCGGTAACGGTGGAGGCGGCCTGGCGATTTTTGACCGGCGCCGAAGGCCTTCGCGTCTGGCTAGGGGAAGCCGAAGGCGCCGTCGTGCGCGAGGGGGAGAACTTCGCGACGCGGGAAGGGGACTCGGGAAGGTTTACGGTCGTGAAACCCTTGTCCCACATGCGGCTGCAATGGATGAAGAGCGATTGGGAGGCGCCGTCGACGCTGCAAATCCGGGTGCTTCCGGCCAAGCAAGGCGCCACGATCAGCATTCATCAAGAGAAGCTGTCCGGCCCCGCTGCTCGCGAGGAAATGAAGGCGCACTGGGAAGGCGTGCAGGAGGCGATTCGGTCGCTCTTGGAAGGCGAGCCTCGTTAAGCACAGAGACGAAAATGCCGTTTTGTGAGCCGATCGAGGCATATGGAGATCATCGTTCGATGGTTTTCGTATGCCTCGATCGGCTTTTTTGATGCCGTTCAGCGGCATTCGTGCGACCGGTCGAACGTCCTTCCGGCTTGGACCGGGGGCGAGATAAGCCCACCCGGCATATAATGCAATCCATCGTGCATTCGGACTATGCGATGCTGCGCACGGAGCTTGACCTAAGCTCGCAGCGTCTGAGGAGGAGGTTGCGAGCCACTACACGAATCGCGCAAAATTGCGCTATCCTTGCCCGCGAGAGACCAACGCACGCTCCATCGCCGTCACGCTGCACATGGGATAGCGCAACATTGCGCTATCCTCGCCCACGGGCGACCAACACACGCTCCATCGCCGTCACGCTGCCCATGGGATAGCGCAAAACTGCGCTATCCTTGCCCGCGAGCAACCAACGCACGCTCCATCGCTGCCACGTTGCCCATGGAATAGCGCAAAATTGCGCTATTCCCGCCCACGAGCGACCAACACACGCTCCATCGCCGCCACGTTGCCCATGGAATAGCGCAAAATTGCGCTATCCTCGCCCACGAGCGACCAACGCACGCTCCATCGCTGCCACGTTGCCCATGGAATAGCGCAAAATTGCGCTATCCTCGCCCGCGAGAGACCAACGCTCGCTCCATCGCCGTTACGTTACCCATGGAATAGCGCCAAATTGCGCTATCCTCGTCCACGAGCGACCAACGCACGCTCCATCGCCGCCCCGTTGCCCATGGAATAGCGCAAAATTGCGCTATCCTCGCCCGCGAGCGACCAACACACGCTCCATCGCCGCCACGTTGCCCATGGAATAGCGCAAAATTGCGCTATCCTCGTCTCGTTCCAAAATCAAAGGGAGGCTATCGCCATGTTCAAGCCGCAAAGAACTGTTCTGCTGCTGCTCGCCGCGCTGCTGCTGGCGTTCGCGGCCTCGTGCGGCGGCGCGAACGCGCCGTCCGCGAGCCCGACCACAGACGCCGGATCGTCCGTTTCCCCCTCGCCGTCCGCGGCGGACCTGAGTCCGAGCCCGACCGCCGCGCCGAAGGAGATCGTGACGATCAAATTTTCCGAAGTCATCCGCTCGATCTTCTATGCGCCGTATTACGCCGCGATCTCCCGGGGCTACTTCGAAGAAGAAGGCCTGAAGCTGGACATGAACACCGCCCAGGGCTCAGACAAAGGCGCGGCCGCGCTTATCGCGGGGACGGCGGACATCTCGCTCGTCGGACCCGAGACCGCCATCTATATTTACAACCAGCAAGGCGACAAAAAGCTTAAAGTTTTCTACCAGCTGACGATGAAGGACGGCTCGTTCCTGCTGTCCCGCGACTCCGTCGACGCCTTCGACTGGCATGCGCTCGCGGGCAAAAAAATCATCGGCTGGCGGCCAGGCAGCGCGCCTCAGATGGTGATGGCTTCGACGCTCAAAGCCCAGGGCACGGAAGGGGCGAACGTCGTCACGAACATCGCGGCGCCGGCGATGGCGGGCGCATTCGCGAGCGGGCAGGGCGACTATATCCAGCTGTTCGAGCCGGTCGCTTCCACGCTTATCGCGGAAGGCAAAGCCCACTATGTCGCTTCGCTCGGCGAGGCGTTCGGCGACTTCCCGGAGACGTCGTTCGTCGCGACCTCGGACTATATCGACAAACATCCGCAGATCGTTCAAGGCTTCGCGAACGCCGTCGCCAAGGCGACCCGCTGGCTGGCAAGCGCGTCCGACGACGAGATCGCGACGGCGCTCTCTCCTTACTTCGAAGGGACGCCGAAGGAACGGATCGTCGAATCGGTGCGGCGGTATCAGAAGCAGGATACCTGGCCGGCATCGCCTGTGCTGACTCCCTCGGCGTTCGACAAGCTGCAAGCCGTGCTGATCGAAAACGGTGTGCTGAAGGCCGAAGACAAGATCGCCGATATGAGCACGATCGTCGACATGACCTTCGTCGAGCGGATCGGGGAGGCGGGATGAACCCATGGCGCAAATCGAGCTGCAGGGCGTCGGGCTGAGTTACTTTACGCCGAAGCAGGAGACCGAGGCGCTGAGCGACATTCGCGCTTCGATCGAGCGCGGAGAATTCATCAGCGTCGTCGGGCCGAGCGGCTGCGGGAAAAGTACCTTGCTCTCGCTGATCTCCGGCATGCAGAAACCGACGAAGGGCAAGGTGCTGATCGACGGGATGGAGGTGCGCGGCGTCTCTCCGAAGGTGGGCTACATGCTTCAGCACGACCATCTGTTCGAATGGCGGAATCTGCTGAGCAACCTGCTCGTCGGCGCAGAGATTCGGCGGATGGACCTGAAGAAGGCGAAGCGCAAGGCGCTCGAGCTGCTCGAGCGCTACGGGCTGGGCGGGTTCGCGGACCACAATCCGGCCCAGCTGACGGGCGGCATGCGGCAGCGCGTGGCGCTCATTCGGACGCTGGTGGCCGAGCCGGACATATTGCTGCTCGACGAACCCTTCTCCGCGCTCGACTACCAGACGCGCCTGACGCTTGCCGACGAGGTTTTTCATATCATCAAGGATCAAGGCAAGACGGCGGTGCTCGTGACACACGACATCTCCGAGGCGATTGGCATGGCCGACCGCGTGATGGTTCTGTCCAAGCGGCCGGGCACGATCGCCAGCGTCTATGACATTCGCTTCGACGAAGGCGAAGGGCTGTCTCCTTGGAAAAGGCGGCAAGCCGGGCGCTACCATTCGTATTTTAACGCCATTTGGAGGGAGCTGGGGGGGCATGTCGACCAATCCGGATAAAGAGGCGCCGCATGCGCGGGCCACGGCTTCCGCCGCTTCGGCTTCGCTTCCGTACAGACAATATTTGCGCGCGCAGCGCCGCTTGCGCATGGCCGTATGGCTCGCCAGGTTTGCGCTGCTCGCGGCTTTCCTCGGCGTTTGGGAGCTGGCAGCGGATCGAAAATGGGTCGACGCCATGCTGACGAGTCGCCCTTCGCAGCTGGTCGCTTCGTTCAGAAGCCTGGCGCTCGAAGGCAGGCTGTGGCATCATGCCTGGGTGACGACGACGGAGACCGTCATCGGACTGGCGCTGTCGATGGCGATCGGCACGGCGATCGCGGTCGCGCTCTGGTGGTCCTCATACGCGTCCAAGGTGCTCGATCCGTATATGGTCGTGCTGAACGCGCTGCCCAAGGTGGCGCTCGGACCGATCTTCTATATTTGGCTCGGCGACCGCTACTCGGTGTACGGCATGGCGATCGCCATCTCGGTCATCGTCACGATCATGATGCTCGAGTCGGGCTTCAAGGAGATCGGGCAGACGAAGCTGAAGCTGATGGCGTCGTTCGGCGCGACCAAGCTGCAGACGCTGCGGATGGTGCTGTTGCCCGCGAGCGTGCCGAATCTCATCGCGACGCTAAAGGTCAACGTCGGGCTCACGCTCGTCGGCGTCATCATGGGCGAATTTTTGTCGTCGAAGGCGGGGCTCGGCTACATGATCATCTACGGCGGCCAGGTGTTCCAGATGGACATGGTCATGGTCGCCATCGCGCTGCTCGCGGTGCTCTCGATGGCGCTCTACGGAATCGTCGCGCTTATCGGCCGCATCTCGCTCAGGCGCCACCCCTATGATTAATCGACATGCCGCCGCGCCGCCGTCGCAAGCCGGGCGGCGCGGCGAATGAAGGGGGAGCTATGCCTGCTTAAAGAGATAGTGCCCTGAGGCACATATCGTCGCTCCCAAGCCGTGCCATCCGGCCGAGATAGTGCCCTGAGGCACATATCGTCGCCTCCAAGTCGTGCCATCCGGCCGAGATAGTGCCCTGAGGCACATATCGTCGCCTCCAAGTCGTGCAATCCGGCCGAGATAATGCCCTGAGGCACTTATCGTCGCTCCGAAGTCGTGCAATCCGGCCGGGATAGTGCCCTCAAGGCGCTTATCTTTGCAACTTCTGGAGGAAAAGAGTGAAAAAACTTCAAATGTGGTTTAAAGTTTGAAGTGGAATGGGTACACCATTCATCTCGTACATAAGGAGACGTTGCCCGAATGAGCCAAGCCGACGCCCGATCCGCCGCTTCATCCGACATGATCTCGATTCACGATACCGCCGTCAAGGCGGTTGCCATCACTTTCGACGACGGTCCGAACCCCGAATTCACGCCGCAGATACTCGATATTTTCCGTGAGGAGGGAGGCCGGGCGACGTTCTATATGACCGGCGACCAGATCGAGCGGTATCCCGATACGGCGAGACTCGTGCAGAACGAAGGCCATGAGATCGGCAATCATACTTACACGCACCCGAATCTGACCGAACTGGACGAGGGAGCCGTCCGCGCGGAGATGGTCCGCACCGGCGACTTGATCCGCGGGAAGGTCGGCGTGCAGCCTTCCACGTTCCGACCGCCCTACCTGGCGACGGACGCGCAGGTCGAACGCATCGCGCGCGAGCTCGGCTATGCCGTCATCGGCGGCGTAAACGGCGCGGCGCGCGATTGGGACATGCCCGGAGTCGAGCACATTCTGAACGCTTCGCTTGCCGTCTCGGAGCCGGGGAGCATTCTCGTTTTCCACGACGGTCACGGCGACCGGTCTCAGACGGTCGAGGCGGTACGAGCGCTCGTGAAGACGCTGAAAAAGGAAGGCTACGTTTTCTTGACGGCAAGCGAGCTGCTCGCGACGAAATAAAGGCAGCGACATGAAAAGCCCAGCGACAGATACGGCGCCGGAGCGGACCATTCCGACTCGGCGCCGTATCTGGCTGGGCTTTTTTGAGTGCACTGCCGGACAAGTCTTCCATGCCGAAGAAGTCCTGACCAGGAACAATCGAATCTAGCCTCGTCTCTACTAAACAAGGAAGTCTCTACTGGAAACAAATGAACCCCCGCGCCAGCCTTCCCGATGAAACAACTCCTGACCGGGAACAATCCCAGTCATGCCGCCTCGACTATCCTCGACGTCACACGCCCGAGTACGCCATGAATCCGCCGTCCACAGGGATGAAGGCGCCGGTCACGAAGCCGGACGCCGCGTCGTCGACGAGCCAGAGCAGCGTGCCCAGGAGGTCCTCAGGCTGGCCGAACCTGCGCATCGGCGTATGCGCGATAATTTTGCCGGACCGCTCCGTGAGCGAGCCGTCCTCGTTTTTGAGCAGCGCGCGGTTCTGCTCGGTCAGGAAAAATCCCGGCGCCAGCGCGTTGACGCGGATGCCCGATTCGGCGAGGTGCACGGCGAGCCATTGCGTCCAGTTGTTGATGGCAGCCTTCGCCGCACTGTAGGCGGGCACCTTGGTCATCGGAGAGGGGGCGCTCATCGAGGAGACGTTGACGATGACGCCGCTGCCCCGCTCGGCCATCGAGCGGCTGAAGATTTGGGACGGAATAAGCGTCCCCATGAAGTTGAGGTCCAGCACGCCTCTAAAGCCGGCGGCGCTCAGATCGAAGAAGGTGGTCACGCCTTCTTGCCCGAGGTCCTCGAGGCGGAAAATCTCGCCCGTCGTATTGGCGCTCGGATGATTGCCGCCCGCGCCGTTGATCAGAATGTCGCACGGACCCAGCTCACGCGAGACGACGGCTTCGGCCGCGCGTACGCTGTCCGTATCCGTGACGTCGCAGGCGACCGCGATCGCCGTGCCGCCCGCCGCGCGGATATCGCTTGCGACCTGTTCGCCTTTTTCGACCGTCCGGTTCAGGACGGCGACCTTGACGCCTTGGCGGCCGAGCTCCTTGGCCATCACGCGGCACAGGACGCCGGAGCCGCCGGTGATGACGGCGACTTTACCCGCCAGCGATTCGTGGATCGGGAGGAGACTTGCGCTCATACGGCCGCCTCCTTGGCCTTGGCATCCGCCGCCGCGCGTACGGCCGCGTCCCACAATCCCCACAAGTACATGATGCCGAGCGCGCGATCGTACAGCCCGTAGCCGGGACGGCACACTTCGCCCCAAAGATGGCGTCCGTGATCCGGCCGCGCGTAGCCCGTGAAGCCGACGTCGTGGTACGCCTTCACGATGCCGGCGATGTCGACCGAGCCGTCCTGCGTTCGGTGAGACGTTTCGATGAAGTCGCCGTTGTCGTATACGCGGACGTTGCGAATATGCGCGAACGGGATACGGTCTGCGAACTCGTGGATCATGGACACGATATCGTTGACCGGGTTGGCGCCGAGCGAGCCGCTGCACAGCGTGATACCGTTGTACGGACTGTCGTGCAGCGCGAGGAACCGGCGGAAGTTGGCCTGGCTCGTCATGATGCGCGGGAGACCGAAGATGGGCCACGGCGGATCGTCCGGATGAATCGCCATTTTGATGCCGCACCGGGCCGCGACGGGGATGATCTCGTCCAGGAAGTAGCGCACGTTTTCCCAGAGATCCTCTTCAGTGACGCCCTTGTAAGCCTCGAATAACGCGGTGAGATGCTCGAGCCGCTCCGGCTCCCAGCCGGGCATCGTAAGCTCCGAGTTTTCGTTGATCTGCCGAACCAGCTCGAACGGGTCGATGTTGTCGATCCGGCTTTTTTCGTAGAAAAGGGCGGTGGAGCCGTCCTCCATCTCCTTGTGAAGCTCGGTCCGCAGCCAGTCGAACACAGGCATGAAATTGTAGCAGACGACTTTGACGCCGACTTGGCCCAGCTTCTCCAGCGTTCGCTTGTAATTCTCGATGTAGGCATCCCGGCTAGGAAGCCCCAGCTTGATGTCCTCGTGGATGTTCACGCTTTCAACTACGTCGATGTTCAATCCGGCCGCGTGCGCCTCGTCACGTAACGCCACAATTTTCTCCATCGGCCATTCTTCGCCTGCCGGCATGTCGTGCAGCGACCATACGATCCCTTCGACACCGGGGATCTGCCGGATTTGCGCGAGCGAGATCGTATCGTTGCCCGTGCCGAACCAGCGGAACGTCATTCTCATGGCTTGCCGTCTCCTCCCGATATGAAATATTGCGGGTACTTGTCCATCAGATGCGCCAGATCGCGAACGCCGAGCAGCAGATGCTCCTGCATGACGCGCTCCGCCCGGTCGGCATCGCCTTCCTTGACGGCCCTAAAAATCGTCTCGTGCTGCTCGTACAAATGCCGCCAATGGCGGTCCGCCACGAGCCGCAGCATCCGGCTGCGGTTCAGATGGACGTTCATCTGCCCGATCGCGCGCCACGTATTGAGCTTCCCGCAGCCCTCGAACAGGATCCGGTGGTACGCTTCGTCCAGCTCGAACAACCGGCGGTCGTCCTCGCGCTCGATGCTCTTCAGCTGCAAGGCGAGATTGTCCTCAAGCGCATGCAGATGGCTGTCGGGAAAATGCGCGCAAGCGAGCCGGACGACTGCTCGTTCGAGATGCTCGCGCATAAACCGGGCTTCCTCGACCAGCGCAGGATCGATGAGCGAGACGAACGTCCCCCGCTGCGGCAGCACTTGAACGAGTCCTTCCTGGGCGAGCCGCACGAAGCTCTCGCGCACCGGCGTACGGCTGACGCCCAGCACGAGCGACGATTCCTTCTCGGACAGGGCGGTGCCGGGAGCGAGCTCCAGATTCAGAATTTGCTCCTTCAGCTTCGCGTAGACCGTCTCCCGCGCCGAGGGCTCTTGCGCGCGTCCGTTCGTATACATGGCAGCATGACTCCTTTCGGGCTTTCATCAACATCCTACCATACTTGTATGGTAGTGTGGTAGCGTGAATTTTCGGGGTTTGTCCGTGCTTTCGATTATTCCTCGACATCTCCCTCGGCCCGCTTATAAATATAGCCGCTCCCGGGAAATGTAAGCTGGATGAAAAGAACAGCTACGGAACGGGAGCGCAACGCGAACATGCCGGAAAACAGTGGGGCTTCGCAAGAAAAAGACAAACTGAAGTGGTGGCAGCTTAGCCTGCTGGGCGTCGCCTGCACGGTGGGCACGGGCTTCTTTTTGGCGTCCAGAATCGCGATCGAGATCGGGGGTCCGGCGATTCTGCTCGATTATCTGCTGGCCGCGCTCGGCGCCTATTTTGTCTTCGACAAGCTGGCTCGCATGACGGCACAGACGGCGCTCGAGGGCTCGTTCCGCTCTTACGCCAAAAAGGCGTACGGCCGATGGGCGGGCTTCAGCAGCGGATGGATGTACTGGTCGTCGGAGCTGTTGATCATGGGCAGCCAGCTGACCGCGCTTTCGCTGTTTTCGCGGTTTTGGCTGCCGCAGGTGCCGATGTGGTGCTTCGCCGCGGGGTTCGGCGCGTTAGGGCTGCTCATCGTTTTCTGGGGGACGAAGGGCTTCGAGCGGATGGAAAACGTGTTCGCAGTCATGAAGCTCGCGGCTGTCGTCATGTTCCTTGTCATCGCGATTCTTGTGCTTTCCGGCGTCCTGACGACGGACAAGCACGGACCCGCGATGCCGGGCAGCTGGTTCCCCGTCGGCGCGATGGGCATCTGGTCCGCGCTGATTTTTGCCTTTTACAGCTTCGGCGGACTTGAAGTGGTCGGATTGATGGCGGTCCGGCTTAAAAAGCCCGAGGAAGCGCCCAAGGCGGGGACGGTCATGCTGCTGCTGCTTGCCTTTCTTTACGTCGCATCGCTCGCCTTCGTGCTCGTGCTCGAGCCGTGGAAGTCGTTCACCGGCGATAGAAGTCCGTTCGTGATCGCGCTGGCCGATTACCGGCTGCCGTTCGTCCCGCATTTGTTCAACGCGATTCTCATCGTGGCCGGCTTTTCGACGATGACCGCCTCGATGTTCGCCGTCACGGCGATGATCGTCACGCTCGCCAAAGACAAGGACGCGCCGCCTGTGTTCGCGGCCAGGGCGGAGAAAGGGAGGAAAGGCCGCCTGCCGGCGATCGGCCTCACGGCCGCGGGGATGACGGCGTCGGTCGTGTTCGCGCTGCTCATGCCGAAGAGCGTCTACGAATACGTGACGACCGCCGCCGGCCTGATGCTGCTGTACAACTGGCTGTTCATCCTGGCGACGTCCGGCCGGCTGCTGAAGACGGGCATCTGGGGCAAGGTCAAGCAATGGGCGGGCATCGGCTTGATCGCGCTCGCAGTGTCCGGCACCTGGTTTCACGGTGTGAGCCGTCCCGGCTTTTTTATCAGTCTGGGCTTCGTTGCAGTCATCGGAGGCGTGACGCTGATCATGCGGCGACAGTGGCGCAAGGAGGAGGGCGGGCAGGAAGCGCGCGGCAAAAACAAGCTATCCGAACAGCGCTTCGTACGCTTCGAGCCCGAAGTATACGCCGAAGCCGATCAGCGACAGGCCGGACGCGACCGATATCGCGGCAAGGAGCCGGGGCGTTAGCAGCCGGCGGAAGCTGCTCGCGAGCAGCGCCATGAACACGTCCCACAGCATAATGCCGCCCAGGACGGCCGCGCTGTATAGCAAAACCTCTCGAGCCTCGTACTTGGCGACCATATCGGCGAGCACGGAGCCGTAAATGCCGAGCCAGAACAGGATGGATAGCGGATTAAACAAAGACATAAAAAAACCGGCCGCGAGCGATTTGACC
Organism: Cohnella sp. GbtcB17; assembly: GCF_019091135.1. GTDB lineage: Bacteria > Bacillota > Bacilli > Paenibacillales > Paenibacillaceae > Cohnella. The sequence continues at coordinate 35,187 of NZ_JAGXJW010000055.1, read as the reverse complement.
GCGGCTTCTTTGCCGCTTCCGGCCCGGGCGGCCGTTTTTTTCGCGTTTGCGATGCTTTCAAAGCCCATATAAGTGAGCACGAAGAAGCCGAACAGCCACAGAAACGTTTGCATAAAAGGGATGCCGAGGAAGTGGATGACGCCGAAGTAAACCAGAATCATAAAAATACAATCCGCCAGTACGCCGCCCAGTCCGATGAGCCAGGCATGCAGAAACCCGCTTCGGATGCCCCGCTCCATCTGCGCCGCGTTGATCGGTCCGATCGGGGCGGCAAGCGACAGTCCCAGCAGCATATGACTGATCAACACATTCATCATTTCCGCCTCCAGCGCGCTATACTTGTCTACCTCGTACAACCTATGACGCAGACGGGCGCGCTAGCACGATAACGATAAATATCGCATTTCCCCTAAAAAGCTAAGATATGCTCATTGCGATTTGCGAGCCCCGAGGGTATGCTTTTCTGACGAATGTCCGCATTTGCCAATCGCGGGTTCATGGGAAAGGGGGGGCCTCGTATGCTGGCTCTGATCGTGGACGACGAACTTGAAATTAGAGAGGGTCTTCGAACGCAAATTCCCTGGGCCGACTACGGGGTGGAGGAGACGGCGGTCGCGGACGACGGCGACACGGCGCTGGCGATCGCCAGGGCGCGTTTGCCCGACCTCGTCGTCACGGATATCCGGATGAACCGCATGTCGGGACTCGAGCTGCTCGAGCGCCTGTCGGCCGAGCGTCCCGCCGGCTGGAAGGGGATCGTCATCAGCGGTTACGACGATTTCGATATCGTGCGAACGGCCATGAAGCTGGGCGCGATGGACTATATATTGAAGCCGATCAACGCGGAGGAGCTCGGCGAGATCGTCACGCGTACGATCGGACAGCTGCGCAAGGAGCGGACGGAGCGCGAGCGCCAGAGCCGGCTGCAGAGCGATCTGTCCTCCGCCCTGCCGAAGATGCGGGACGAGGTCGTGCGCGAGCTGATCGAGGTGCCGTACGATCCGTACCGGGAGACGCGGATCGCGCACAGGCTGCGAACGCTGGAGCTGGATTGGCTGCTTGGCGGCCATCTGGCGCTTATGCTCGTCGAAGTGGACGACCTGAAGTCGATCGAGACGCGGGAAGGCTCGCAGCTGGAAAAGGAGCTCATCCTGTTCGGCATCGGCAACGTCGCCAAGCAGACGCTTGAGGAGGACTTGCCGCATCCGTTCGTCCTCGTCCCCGATCGGAAGAACCGGTGGGCGATCGTACTGGCATGTCCGGAGAATGGCTGGCTCGAGGTTGCCAAGGAGCTCGCCGGGCTGTTGATCGGGCGCGTCAACCAATACGTCAAGGTGAACGTGAGCGTCGCGATCAGCTCCGGGTGCGGCGATACGAAGCGGCTGCATGCGCTGTATCAGGAGGCGGAGGACATTCTGATGCAAAAAGCCGTCTACGGCGGCAACCGCGCGTTGACGAGTCTCGGCTGGGAAAACGAAGCGGAGCGGGACGTGCCTTCGATCGCGCAGACGGACGAAGTGCTGGACCTGGTCCGGTACGGCACGGACGAGGACATCCGCTCCGCGATGGACCGCTTCGTCGAGATGGTGCGGTGCTGGGGCGCGAGCCATATTCGCGATACGCAGCAGCGGATTTTCGAATGGCTGCTGAGCCTGTTCAAGAAGGCGGCCGCGCTCGGCTGGACCGACCGGTCCTGGGAACGCAACCCGGTGATCGTCTGGGAGCGGCTCGAGCAGTTCGACACGCTGGAGTCGCTGCGCGAGCAGTCCGAGCAATTCCTGCTCGCCATGGCGGTCGACTTCCGCAGCCATGCGGCGCCGCCGAGCCAGATCATCCAGGAGGCGGACAAGTTCATCCGCGCGCACTACGCGGAGAGCCTTACGCTGCCGAGCGTGGCGGCCGAGGTGCACGTGACGCCGGTATGGCTGAGCAAGCTGTTCAAAAAAGAAATGCACAAAACGTTTCTCGAATACTTGACGGACATTCGCATGGAGAAGGCGAAGCGGATGCTGTCGGACGTGCAATATAAAATTTACGAGATATCCGCGCAGGTCGGCTACAAGGATCCCGTCCATTTCACCAAAGTGTTCAAAAGACAGACGGGACTGACGCCGAAGGAATACCGAAGGCTGCAGGGCATCGCGGATGAATAAAGGGATCTCGCTGCGGCTCGCCTCGTCGCTCCGCAACCGGATGATATTGATCTTCTTCATGATCATAGTCGTCCCTTTTTTATGGTTCGCCTATTACGCGCACGTCAAGTCGATCGAGGGCATCTCGAACGCGAATCTGTCGATGGCCAACAACTACTTGCTGCAGGTGCGCACCAACTTTCAAAACTACCTGGGCGCGCTGAACGATCAGGTCAACGACTTGATCGGCGACAAGCGCCTGCAGGATTTGCTCGAGCCGGCCGGCGGAGACGCGGCCAACGGGGAATCGTTCACGGTCGATTTGCTGACCTGGCTGTACCAGCGCACCTCGTCCGTCGACGCCTTCCGGGTCAGCGTGTATCCCATCGATCCCGGCCGGTATGCCGATTACCTCAGCACGATCGGCGAGCCGAACGTCGGCGCGCAGGCGTGGTTCCGCCAATCCGCCGCGCAAGTCAGCCCTTCCTGGTACCTGAAGCTGCCGGAGAAGGGCAGGCTGGAGCGTCCGCTCCTTTCTTACGTCAAGCGTTTCTCGGGTTTGTACGACCAGACGCCGCGGGGCATTATCGCTACGGACGTGTCCGAAGACCAGCTCAAGCGTTTTTTCTCGCCGAGCGGGCAGATGATCGAGCAGCGGCTGCTGCTGCTGCGGGACGACGACGGCGTCGTGCTGTACGATTCGTTCGAAAACGGCTGGACCGGCACGGCGTTCCCCTCGTCCGGCTTCGTGGAGCAGTTCCGCAAGGACAGCGAAGGGGAGAAAACGATCGAGGTCGGGGGAAGCAAGTACTTGGCGAGCTTCGTCCGGACGGACAACGAGCCCTGGGCGATCGTCAGCCTGACGCCGCTCAAGGACCTGACCGGCACGATCGACGAGATCAACCGGGCGACCGTCTATTTTCTGATCGGCTATTTGCTTTGCTGCGTCGGCGTCGTGCTGTATATTACGGCTTCCTTTACCCAGCCCATCGTCCGCTTAGTCCGTTATATGCGCAAGCTGGAGTCGGGCGACTACCAGCAGCAGATCCCGCCTTCCCGCAGACAGGACGAGGTCGGATGGCTGTACCGGGGCTTCGGCAGCCTCATCCGCAAGATCGAAGGCTTGATCAACGAGGCCTCGCGCGCGGAGCGCGACAAAAAAGAGCTGGAGTTTCAAGTGCTGAGCCATCAGATCAATCCGCACTTTTTGTACAATACGCTCGAGTCGATCCGTTGGAAAGCCGAGAAGCACGGCGCGGGCGAAGTCGCGCAAATGGTCGCCGCGCTCGGCAACCTGCTGCGGCTCAGCCTGAACCAGGGCAAGGAGATCACGACGCTCGGCAGGGAGCTGGAGCAGGTCAAAGCGTACGTCGCGATCGAGCAGGCCCGCATGGGGCGACCGATCCGGATCTTGTACGGCGTGGACGACGAGCTCAAGGAGCTGCCCTTCCTTCGGCTGCTGCTCCAGCCGCTCGTGGAGAACGCGATTCAGCACAGCATTCGCAACGACTTCGAGAGCGGGAAAATTCTGATCTCAGCCAGCCGCGAAGGCGGCGATCTCACGATCGACATCATCGACAACGGCGGCGGTATACCGGCCGAGGCGCTCGCGAAGCTCGAGACGGAGGAGCCGCCCGGCGGCCGCAGCACCGCGAGCGCGAAGGGCGTCGGGCTGCGCAACGTCAACAACCGGCTGAAGCTGTACTTCGGCGAAGGCTACCGTCTGCGCATCGAGACGGGACCCGAATTCGGCACGAAAATCGCGCTGCGGCACCCGATATTGGACGAAGAGGACAAGAGCCGGCCCGAGTAGGGCGGCTCTTTTTTTTGAACTGTCAGAACCTATATAAGCAATGTTTATGAGATGTGCGGAGCTGCTTTTGGATCGTTGAGAGGTGGGAGATAAGTGTTGAAAAGCAGTTAATCGGCGCACTGATCCGGGCTTCGAGGGAATAAGTGTTCAAACGCAATTATTTGGATCAGAATCGGTTCGAACCGTTCAAATGCGAAAAAATAATTGCGCTACAACACTTATTTGCCCCAAGGACGACGCGATCATGGGAAATAACAGCTTTTCAACCGTTATTTGATCGGCGTTGTCATGCCAGCGGATGAGCTGTCATGCTGCGTTCCGAGCGAGTTTACTTTCGACTTTCGATTTAAATGATAAGGGCCGTCAGGGCGATTAGAGATCCTTCCCTGGCAGTTTTCCTGCGCAATCGGAGGCGCGCGGACGCTTCCGGACGAACAGGACAATCAGGGACCGCAAAGGATAAGATCCGCTCATGGAACGGGAAACGGCCCGCCTTTATCATGAAGATATCACGAATACAGAAAGGAACCATGCGCATGAAACGCCGAAACGGACTGGTCCGCGACCTCGCTCAAAACCATCAGCTCCTCGTCATGTTCCTGCCCGTCGCGACGCTGCTGTTTTTGTTTTGCTACCTGCCGCTGTCTGGCCTGATCATCCCGTTCAAGGACTTCGACTTCCAGAAGGGCATCTTCGGAAGCGACTGGATGGACCCGCTGTTCAACAACTTTGACTACCTGCTGTCCTCCGACGCCGCCTTCCGCGCCGTCCGGAACACGATTTTGCTCAACGTGCTTTTTATCGCCGTCGGCCTCGTCTTCGAAGTCGGCTTCGCGCTCATGCTGAACGAGCTGCGGAACAAGTACTTCAAGCGGGTGACGCAATCGCTGACGTTCCTGCCTTTCTTTATCTCCTGGATCGTCGTCGGCGTGTTCACCTACAACCTGCTCAACTACGAGACAGGCGCGGTCAACCGGTTCCTTGAGTGGATCGGTGCGGGACCCGTCGACTTCTACAGCGAGGCGGGTCTGTGGCCGATCATCCTGACGATCGCGATCCGGTGGAAGGTGACGGGCTACGGCACGATCATCTATCTGGCCGCCCTTACCTCCATCGATAACTCGTATTATGAAGCCGCCTCGATCGACGGCGCTTCGCGATGGCAGCAGATCCGGTACATCAGCCTGCCGATGCTCAGACCCACCGTCGTCATTCTGACGCTGCTCGCGATCGGGCGGATCATGAACGCGGACTTCGGGATGTTTTACGCGATGGTCGGCGACGCGACGCTGCTGTTCCCCACCACCGACGTCATCGACACGCTCGTGTATCGCAGCCTTCGCCAATCCGGCGATATCGGCATGGCCTCCGCGGCCGGCTTCCTCCAGTCCGTCGTCGCCTTCGTGCTCGTGCTTTCCAGCAATTACGCCGCCCGCAGGATCGACAGAGACTCGGCGATTTTCTGATCCATCTCGTTCCCTAACTACGTTTCCCGGCAAGGAGGCTTCTCCCGATGCTCACCAGAAGATTTTCGCTAAGTCAGACCGTGATCGGCGCGATCGTCCTGCTGTTCAGCCTGGCCTGCCTGTTCCCGTTTATCATGGTCGTCTCCGGCTCGCTCAGCACCGAGAACGACATTGTCAACTACGGCTACGCGCTCATTCCGCGCCACGTCACGCTGAGTTCCTACAAGATCCTGCTGCTCGGCTCGAGCCGGATCGTCGACGCCTACATCATCAGCATTCTCGTCACCGTCATCGGCACCGTGCTGTCCATCGTCGTGAACGGCATGGGCGGCTACGTCATGGCGAGGCGATCTTTCAAATACCGCAATGTGCTGTCCATCTACGTCATCATCACGATGCTGTTCAGCGGGGGGCTCGTGCCCTGGTACATCATTTGCGTCCGCTATCTTGATCTGAAGGACACGCTGTGGGCGATGATCCTGCCGCCGCTCGCGAACGCCTTCAACATGTTCCTCATCCGCAACTTCATGATGGCGATCCCGGAGGACCTGTACGAATCGGCGAAAATGGACGGCGCCAGCGAATACCGGATTTTCTTCCGCCTGATCGCCCCGCTGTCCGTGCCGGTGCTCGCCACCGTCGGCCTGTTCGTCGCCCTGGGCTACTGGAACGACTGGTTCCTCGGCCTCATGTTCATCGACAAGCAGGAGCTTCAGCCGCTGCAGCTGCTGCTTCGGACGCTCGTCTCCAACGTCGAGTTCCTTAAGAGCTCCAGCAATGCCGCGGCCATGCAGCAGATCTCGGCGACGATCCCGTCCGAGTCGATCAAGATGGCGCTCACCGTCATTACGATCGGGCCGATCATCTTCCTGTATCCGTTCGTGCAGCGGTATTTCGTCAAGGGCCTCATGGTAGGCGCAGTCAAAGGTTGACTATAACGGCTTCGGCCGTGATAGTATATATCTCACAATTAAGGGGAGAGGTTTCGCATGCGAAAGGGGAAATCGGCTACCGCGGTACTCGCCGGCGTCATGCTGTTCGGCGCGATGCTGTCGGCTTGCGGAGGCAATAACAACAACGGCGCGGCAAGTCCGTCCGGCACGGCGACGGCAGGGGCAAGCGCAGGCGCCAGCGGCGCAGCAAGCCCAAGTTCGACGGCCAAGGCGGAGGAAGAGGTCACGCTCAAGTTCTACTTCGGCGGCGACAAGAAGGCGGCCACCGACGAGGTATGGTCCAAGATTAGCGACTATGTCAAGGATAAAGGACTGAACGTCAAGTTCGACATCAACTTTATTCCGTTTAACGACTTCAAGGACAAGATGCTCGTCATGGCGGCTTCCGGCGACAACTGGGACCTGAATTTCGACGGCGACTGGCTGTCCTACAACCAGATGGCGGCCAAAGGCTCCTACATGGCGCTGAACGACCTGCTGCCGCAGTATGCGCCGAATCTGTACAAGAAATACGAGGAGCAGGGCACGCTCTCCGCGGCGACGATCGACGGCAATATCGTCGGCCTGCCGTGGACGATGAAGATGAACCAGCGCCAATTCGTCACCTGGCGCTCGGATCTGACCGAGAAGGCGGGCATCAACGTAACCAAGGATTCGGTCAAGACGATCGAGGATACGGAAAACCTGCTGCGCGAGCTGCGCAAGGCCTATCCGAACATGAAGCTGAACCGCACCGGCCCGCTGACGCTCATCAAGATTCGGGAAGAGTGGATCGACCTGAACCAGCACGGCCTCGGCTACTACCTGAGCGATCCGGCGATGAAAATCCAGCCGATCGAGCAGCAGCCGTTCTACAAGGAAGCCGCGGTCAAGGCGCGCCAGTGGTACGACGAGAAGCTGATCAACCGCGACGCGATGATCGACAAGACGGACGGGGCGGCCGAGTGGCGCAACGGCAAGTCGGTGTTCACGCTCACCTCGCACGAATGGGTCAACGCCGATCCGGGCTTCTCCGATCCGTCGTTCAAGCTGGAGTCGTCGCTCATCTATCCGGACAAAAAGCAGGTGAACCGCACGCCGCTCGCCAACGTCGCCGCGATCAACCGCAACTCCAAGCATCCGGACCGCGTGCTGCGCTTCCTCGACATGATCGAGACGGACCGCACGCTGTACGATCTGGTGCAGTACGGCATCGAGGGCAAGACGTACAAGCTCGACGGCGATACGGCCGTCTATCCCGACGGCATGAGCACGACGACGAGCAACTACATGGAGTGGGGCGGCCAGTGGGCGTTCTGGAAGCCGCAGTTCATGCGTCCGACGTCGACCTACCCGAAGGACTTCTGGCTGCACGAAGCCGAGTTCGCCAGCGAGCCGATCAACGTCAACTCGCCGCTCGACGGCCTGTTCGTCTCCGAGGAGCCGATGAAAAACGAGCTGGCCAAGCGCGACCAGGCAATCGAGGAATTCAACAAGCCGATCGAATTCGGTACGGTGAAGGACCCGGAAAAAGCGGTCGACGACTATATCGAAAAGCAAAAGAAAAACGGCCTCGACAAAATTATCGCGGAAACGCAAAAGCAGGTCGACGCCTTCCTCGCAGCCAAGAAGTAATACGCTTATGAACGGCGGGAGCCCGCCTCGAACTCATCATAGCTGTCGATGATTCGCGGGGGGCTTCCTTTTCTTTTGTCCAAAACAGGGTTTAGGAGGGAAATGAGATGCGTGCATTCAGGAAAAGAAGCTTTAGCGCGTGGGTATCGGGCTTGCTGGCGGTACTGCTGCTGCTCGGCAGCTGGCCGGGCGACGCGCCGGGCCGGACGCTAGAACGGGCAAGCGCGGCGGAGATTCCGGCTGAAAATCCGGCGGGAACTTCGGAAGGAAATGAAAGCGTTAGCATATTACTCGGAGCCGCGCCGGAGGCGCACGGGATCGTAGCCAGGCCAGGAGACGGGGCGCCGGAAGGGCTCGTCACGGGCGAGGCGGGCGGCCGCGCATACTGGCAAACGAACCGGTCCGCGGACGACGAGAGCAAGCGAATCCTGTATTTTTACATGAACGTCGACGAGGGCTATTCCGTAAACATGGCGGCGTACGACGTCGAAGTGACGGTCGATTATTACGACGCTGGCGGCGGCAAGCTCGTGCTGCAATATGATGCGCAGGGCGAGGGCAACGGCTTCAAGGATGCGCCGCTATTCAGCTACGGCGATACGGGCGCCTGGAAATCGCATACGTTCAAGCTGACCGACGCGAACTTCGCCAACCGGACAGGCGGTTCGGACTTCCGCCTCGGCATCGAAGGGGGCGGCGCGAGCTGGCAGACGAACGCAGAGCTGAAGCTCGCGAAGGTCGTCGTGACCAAGACGCTGAAGGCGACTGCTGCGGACGAGGCGAGCATCGCGCTCGGCGAGACGGCGGTCGAGCATGGCATTGCGGGACGAGGCGGGGACAACGAGTCCGGTCTCGTGAAGGGCACGCTGGACGGCAAAGGTTATTGGAAAACGAATCGCGGCGCGCCGGGCGACCGCACGCTTTACTTGTACATGAACGTGGACGACGCCTATTTGTTCGACAATGCGGACAAGGACGTCTATGTGACCGTGGAGTATCTGGACCAGGGCGGCGGCAGCTTTGTGCTGCAATACGATGCGCTGTCGGCGGCATTTAAAGACTCGCCGCTGTTCACGTACGGCAACAGCGGGCAATGGAAGACGAAGACGTTTAAGCTCATCGACGCCAGATTCGCCAACCGGACGAACGGCTCGGACTTCCGCATCGGCATCAGCGGCGGCGGCAACCCGGACAACAATCCGGACCTGACCGTGGCGCGCGTGTCGGTCAAAAAGGTCGCGCGAACGTCGACGGCGACACAGACGAAGGTGTACGATACGCAATTTGTGACGGATGACGTCGTCATCGCGGACTTCAGCGTGAGCGACTTCGGCGCGAAGGCCGATGGCGCGAGCGATGACACCGCCGCGTTTCAGGCCGCGCTCGATGCGGCCGGCGGCAACGGAGGCGGCGTCGTGTTCGCGCCGGCAGGCACCTACCGGCTGAACGGCCATCTGAACGTGCCGACCGGGGTGAGGCTGCGCGGCGACTGGATCTGCCCGGACGAGACGGGCGGGCAGGGGTTGGGCACTATTCTGGCGTCGTACGGCGGGGGGGGGCAGGCGGACGGCGAGAGGTTTATCCCGCTGCAGCCGGGGTGCGCCGCCACGAATCTGTCGGTGTGGTATCCCGAGCAGTCGCTCTCGGATCCGTCTGCGTATCCGTGGACGTTCGAGCAGCTGCCGGGCGACAGCGCGACGATGGAGAACATCACGCTGGTCAACAGCTATGGCGGCATCAAGATCGGACCGGAGTGGAACGAGCTTCACTATGTGAAAAATCTGTACGGCACCGTGCTTCATACAGGCATTTTCCTCGACTTTACGACCGATATCGGCAGGCTGGAAGGCATCCGACTGGCGCCGTCGTACTGGGCAACGTCCGGGTTGGCCGGCGCGCCGGACGCGGGACAGCTGCGCGCCTATACGACGACGCATGCAGAGGGTATCGTGATGGGCCGTTCCGATTGGGAGTACATGTCGGATATCCGTCTGTCGGGCTTCGACAACGGCATGCGGGTGACGACGCGCACCGGCTCCGCCGAGACGGCGAACGCGCAGGTATACGACGTTCACGTGAGCGACAGCCGGATCGGACTGAAGATTGAAGGCGTCAACGATTACGGGCTGCTGGTGACGCGCAGCAGCTTCGCCGCGGGCGTCGGCGAATCGCCGGCCGCGATCTACGCGACGGCGGGCTTCCACTCGATCGCGCAGTTCCAGGACGTGCAAGTCGACGGCAGCGGGGGCCGCGCGGTCGTCGGCGAAGGCAGCGGCGTGCTGTCTTTCGAAAACGCGGCGTTCGCGGGTTGGGACGATGCTAACGGTAGTTATGCGATCGAGCTGGGCGGCGGATCGCTTATTCTCGGGCAGTCAAGCTTTGCGAATGCGGCGAAGCAAGTCAAGCTGACGGGCGCCGCGCAGTCGCTGAATGCGGTGAATTCGGGCCTGGACGGCAGTCTGCAAGTGACGGACGAGAGCCAGGCTGCGGAGGTCAACGTCACGCAGGATGCGAGGTATGTGCTGGACCGGCTGCCGGAAGAGATCGCGACGGACGCCGCGGTAAGGCCGAAACCGGCTGGCCGGCAGCTGTTCGATGCGACCGCGGCGCCGTATATGGCGGACCGGGGCGGCGTCGTTGACGCTTCGGCGGCGATCCAGCAGGCGCTGGACGCAGCGGGCGACGCAGGCGGCGGCACCGTGTATTTGCCTGCGGGCATTTACCGCGTCGATTCGCCATTGTCCGTGCCGACGGGCGTCGAGCTGCGCGGCTCATGGGACGTGCCGCATCATACGATCGGCGGCGGCACGGTGCTGTTCACCCGCTACGGCCAGGGCGCGCCGGAGGGCGCAACCGCGCTGATCACGCTTGCGGCTTCGGCGGGCGTGCGCGGGTTGTCCGTCTACTATGACGAGCAGGACTGGAACAACGTCAAGCCGTACGCCTGGACGATCCGCGGCAAAGGGCACGGGGTTTACGCGATCGATACGACGTTGATCAATTCCTACCAGGGCATCGACTTCGGCACCTACGATACGAGCGGCCATTACATCGATTACGTGGCCGGATCTCCGCTTATGGAAGGCATCTATCTCGGCGGCGGCGCCGAGGGCGGCATGATGCGCAACGTGCAGTTCAATCCTCACTATTACGGGCGCAACAACTATCCGAACCACCCGTCTACGGACGCGGACTTCGACAAGGTGTGGAGCTATCAAAAGGAGCATCTGGACGCGTTCCGCATCGGGCATGTCGAGGGAGAGACGATCTTCAACACCTTCGTCTACGGCTCGCAGTACGGCATCCACTTCGCGGCGGAGAGCGGCGGCAGTCCGGTCGCGACCGTGCTCGGTCACGGCACCGACGGCAGCAAGAAGGGCGTCTACCTGGAAGGCGCGGGAGATGCGGGGCTGACGTTCGTCAACACGGAGCTGGTGTCGATGAGCTCCACGGACAAAGTTTACATTACCCTCGAGGACGGATTTGACGCTGAAGCGCGGTTTTTCAACACCTCGATGTGGGGCGATACGTCGCGCTCGGTCGATATCCGTTCGGGACGGCTGCGGATGCAGCAGAGCAACTTTACGACGGTCGGGGAAAAGGGGATCAACGCGCTCGGCGGCGACGTCGCGCTGTACGATTCGTACTTCCAGCAGCCGCGAACGACGCATGTGTACGCTGGACCCGACATCGAGCGGATGACGATTACGAATAATCTTTTCAAGGGCGGCTTCCAGCTTGTGAACGAAGCCGGCGTCAAGGTCGGCGGCTCGAATCTCGTGCCGGTGGCGCTGCGGCTTGAGAAGACGGCGCTCGACCCGGCGCACAAGGAGCGTTCGAACGCGCGGCTCGTGCTGTCCAACGCGACCGATCCGGCCGCGCTGTCCGGCAAGGTCGAGCTTGTGCAGCCGTCGTCGTATGCGGGACTGCTGAAGCCGATTCGGTTTAAGGGTGTTTCATACGGAGAAAGTGTCAAGATCGACCTGCCTTACCTGGCGGCGGCCTCGCTGAAGTTTAAGGTAACGCTGGACGACGGTCGGACGTATTTGTCCTCGGTGAAGCTCGGGCAGACGTTTGCCGGGCCATTGGCGGGGGCGGCGTCGGATGCGCCTCGTATCGATCTGTCCGCGCAGGACGAGTACGCCGGGGGCGGACGCTCCGGTCCGGCGGATCTGAGTGCCGATGCGGGCGTCGCTTGGGAAGACGACAAGCTGTATTTTGACATAATGGTGCGGGACGACGTTCACAAGCAGTCCTATGGCGGCGTCGACATCTGGCAGGGCGACAGCATCCAGCTCGGCATCGACCTGAATCGCGGCGCCGGCGCGGCGAGCAAGCAGGTGAGCGAGCTCGGCTTCGCTTTGCGCGACGACGGCAGTGCCGTCAAGTGGCGGTGGAAGGCGCCGGAAGGCTTGCAGACTGGCGCGCTTGGCGCCGGCGTCGAGGCAACGGTGACGCGCGATGAGGAGGCGGGTGTAACGCATTATGAGATCGCGATACCGCTCGATCAGCTGCACGGCGCGGGGTACGAATTCGATCCGCGCGATGTGCTCGGGTTCACGCTGCTCATGAACGAGAACGACGGCAGCGGGCGCGAGGGCTACATGGAATACAACCAGGGCATCGGCGCGAGCAAGGACTTCACGCTGTACGGCGACTTGTATTTGCTGGACGGCAGCTTTGAACAATGGTCGCTCGCTTCGGCCAAGGCGGCGGTCGCTGCGGCGAAGGTGGAGAAAAGCGATACGGCGATCGACGCGGCGCGAGGCTTCGTGGCGCTGCTGCCGGAGGGCGCGGATCGGACGGCGCTGACGGCGGCGCTGGATGCGCTGGAGGAGGAAGGCGGAGAACCGACAACATCGCCAACGCCAACACCGACACCGGCGCCGACTCCAACGCCTCCGCCGGTGCAGAACGGGTCTACGCCAACGCCTACTCCTACGCCGACGCCGGCAGCCGGGACGGTTACGCTTACGCCTGTTGCTTCGGTTGATGCGGCCAGCGGTCTCGTGCGGGCATCGGTCGGAGAAGGCGAGCTCGACCAAGCCTACGCCAAAGATGGCGTTGAGCTAGTTAAGATCGTATTGCCCAGCGCGGCCGGGGCGACCGGATATGCGGTCGAGCTGCCTGCGAGCGCGCTGGCGGGCGGCGATGCCGACCGGCGGATCGAATTGTCTACGCCGCTCGGCTCCGTCGTAGTGATGGACGATATGCTTGGCGATGCAGAATTGGCCCATGTTGTAGCAGGAAAAGTAACGTTGATCGTGCAGACTGCCAATCGGAAGATTTGGAGCGGGGAACTGCAGGCGCTAGTCGGCGAACGTCCGGCAATCGACGTATCGCTGATGTCCGGCGGCGTGCCGATCGCCTGGAGCAACGGCGAGTCGTCGGCCATTATCTCCGTGCCTTACTCGCCTGCCTCGAACGAAGCCGCACGTCCCGAAAAGCTGACGATCCGCTACATCGACGCGCAAGGGAAGGCGCATCCGGTCGTCAGCGGAAGATATGACGCGGCGCATGGCGTCGTGACGTTCCGGACGACGCATTTCAGTTCGTATGCGGTCGTCTATGTCGACCGGGGCTTTGGCGATCTCGGCCGGGCCGAATGGGCGCGCGAAGCCGTCGAGGCGCTGGCCGCCCGCGGCATCGTGGAGGGGCGCGAAGTCGGCAGCTACGATCCGGGCGCGCCGGTTAGCCGGGCCGACTTCCTGCTGCTGCTCGTGCGGATGCTCGAGCTGAACGGAAAGGCGGGCGGCGCGGCCGCGGACTTCGCCGACGTGGCGGCAGGCGCATATTATGCCGACGCGGTTCGCGTGGGTGCGTCGCTCGGCATCGCCGGCGGCTCCGGCGACGGCCGGTTCCGGCCGGGCGACGCGGTCAGCCGCCAGGAAGCGGCGGCGCTGATCGCTCGCGCGCTGCGCAGCGCTGGCGAAGCGGGGCTGCCCGAAGGCGACGCCGCGGCGCTCGCGGCGTTCGCCGACGCGTCCGAAGCGGCCGCGTACGCAAAGCCGGACCTGGCAGCGCTCGTTGGCGCCGGCCTTTTGCAGGGCTCTGGCGGCAAGCTGCGCCCGCAGGGCCAGCTGACCCGCGCTGAGGCGGCCGTGCTGTTGTACCGCGTCTACGAGCGCGGGTAATAAAAGTGGCGCATCGCCTCTCGAAGAGCAGGCGATCCGCCCGATCGGGCACGCGTGAAGCCCATCGCCTCTCGTAGAGCAGGCGATTCGCCCAATCGGGCACGCGTGAAGCCCATCGCCTCTCGTAGAGCAGGCGATTCGCCCGATCGGGCACGCGCGAAGCCCATCGCCTCTCGTAGAGCAGGCGATGCGCCCGATCGGGCACGCGCCGAGCCCATCGCCTCTCGTAGAGCAGGCGATGCGCCCGATCGGGCACGCGCAAAGCCCATCGCCTCTCGTAGAGCAGGCGATGCGCCCGATCGGGCAGGCGCCGAGCCCATCGCCTCTCGTAGAGCATGCGATGCGCCCGATCGGGCACGCGCAAAGCCCATCGCCTCTCGAAGAGCAGGCGATGCGCCCGATCGTGCACGCGCGAAGCCCATCGCCTCTCGTAGAGGAGGCGATCAGCCCTGACCCACCCGCGCAGGGCAACTGGTGCCTGCCGCAAAAAACAAAAAGAGACGCTCCCTCCCCGGCACATGCCGGAAAGAGGAGCGTCTCTTTTTGCCCCGCGCCGCTCAGCGCGAAGCCGTCGCCTCGGGCGCCGAGCTCATCGGCTCGAGCAGAGCCGTCCGCCAGCTCTCATAAGCCGCGTGCGCTTCGCCGCCGTCGAGCAGCGCCTTGCAGGCGTACAGTCCTTGCTCGACCGACTCGGCCTTGCCCGCCAGGTGCAGCCGAACCGCGCCGTTGAACAGCGTCTGGTTCGTGTACGCCAGATCGGCTTCTCCGCGAAGCACCGCCTCCGCCACGGCTAGCTGATCCGCCGGCGTCCATGTCCGCTCCGGTGGCTGGGCCTCGATGCCGTACGTCTCGGGATCGAAGATTTGCAGGCGGAACTCGCCGTTTTCCACCAGATAGGCTCTGGTCGGGCGGTTGATGTGCAGGTCCTCGGAGCCCTCCGCGCCCTGCACGATGAGCGCTTGCTCGTAGCCGAGCTTGATGAACAGTCTGGCGAGCCGGTCGAACACGGTGTTATGGTACACGCCGAACACGATCCGCGGCGAAGAGCCGAGATCCAGCAGCTTTTCCGCGCTGTTCAGCACCGTACGCATGCCGAGCTCCTCGCGGATCTGGCGCAGCCGTCCGAGCGGCGGGCACCACGCTTCGGTAGACGCGAAAAATACGCCGGACCGCTCGAAAGCGAGCAGCGTCCGCTCGGGCGTCAAGTCTGCGGCTCCGATGCCGACGCACGAGACGATATCCTGCAGCGTGATGCCCCATTTGGGCGGAAGGGAGGCCGTCCCATGCAATGCGGTCGGCACACCGGCCGCTGCGAGCAGGAAGGCGGTCGGAAACGTCGCGTAAAACGACGTTTTGCGGCCGTCGTACGGCCCTGCGCAATCGAGTCCGATACCGAGTCCCTCTGCGCGTCGGGCGTACTTGCGCGCGATTCGGACGAACGCCTCGAGCTCGTCGACGCTCTCCATTTTAATGCGCTCCGCGATAAAAAAGGCGCCGGTCTGCGCCGGCGTCGCTTCCTGCGTCAGGATGGCTTCCGCCGCCAGAACGGCTTCGTCGTAGGTCAGATCGCGGGCGCCGCGCTTGCCGCGGGCGACCTCCTTGAGCAGCTGGATCATCGCTTCGTCCTCCCTTGTTTTTGCTCTTGCAGCAGATTGTAGACATTAACGATGGAGGTCGCGACGTCGACGAGCCGCTTGCGTTCGTTCATCGCCTGCTTGCGCAGGATGTCGTAGGCCTCGGTCTCCGTGATGTTCTTCACTTCGCACAAGATACCCTTGGCCATGTCGATCCACTTGCGCTCTTCGATCTTGGCGAGCAGTTGCCGGCGTTCGAGATGCCACTGCTGACGCTCGAAGCACTGCTTAGCCCCGAACTGCAGCGTCCAGTGAATGTCCGTCGGCTGCATGGATGCGCTGAGCACGCCGTCGGCCATCACGCCATCCTCGCAGGCTTCGACGGACAGCGTCGCGGTCGCTTCGCTGCACCACCACAGGATCGGCACGACTTTCCAGTCGAGGACGCTTCGGCTCCAAGCTTCAATTTCCGGAATGGGCAGATCGAGGATCAAGGCGTCGGCTTCGGCGATTCGCTGTCGCGCCTGTTCTTCCCCCCGCGCCGTCGCAACGGAATAACCGGCCGCGCGCATGACGGACTCGGGCAGCAGCGACTTGGAAGCCGCGGATTCGAGCCGTTCGGCGGCTGTCTGATGGTTGTGAACAACGAGCAATGAACGCATCGACGCCCCCCTCTCCTGACGGTTCGCCATTCCCGATGGAAGGCGACACATTTTCTTCGTTACTTTTTATAACACAAAAGAAAGCGGAGTGTCGAGAGAAAAGATGATTCATTATTTCATGTTATATATATTGACATGATCGTCATTTCGTAATATATTCGGGTTAATCGATCGCGAATACAACGGCGTATTCGGATGAAGCGGCAATGGAGCCTGCTTTCGTAACATGGGAGATTTTCGTTTCCCATGCTGCGAGGCAGGCTTTTTGAGTTTCTAACAAGATATCCGAAACGGGGGAGACGCGAACATGGCGGACAAAAAGAAACTGGTGATGATCGGCAACGGGATGGCGGGCGTGCGGGCGTTGGAGCATCTGCTGAAGCTGGCCCCGGAGTTGTACGAGATTACGATTTTCGGCGCCGAGCCCTATCCGAACTATAATCGCATCATGCTGTCTTCCGTTCTGGCCGGCGGCACCGAGCTTAAGGATATCGTCATTAACGACTGGGATTGGTATTCGGAAAACCGTATCGCGCTGCACGCGGGACACACGGTAACCCGTATCGATACGGAGGCGCGCAAAGTCTATTCGGATCAAGGCATCGAAGCCGCTTACGACACGCTCATCCTGGCAACGGGCTCGCGGCCGTTCATGCTGCCGCTGCCGGGCGCCGACAAAGAAGGCGTCATCGGATTCCGCGACATCGCGGACTGTGAGACGATGTTCGAAGCGTCGCGATCGTACAAAAACGCGGTCGTCATCGGCGGCGGCCTGCTCGGCCTCGAAGCGGCCCGCGGCTTGCTGAACCTCGGCATGGACGTATCGGTCGTCCATATCAGCCCGAACCTGATGAACCGCCAGCTGGACGAACCGGCATCCAAAATGCTGCAAAAGGAACTGGAAGCGCAAGGAATGAAGTTCCTGCTTCGCAAGCAGTCCGAGCTGATCTACGGTAAAAAGCGCGCGAAGGGACTTCGGTTCACGGACGGCAGCGAGGTCGAGGCGGATCTGATCGTCATGGCCGTCGGCATCAAGCCGAACGTGTCGCTGGCCAAGTCCGCCGGGCTCGCGGTCAATCGCGGCATCGTCGTCAACGACTACATGGAGACGAGCGTGCCGAACGTATTTGCCGTCGGGGAATGCGCGGAGCACAGAGGGATCGCTTACGGACTTGTCGCGCCGCTGTACGATCAGGGCGCGGTGCTGGCGAAGCGGCTCGCCGGCGTTGACACGGCAGGCTACGAAGGATCGATGACCTCCACCAAGCTCAAGGTGTCGGGCGTCGACGTATTCTCGGCAGGCCAGTACGAGGAGACGCCGGGCACGCGCGCGCTCCGCTATCAGGATGAATTGGAAGGCGTCTACAAAAAGATCGTCATCGAGAACGATCGTCTCGTCGGCGCCGTGCTGTTCGGCGACACGTCCGACGGCGCGTCACTGTTCTCGATCATGAAAAAGGGCGAATCGATCAAGGGCAAGGAAAAGGAGCTGCTGCTCGGCTTCGCGCCCGGCGGCCAGGCCGCTTCTCCCGCAAGCCGGCTTGAAAGCATGGCCGACGACGAGATCGTCTGCGGCTGCAACGGCGTCTCCAAGGGCGCGATCAAGGAAGCCATCGAGACAAAGGGCTGCGCCACGGTCGGCGAGATCAAAGCCTGTAACAAGGCGACCGGCTCCTGCGGCGGCTGCAAGCCGCTCGTCGAAGGCTTGCTCGGACTCTATGCGGGAGAGCGCGCGGGCGAAGCCGTCAAAGAAGGCATCTGCGGCTGCACGTCGCTGGACCGCGACGAGATCGTCGCCGAGCTGAAGCGTCTGGAGCCGGCCACGATCAAGGAAGCGATGCTCGCACTCGAATGGAAGCAACCGGAGGGCTGCACGAAATGCCGGCCGTCTCTCAATTACTATATGGGCATGCTGTGGGCCGAGCGCTGCCCGGACGAGAGGGTGTCCCGTTTCACCCACGAGCGCTATCATGCCAACATTCAGAAAGAGGGCACCTATTCGGTCGTGCCCCGGATTTACGGCGGCGTCACCACGCCTTCGGAGCTGAAGAAAATCGCGGAAGTCGCGGAAAAGTACGATGTTCCGCTGGTCAAGTTCACGGGCGGACAGCGTCTCGACCTTTTTGGCGTCAAGAAGGAAGACCTGCCGGGCATGTGGGAGGACCTCGACATGCCGTCGGGCCACGCTTACGGGAAAATGCTGCGTACGGTTAAAACTTGCGTGGGCAATACGTTTTGCCGGTTCGGTACGCAGGACGCGATCGGAATGGGCATTCGGCTCGAGAAGGAGTTCGAGCGGATGAACGCGCCGGCCAAGGTCAAATTCGCGGTATCCGGCTGCCCCCGCAACTGCGCCGAGGCGACGATCAAGGATTACGGCATCGTCGCGATCGACGGCGGCTGGGAGCTCCACGTCGGCGGCAACGGTGGCGTCCACGTTCGGGCCACCGACCTGCTGTGCGTCGTGAAGACGGAGGACGAGGTCGTCGAGTGGGGCGGCGCGTTCCTTCAATATTATAGAGAAAACGCCACTTGGGGCGAGCGGACTTCCGTATGGGTGGAGCGCGTCGGCGTGGAAGCCATCAAGGCCGTCCTGGAGGATCCGGAGGAACGCAAAGCGCTTCACGGACGAATCAAGACTTCGCTCAGCTACATCAAAGATCCTTGGAAAGAGATCATCGAGGACAAAGAGCTGCGCAAAAACTTCGAAGCGCTCGCGGTACCCGCGCCGCTCAACTAAGGACTGGAGGCGGAGATCATGACAAAAATGCTGGTCGCTCACGTAGCGGATATCGATGCCAAAGGGGCGCGCACATACCGTCACAAAGAGCTTGAGATCGCCATCTTCAAATTGTCCGACGGACAGATCCGCGCCGTCGAGAACCGCTGCCCGCACAAAGGCGGCAAGCTGTCGGAGGGCATGGTGTGCGGCACCGCGATCCACTGTCCGCTGCACGATTGGAAGATCGACCTGAAGACGGGAAAAGTGTACGAACCGGACGATGGGTGCGTGACGTCGTACGAGACGGAAGTAGACGCAGCCGGCGCGATCTTTATTACGATTTAGACCAAATTTGCGGCAGGGGAGATGAGCGCATGAATTTCGTTAAGCCGGAGGTAACGCGGAAGGCGAAGGTCTACCTAGTCGGCGCCGGTCCGGGCGACCCGGAGCTCATCACGATGAAGGCGGTCCGCTGCATTCGGGAAGCCGACGTCGTCTTGTACGACCGCTTGGTCAACGAGGAGCTGCTGACCTACGCCAAGCCCGACGCCGTGCTGCTCTACTGCGGCAAAAGCCCCGGGCGGCACGCGATGACGCAGCGCCAGATCGAAGCGCTTCTGATCGAGCATGCGCTTGGCGGCCGGACGGTCGTTCGGCTCAAGGGCGGCGATCCGCTCGTCTTCGGCAGGGGCGGCGAGGAAGCGCTCGCGCTCGCGGAACGCGGCATACCTTGCGAGATCGTGCCAGGCGTCACGTCGGCGCTCGGCGCCGCGGCGTCGAGCCGAATCCCGCTCACGCATCGGGACCTGGCCGCCTCGTTCGCCGTCGTTACGGGCAATCGCTGCCGCGAGGATGCCGCGCCGATTCGTTGGGATCTGCTGGCGCACGGCGTCGATACGCTCGTCGTGTATATGGGCATCGGACGGCTGGAGGAGATACGTGCAGAGCTGCTCCGCCACGGCAAGCCGCCGTCGACGCCGGTCGCCCTCATCGAACGGGGAACGACCGACCGGCAGCGCGTCGTGACGGGGGAGCTTGCGCATATTCACAGGCTCGCAGAGGCGATGCGGATCGGCAACCCCGCGTTGATCGTGATCGGAGATGTCGTCCTGGTGCGGGAGCAATTGCTGCTGCTGGAGGCGCAGGCGAGGCTCGCGATCGGGTAGGGTGCGGCACGGCAATTACGATGAAGGCAGAGAGCTTAAATCGTCAAGCGGGATGAAGCAGAGGGAAATTTTGCTTCGTCCCGTTTGCATTTCTGGTTTATGTCAACTTTCTTGTACACGCTTTGGGCAAGGCAGGCGTTTTGAGATATCCCAAGACGGAGGCCAGGCTACACGATGTCGTGCGAAGCTGCGATTGCACCATTATGGTGCTTTCATGCACGGGACCGGCCACTCGCCCTCACGCTAACGCGGCAATCGCACCATTATGGTGCTTCTATGTGCGAAGCTGGCCGCACGACGTCGCGCCTTCATTTCAATCGCCCCATTATGGTGCTTCCATGCACGAAGCTGGCCGCACGACGTCACGCTCGCGCTCCAATCGCACTAATATGGTGCTTCCGTGCACGAAGCTGGCCTCACAATGTCACGCCCACGCAATCGCACCGTTAAGGTGCTACCATACGCGGGACCGTCCGCACAACGTAGCTCCCACGCGCTGCGATCGCCTCGAATCGGATAAGATCGCCGACTTAAGTTTGTCATCGTCTCATTAAGCGCGGCGTACAGGTGAAGTAGAATGAGGCTAGCGTAAGGAGGCGAGCGCGCAAATGGCGAAAATCACCGGCGTCAAATGCATACGGACGAGGCAAAACGGGACATGGACGATCGTGAAGGTGACGACGGACCAGGATGGCTTGTACGGCTTGGGATCGGCGACCGATCTCTATAATCCGGAAGCGGTCGTGCAGATCGTCGAGCAGCTGCTGGGGCCGCTCTTGATCGGCCGGGATCCGGCCAACATCGAGGATCTGTGGCAGCTCATGCACCATAGCGGCTATTGGCGCAGCGGCGCGCTGCTGAACACTGCGATCGGCGGCATCGACATGGCGCTTTGGGATGTTAAAGGCAAGGAAGCCGGATTGCCCGTATACCAGCTGCTCGGCGGGGCAGCGAGATCCGCCGTCGCCTGCTACGGTCACGCGGGAGGCAGGGACGCCGCGGAGCTTCGGGAGGATGTCGCCCGTTTCATCGAGGAAGGCTATACGGTGCTGCGCGTGCAAATGGGCGGCTACGGCGGAGGCGGCTTCATCGGCGCGGACCGCGCCAACGTTCCCCGGGGCGCCGATGCTCGCGGCCACGTATTCGACGAGCACTTATACGTAAACGCGATTCCTGCCATGTTCGAATCCCTTAGAGTGGCATTCGGCGACAATGTCCAGTTTACGCACGATGTACACGAGCATTTGTCGCCGATTCACGCAGTTCGTCTGGCGAGGCGGCTCGAGCCCTACGGTCTGTTTTTCCTGGAGGACGTCCTGCCGCCGGATCAGATCGGCTGGTATCGGCAGCTCCGGCAGCAGTGCGCGACGCCGCAGGCCGTAGGCGAGCTGTTCACGAATCCGCAGGAGTGGGTGCCGCTCATCTCGGAGCGTCTCATCGACTTCATCCGCGTTCGCGTCTCCAAGGCGGGCGGCATCACCGCCTGCCGCAAGATCGCGGCGCTGGCCGAAGCGTTCGGCGTACGCACCGCCTGGCAGGAGGGCGGGGAGAACGATCCCGTCAACCAGGCGGCCGCCGTGCACCTGGATATGACGATCTGGAATTTCGGCATTCAAGAAGTCAATCACTTCCGGCCGGAGGAGCTGGCCGCATTTCCCGGACACATCGAGCGTGCGGGCGGATATCTGTACCCGTCGGCCAAGCCGGGACTCGGCATCGACATTGACGAGACGCTGGCCGCCGCGCTCACGGGCGAGCGCTGGTCGCGCCGCAGCTATCATTCGCCGTACCCGCTGGACCGCAAAGCCGACGGCACGATCGTTCGGCCATGAGAGAGGAGCGAATGGACATGCGCACGATCGCCGTTACCGGAGGCAGCGGCAAGTTGGGCAGATACGTTATCGATGAGCTGCGCCGGCAAGGCTACCAAGTCGTGTCGCTCGACCACCGTATCGCCGAAGGGCTTCCCTGCAAGCAGATCCATGTGGACATGAACGACCTCGGACAAGTGGCAGGCGGGCTGAAGGGTGCGGATGCGGTCGTTCACCTGGCGGCGATTCCCGCGCCTGTCGGATATCCGCATCATACGATTTTCGCGAACAACGTCCTCGGGAGCTTCAACGTGCTGGAGGCCGCGGACCTGCTCGGCATTCGGCGGGTCGTGATGGGATCGAGCACGTCCTGCTATGGATTCGCTTGGGCGTCCAAGCCTTTTTCGCCGGTATACTTGCCCGTGGACGAAGCGCATCCGCAGCTCCCGCAGGAAGGGTACGGGCTATCCAAGACCGTGAGCGAGCTGGCATCCGATATGTTCGCGCGCAGAAGCGGACTTGAGATCGCGAACCTGCGCTTCTCTCTGATTGCGGCGCCGGGGGAATACGAGAGCTTGGCCGAAGAGGCGCGGCATCCCGAACGGCTCCGCAAAATTTTATGGAGCTATATCGACATTCGGGACGCGGCGAGCGCCTGCGCGGCTGCATTGACGGCGCGGCTCGAGGGCGGTTCGGTCGCGCTCAATATTACGGGAGACGAAGTCCTGAGCGAGCGGGATACGCCGGCCTTGATCGCCGAGCATTATCCGGAGGTGACGGACATTCGCGCTGACTTGAGCGGGACGGCGCCGCTGTTCGCCAACGCGCTTGCCAAACAGACGCTGAACTGGAAGCCGGAGTATAAATGGCATTGAGCGAGGATGGCGGCTTATCGAGATTCGCGTATTTTGCCTGGAATTCAATAAGCATCGGTAAAAGCGTCGGGGACGGAGACGCGCGTGCCGATGCTTTTTCGCGTGCGGGATTGGGGATACAAAGTGAGATAGTTGCTGAAGAGCAACTAATTCTGGCGGTGTTGAGCTGCTAATAAGAAATAGTTGTTAAAAGGCATTTAATTCGAGCGTTAACGGTACTTTTGCGGATTTTGCAAGGAATTAACTGCCTTTTAACCATTATTCTTCTGACGCTGGCCATTCGAAGAGAATTAACGTCCTTTTGACAACTATTTTTGTCCGGCTGACTGTCGCTGATCTGACGCGAGGCACGCCGCGCTCTGCCGTATGTGCGTGCATCGGGATTGACCGATCTGGATTCGTTCGATATAGTAGAAGCACTGAATTAGTAATTTAGTAAATTACTAAGCGACTTAACTATTCGCCAATTGGAGGACATCTTCATGAAAATTCCGACATCGCTGAAGCACAAGCCTGTCATCATATCCGACAATTACGAAAACGTGGACGGGCGCTACGCCGGGCATACGGACGCCAAGGGGCTTTCGCTCGGCCTGGCGCAATGGAACGATCGCGGCAAGGTCGACATCTCGGCGAAGGTATGGCGGTACACGGGAGAGAAGTGGTCTCGTCAATCGGAGGAGCTGCCGCTTCACCGCGTGCTTGACCTTGCGATATTGGTCGCGCGGGGCATCGGTCATTTCCGCGAAGCCTATCGTTACGAGGCGCTGTACGATCCGGCCGAACCGGTGATCGACCGGATCGGGCTGCAGGGGGACGCGATGACGGTGGCGGTCTGCACGGACAATGAGCGCATCGGCGAGGACATCAAGCTGTTCGGCGCCGCGCTCGAGGCGGACGGCGAGCTGATCGGCGAGCGGCTCGCGACGCTGTCGCGTATTTTGAAGGAGATGGGGTACTGAGCATGGATAAGCAACGCAAAAAGCAGCTGGCGGAAGCCTATACGCAGTCCTTCCGGGCGATGGGCGTATATCAGATTCGAAACACGGAAAACGGGAAGGTGCTGGTGCGTTCCTCGATGGATCTGGACGGCGCCCGCAACCGCTTTGAATTTATGAAGCAGATGAACAACAACACATTGCCCGAGCTGAAGGCCGATTGGGATCGTTACGGAGGCAAGGCGTTTGAGTTTTCGGAGCTGGACCGAATCAAGCCGAAGGAGGAGACAGTTACGGATCGCGCCGAGCTGAAAAAGTATCAGGAAGAGGTGGACGCGCTCGCCGAGCTGTGGATCGAAAAGCTGCAGCCCTACGGGGAGCGCGGATACAACAAACCGCAGAGCTAGCGCATGCCAAAAAGCGCAGGCAGTCTTTCGCCCGCGCTTCGAAGATGACGTTTACGTACGGAATACCCGATCGTGAAGGAGGTCGAGCGCTTGCTCGATCTCCTTCAGCTTTTCTCCGGACAAAGTCCCGATGCGCCCTTCGAGCTGCGACAGCATATGGCCGAAAATGCCGTTCATCAGCTGCTGCCCCTTATCGGAGAGGCGAATGAGCTGCCTTCTCCTGTCGTCCGCGTCCGCCACCTTTTCGCACAGTCCCTTTTGTATCAGCTTCTTGAGCTCGCGGCTCGTATTCGGCAAGGACATATGGGTACAGTCGGCGACGCTGCTGAGCGTGACGGGCTGACTGACCGCGACGTATTCCAGCATTTTATATTGAACGGGCGTCACGTCTTCGAGCTTCGCGCCTTTCGTGAACGCATGCGTCGTCTGATGGACGGCCGTTACAAAATCGATAAATTTTAAAAACAGAGCCTGCTTGTCCATACGATCACCTCGCCTCGTACGTTTAACGATATCAAAATCGTTATCAAATAAAAATGATCATTTGACAACTAAATGACGGCGCGTTACTCTGTAGTTATCATATGATAATTATAGGGGGCCCTGCCATGAAGCTGCTCGTCATTTATGCGCATCCGAATCATCGAAGCTTGAACTATGCGTTTTTACAGGAGATCGTACGCGGGAGCGAAGAGAACGCTGCGTTCGAGGAGGTCGAGGTGCTCGATCTGTATGCGGAGGGATTCGACCCGGTGCTCGTGTTCAACGAGGAAAAAAGGAGAAGGGACATGCATGCCGATCCCGAGCTCGCGCGCTATCGGGAGCTGATCAAGCGGGCCGACAAGGTGGCATTTGTCTATCCGATCTGGTGGGGGCGGCCGCCTGCGATGCTGCTCGGTTTTATCGACCGCATGTTCGCTTCGGGGTTCGCCTATCGGGACAACGGCAAGCTGCTGCCGGAAGGTCTGCTGAAGGGCAAGACTGCGGTGTGCGTGTCGACGATGAAGGGGCCTGCGGTGTATATGCCGCTCTGGCTCTACAATGTGCACAAGACGCTCATGCACAAGGCGCTGCTGCGGTACGTCGGCTTCGGCAAGGTGAAGTTTTTCGAATTCGGCAGCATGGAAAGTCCGCGGGGCAAGCAGAAGGAGAAGCTGGCGAAGGTATACCGCTACTTCAGGACGACGACCGCCTGATCAAGAGTTGCCGCGCCAAACGGGTGACGCAAATAAAGAGGCCTGCGCGGCCTCTTATTATTTGAAGAAAAGAAAATTCGTCGCCAGGCGCCGAAGCTGCCCGTCCGACGGGCTGTTGACGACTCTGCCTTTGAACACGAGGGTGGATGAGCCGCCGCCGTCCAGGTTGTAGCCGTCGATCGTTCCGAAGCGGGAGAGCAAAATCTGGAGCTCCTCGAGCGTGGCGCCGGAGCTGCCGTCCTCGCCCCGTCCGTCGATGACCATCATCAGAATTTGATTGTCCTTGTAGTTCGCGATGACCGTGCGCGGCGCGCGCAGCGGGCTTGTCCGCCATTTGGCCGGAATCGGCAGATTGACGCCGTTTTTACGGAGTACGGGTACGAAGGAGGCGCCGAACTTCGGCTTTTCCTTGTCGAGCTGGGACTTGCTGTTGTATTTGCCGCCGATCAGCTTCAGTTCCTCGTTCAGGCCGACGAAAAACAGATCGTTGAAGCTCGGCTCGAAGCCGCCGACGTACTCTCCGCCGACGACGGTCGTGCTGAGCGGGTACCGCTTGCCGCCCTGGTCCGCGAAGCCGCCGGCATTGACGCCCGCGATCGCTCCGGTCCGCTTGACGGCGGCGAGCGGCGTCTCCGAGCTGCCCGGCTTGCCGCCGGCGAGCGCCATCGACATCGCTTTGTCGCTCTTCAGCTTGACCTTGAGCGCGTAGCCGCTGAAGTGCTGAGCGCGGATCGTGTAAAGCTGTGCCGTCAGATTGTCCGACTGCACCGAGTCGCGCGGGTAACCGAGCTTGATCGAGATGCGCCTGTCGTAGATGGCCGCCGGACGCCGCACCTGCGCCTTGGCGGTGGACATCATCGCACTCATGCTCTTATTCGTCTTCGTATACAACTCGGATACCCGCTTGACGGAGGCCGAGATGTCCTTGGCGATGGCGCCGGCCCGGTCCAGCGATTCGATCTGAGGCTCCGTGTAGCCGGCGAGCTTCGGCTCCGGCGTCTGCGGCGGCGGGCCGATGTCCGGCGCCTCGGGATTGACGCCTGCCGCCAACAGCCAGATCAGCATGCCGAGAAACGGCGCGCAGGCGAGCAGCACGGTTCGGTTCAATTGCTGGACGCCCGTTCTCATTTGAGCACGTCCAGTTCTTTTTTCAGCTGGTCCAGCTGTTTTTTCAGCTCGCTGATCTGCGTATACAGCTTGTTGCTGTTGTCGGTCTTGTCGCTGGCGTTGTCCTGCGTGAAGGTGAGCAGCTCGTTCAGCGCTTCGACCTTCGAAGACAGCTGCGCCATCTGTGCGGCGTAGTCGCTCTCAAGCTTGTCCAGTCTGGCGCTGTAATCCTGCTGCATCGCCGCGATCTGGCTGGCGGTTTGCTGCTGCAGCTGCGCAGATACTTGCTCCCGCTGCTGTCCCGTGTACCAGACGGTGCCGGCGACGCCTGCGCCGATCAGCAGCAGCCATAAACAAACGAACGGCACGACGGATCTTCTCGCCGCTCTCCTCGGGGTTCTTTCCGTGCTGCCGACTTGCGCTCTCGTGTCCGTCAGAGGGGAAGAATTCATCATTGCAGTTGGTCACCTCTTCATTCGGCCATACCGATATTGAAAGTACATTGTAGCATAATCCTATAAAATTTGGGCAAACTACACTGTTTTTTTACCTTCCGATGGATAAATAAGAAAGGTCATACAAATTCGACGATGGAGCCGTCCGTGAGGTTGCGCGCGTGCTACGCTCTCAGGCGTATGCTATACTGTATGCACCATATACAATTATTTTTTTCGGAAAAGGGGCGTACAGGATGAGCGGCGACGATACGAGGGACGAAGGTAGCTTGAACAGCTTGCCGCACGGTGCGCAGCTTGCCTGGGGACTCGTGAAGCCGTCGACGAGAGGCCCGAAGGGAGAGCTGAGCGTCGGCAAGATCGTGGAGGCGGCCGTCGGCATCGCGGATCGGGAAGGGCTGTCGGCGGTGTCGATGAGCCGGGTGGCGAGCTCGCTCGGTTTTACGACGATGTCTTTGTACCGATATATCAAGAGCAAGGACGACCTTCTGATGCTCATGACCGAGGCCGTTTGCGACATCCCAATTCCCGAGGAAAGCGAAGGGAAGGGGTGGCGGGAGCAGCTCAGGGAATACGTGGAAGCCTGCATCCGGCTCATGCGCGCGCATCCGTGGTTCACGGATATTCCGATCATGGGCGTGCCGATCACGCCGAACAACCTGAAGATGGTGGACTGGCCGCTGCGCATTTTACGGGATCTGCCGCTCAGCGAATACGAGAAAATGTCCACTGTGCTGCTGATCAGCGGCTATTCCCGATTTTACGGCGTCATCATGCGGGACATGGACCGGGCGATCGAGGCGGGCGCGAATCCGGACAGCTTTTCCGGTCTGATGTACGGCGAGGCGTTAAGGCAGCTGGTTACGCCCGAGTCGTACCCCGCCTTATATCCGATCGTAGCGGCAGGCGTCTACACGGAGGATGACGGCAACAAAGGAGAAGCCCAGGACGACTTCGACTTCGGACTGGAGCGCATTCTCGACGGCATCGAGCTGCATGTGTCCCGGGCGAGAACGTAGCGAAGGGATGCTTTATAAATAAAGAAGAGCATGACCAGGGTCGCTTGGACCTCGGTCATGCTCTTTGCGTTGTTAGACGATCGATTATCTCCGTCCTGCGCGCTTCTTGAAGGCGAAGCCGCACCAGACGAGCGCGATCGCAATGAGGCCCGCGCACCAAGCGGCGCCGATCCAGGCGTGGTCTCCGATCGGCGTGCCGAGGAGCAGCCCGCGGATTGTCTCAATGAGCGGCGTGATCGGCTGATGGCTCGCGACGCCGCGCAGCCAGTGCGGCATCGTGTCGATCGGCACAAACGCGCTGGACAGGTAGGGGAGGAACAGCAGGATAAAGCCGTAGCCGCTCGCGGCCGAAGGGCTGCCGGCGACGAGGCCGATAGCGGCGTAGAGCCAAGTGAGCGTAAGGATGAACAGAACGATGACGCCGAGCGCGGCGAGCCATTCGACGAAGGAGCCGTTCGGCCGGAAGCCGACGAGCAGCGCTACGGCGATGACGACGCCGGACGCGACGAGGTTGCGCGCGAGGCTCGCGGCGACATGTCCCGTGACGACGAAGAGGCTGCGGATCGGCATCGTGCGGATGCGGTCGATGATGCCGTTCGCCATGTCGGTGGACACGTCGACCGCCGTCGTCGCGGCTCCGTACCCCGCGCACAGCAGGATAATGCCCGGCACGACGTAGTTGGCGTAGTCGCCTCCCGGCGCGATCGCGCCGCCGCACACGTAGGTGAACAGCAGCATGAGCATCACCGGCAAAATGATCGACATCATCAGCGATTCGGTGTTGCGAAGGCTGAGCGTCAGGCTGCGGCGGATGAAGACGGCATTGGTGGCGGCATAAGAGGGCGGGGCGAGCGGGGATAGAGACTTATTCACGATACGGACACCTCCGAAGGTTGATGGGTGAGCGCGATAAATACATCGTCCATGCTGGGCCTGCGTATGGTTACTTGGGTATCGGGCGGCAGCGAGGCGGCGAGCCCGTTCAGGATTCGTCCGATATCCTGCGCGGAACCGGTCGTCGCTAACGTGCGGCTCCACTGCTCCCGCTCGTTCGTCAGCTCGATGACTTCGCCGCCGATGCGGGCTTTTAATTCGGTTGGCGTGCCCTCGGCGACGAGGCGCCCGCCGTTGATGACGCCGATCCGATCCGCGAGCTGGTCCGCTTCCTCCAAATACTGCGTCGTCAGGAAAATCGTCATGCCTGACGCCTTCAGCCGCTCGATGATGTCCCAAAGCGCGCGCCGGCTGACCGTATCGAGCCCGGTCGTCGGCTCGTCGAGGAAGAGCACGGGGCGACTGGCCACGAGGCTGATCGCCAGGTCGACCCGTCTGCGCATGCCGCCCGAATAAGTTTTCACCCGCTTGCGCGCCGCGTCGGTCAGGTCGAACTGCCGGAGCAGCTCGGCCGTCCGCCTCTTGGCTTCGGCGCTCTTCATGCCCGAGAGTCTGCACATCATCTGCAGATTCTCCTCTGCAGTCAGCATCTCGTCGACGGCGGCGAACTGTCCCGTCAGGCTGATCGATTGCTTGACCTTGCCGCTCTCGGCGGCGACGTCGTAGCCTGCGATCCGGGCGCTGCCGCCATCCGCCGCCACGAGCGTCGTCAGAATAATGATGTGCGTCGTCTTGCCCGCGCCGTTCGGGCCGAGCAGCGCGTAAATCTGTCCTTCGGGAACGGCGATGTCGACGCCGCGCAGCACCTGCTGGTCGCCGAAGCTTTTCCGCAAACCTTTGACTTCGATCGCGAATTTCATGATGGAAGCTCCTCTCGTTTCATTAACTGTTTATTGTGTATACAGTGTATTATATAAACAGTATATATGCAACACGGTTTTTAAGTATTCCATTTTTCGTTTGCGGGCCGCCGGCATATCGCTATAATTGGGAGATAAACGATAACGGAAAAGAGTGATCATCTTTATGCAAGCAAACGGAGTCGTGCCTTACCGAGAACGCAATATCGTGCTCATCGGGTTCATGGGCGCGGGCAAGACGACGATCGGCAAAGTTCTTGCGGCCAAGCTGTCCCGCGAATTCATCGACGTCGACGAACTCATATCGACGGAGCGGGGGATGCCGGTTACCGAGATTTTCAGGACGTTCGGGGAAGAGGCGTTTCGCCGGATGGAAAAAGATTATATCGGAGAGCTGTGCCTTCAGAAGCAAGACGCCGTTCTGTCGCTCGGAGGCGGCGCTTTTCTGAAGGAAGACACCCGCGAGCTGTGCATGGCGAACGCGGCCGTCATCTTGATGGACATCCCCTGGGAGCAATGGAAGACGAGACTGCCGCTCATCCGCGACAGCCGGCCGATCCTGCAGAACAAAACGGACGAGGAGATCCAAGCGCTCTACGAGTCGCGCCAGGCGATCTACGAGCGGCATCACTTTCGCGTGGACGCCGGCAGCCAGACGCCTGAAGCGGCCGCGCAGGAGATCGTCGATTGGCTGGAAGGACGGCTTTAATTAAAAACGCGTTGCCGCAGGAGGCGGCAGCACTGGCAACGGAAGCGGATACCGGTAGAGGGCGCCTGGCAACTGGTACTGGCAACGGGTAATGTCAGTGGATATCGGCAGCGAGCACCGGCCTCAGTCACCGGACTCAGGGGACGTTATTTCGCGAAAATCGGTCAAATTGGAGTCGTTGCGGACTGGAGAGTCGTTATTTACCCGATTCAAGGCTAAAGAAGGCTTGGAACTCCGCAATAAAGGCTCCTGAGTCCGCCGGCGCGTCCTAAACAGGCATATGAACAAAAATAGCGACTCCTCGGTCCGTCATCTACGCGCCAATGCGCAAGCAACAAGGCTGAAGCGTCGTAATCTCGCTTGCAGCAACCCAGGCAATCCGCCGCTTTCTCGGCAGCGCGCGAAAAGACCGCACATCGCTGTGCGGCCTCATGCTACTTGCCTATTTTTTGCTTATTGCTCACCTTATGCTACACGCGGCACATGTGTCCTTACAGCTTGACCCACTCGCCGCCGCGCTCGGCGGACAGTTGCTCGGCTTCGACGATCTCGAGCGAGGCAAGCGTGCTCTCCGGCGCGCAGACCTTGATCGCTTCGTCCTTCAGGATTGCGTTCGCGAAGCTGCGCAGCTCGCCGTAGTAGCCGTCGTGATCGGGCAGCTCCGGCTTGAAGCCCGGCGCGTCGTTCGGGTTGACGGTGAGGCCGTCCTTGCCGAGGATGAGGTTGGCGCCCGCGAAGTTGACGCGGAAGCCCATCTCGAAGCCGAAGTCGCCTTCGAGCGTCCAGTCGACCTGGGCGTTCAGCACTTTGCCGTCCGGATAAACGTAGTGCGTGGAGGCGGCGTCGAAGCCGCTGCCGGGAATGACGTTGCGGCCGATCGTGGACACGCGCTCGGGTTTGCCGAACAGCCAATTCACGATGTCCGTGTCGTGAATGTGCATGTCGAGCAGCGCGCCGCCGCTCAGCTCGCCCTTAAGGAACCAGCCGGCCGGCGCGTGGGAGCCTCTGTAGAAGTATCCGCCGGTCACGTCGCCGTAGCGCTTGTCTTCCACGCAAGCTTTGAGGTACTCGTATACAGGCCAGAAGCGCAGGCATTGGCCGATTTGCAGCTTGCGGCCCGTGCGCTCGGCCGTCTCGACCATGCGCCGCGCCTCTGCGGAGCTGCGCGCCATCGGCTTTTCGCAAAAAACGTGATAGCCCTTCTCGAGCAGCTCGCAGGTCAGATCCGCGTGCAGCGTCGTCGGTAGCGTGATATCGATCATATCGAGCTCTTCGCTCGCGAGCATCTTGTCGATCGAGTCGTACAGGGCATAGCCCGACAGATCGTACGTCTCCTGCGCGGTCGCCATATTGCCGCCGGCCTTCGCGTTTTTCAGCGTTTCGATCGCGACGTCGCAGATCGCGACGACCTTGACCGGCAGGCCTTCCGCAGCCAGGCGCGCGTAGTTGTCGAAGTGCATTCTTCCCATGAAGCCGAAGCCGATAAGTCCGATTTTAAGCATGCAATTAGCCCTTCCTTCCGAGAATGGCGTCCATGGCGCCGGATGTATTGTAGATGATTTGCTTGGTGTGGTGCGTATATTGCGGGATCATTTCCGCCGTCACGTAGCCGTCGTAGCCAATCTCCTGCAGCGCCGCGACGACCGCCGGATAGTCGACGTCGCCGGCCAGCAGATCGACGAAGCCGTGCAAGCCGCCCGCTTGTCTGCGGTAATCTTTGAAGTGAACCTTTTTGATGCGATCGCCCAGAATTCGGATCCAGTGCTCGGGATAGCCGCTGTAAACCGTATTGCCGACGTCGAAATAAGAACCGACGTACTTGGAGCCGACGGCGTCGATGAATCCGCGCATCTCGAGCGGCGAGAGGAGGAACTTGTTCCACACGTTCTCGATGCCGATGGATACGCCTGCGGCTTCGGCTTCCGGAGCGAGCTTCGAGATGGCCTCGAGCGCGCGGTCGTAGGCGACGTCGTAAGGAACGACTTCGCTGCCCGGGATGAAGTCCACGCCGACGGCGCCCGGAATGACCAGGATCGCGTCCGCGCCGAGCTTGGCTGCGGTTTCGATTTGCTTTTTGCATACGTCGATCGCCTTCAGGCGGTTCGCTTCGATCTCGCTCGTCATCGCGTAGGACCAGTACAGCCCTGTCGCCAGGCCGGCCAGCTCAAGCCCCGTGTCCGCCAGCTGCTGCTTGATGCTCGCCAGCTCGCTGTCCGTCGCTTCCAGGCCGAGCTCGCCGGTCTCGTTAAGCGACAGCTCGATGCCGTCGAAGCCTGCGTCCTTGGCCGTCGCGATCGCGTCCTTGATCGAGACGCCGTCGCCGAACGACCAGATGTTAATGCCTTTTTTCATCGGGATAGTCCTCCTTGGGCAAGCGTTTTATTTGTCTTCATTATAAGGAAGGCGTGTGCTCGATCATTTAGAGAAGTTAGTTAAAAGTTGCACGATTCCGTTATAAAAGTGCGGCTTATGCTAAAATGGGAGGACGAAGGGAGTGCCTGAGGATGGATTTTTCCCGTTTCCCGCTGCGCCGCGCGCTGCCGGCCAAGGATTGGTCGCCCACCGTCCACTACGCGCAGTATCAGAAGCTCCCGCCGGGCACGCTTGTCGAGCGGTATATTTACGATTTTGAGGTCATCTGCGTGTGCAAGGGGAAGCTGGCGACTGACATGCGCGGCACGCGCTACACGATCGGAGAAGGGGAGGCCGTCTTTTTTCCGTCCGGCGTGCCGCATCGCAATGCGATCGTCTCGGCGAACGGCGCGACGCTGCTCGGGATCCACTTCGACTTCGACGGGAAGCTGCGGATCGCCACGGAGCAAGACATGGTGTCGACGGACCTGGACGCCGAACCGGACTTGGATAAATTCGCAGAGGAACCGGTAACGCCGGATCTGGACGCGCTCTCCTCGCGAGCGGTATACAAGTGTGGCCCCGAGTGCTTTCAATCGATGGATCGGCTCGTCGGCGAGTTCACGATGCGCCGGAGCGGCTACGAGCTCGCCTGCAAGTCGCTCATGCTGGGCATACTCGCGATGCTGCTGCGATCGGGAGACGATGGCGCCGACGGCGGCGATTCCGTGCATCGCGAGCGAATCCGCAAGATGGTCGAAGCGATGGAAAAAGAGCCGGGCGATTCCTGGAGCGCCGAGCGGATCGCGCGTGAG
Organism: Cohnella sp. GbtcB17; assembly: GCF_019091135.1. Taxonomy (GTDB): domain Bacteria; phylum Bacillota; class Bacilli; order Paenibacillales; family Paenibacillaceae; genus Cohnella. Next base: position 1,513 of record NZ_JAGXJW010000055.1, on the reverse strand, counting down.
CTCAAGGTCAGCGAGGACTACGCGTCCAGGCTGTTCAAGCAGGTGGCGGGCATGCCGCCGGGGCGCATGATCCAGTCGATCCGTCTTCGCGAGGCCCGCAGGCTGCTGAGGGAGACGGACTGGTCGGTCGAGACCGTCGGGGCGAAGATCGGCTACCCGGACCTGCATTACTTCAGCCGCGTCTTTACAGCCGGAGAAGGCATCTCTCCGCGGGAATACCGCAAGCTTTCAAGAGTGCTCTGAGGCAGGCGCGGTTTAGGGGACTATTTAGGGGACTATTTACAGGAACAATCGTGCAAGTTAAGATTAACAGGTCGACTTGTCGACAAGTCAACGTGCATTGGAAGCGCAGAGAAAGGGTTGGACATCGATGCGACAATATCCTGCCGCCTGGCTGAAGGGACAGTCCCGGGGCGAAGCGATCGCAGGCGAGCTGAGGCTGCGAATCGTTGAAGGGACCTTGAAGCAGGGCGATACCGTCTCGGAAAATAAAATCGCGGCGGACTTCGGCACGAGCCGGTCGCCCGTCAGGGAAGCGCTGAAAGCGCTGTCCAACGAAGGCCTGATCCGTCTCGAACGGATGGGCGCGGTCGTTCTGGGCCTCTCGGCCGAGGATATCGGCGAGCTGTACGACGTTCGATATCTGATCGAGAGCTTCGCGCAGCAGCGCCTCGCTTCGTCGTGTCCCGCGGAACTGATCGCCGCGCTGCGCCACCGCATCGACAGCATGCGCTTGGCGGCCAAATATGCGAACATCGCCGAGTTCGCCTGGCTCGACTTCCAGTTCCACGACAGTCTGATCGCGGCGGCCGGGCATGCCCGAATCGCGCGCTTGTGGGACAGCATTCGCCATGTGGTGCTCGCCGTCATGCTGCTAACGACGGAGGACGTTTTCGCGGGCGGCGCGGACCGGCTCGAGCGTGTCGTCGCCAAGCATGAGGCGATCGCGGACGCGCTCGCGTCGGGGGACGAAGCGCGGATTGCGAAGGTCGTCCGCGACTATTTCGCCGACTCGCGCGATACGCTCCGAAGCGCTTGGTCCTGATTGATCGAAGCGCCTGGTCCTGATTGATCGAAGCGCCTGGTCCTGATCGATCGAATAACTTCCCCAAGGCTGGCGGGCGAGCGGGCAGCGTCCGATGCAAGCCTTCTTCTTTTTGTCCAAACTTGTCGACTAGTATACGTGTACGCGGGGTATACCATCTTTAGCAAAAGAATCCGTCAAATCGGTCAACGGGGGTTTTGGATCTTGGATAATGTATTCGGTTTCGGACATAACGCGACGCTGCTTATTTGGGCATTGATCGCGATCGTATTTTTGGTCGTCATGATCGCCAAGTTCAAATGGAACCCCTTTGTCACGCTGCTGCTCTCCGCGCTGCTGCTCGGCTTCCTGGCAGGCATGGACGGCCAGGCGCTGATCAAGTCGGTGACGGGCGGTCTTGGAGGCACGCTGGGCACGATCGCCATCGGCATCGGCCTCGGGACGATGCTCGGCAAGATGATGACGGAA
>NZ_JAGXJW010000541.1 GCF_019091135.1 Cohnella sp. GbtcB17 | reverse complement strand
TTTAATACTAGGAAAATATACTAAACTTAGATTGTACCAAAATTAATTAGGAAACAATTAATTTCACAATCTATGATATTTTCCTATTTAATATTAGAAATAATAACTAGTACTAGAAATAACTATCTAGAATATATCATTGACTAAGTGTTTTTCTAAAATTAACTTTAAAATATTACAATGAAAAATAAATTTCATATATTTTAAAAGTTAATTATGTTGCTAATTCAA
>NZ_JAGXJW010000540.1 GCF_019091135.1 Cohnella sp. GbtcB17 | reverse complement strand
GCAAAATATGAAAGCCGTCGTTCCCGTGCCCGTATCGACGCGCGGCTACGGCATCGTGGTGGACAGCTACTCTTTAATGACGTTTCACGACGATGCGTTCGGCACTTACCTGTCCACCGAGGCGGACGCGGAAATGGACTACTACTTTGTAGCAGGACCTGAGCTGGACGAGGTCGTACGCGGCAGCCGTTATTTGACGGGCAAGGCGCCGATGCTGCCGAAGTGGGCTTA
>NZ_JAGXJW010000539.1 GCF_019091135.1 Cohnella sp. GbtcB17 | reverse complement strand
TGCGATTCTGATCGTCGCCGCGCTGTACGCGCTGCTGCGGAGGATCTTCGCGCTGCACTTTATCGTGCTGGAGGGCAAGTCGACGACCCAGGCGATCCGCAGCAGCCAGGCGCTGACGCGCGGCAGGCGGACGCTGCTCTTCCTGTCGTTGTTCCTGTTCAACGCGACCGAGTTCGCGGCGGGCTCGGCGGGCATCTCGTCTCTGTCTTACCTGCCCTCCTGGCTGTGCAA
>NZ_JAGXJW010000538.1 GCF_019091135.1 Cohnella sp. GbtcB17 | reverse complement strand
GCTGGCATTTCAATCGATTCGAGACAATCCGTGGCCGATTCAGCAGGTGCTGCAGCAGATGCTGGGAAAATGGAGAACGGACGATGAGGGGGCAAAATGGCCTCTCGCTGCCTCCAACATTATGGCGTACATATCCCGCGCTCCGAACCCCGTGTCGCCGACAGGATTGAGCCGTGCGCTGAATTTGCATCGCAACACCATTTTGGGGCAACTCGCTCGCCATGTCGCATC
>NZ_JAGXJW010000537.1 GCF_019091135.1 Cohnella sp. GbtcB17 | reverse complement strand
TCTCCCGTTCATCCAGAGATGAGAGCGGGAGAGTTTCGATAGTTCGCGATTATGATTTTAATCCGTCGCGCGTTTGATCGCCAAGTCGCAATACCAGGCCACGCCGTCGAGAATACCCGCTACATTTAAGATAATCTCGTCTCTCTCCGAGTCCGGCTCTAGCTCGTACTAGCCGGGGCCGATCGGCGAATAATGGATATCGCTCGCTGTCATATCCGCGGTTGAGTCTGC
>NZ_JAGXJW010000536.1 GCF_019091135.1 Cohnella sp. GbtcB17 | reverse complement strand
GCATCACCGTAGGCGACCGTAAAATTCAACTCGTCGCCAATCCCGTAAATGCCGCCCGGCGGAACGGAGGCGACTCCAGCCGAGGGCGACGGTACGGCAAGCACGAACCGATAGACGCCGACCTGCCCGTTGCCGCCCGTCACGACGATCTCGACCGGATTGTCGCCCAGCGACAGATCGCCCGCCCGCGAATTGCCGTTAACGCCGTCGATGGATACGGTCTGTCCCGCT
>NZ_JAGXJW010000535.1 GCF_019091135.1 Cohnella sp. GbtcB17 | reverse complement strand
GCTGGTGCTCTCCCCCTGCAACAGCTGGGGCGACTCGGTCGGCCTGAAGAACGCGCTGGCCGCCTACGAGAAGGCGACGGGCAACAAGGTCAGACACGACGTCTACCCGGACGATCAATTCATCAACATCCTGAAGACCAAGATGACGACGGACGACGCCCCCGGTCTGTTCCAGGCCAACGTGGGCGACGGCTACATTCCTTTTACCTTCCTGGAACCGCTTTCCGGTCC
>NZ_JAGXJW010000534.1 GCF_019091135.1 Cohnella sp. GbtcB17 | reverse complement strand
TCGGCGCTGGAGGGCTTAACGGTCGTGTTCGAGATGGGTACGCGTGGAACCCCTCCGCCATTATCACCAAACCGGTTATCGAGCGATCGTCAGATCGTCTCGAACGTGCCGCAAGAGGCAGCGTTTCGCTAGAAACGCGTTCGTGCGGTACGCACTGAAGGATTTCTCCTTCAAAACTGAACTCGAGCAGTTAAATCAAACGGACTTCGTATTGCCCCGAAGGGCTCCTTA
>NZ_JAGXJW010000533.1 GCF_019091135.1 Cohnella sp. GbtcB17 | reverse complement strand
TCATTGCCAATATGAAGCTGTTTCAGACGTTCGCTAATCCCCGTTTCATCATGCGGCGTTGTTTGTAATCGGATTCGAAAAAGATTGGGATCCATACGTGCATTAGTATATGGAGGGGCGCTCCTGTTCGTATAGTATCTATTCTTTCATTCCGTCTCGTTTCCGACGTTCGTCGTATTTTTGCATAATCGTCTGATTTGTACATTTATCGCTGCTCAAGCTTTGGTTCCTT
>NZ_JAGXJW010000532.1 GCF_019091135.1 Cohnella sp. GbtcB17 | reverse complement strand
CTCCAAAAAGTCATGAAATAATAAAAAGGATAATGAAAGAGAAAGACTACAAAACAAAAACATCACTATTATAATCACTATACTATTTTCACTTAATTACATCTATAAATATTTTTATTTTTTTTTTATTACCACTAAGACATTATTAGCTTTGTTGAAACTAGTCTTGTGCGCCAATAAATATATAAATTTATATAATAAATTAAATTAGTAGAGTCACTACTTAAATAAT
>NZ_JAGXJW010000054.1:341-57052 GCF_019091135.1 Cohnella sp. GbtcB17 | reverse complement strand
GTCGAATCGTCGGCGACCGCCCGGATGTAGTCGCTGCTGATCGTGCCGATCGCCTATGAGACGCTGATGAAGCTGCGCGCGAAGCTGAGCCGCAAGTCCAAGGCGAGCGTTTAAAATGGCTGCAAGCTGCTTCCGCACGGAGGGAACGACATGAACGCACGCAAGCATCAGATTATCGAAGCCGCCATGCGCTGCTTCGCGCGCAAGGGATTCCACGCCACGTCCATTCAGGAGATCGTCGACGAGCTCGGGATGGCGAAGGGTTCGATCTACTTTTACTTCAAAGGCAAGGAAGAGCTGGTGCTCGCCGTCCTCTGGCACTTCGTCGAGCGGATGACGGCGGAGCTCGCCGTGCTGCCGGAAGAGCGGCAGCTCGGCCCGCGCGAGCAGTTCAGGCTGCAGCTCGTCAGGTATTTCGATTATTTCCGGAACAACTCGGAGTTCCTCATGATGCTCGTGCAGGAGCCGCAGGTCAATATCGGGCAGGAGCAGAAGACCAAGCTGCTGCACGAGCTGCGGCATCGGCTGCTGATGTGGAAGCGGCAGTATATCGTGGCGATTTACGGCGACGACGCCTCGGCCTATAGCCGGGACGGGGCGTACCTGCTGAGCGGCATGCTGAACGAGATCATGCACACCTGTCTGCTGGAGAAGCGGAATATTAAGGGCGAGCGGGCCGGAAGTTATCTGCTGGAGCGGCTCGACGATGTGATGGCCGGGCTCGCGGGACGCGGTTCCGCGCCGCTCATGAACGACGAGGACTCGAAGGGCGGATTGGACAACGAATACGTCGCCGCGCTGCGCGAGTTCGTCAAGGACGTCGAGCGAAGCGGCCCCGAGGCGCTCGAGCCCGAACGTCGATCCGACTTGCTCGAGGCGGCGGACAGACTGATCGAGGAGATCGGGCAGCCGATCCCCGATCGTATTCTCGTGCGCAGCCTGTACGCGTATCTGAAGGCGCTTTGCCTGCCGGCCTGGCGCGACCGTCTTGAAGCTGCGGGCGCCATGCTGAAGCTCGAACCGTAAGAAAAAGCGGCCTGCCGCCCTCGTCATCCTTAAGGATGATCAGGCGCGGCAGGCCGCTTTTGCAGACGTGCGGTTGTTCGGTTGTGTGCTCGTACGGGCGATGGCTCGCGAGCCGCGGATCAGGCTTCGGTCTCGATCGTAAAGTCCGCATCCAGACAGTCGCCGGGCGGCACGAGGATGAGGCCTTCTTTGCGATTGAGCGCTTCGTTTAATGCGGTCCAAGGCTCGACGCAGACGAAAGGCTTGCCTTCGACGGACCAGAGCACGACGACGCCGAAGACGTCGCTGTAGCTCAGCTTGATTTTGCGGCCGGACGGCGACGGGAAGGAAATCTCGGGCGTCTTCGGATCGAGGAGCGCGACCGATTCGACCAGGCCGCCGAGGTCCAGCGTGCCGTCGAACGGTTTGATTTGTCCGTCGTTGTAGTCGAGCGCCTTCGTCGCGTCGATCGCGTATGTCAGCTTCTTGTCCGACGTCGCGAAGTACGGATGGAATCCCGCCTGAACCGGCATGTCCCGCTCGGACAGGTTGTTGTAGGATTGCTCGATATAGAGCTTGCCGGCTTTAAGGCGATAGGTAAAATGAAGCTCGAATTCGAAAGGATACGACGCGAGCGTCTCTTCGTTGCTGTGAAGCTCGAGCGTCAGCGCGGCTTCTTCCTCGTCCGCATACGCGTTCACGACTTCCCAGGCAGCGGTGCGGGCGACGCCGTGATTTTTCATGCGATAGGTTTGTCCTTCCCACTCATAGGCGCCGCCTTGAAGCTGGCCGCAGATGGGGAACAGCACGGGGATTCCGCCCCGAATGTTCGCGGCCGGATCGATAAACGTATCGCGATCCAGGTAAAGCAGCTCCTCGCCGTTCAAGCGGCAGCCGATGACGATGCCTCCGCGCTGCGGGCATACGGTCACTTTGGAATCCGTCGCGCTGTCAGTCAGCTCATAGACGACATATGTATCGGTGCGATTGGTTATTCCGTAGGTTTTCGTTTTTGTATTCTCGCTCATTGAGAGGCCTCCGATCCGTGTGCCGCAGCAAGCTTGCTTGGCGGCTTTCGGTCCATTATAACAAGTTCGTTCGCCTTATGGTAACCGAATCTGACGGCAATTGCGAAGGTTGAGCGACAATTTAAGCTGTCATTTCCTGGGCAATGTTGTCGGATACCGCGCGGTGAGTGGGCCTTATACCCATTTTGGTCGGAAATGCAACTCTCCGCGCGATTTAATCGTCTATTTCGGTAGATTTGCCAATAGACAGGAGCGTGTCATCATTCCTAATCCTCACGTATCGACACCCGGAGGCGCGCCTGGCGGGCGTTCCCGGGCCGAGGTGTATGCCAACAAGTCCACGCGCTCGGCTGCGGGCCGGCGCCGTAAGAAAAATAAAGCCTGGCGGCGTTTCGTCGCTTTTTTCTGGACGATGGTCGTGCTGGCTGCGGCGTTTGCCGTTTGGTTTTTCGTCACGCCGTCGGGTACTTCCGTTCGTTATCGGCTCGCGGACGCGATCATCACGACACAGCATCGCGATTATGCCAAGTATTTGATCGGCGAGGAAGGGCTTAAGGAGCGGGTAGCCGCTTATGCCCAGCAGTTTAAAGACATGGGCGAAGAAAGGGATACCCACGAGATCGCGCTTCCCGCCGACGCGCCGCACGAAGACGAGACGACTGCGACAGAGCCGCTCACATCCATCGAAGAGGTGGACGGCAAGGGCTATCACGGCTACCTGCTCACCGTGTCGGATCCGACCAAGATTCGGCTCGTCGTGCCCGCGAAGGCGGGCAAAGGCGAGAAGGTGCCGAGCATGGTCAAGCGAACGGGCGCGATCGCGGGCGTCAATGCCGGCGGCTTCGCGGATCCGAACTGGCAGGGCAACGGCTTTCAGCCGATCGGTCTCGTCATCACCCAGGGCAAGATTTATTACAACGGGCTGGGCAAGAACAGCAGCACGCAGATCGTGGGGCTGGACAAGAACGGCAAAATGATCGCGGGCCATTACTCGATCAAGGAGCTGATGGACCTGGGCATCTCCGAAGCGGTCAGCTTCGAGCCGCGGATCATCGTCAACGGCAAAGGGCTGATCAAAAATCACGCCAACGGCTGGGGAATCGCGCCGCGTACGGTCATGGGCCAGCGGGCTGACGGCAAAATTATGTTCCTGATCATCGACGGCCGCCAGATCGGCTACAGCATCGGCGCGGATCTGTACGATTGCCAGCAGATCATGCTCGAGCACGGTGCGGTCATCGCCGCCAACCTCGACGGCGGCTCGTCCACCGTGCTGGTCAAGGAAGGCGGCGAGCTCGTGAACAAGCCGTCGTCCAAGGGCGAGGGCGGGCGGTACTTGCCGACGGCGTTTCTGGTGTTCAACGACCCCGCATCGGTGGACGTGCCGAATATCTGGGCCGGACTGACGTCGAAGGACATCGATCCGAGCAAATGGTAAAGAAGGATCGCAAGTGGCCCGGAGAATTTAGAAAGGAAGGCTGCCGAACCGCATTGTTGCGGCGATGGCGGCCTTCCTTTTTTTTCGCGATGCGTTGCCTTGCAGGCTTGGGCTCAATACATCATCGCGCCGAGCGGTCCGTCTTCGTCGATGATATCCTGAATGGCGTACACGGAAATCGGGAAGTAGGGAAATCCCCAAGCGTAAGGGACCAGATCGTAGAGCTGAAAATAAATGACGAGCGCTTTGTCCGCAATGTAATAATCCTGATCCGCCGAGATGCCGGGATAGGAGGACAGCAGCGGGAGCTTGCGCAACTTGATCTGGGCTTCGATGAGCGCATTGAGCTTCTTTTCGTAGTCGGCCCCTTTTTTGAACAGGTCCTTCAGCGCGTAAGACCGGCCCGTGTCCGCATCGAAGGTGAGCGACTTCTGGATCGTATTGCCGTGCGCGCCGCCCGAGAATACATAATTGAGCAGCGACAGGCTCAGGACGCCGCGCTGGTTCGTCTTGACTTCAAAGGTGCCGTCCATTTCCTGCACATCGGGGGACGGATAGCCCTGGGTGGACATCAGCGACGCTTCTTCGCGCTTGATCGCTTCGTTCATCTTCTTGAGGGCTTCCTCGCCCGTGCCGCCCGTGATGACCGGCGTGCTGAGCTTGAGCGGGGGCTTCTCGGTCCGCTCGATCGAGATCGGGAGCATCAACGTCTGTACGTTCATTTTCATTCCCCTTTGCCTGCGCTGGGCGATTGTCATCACAGCTTATGCGCAGGGGGAGAGGGGCGTGCCGGGGCGCAGAGATCCAGGCGAGACGTCAGAAAAGGGCCAATTGCACGGGCTGGCATGGCGAAGCGCCGGCTTCGCTTGAAAAAGGCGATTCGGCCATCGGATGGTTGAGCGAGGCCGCATGCGCGGCGGCGGGAGCGGCGCCCAAGGCATAGGCGGCGTCCCCCTTGGGCACCTCCATCGCGCCGATCTCGGAGAGTCCGTAGCGCTTCATCTGCGACGCGATTCGGGAATAGACCGGCCTGCGATAGCTGTCGGGCAGCCGCGCGGAATGCCAGTAGAGCTTGCCGTAGGCCTCGGCCAGCTCGGGGTGCGCCGTCCGGAGCACCGAGAAAAACCAGCTCTTGACCTCGGGCGTGGACAGCCGCAGAAACGACGACATCATGTGGCGGACGCCCGCATTCGCGAGCGCTTCGACCAGCGCCTCGGTATCGGCTTCGCCGTCGGTGAGCAGCGGCAGAATGGGCGCCGCGAAGGCATGCACGCGAATGCCGGCCTCCGTCAGCGTGCGCGCGCAATCGAGCCGCCGGGCGGGCGACGGCGTCGATGGCTCGAATGTCCGCCAGATCCGGGCGTCCAGCGTATGAATGCTAATATTCACCGAGGCGCCGGGCAGCGCGCGCAGCAGGTCCAGATCCCGCAGCACGAGCGGCGAGCGGGTGGTGATGCTGACGCCAACGCCGAATTCGGCGAGCGTCTCCAGGCAGCCGCGCGTCAGCTTGGCCTTGGCTTCGAGCTGCTGATAAGGATCGGTCGCGGTGCCGATCGCCACGTGCGACGGAAGCTTGCCCCGCGCGCGCATGCGCTGGAGCTGGGCGCGCAGGATCGCCGGCGCATCGTCCTTGTAGAAGATGCGATGCTGGAACGTATCGTCCGCGGCCTCGCCGAGAAATGCGTGCGTGCTTCGCGCATAGCAAAAGCTGCATCCGTGCTGGCAGCCCCGGTACGGATTAATCGACCAATCGAATGGCATCGACGGAGCGGTCACGGCATTTAAGATCGTTTTCGCCTGCATGGGCAAATATTGTGTCGGATTCATCCAGGGGACCTCCTCCGAAATTGTTTAATATAATGCGAACTTATGTTCTTGTTTTAAGATAACAGACTTGGGGAGCGGAGTAAAGCAGGGATGGTTTCCAGTTAAGAAGCTTCTTTTTCAGACTGCTCCTTTGCTGCGCGTCGAGTGGCGAGGCGGATGACCCATCGGAGCAGCGGCGGAATGGCGAAGAAAATGAAAAATGTGCGGAACAGCTGGTATCCGGCCACGGTCGAAAGGTCCGCGCCGATCTCATGGGCAACGATGCCCATCTGGTCCATGCCGCCCGGTGCGAGACTAAGCAATGCTGTGGGCAGTGACAGGGGATGGATTTTTGTCAAAAGGAAGCTTAAGCCGAACGCGCAGGCGAGCAGGCCGATGCCGCTCATCGCCGCGAGCGCGAGGGTTCGCAGCTTGCGTTCGAGCTGGGCGGGCTTGAGCAGCAAGCCTACATAAGTCCCGATGGCGAGCTGCGCCGCGTCGATGATCGGGGCAGGCAGCGTCGAGCCGTGCAAGCCTGCCGCTTGGAGCAGCGCCGCGCCGAGCGCGGGAGCGAGCAGGTAAGCGGTCGGGAATCGGACTTTTTCGCCCAACATTGCAAATACTGTGCAGACGACGGCGTAAATCGGGAGGGCTGGCCAAAGCCCGGCCCAGTCTGCATGCCTGCTCGAAGCGGCGACCGAGCTTATGGCTTCGTCGACTTGAAAACCAAAGACAGGGCTGAAAATAAGCAGCGGAATGCAGATGACGATCATCATCAGCCGAACGACCTGGATAATCGTAACAACAGTCAGATTGACTCCCTTTGTTTCCTCCGCCAAGATGAGCACCTGCGTAAGTCCACCGGGTATGCTGCCCATCAGCGCCGTGAGATAAGGGATGCCGCCAAGTTTCGCGACGACTGCGGCAAGCGCGGCGCACAGCAGAAGCAGCAGCGCGGTCATCAGCAGCATCGTCGGCAGCTGCGCGCCCATCTCCCGCAGCGCGGCACCAGTGAGCGACAGGCCGATCGTATAGCCGACGGCGATCATGCCTGCGTTGCGCACAGGAGCGGGCAAGTGGTATTTGCCTTTCCAGATCGAGGAGCCGATCAGTACGCCGATCATCGGTCCCAGCAGCCAGGGCAGCGGCCAATTCAACACATACATCAGCGTGCCGCCTGCCAGCGCGGTAATCAGCGCGACGAGCCCCCGCGCCGATCGGCCGGGGGCGAATTTTGGAATATTTGCGTTCATGGTGTTGGTTGTCCTTTCATAGCAAACTCTTGGACGCGCTCAGCCGTTCGCCATCTCCTTTAGCCAGATGACCGCCTGCGTTCGATCGTTCGTCCCGATTTTGTCGTAGATCGTGCTGACGTAATTTTTAACGGTGCCTTCGCTCATGAACAGCTGGCCCGCGATCTCGCGATTCGTCCGGCCCTCGACCATCAAGGCGATGATGCTGAGCTCGCGGTCCGTGAACTTGAGGCCGTCGGTCCGGCCGCGGGCACGGAGTCCCGTAGGCTTGCCGGCATGCGGGGAAGCGAGGCGGGCCGCCAGCTTGGCCGCAATGCCGGCGGGCAGCATCATCTCGCCGCGAGCCGCGTCCCGAATCGCCTGGAGCAGTTTGTCGCTCTGGATGTCCTTGAGCAGAAAACCGACCGCCCCGCTCGCGAGCGCCTCGATAATATAATCGTCCTCATCGAACGTAGTAAGCATGAGTACTCTGACGCCGGGGGCGTCCTGCCGGAGCTTCTTGACCGCCTCGATGCCGTTCATCACAGGCATGCGAATGTCCATCAGCACCAGGTCCGGCTTGTGCCGAATCGCGAGCGCGCATGCGTCTTCGCCGTTCTCGGCGGTCCCGACGACCTCCATGTCATCTTCGAGCTGTATTATCGTCTGCAGACCGTCCCGCATGAGCGTCTGGTCGTCGGCGATCACAATCCTGTACACCCGGCGTTCACTCCTTTGAGCCCCATTATACGGCACATTTGGCCCTTATCGAACCCCCGCGAAAGAAAATCAAAAAAAATCGAAAAAGGGCTTGACTCTAAGCGTCCAATTCGGTATTCTGTAAAAGTGTTCGCTGATGTAGCTCAGCTGGTAGAGCAACGCATTCGTAATGCGTAGGTCGGGGGTTCGAATCCCTTCATCAGCACCATAAGACGCCAACGATGGCGCGGTTTCCCGGATTCGGGGCCGCGTCTTTTTTGTGTATAAAGTTTGGGGCGGTTCGTCTCTAAGAAAACAAAGGAGGAGCCTTGTTGCAGGCTCCCTCCTTCTTTTTAATCGATATCGTATATCTTCCAGACATCGTCTTCTTTAGTAAATGAATATAATTTTGTAGTCTCCGGTTCGGTGTCCATCCAAATTTTTGTTTCTACAGATGCGGTATCTTTATTGATAGGACCAAGGGAAACGACTTCAATCCTTGTAACCTTTTTTTTGTTAAGTTGCGAAACTGGACTACTCTTTGCGAATAACGCTAAGTACTCGCGCTCATTTCTGTCATTTAACAATTTCGTCGACTTATTGATAATTTGTACGAGTTCCAATTCTTGTCCTGAATATTTATTCTCGTCAATTATGGTTTGGTCATCGGATAGAGAGCGCGATTGATTTCCCGAAGTTGGCGCGCTGGTGCACCCTAAAATCATAATTAACAGGAATAATACTCCAAGCCTTTTCAAATCGTTCACTCTCCTTGAAATATTGGGCATGAGAATGAATCGCCGATTAGTGCAATGTTATATTGCAACATATGTATAGACTCCTGCGACGCTTTTCTAAAGCATACACTACACTCCTATAATCGCAACAAAAAAACCGCAAGGAAGCCTCGCGGTCGCTTAACGTATAGCGTAGGTCGGGGTTCGGATCCCTTTCACTGGGGATCAGTGCTCCAACTGCTGCATATGAACCTGATGCCCCATTAAATGCTGCTCGAACATGTCGATGATATGAAGGAATCTTTCCGCTTCTCTGAACACGTGGTCGGCCAAGAGCGGATGGATAATGCTTTTGATTTTGCAAGCATAGATCAAGTCGCGGGCGGTTTGTTTGAAATCCCGCAGAGACTTGACGGATACGCGGTTTTGGTCCAGGAACTGATCGAGCAGAGGGACGGTTTGAGATTGAGGCCGCATGGATTCCAAGTCTTTGGCTTGGAAAAGCAGTTGATCGAAGTCTTGGCTGAACTCGCGTGCCTGCTCGACCAACTTCCTTTCGGACGGATCCAATAAGTGGCTGATAAACTTCGCATGATCCGCCATGATCCTGAGGAAGAATACGTTCTCGTCGATGATTGCGTCCGGCAGCGGCTCGAGCGTTCCGTTGTTCAATTCGATGAGGCGATTGCGAAAATAGTTGGCCTCTCTGCTCGTGTGGTCTACCAGCAGCGGAAAGTTGTTCGCGCCCGGCAACTGACATCTTAAAATGAGGCCAAGAATTTTTCTTTTAAATGCCCATATATGTGACACTGCATTATGGACTTCGAGATTAAAGCGTCTAATGATCTCGGGATCCGCATCCAAAGGAAGCGTATGCGATTTGTTCTCGATGGCCTCGAACACGGCATAGAAATGATTTGCTTCGTTGATAAGCTGCGTGTCTTCGCATCGGAAGCCTAACCTCAAAAACAGGGAATGTTCTTTCATGATACGCGACCAAAATTGAATTTCGTCCAATGAACGCATTACAAAAGCATCCGGCAATCGTGCACCTCCTCAAGGTGATCTTGAGAAGAGCATATTCGAATTGCCGGATCCCATATTCAACATTTTTTTGTTGGTTTGTCCGCAGGGCGCTCGGGGAAAATGGACTTTTCCAGCGATGCGAATTATTTCTTAGCCGCCAGCCAAGCCGTCACCGTGGCAATCTCCTCGTCCGTCAGCGTGCCCTTGAAAGGTGGCATGCCGCCGCCGCCGTTCGCGATCTGCTTGTGGATGTCGGCATCGGACATGTCGGCCCCGACCTTCGCCAGCGCCGGGCCCATGCCGCCTTGCAATTGATCGCCGTGGCAAGACAGGCAATTGCTCTTGTAGATGGCGGTCGCTGCTTCCGCGTCGACTGTGGCGGGCGCGGCGGGTGCGGAAGGCGCGGCCTCGTGCGTTCCGCCGGACGGCTCTTTATCCTGGAGAGAGAAAAACACCATTAAGACGGCAATCAAGCAGCAAGCGGTAATCAAGCCGGGCATAAACCATTTTTTCATCGTTCGAGTTCCTCCTTATGCGCATCTTTAAATAAGATTACCCGTTTCCCCGAATGTTAGTTAGGCCCAAAGGGGCTACATCCTCATTTTCGGCGACGAGCCTCTTTTTGTAAACGGGGCATTAAAATTGTTTAATCATTGAAAACGGTTAAAACGGGTTCGCGGCTGTCCCAGCGGGTAATAATAGGTGCAAGGCCATTCCACCCTTGAAGGAGTGATTCAAATGGCACGAGCAGATCCAGACGTCAGCGCGAGGCGCGAAGCCACGATGCACGGCGGAGAAGCGAGGGCTAGATCTCCGGATCGTGAACACGACTACGAAGAGTTGGGACGCGCTAATGCCGAGTCAAGGGCATCATGGGATCAGAAGGCCGGGCTGCAGCCGGATATCGGGAACCAGGTTCGTGACGATCACGGCCGGTTCGCGAGCGAGCGCTGAAGCCGCCGGGCGATGATGCCGGATACGAATGGCATGGCAAACTTGCTATCGCCTAAGGACAGGATGTGATTCCGTTGAACCATGAAAGACAGCGCGGAATCGCGGAACGGCAATAGGTTCCGCAGCATCACGGCCAAGGGTTCGAGTTGACGCTTGCTCAGGTCACCGCCACAGCCCGCAGCAAATCCTCGGTTCGAATGAGGCAGGGCTAGAAATTCGGGCAACCGTTTGAAGTGTTCCCGGCACCCGCGCGAAGCGAACGAACGAATTGTTGTTGTCGAGGATGACCATTCTTATAGAAGTCACGGAAGCAGAACGCAGCAGTGCAAGCTGCGTTCTGCTTCCGTACATAAACAGCGAACAAGAGGTGATGCGATATGGCAACCGTCAAGCAAGGCCTTCGCAAGGTGGCATTCTTGCTGGAGGATGGCTACGAGGATTCGGAAATGCAAAATCCGTACGACGCGCTGGTCGAAAACGGCAACGATATCGACATCATCAGCACGGAAAAGGGCAAGGAGCTAAAAGGAAAGAAGGGGACGGTCTCGTATACGTCCCATCTCGCGGCGGGCGATGCCAAGGCCGGAGATTATGAGGCGATCGTAATTCCCGGCGGCGGCTCGCCCGCCAAGCTCCGGGAAGATCCGGCGGTCATCGCGTTCGTCGCCGAAGCGGACAGCGCCGGCATCCCGATCGCGGCGATCTGTCACGGTCCGCAGGTGCTCGCGAAGGCGGGCGTGCTCAGCGGCAAGACGCTGACGGCGACCGCGTCCATTCAAGAAGAAGTCGAAGCCGCCGGCGGCGTATTCGTGGATCGGGAAGTCGTCGTGGGCGGCAACCTGATCACGTCGCGCAAGCCCGAAGACGAGCCGGCATTCATCCGCGAGACGATCGCGAAGATCGGCGTGACGGCTTACTAAGCCGCCGAACGACAGATTAAAGGATGCGAGGCGAAACCGCCGAATCGCATCCTTTTTCTTTTACAAAGGGGGCTCCCGTTTCATTTTGCCGATCTCCTCCCAAAGTACGGCCTCGAAGGCCCGACGCTGGAATTGGTCGAGCCGAACGTCCGCCAGCTCGCAGGTGACGCCGAATCGGCTGGCCAGCTGCTGCACTGCCTCGCCGCGAGCGGCAGGCAGCTTCATATTCTTGATCATCGAAAAGGGCATCGAAGCATAGAGAACAAATCGCTTAGCCTCGGCCTCCTGATGCTCCAGAAAAGCCCGGGGCATCACCGTCTGGTTGCCCGCGTGCCGGAGAATATGGCATAGCTCGTGCAAGTAATCCTCCCATTGCCGCTCGGCCGTAAGGCGCAGATCGATGAGCACCGATCGTATGCCCATCCATTCCAGCGCTTTGCTGGATTCGTTCATATAATGAACCCATACGTCCAACCGCTCGGACACTTCCTCAATGGTCAATTGATCCGGTCTCAAGATTCCAGCCCTGAGCCATAGCGCCTCGATCCACTGTTCAAGGGGCGTCGGTTGATAATACTGGAGCATCTGCGGCACCTCGGAATGAGAATGTATGTTCGATTTATCGGCGAAAAAGAAACGCCCTAAGGCGCCAACTCATCTATTCAGAATCGCGATCCGCTCTGCGAAGACGCTCCTGCTCGCGAATAAATGTCCAAAATCGCAGCATCTCCTCCTGCCGGGCTTCGGGCGCATCCAGATAGTCTTTGAAAAACAATCCGTGCTCGGGGTTGCGCATGAACTCTTCGAAGGCCGCAGCTTCCGATGAAGCGCCCGTCGGCCCCTCTAACGTCGAATCGTTCGTTAGTCCAAGGAGGTAATCGGCGGTCGTCCTGTAATACTCGGCGAAGCGGCCGAGCATGTCGGGCTCGGGCTTGCGGTCATCGGATTCGTAGCGCGACAGCTGGACATTGCTGATCCCCAATTCCTTGGCGGCGGTCAACTGCGTCTTGCCGAGACGCTCGCGCCGTTCTCTCAGCCGGCTTCCCAACGTCATGACCATCGTTCCCTCCGGTAAGAAGTTCTTTTTAGTTTACCACCCATTTTCCGATATGGCAAACCATTTTCCATAAAACCGTTAAAAAAGGAATTGACAGTTGCCGAGTTGGCAATATATGATGGGTTAACAACCATATATACGAACTTATGTTCCTATTTTGACGAGATTCCGTGTGAATAGAGTATGATTTTATTTTTTTGAAAAGGTATGGCTTGAAAGTGAAACGACTTACGTAGGTGCTGGATTTACCATTTTGGCAAAGCGGGGGTGTTGATTAATGAAAGATACGAAGGTTCTGGCTACGCCGGAGAGCTACCGGCATACGCGCCGTCTGCTGATGATCGCGGCGGACAAGCTCACGCAGCGGATGAGCGCGCTTGAGGCTCATGCAGGAAAAGCAAGCGCAGCGGGAAAAGTCTGGTTCGAGCTGGACCGGGAGCGCCGGCTGATCATCGAGATGATCGCGAGCTGTTCCTATATTATCGATTGGCTGGAAACGGGACGCATGCCCGGCAATCGCAGGGGCATTGAACGGCGCGCGGGCTATCAGCGGGAGATTCCGACCGATCCCTCGGTGATGTCGGGTGTGCTGGAAGGAAGGAGCGGCTGCGTGCGTTCGGATGGGCCGGGCGACAGCGACGTGCCAAGCCTGGCGCTCGAGCAAGCGCTCGGCGGGCTGACGGAGCGGGAACGCGACTGCTTCAGATTGTCTCAAGCCGAAGGCTTCACGCTCGCCGAGGTGGCGGAGGTGCTGAAGATCAGCAAGTCGAGCGCCGGCACGTACCTGCTGAGGGCCAGACGCAAGATCGAGGCGAACCTGCGAGAAGGCGGCGGCAGCCACGCCGGATAGCTTGTCGTACGAATGCCACCTATAGATGAGAAAGCGAACATGCGTTCTCGTAAAAGGTGGTGCGGCAGGACGCTTCGGCGCGGCGGCATGAAGGGGAGGAAGCTTCGATGAGCGGAGACGGAGGCTGGATGCAGGCGCTCGCGAGCTGGACGGTGCAGGCGCTTGACGATGTCGAGTGGCAGGTGTACGAGCATGCATGGCCCGCCGATTATGAGCGGCCTGCCGTGTTGTGGCGGCTTGCAGGCGCCGAGACGAAAGTCGGCAATGCCGCGTACGGCGAGGAGCTGCGGCGTTACGTCGGTCATGTGCTCGGGCGGGACCCCGCGGAGGAAGCGGACACGGCCGCACGGCTGACGAGCGCGCTGGGCGCCGCGGCCAAGCTGCCGCTCGACGCGGCGGAGCGGCGGTTTTTGCGGGTCGGGGAGGCGATGGCCGACCTGAAGGCGGATGCGGTCGCGACGGGCCAGCTAAGCCTGACGCTAAGCCGCAAAAACCGTCGCTCGACGGGGGAGGCGCCGCTGATGCGGGAGATCGCGTTTCATCAAAAAGAAGGATGAGGTGGCCGGCAAATGGCGGGAAAAAAGCAAGGCGACGATACGGTCGCGACATACGGCAAGGATGAACTGATCGCCTATGCGGGCGAGCTGTTCGGCGTCAGTCCGGAAGCGGTGCAAGGCGCCCTGCACGGAACGAGCGAAGGCGAACGATTGGGCATCGAGGGCGCGATGGCGCTCGTCCAAAATTTCATGAACAGGAAGGTGAACTGAGCATGGCTGGAGGCACTTGGAATCAGACGGATCTGCCGGTATTGCCCGGCTTTTATATGGCGTTTCGCTCGGCGGCCGCGGCTGCGGTGCAAGCAGGAGAACGAGGCGTAGTCATCATGCCGGTCAAGGCCCATTGGGGACCGGTCAAGCAATTCGCGGAGGTGACGAGCGAGGCCGATATCGCGAGCCTGTACGGGATTGACGAGACGGGCGGCGCGACGGCGTATACGTCGCTTCGCTTCGCGCTTCTCGGCGGCGCGAGCAAGGTGCTCGCCTACCGGCTGTCGGACGGCACGGACGCAAAGGCGTCCAAGACGCTGAAAGACGGAGCCGGCACACCGGTTGACGTGCTGAAGCTCGAAGCGAAGCAGACCGGTGCGCGGGGCAACAACTTCAAGGTGACGGTACAGGTCAATCCGGCGGATGCCGGCATGAAGGACATCAAGCTGTTCGAGGGCAATACGCTTCTGCGCACCTTCACCTTCGCCGAAGGCTCCGTGCAGGCGGCCGTCGACGCCGTTAACCAGGATGCGGCCAACGTATGGGTGACGGCCTCCAAAGTCGCGAGCGGCAACGGCTCGCTGGCGCCGGTCGCCGGCGCTGCGCTGACGGGCGGCGCATCGGGCATCTCGGGCATCGCGAACGCGGACTACGTGAATGCGCTGTCCGCCTTCGAGACGCAGACGTTTAACGCGGTCGCGCTCGACGGCATTTCCGATGCGCAGCTGCACGCAAGCCTGGTCGCCTGGGTGGCGCGCATCCGCGGCGAGGGACACGGCGCGATCGCCGTCCTCGGCGGCTCGCTCGCGGACGACAAGGCGGCGGATGCCGTCGGCAAAGCCACGCAGCGCAGCGCTTCCTACAACCACGAGGGCATCGTCAACGTCGGCACCGGCGCGGTGCTGGCCGACGTCGAGTACAGCTCCGCGCAGGTGGCGGCGTATGTCGCCGGCCTGATCGCCGGCCAGCCGCTGAACGCGTCGACCACCTATGCGTCCTCGCCGTTCCAGGATGTCGTGCGCCGCTGGACTCGCTCCGAGCAGGAGCAAGCCGTGCGCGGCGGCGTTTTCCTCCACGTTCACGACGGCCGCATGGTCAAGGCGCTGCGCGGCGTGAACAGCCGCGTGACCTTGGCTTCCGGCCAGAATGCGGCCTGGAAGAAGATTCGGACGATCCGTGTACTCGACAGCGTGAACGCCGACCTTCAGCGCACCGCCGAGGACCAGTACATCGGCAAGGTAAACAACACTGAGGAAGGCCGCCTTGCGCTCATCGGCGCTTGCAAGCAGTATTTGGCCGCACTGGCTTCTGCCGGCGTCATCGAAGCGACCGGCTACGACGTCGCGGTCGACACGTCCGTGCCCGCGGCGGCGGACCAGGTGTTTTTGAAGTGGGAAGCGCGCTTGACCGATGTGGTCGAACAAATTTTCGGCACGTTTATCGTGCAATAACGAGGGGGACGACAGATCATGATGGATCCGACCAGAGCGATTCTCGGTACTTACGGGCAAGTATTCATCGACGGCAGCTGGCAGACGAACATCAACCACCTGGAGGCGTCGGTCGAGGTGGAGAAGCGGGGGCTCAAGCTCGCCGGCTCGGAATGGACGCAGCACAAGCTGGGCGCCAAGAAAGGCACCGGCACGATGAGCGGCTACAAGGTGACGAGCGATATGATCGCGCGTGGCTTCGCCAAGTTCGAGATCATCAACAAGCTGTCCGATCCGGAGGCGTACGGCTTCGAGCGCATTCGGCTGACCAACTGCGTGGCGGACAAGCTGCAGCTGGCCAACTGGACGGCGGGCGAGGAAGTGGCCGAGGAGACGGCGTTTACGTTCGAGGGCTACGAGCTGCTCGATCCGATCAAGGCGAACTAAGGGAGGCATTAGGCATGACGATCGACATCGGTCAAATGACGGAAGAACAAGTGCTGCAGCGGCTGCTCGACGCCGATACGCTCCCCGAGCGCACGGTGCTGCTGGAGCGGCTCGGCATCCCGGTGAAAATTCGGGGCCTCACGGGCAAGCAGGTGTTCAGCATCCGCGAGCGCTGTACGGAACGCAAAGAAAGGCGCGGCCAGACCGTCGAGCGGCTCGACGAAGAGCTGTTTAACGTGTCGCTGATCGCGGCATCCACCGTGTCGCCCTCCTGGGGCGACGGGAAGCTGCTGGCCAAGTTCAGCGCGAGCAGCGCCGAGGAAGTCGTCAAGCGCATCCTGCTCGCAGGCGAGCTGTCGGCGCTCGGCGACGTCGTGCTCGATCTCTCGGGCTTCAATACGGAGCTTGAAGACGTAAAAAACTGATCGCCTCCGGGGCGCTGGCCGGCATGCTCCATGCCATCTGGGTCCGGCACCATCTGCGCCCCGGACAGTTCTGGCTGCTTCCCCGGGGGGAGCAGCTCTTTTTGATGGCGAGCATGGAGCTCGAGCTCGAAGCCGAGCGCGGCCAGAACGGCGGGAAAGGAGGTTAGGCGACAGATGGCGGACAATGCGGTGCCTTACGATTACATTATCGATGCGGATGGGTTGAAGGAGACGGTGACGCAGCTGCGTGCGGTCGACCGGTACATGGAGAGCATCCAGCGGCGGGTGGACCGGCTGTCGCGGATGCGGGTCGTGATCCCGATAAGGTTGAGCGATTGTTTGTGCGAGCCGATCAGGAAGATTCGCATGCACCTCGAGTCGCTGACGAAAAAGGATTGGCGGATTCGCATGCAAGCCAGCTTTACTGAAAAAATGAAGGCTGCAATGAAGGTGTCGGTCAAAACGGTCGTCAGGACAGTCGTTAAAACGGTGGTCAAGACAGTCGTCAAGACGGTGGTCAACACCAGGGTAAACGTGAATGTTCGCGTTTCAGCATTGGCCGAGGCTGCGGCAGGAACCAGTATCGGCGGCGGACAAGGGCCCCCGGATAAAGGCAAGGACAAATCGTTATGGGAACGCATTCTCGACTATGTGAAGGATCTCGGTAAGGAAATATTGGACGTATACAAGGATCGCCTTAAAGAATGGGCCGTCCGCATGATTGACAAAGGCATCAAGACGCTTTCCGGCATACCCGGCTTGGGTTGGCTTAAAATATTGCTTCCGGAAGAGAAGGACGAAGAAAAAGGCAAAGACAAAATCACCGTCAAGGTGAATTGCGTATGCCAATGCAAATGCAAAGGAACGTCATACGGCGGCCGAGGCGGGCGTGGTGGACGAGGCGGACGCGGCTCGCGTGGAGGCGGTGGACGAGGCGGTCGAGGCTCGCGAGCCGGCGGAATGCTCGGACAGGCGTTCGGAGGACTGGGCAGGGCCATCGGCGGACTCATCCGTACGGTGGGCAGAGGCCTGATCGTCAAGACGCTCCTGGGCGGAGGCAAAGCGCTCGCAGGGAAAGCCTGGTCGGCCGGGAAATCCGTAGCGGGCAAGGCATTGGAAAAAGGCAAGATGGTAGCCGGCCAGGTATGGAGTAAGGGCCGAGCGGCAGCCGGGCAGGTGATTGACAAGGGCAAGGCCATCGCCGGACGGGCTGCCGGCGCGGTTAAAGGCGCGGCGAGCAGCGCCTGGAACGCAGGCAAAAATACGGCAGGCCGACTGTGGAACGGCAGAAAATCGCTTGCGGGACAAGCGTTGGTCAAGGGCAAAGCTGCCGTCGGTCGTGCGGCCGGCGCAGTCAAAAACGCTGCCAGCAGCGCCTGGGACGCAGGAAAAAGCCATGCAGGCCGACTGTGGAACGGCGGAAAGGCTCTAGCGGGCCAAGGGCTGGAAAAAGGAAAGAACGCTGCCGGCAGAGCAGCAGGCGCTGTTAAGAACGCCGCCAGCAGAGCCTTGGGAGCCGGCAAAGCGCTATTCGGCAAATTGCGCAATGGCGGCGGTATGGCAGAAGCGGCCGCTGACACGGTCGCCTCGTCTGCTTCCGGCAACATCTTCAAGCGCTTTTTGAAGGTCGGAAAGATTGGAGGCAAGCTGCTGCGTCCGCTCGGCGCGATCTCTGACGTAGCCAGTATCGTCACGGCCAAAAGCGGAGACGAGCGCGCAAAAGCAATCGGCAGCGCGGCAGGCGGCTGGGCCGGTGCAGCGGGAGGCGCTGCGATGGGCGCTGCCATCGGATCGGTCATTCCTGGTATCGGCACCGCGATCGGCGGTTTGGTCGGCGGCGCAATCGGCGGTCTTGGCGGCAGTGCCGTCGGCGAAAAACTTGGTTCTTACGCCAATAAGGCGTTTGGTTGGCTAGGCAAGAGAAGAAAGAAACCCGACACAGCTTCTGCCGGCGGGACCTCTCCTTTAAGTGAACCGGCATTGTCTACAACTGCAACGAGAGGGCCGGTATCAACCTCCCTTCTAGCGGGTGGCTTGCTTGGCGGAGCTGCAATTTCGGGTCTCCCAGCAGGCATTCAAGTACCGCGTTCCGTTCAACAAATCATGACGCGGTCCCTTTCCCAGATTCAAGCGCTCCCGGCGCCTGGTGTGCCTCTGAGCCCGGCAACCCCGGGTATGGCCCGTGGCCAGGGAGCGCCCCAGCCAGCCCCGACCATCAACATCAACATTCCCGCAGGCGCCGTCCAACTGACGGTCAAGGAGACCGAGATCGACTACAACGCGATCACGGCGCAGGTCAGCACCCGACTTACGGCCTCGATCCGGCAGACGTTGGAGAACCGGCCTTAATATACATTGCCGCGCGGCGGAAGGAGGAGAAGCGTGGAATTTTATCTGAAGGATGCGTCCGGTAAAAACAGTTTCCTTTTTCCCGTCAATCCGGAAGAGGTCTCGATTCGGCGCGAAAAGCAGCTCGAAACCGTCAACATCCTCTCGCTCGGCGAGGTGGATATGGCGCAGGAGGAGAAGCTGAAGGAGATTTCGTTCTCCTCCTTCTTCCCGGCGGACCAGGATCCGATCGGCTCAATGAACCTGCTCACGAGCTATATGGTCAGTAAGCAGCCGGTGCGTCTCCTTATCACGGAGGCCGGCATTAACATACTCGGCTACATCTCCTCCCACTCGACCAGTCTGCGGGGCGGAGAGCCCGGCGACATCTATTTCGATATCGCGATTCGCACTTGGCGGGAGCCGAAGGTCCGTACGACGGCAGCGTCTGGCGCGACTGTTCGCACGGACTTGAAGCCGGTCCCGAAGACGTACACCGTTCGCCAAGGAGACACGCTCTACGCGATCGCCAAGCGGGAACTCGGCAGCAGTGCAAGATGGGGCGAGATTTACGCGAAAAACAAAGCGCTGATCGGCAGCGACCCGGGCCTGATCCATCCGGGGCAGAAGCTGGTGATGCCGTGAGCTACGAGGTGGTTTTGGATGGGAAATATTATTTGGGCGATCTGGCGGAAGAGATTACGCTGGAAGATTCGCTGGAGGAGATCGCTTATCGGGCGAATATTCGCCTGACGGTACGTCCGGGCCTGCCGGCCATCGCGCCGGGACAGGAGATTCGCATTTCCGGCGTTCCTTACGGTTCGGCGGGAATGGCTTATCTGCTTCATCCGGCACTCGTGTGGGAGTGCGAGAGCGAACGCGCGGCGGGCAGCGGCAAGCATCTGAACGTCACGGCCTACGACCGGACGCTGTATCTGTCCAAGTCCGAGGACGAGCGGCTGATGCCGGACGGTCAGACGGCGGCGGAGCGGCTCGCGTCCTATGCGGCAGGCTGGAACATTCCGCTCGCGTCGCTGCCGGACACGAAGATTAAGCTGAAACGCAGCGTGAAGCGAAGCCAGTCGATTTTCAGCATGATTCTGGGAGATTTGAAGGAGACGGCCAGCAAGGGCGGCGATCTGTATCGCCCGCGCATGACGCCAAACGGACTGACGCTCGTCAAGCTGGGCGGCAATGAGAACGTATGGCAATTGGAGTCGCTGGAGTCGGTCAGTCAGAAACGGACGCTCGAGGGAGCCGTCACGCAGGTGAAGGTGCTCGGCAGCGAGGGAAGCGAGACGAAGCTGTCTCCGGTGCTGGCGATCGTCAAGGGCGAGATCGACAAATACGGTACGCTGCAAAAGGTGCTGCAGGACTGCGCGATCGAGACGCCCGCCCAGGCGCGCAAGGCGGCGGAGCCGCTTTTGCTCGGCTTGCAGGAAACGATGTCGGTGACGGCGCTCGATATCAATCTGATTCGGGCGGGGGACTTGGTCGAGCTGGACGGGCAGCGGCTATTTGTGACGTCCGTCCGGCATCAGCTAGGCGAGCCGGGGCATATGCAGCTGGAGCTGGCTCGTGAAGCCAAGGTGAGGAGGGATTATTGTGGCTGATCCTTACAAACAGCTGGCCGCCGCGCTGGAGAGCCGCATGAACCGGGTGGCGGCCAAGCAAGTCGCGGGGGTGCCCGCGGAACTGGGGACGATGACGGGAGCCGGCTTGAAGCTGGATTCTTTTAAATATGAAATGCCGGATTTTTTGCAGGCGGAGGGCTTGATACTGGCGCCGGGAGATCGCGTACTCGCGATCCCGGTTGCCGGGGGCAGTCAGGCGGTCGTCGTATGCAAGGTGGTGAGTCCGGGTGGTTGATTTGTTTCCGGCGACGCCGGTCGTTGCGGAAGTGATTCCGGACGAGACGCAGGCGTCGGGCGCGTCGTTTGGTCGGAGCTGGAAGTTTGACTTTGAAGCGGGTGAATTCGTACTGACGCCAACGGGGAAAATCGCGGGCGCTGCCGCAGACGCCGAGGCATGGCTCGAATGGTGCCGCAAGGCGCTTGCGACCGAGCGGTATCGCCATCTCGTGTATTCACGGCTGTATGGACATGAGTTCGAGTCGCTCATCGGGCTCGGCCTCTCGCGTGCCGCCGTCGAGAGCGAGATCGCGCGCATCGCCTCGGAGACGCTGCTGGCCGATCCGCGAACGGCGCGCGTCGGGGGATTTGCTTTTGCGTGGCAGGGCGACGCATGCAGCTTCGTCTGCTCGGTGACCAGCGTGCGGGACGAAGCGGGAACGATTGAGGGAAGCGTGGTGAGCTTGTGATGACGGCGTTGCCGGATTATTTAACGGAGCAAAGGGAAGAGAGCATCCTGGCGCGCATGCTGGGACGAATTCCGGCGGACGTGGACAAGGCCGAGGGCTCGTATATTTGGGACGCGCTGGCGCCTGCGGCTTACGAGCTGTTTTTGTCGGCGGGCTGGGCGCAGGAGGTGCTGCGACGCGGGTTCGCGACGACGGCATTCGGCGCATATCTGGATCTTAGATGCGGCGAGCATGGCATAGAACGGCGTCCGGCGGAGCGGGCGACGGGGAAGGTGACTTTTGCGGGGGCATCGGGCGTTGTGGTGCCTGTTGGCACGCGCGTGGCTACGGCTGCGGATGCCGTCACGTCGACGCCGTCGGTGGAATTCGAGACGGTTGAGGCAATTACGATCGGCGGCGTGGGGCTGGTGGAAGCGAGCGTAATGGCGGTCGAGGCAGGGCTGGCCGGCAACATTGCGGCCGGGTCGATCGCGGTGCTGGTCGAACCGGTGCCTGGCGTGACGGGCATCGCCAATGCAGCAGCCATGAGCGGAGGCGCCGAGACCGAGAGCGATGCGTCGCTGCTGGAGCGCTATCTGTTAAAAGTACGCAATCCGGGCACGAGCGGCAACCGGGCGGACTATTTGCAGTGGGCGCTCGAGACGGACGGCGTCGGCGGCGCACAGGTGCAGCCGCTGTGGAACGGGCCGGGTACAGTAAAGGTGTTTGTGCTGAACCAGGAGAAGCGCGCGGCCTCCGCGGCGATCGTGACTGTCGTGCAGGATGTGATCGCGCCGGGTACGGCGGGCACGGGATCGGGCAAGGCGCCGATCGGTGCAAACGTCATTGTGGCCGCGCCTGCTGAAGTGCCGATTGTCATCGGCGTGAAATTGACGCTTCGTACCGGCTGGACATTGGCGCAGGCTGTCGCGGGCATTCAGGCGATGATGACCGAATACCTGAAGTCGCTTGCTTTTGCCGATGCCGTCGTTCGTTATTCGAAGGTAAACAGCTTGCTGCTCGACGTTACGGCCATCGTGGACCTCTCGAATTTGACCATCAATGGCGGTACCTCCAACGTAACGGTCGGGATCGGTCAGGTCGCGGTGCCCGGGGCGGTGAATGCCAGTGTCTGAACCCGCAACGATGACAAGTGTGCGAGGGCAGGAGATGCTCGGCTATTTGCCGGGTTACTACGCTTCTTCGCGCGTTATGCGCTCGCTGATGGAATCGCAAGGGACGGAGCTCGACCTGCTCCAGCGCGCGCTGGATGAGACGCTGGCGCAATTTTTCGTAGACACGGCGACGTGGGGCTTGGATCGCTGGGAGAGCGACCTGGGCATCCCGACGGATCCTATGAAACCGATGGAACAGCGGCGCAGCCTGGTCAAGTCCAAGCTTCGCGGCACCGGTACGGTGACGGTTGCGTTAATGCGCAGCGTGGCGGAATCGTTCGACAACGGCGCGATCGAGGTGACGCAGCAGCCGTCGCTTTACACGGTGACGATTCGCTTCGTGGATACGGTCGGCTTGCCGCCTAACCTTGACGATATTAAAGACGCTTTGAACGCCATCGTGCCGGCGCATCTGGCCGTGTCGTATTCGTTTAGGTACTTGACCGTTAACGAGGTTAACGGGCTGACGATCAATCAAATGCAAAGCCATCCGCTGACGGACTTCGCGCCGTTCTTGGATGCATAGGGAAGGGAGCGGCTTATCGCATGGCTATTTTTACGAGCATTCTGAACCTGCTCAAGAAGAACCCGGCGACGGACGGCGCGGATACGTTTAATATTCAGACGATGCTGAACGACAACTGGGATAAGATCGATGCGGCCATGGCGTTGAATGGTGTCGATGGAGATGTGCGCGTCGCGACGACGGCGAATATCACGCTGTCAGGGCTGCAGACGGTAGACGGCGTCGTTCTAGCGGCCGGCGATAGGGTGCTCGTCAAGAATCAGACGACGGGAAGTCAGAACGGTATATACGTCGCCACATCCGGGGCTTGGACGCGCGCGGCGGATGCGGACAGCTCGGCAAAGGTTGCGGCGGGCATCAGCGTGTATGTTCGGGCTGGGACGGCTAATGGTGCTAAGGGATTTTCGCTTAGTAATGCAAGCGCGGTGACGCTCGGGACGACGGCGCTCACATTCGTACAATCAACCGGCGCTGGCCTTAACGCCGACACGGTAGATGGATTCCATGCCGTTTCTGGAACAGCTACTCCGAATACAGTGGCCGCTAGGAATGCGGCGGGAGACCTGCATGCAAATTCTTTAGCGTCAAGTGTGGCGACGGGTACCCAGCCGATATACGTGGCGTCTACGACGCTTGTCCCGAACCTGAACGCCGAAATGGTCGGCGGCCGCAAACTGGCGGGTCTATACCAGTTCGAGACAACGGTTATATCCGATGCTGATGCACTGACGACGAGCGGGGTATATGCCACGCCGGCAACGTTTACGGGGAGTCCGTTCGCTGGTACAGACGGGTCCAACCAAGGTTACCTCGAAAATATTGTATGGGGCCAGAATACTAGTTACATCATGCAACGGCACATGCCTATCAATTCCCTCTCTGAGACTTCTCAGCGGTTCCGAATCAAGAATAACGGCACGTGGGGCGCTTGGCGGAAAATGTGGGATTCGGGCAACGACGGCGCGGGTAGTGGCTTGGATGCGGACTTACTGGAAGGCTATCACGCCCAATTCGCTTCAGCTATCAATACAATTCCCATCCGCGACGGCAACGGCGTTATTTTTGTTGGCGGGCTGGACGTATCGGGCAACGTCATGGCCACAACCTTTAGATCAAACGCCGGGTTTACCTTTCTTAACGTGGCAGGCGCCGCGCAGATTGTGAAATCGGGCGGCCTGCTTGCATCGGATGACTATGGCGACGTATCCAAGCTTGGGACGTTGGGCGCGGGCATCTATGCAAAAGGTGGGATATGGGGCCACGGTAATATTCAGGCCGATGGGGCGTTCATATCACAGGTCGGGACGGCGGCAGGCGGAAATGCGTTCCTGTCCGCCCGAAGTACTGGAGGGACGGCGCGCTGGCAATTCGGCATGATCGGTACCGAGGCGGGAAGTAACACAGGCGGCGACTTCGCCCTCTGGAACTATGCCGACGACGGGGCATACCTGAATAAAGCGCTAGGAATCGAGCGGAAAACGGGTAACGCGACCTTCGCGGGCTCTGTATCAATCTTAGGATCGATGGGGGCCCAGGGGAATATCACGTCTACGACAAGTGGAAATACGGCAACCCTTTCTGGTAGCGCGGTAACATTCAATCGGAATAACGCCAATTACGTCAGGGCAGAGACGGCTAGCGGATACCTTAATTTTATTGTTAACGGGGATTCGCAGAACGACGGAAACGCGACCCTTCGCCTTGCCACCGACTACAGCGCAAACTTCAAAGGACGGGTATATGCTCCAGTCTTTTCCGACGGGAACTCCTTCAGCAAGAAAGTCGGGGAAATAGCGTTCGCGTCAAATGGCGGGGTTAACCAAAAAGCCGACGTTTACCTTCCCGCGAATACAAATTTTAACGGCTACTTCGACATAACTGTCGTTGGCACTTGGAACTTCGTAAACGGGACCGGCCAGGTAACAAAACGGTTTGCTATCAACGCAGGACCTACCGGAACACTAAACCTGCAAGAGTCCAGGTATACCGAAGCGATCGGCGCCACAAAGAATGTCATATCGATAGGTAACCTAGCATGGGACGCAACCAACACTCGCTGGAGAATACCCATCGCTTTCAAGGTATCTAATTCGAATAGCGGAAGCGAACTGTACACGGTATTTGTTAGCGGAGCGTCCCAAAGCGCGACGGCTGCAAGCAACGTAATGAACGCCCAACTGGGCAGCGTCTACACGACCGATTCGACCGTACTCCCGACGCCTGTCGTCACATCGCCCGACCTGGTCGCGAAATCCGCGTCGGTGAGCGAGTTCAATGTCACCAGCAGTACGGGGCAGGCTGCCCTGTTATTTACGCCTCCATCTGCGGGGAACTATCAGGCGCTTATTTATCTTCGGATAACGGCGACAACGACCGTTAACTTAAACGTTCAGTACACGGACGCGGGCGGGGCGCAAACGACGAGTGTTATTGGCGGACAATCCATGACAGCGGGTAGCTATTCGCTGCTGCCCGTATTCATTAACGCGACAACGGCACAGGTAAGCATTCAAATTTCGTCGTCCGTCTCTGGCGCCGCGAAAGTATCCGCGTCTATTTTGGGGGTGTAATCGATGGGGCAAATATTTATTCCGGGTGACGCCGTGCCGGGCGATGTTGCCGCACCGAAGAAGTTCAGCGCGGGTACGAACTACCAAACCGCCGGAACGCTGCCTGACCGTCGCGGAAACCCAGCCGCAGGGCAGTACATTACCGCAGTATCGGCGCGCGCAGATTCGGGTGGCAATATCGTCATGGAGCCGCCTCTAGGCGTTTACGGTCCCGGCAAAAATACGGGCGGATTCGGTACATTAATAGCCAATGATCCGAACTTCGTACCGGCGAACTGGCCGAGCAATAAAACGATGTTCGGTACGCCGGGTACGATGCCGACTTACCCGCTGGGAACCAACATCACGAATGCCTGGGCCGACGGACAAGGTAACATGTCCTTCGGTTTTCCTGTCGGTGCTTATTTACAAGGTGGGGGCTTTGGAAATCCCGGAACGACAGAACTCCATAATTTTGATCCTAGCCATAAGGCATCCAATATTTTAAAAGGCGTGACGCTATTAGGCATAACGGGAAACGGGTCGACCGCCGCTTTTGCGAGCGGCTACTCTGACCCCGTGGGAACTACGAACGTCGTTAACGGACTATCGTTTACACCGACCCTAATTGTCGTCGAGGTTGTAATGGGCGCTTGGGATAACACGATACGAGCCGTATGGAATGGGCGGACGCAGTGGCCCACTGCTAACACATTCTCCAGTTGGATGGACGGCACCAGACACATAACAGTAAGCTGGAGCGTGTACGCGGGCGGTTTTTCTGTCGTTGCAAGTGGCAACGGAAATAGCTTTTATTGGTTCGCATGGGGATAAAAAGGAGGCAGGCACATGTTACAGATCGGTCGCAGAATCTACTATGACAAGGCGACAGGGAACATCGTCGTTAACACGGGCGAGCGCACAGGCCACGTCGTCGAAACGACCATCGGGCAGGACTTCAAAGCATACCTGGCGTTGAAGGAGCGCGACCCGGAAACGGTCGGCATGCTTCAGCTGGAGTATGGCGAGTTCGCCGAAGACTTTATGGCCGCAAATGGGTATCGGGTTGACATAAGCAGCGAGCAGCCCTCGCTGCTTTTTTCGTATCCCGATCCAGAGAATCCACAGGATTCGCCAGTTTACCAGACGCCATTGTCGGCCCAGGTCGCCGCGCTGCAAGCGGAAAGCGTACACACCATGCTCGCCGTCGCCGAGGTATACGAGACGGCCACGGCCGCCGACACCGCCCGCGAGGAAGAGGCCGTTAATACGATGCTCGGGCTCGCCGAGGCATACGATACCATCATCCAGCAGCAGGCCCGAATCGATGCCTTGGAAGCGCGTTTGACTGCGCTTGAAGGAGGTGAGAGCTGAAATGGCCCAAGTTTATGCGAACCTGATCCGTCGGGCGCTGAAGACGATCGACGACGTACCGGAAAGCAAACGCGCTGAAGTGCAAACCATCCTGGATGCCGACGATTAAGCGGCTGATGGGGCGGCGTTGATTGGATTCGTTAATTAAATACCTATTTTTAAGGCACCGGAAAGCAAACGGTGTCTTTCCTATTTTGGAGGGGGTCGACCTGCTACAACTGAAACTACTACTATCCAACGCCTGGTATGCGGCCGCGGCCGGCGGCAAAGAGGCATTCGCGGGTGGAATGGGGGCGGCGATCGGCATGCTTCTTACTACGATCCTCGGTGGCTGGGACAAAGCGCTGGAAGTGCTATTCACTCTCATTGTCCTAGACTATGTCAGCGGCGTTGCCAGTGCGATCAAAAATCACAACTTAAACTCGGACAAGCTCTACTGGGGCGGCATTCGGAAAATCATCGTGCTGGCCGTCGTTGGGCTGGCGGCACAGTTGGACGATTGGCTGCAACCCGGGGTGCCCATGTTCCGGACGGCCGCGATCTATTTTTACGTCGGAAGAGAAGGCCTCAGCCTGGTTGAAAACTTTGGCGCGCTCGGCGTCTCTCTGCCGGGCGTCATCACCAAACGGCTTGAACAATTTAATCAAAAGCAAGAGGACTCGAACGTCGATACAATCAGCGGAAAAAACTAACGTGAACGGGCGAATCCTAAAGATAACCTCTCCAGGATTTTTTAGCAACTACTTGTCGTACGATTGCCAACTAATAGTTTTAGGGGAATGCATGTTCTGGGATTAAACCATTTTGAACGGAGGAATTGAAATGGAATTTAACGTTCTCGATTACGGTGCAGATCCGACAGGCGCAACGGACAGCACAAACGCGTTCAAAGCGGCATTGCTGGCCTGCGACAAAGAGCACAATTTGTACGTCCCGTCGGGCAGATACGTCATTACGGACACGCTCGATATCGACTGCCGCGTATTTAGGGGCGACGCCCCGTATGTGGACAGCGGATCGGGCGGGACAACGATCAACTTTTTGCCGGTCAATCCGACGGACTTGATGCCATGCCTAAGCGTAGCAGGAACTGGCGGAATCGTGCGGGACATCATGGTATGGGGACCGACAGCGTACAATCTGGTCAATCTGGCCAACTGGGTGGACAAGACGTGGTTCGATCAGGATCGCTACGAAATGTTCGCAGTGGGTCCGGCCGCTATCGGGGTGTATGGAGGAGCGACGCCCGTCTTCGAGAATGTGAGGACGCGCAATATTAAAGTCGGTCTCTTGCTTAACAACACCGTTGGTCATGTCACATCTCGGGACTGTACTTGGGGCGGGCTTGCGGGCGTGTATGTCAAAACGAACAATTACGACTATACGTTCGAGCGCGGCAATATTAACGGGACGTTCTGCGGCATTCTTATCGGGACCTCGGGCAATAGTGGACTTGGCGGAGCCTTCTGGAACGTGCATGCGGGCTTCAGTCCTTACGGCATTTATCAATGTATCGATGATGGAGGTGTTCGAACGGACCCTGTAGGCCTCAGCGGAGAATTTGACTTCCTGCAGTTCGAGGTCATCGGAGAAGCCGCCATTAAATTGCTCAACAATGCTTCGTCGAACGGCTTGGACATCAATGGCTTTGGATTTTCCTGGTCATCGCCCGTTCAAAACGGTTCCCCAGGCTGGTTTTTCGCATTGCCCGATACGCTTAAACCGCTTGCCGAGAAGCAAAAATACGCCGCATACCTTGGGCGTATAGGATCCAACGTACGGATGGATACGGGAAGCGCCGCTTTGGTAAAATCCGGGGCTCCGGGTGCCATCGGTTCCGCTTATATTCATCAACTGCAGTCGAGCGCTAATTTGAAAGGCGTAACTCTAAGCCAGGCCACCATTAACGCGAAAAACGACGATGTCTATAAGAACCTCGATTTGAAAACAACGCTTGATCAACGTCAGCAACGTTTGTTTAGTCCGCCAGGAATTAATTTGCTGCAAAACGTGAACGACATTCGAAACTGGAGAGTTGCCGGCAACGGCGCTACCATTGAGCAAGTTCAGGATCTTTCTACCCTTCCCGTTCCCTTGTCGCCAGAAGTGAAACAAATCGTCGGGGAGAATCCGGTAGTATTCAAGATTACGCCCAATGGAGTGGACAAGCCCAATTTAAAAATTAAATTTCGCGGCACGACAGGTCTAGTCGATCAAGGACCGGTTCAACTCGACCCTACGCGGGACGTTGCATACAGCATATTCATCCAAGGTGGAGCAGCTAATAGTGCCTATTCGGCCCGAATCTCCGGAGGAGTCGCTGGCAACGAAGTGCTTTATCCCTATTCCTTGGGCGGTGCCTATACGAAGTGGATTCAATCGGTGGGCAGAGGCAGTCGCACGTCGGACGGCCAATATATTCAACTGTCCGTTTCGGATCTTCCTGTATCGGCCCCGACATATTTTTGCGGCGCAATGGTCACTTACGACGATGTATCGCCGTTCTCTCCTTCGGACAGGCATTACTTCGAGAAGGGCATTTATACAAAAGAGGAGATCGCGGCAGAAAACTATATCGGTAAAATCAACGGCTACAAAGAGCCGGTAGCCCGATCTCCTAAAAATGTCCCTTTTAAAATATCGGTGGATGACGCAGGAGCGATCTCCTCTCAGTTTGCAGGCATCGCCTACGATACGTTTACGCGTCCGGACGCTTCCGCGCTCGGCAGCGCGAATGTTGGAGGTGCATGGGCGACAACCGGTGGGTGGGCCATCGCGGGCAATGAAGCCACCAATACGTCTGATATCGACGGTCAAGCCGCTACGCTGGTCATCGCCGAGCCAGACTATGCCGTTTCCGCCAAGTTAAAGGGTCAATTGACAAGCGGCCTACGCATGGCAGGTTTAACTTTTAAACGGGTAGATGCAAGCAATCATTTTTGGATTTCTTTCGATGCGACCACTTTGAAGCTGAATAAGCGCATTGCGGGCGTTTTCTCTACGCCACAAACATATCGTTACGATTTTGCGAACGACACGTACTATGAACTCAAAGTCGTTTGCAAAGGCAAACGCGTTTTGATCTACTTGAATGGAAATATCGCAATTGACCATTTGCTGAGCAATGCGGAGTATGCCGGTATAGGCAATGGCCAAAACGTGGGCATGATTTTAAATAAAAGCGGCTCGCCGGCGCTGTTCCCCGCGAAGTGGAATAGCATCGTCATAGAGCCTGTATAAAGCGACCATCCAAGGTTAGGACGAGCGCCGTGCCCCAACATTCGTCCCCGAATAAAATACAACAAGCACTACCTCACCCTATGTATCCCTCACAGTCCTTTAACGCCTACAAGAAAGGAGCCATCCCCATGGCAAAAGGCATCGATAAAGCCACGCCTGTCACGGCCGCGCAAGCCAAGGCGCTGGCGTCCGCCGGCTACGCCTTCGCCGCACGTTACCTGGTGCCGCCGTCGTACGCCTGGAAGCGGATGACCGCGGACGAGGCGAAGCTGATCACGTCGGCGGGCATGCAGATCGTCTCGGTGTACGAGACGACGGCGAACCGCGCGGCGAGCGGAGCGGATGCGGGGCGCAACGACGGAGCCGCCGCCTATGCGGAGGCGCTCGCCGTCGGGCAGCCGAAAGGCACCGCGATCTACTTCGCGGTGGATTACGATGCGCAGCCGAAGGACTTCGACGCCATTGAAGCTTACCTGAAGGCGGCGGCGAAGCAAGTGACGGGCTACGAGACGGGCGTCTACGGGTCCTATGCGGTCGTCGAGGAGATGGCGAAGCGCCGCGCTTGCACGCACTTCTGGCAGACGTACGCCTGGAGCCGGGGCAAACGCAGCGATAAAGCGAACATTTTCCAATATAAGATCGACACGAGGGTATCCGGCATCGCGCTGGACCTGAACGAGTCCTACGGCAACGAAGGCTGGTGGGACACGAATCCGGTCGGCAACCCGAACCCGAACCCAAATCCGAATCCAGATCCTAAGCCCGATTCCGATCCTGACGAGGAGGAGGAGATTACGATGAAGCCTGAAGACGCGGAGAAAATCATCAAGTTCCTGTCCGCAGCATGGTTCGCGGCGACGACGAAGGCGGACAAGGCGGAGTTCAATCGCCTGGCCAACGAGGTTCGCAAAGCGGCGGGCATGCCGACCGAGTAAGAAGGAGTTTCCCGCCGGCCGACGAAGGTTATATCTTATTATAACTTTCCGAAGGTCGGTGGGCTGCATGCCTCAAGGCAAGTATTTCAGGATCGGCTACGGCATCATTGTCGTGCTGGTGATCATCTTCTTGGCTTCCAAGGTCAGGTTTATTTTTAACCCGCTGGTAACGGTACTCGAGGTGCTGCTCCTGCCGATGCTGCTGTCGGCGATCATGTACTATTTGCTGCGGCCGGTCGTCGGTATATTGGAAAAAAGGGGCATCAACAAGTCGACCTCGATTGCGATCGTATACTTGGCGCTGGCGGCGTTGTTCACGTTTTTTATCATGCTGGTCGGCCCGATCATTCGCGATCAGATCGACAGTCTCATCGACAGCGTGCCGCAGCTCGTCCAGCTCGCGCAGGATCAAGTGAACAAGCTCCAGGAATACGAGTGGGCGACCAAGTATCTGAACGATCCGAAGTTCGACCTCACCTCCCGCATTCCCGACCTGGTCAATGGCGTCATTTCCAACACGGGCAACGCCTTCAACAAGATTATGGGCTGGATCTCGCAGTTCGTGCTGCTGCTCTCGACGGTGCCGTTCATCGCCTACTATATGCTCAAGACGGGTTACAAGGTGCCGGATTACGTCGTTAAAATCGTGCCCGACAAGCACGACGACCAAGCCAAGTCGATCATGATGGAAATGGACAAAGCGCTCAGCGCCTACATACAAGGTAAAATTCTGGTGAGCATCTGCCTCGGCATCATGATGCTGACCGGCTACCTTATCATCGGGCTCAAATACGCGCTGCTGCTGGCGATCGTGTTTACGTTTCTCAACGTCATCCCGTACGTCGGCGTGCTCATCGGTTCGGTGCCGAGCGTGATCGTCGCGTTCATCGATTCGCCGTGGAAGGTCGTCTGGACGATCGTCGTCATCCTCATCGCGCAGCAGATCGAGGACCGACTGCTGTCGCCGCAGATCATGGGCAAGAAGCTCGACATCCACCCGCTCACGATCATCATCGTGCTGCTCATTGTAGGGAGTCTATTCGGATTGCTGGGCATGTTCCTGGCCGTGCCGGGCTACGCGGTGCTGAAGGTCATCGTGACGCACCTCTACCAGATCTATCGCCTGCGGAAAATCGAGATTATCGAGTAGACGGGATTCGTCTCGCGCTTTCGGATTCACCTTAAGCCCAGTCCCTCGCATATGATGCTGCAAACAAGGCGAATGCCTGTGCCCTTTCGGCCGCAGGCATGGGGAGGCTGGACGGGAATGCCGACAATAGCGAACTTTCCGGAGGATCTGCTGGAAGAGCATATGAACTGGCACCACGCACATCACGTGAGCGATCCGTCGCAGCTGCGTCCGGGATACGGCACGCAGTTTCTTCAGTTCCATCGGGGATTCATTCGCAGGGCGCTCGATTGGTACGGCCGGCAGCGCTACGATACGTCTTTGGTCGCGCCGTGGCAGCGGGTGCCGGAAGAAATTCGGCGTGCGCCGTGCTATGACCGGTCGGCGGAGGCGAGGATCGTGATGCAGCCGCAGTCGTTTCGGACGGCCGACGAGCTGGGACTGTTCATCGAAGGCTCGGGCCTGCACGGCTGCATCCACGAGATGGCGGCGGACTTGTACGGGGAGCCCGACATCAACGACTTCGACGTCGCCCCGCGCAACACGGTGTTCTACAACATTCACGGCATGATCGACGGATGGTACCGCAACTGGGAAGCGGCGGGGCGCGTCAATCAGGGCATGCTGGAATGGGGAGGCCGATTCGCGGAAAATTCAAGTGCGAGCGAACGAGCGGATTCGGACGGACCGTCGGAGCTGCTCCGGTACGTGCCGGAAAGCGGTCGCTGGTGGCTGGGCCGCGTTTCGTCTGAAGGGACCTCGACGCAGGGGGCACAGGCGTACCTCCATCAGAACTGGCAGCTGATCGGCGAAGGTGGTGTGCTCGGCGCGAAGCCGGACGTGCGTTTCCTGCGCGTATGGGATACGGACGGGGACGAACGAAGCGAGGTGCTGTATTACAGCTTGCCGAACGGGAAATGGCTGGAAGGCAAGCTGAATGCCGGCAAGCTGAGTTGGCAGGAGATCAGGCGGTCGTAAAAAAGCGCAGCCTCGAAAGCGTCGATTCGGGGCTGCGCTTTTTTATGGGGCGAGTCGGAGGGGGCGGAAGTTCTGAATGGAACCTTTAGCTTGGAGCGCGCTGCCCGACAGCCGGAAGAAGTCCTGCTTAGGACTAAATGCTGCGACTGCGCCACCTGATGGCCGGAAATAGTCCCGATTAGGACTAACTGCCTTGACTGCGTCGCTATGTTGCCCAAGGAAGTCCCAGTTGAAAACTGCCTGCTGCAACCGGACGCCACCTCGCACCATCCCCGCTATACCAGCCGCATCAACGCCTCGATCACGCGGATGTAATATGTTGTGTCCCGCGTCACAAAGTCCGTGAGCCTCACTGCGACGCCGGACACCGGCACCGCCAAGCCGTCCGCATCCAACTCAGCGCCATTCGCCAATACCGTCTCTGTCTCGCCGCGCATCAGCGCAAGCAGTGCCTCCGCATCCGCCTCGTACAAGCCGGCTAGCTCTTCGCGCTGCAGCCGGAACGTCGCAGGCCTCCGGTCGGTCACGTAGCCGTACACCTCACTGACCTCGCGGTCGATGTACCGCACGCCCTGGGCGAAGCCTTCGTCCTCCTCGCGAAACGTGCCAAGCAGCGCCAAATCCTCGAGCGCAACGCGAAGCCCGAGCTCTTCTTCGAGCTCTCGGACCGCATCGCGCACCGTCTCGCCGGCAGACAGATGCCCGGCCGCCGTGATGTCGAAGCGGTCGGGATTCGTATCCTTGTCCTTGTTGCGTCGCTGGAAAAGGATGCGCGCCCGGCCGTCCTCGCCGCGGCGCGCGAGCCAGCAGTGGAACGTATGGTGCCACAGCCCGCGCGCATGCGCCTCCGAACGCGTCGCGGTGCCGATGGGGCGGTCCTGCTCATCGTAAATGTCGAACCGCTCCTCCGATTTGCGAGCGTCGGGGCTTCCCGTGTTCCCGCCGCTCATACTGTCGGCATCGTTCGCCTTCTCATTTCCGCTCATGCGCTTGCCGTCGACTCAAGCTCCGACGTGCAATGTGCGCAGCGCACCGCCTTGATCGGCACGACCGACAGGCAGTACGGGCATTCCTTCGAGGTCGGCTCGGCGAGCGGCTCGTCCTTTTTGCGGCCCTCCGTCAGCTTGTTGATGACCTTCACCAGCATAAATACGCAGAAGGCGATGATGAGGAAGTTGATGATAATATTGATGAATTGCCCGTACGCGATGACCGGTGCGCCAGCATTGCGAGCGTCCTCCAGCGATTTGATCGATGAGGCGACGGTACCTTCCTTGTAATCCCCGATCCGCCAGTACAAATCCTTAAAATCCACGCCCCCCAGCAGCCGCCCGATCGGCGGCATAACGATATCGTTGACGAGCGATGTCACGATCTGACCGAACGCGCCCCCGATGATCACGCCGTCCGCCAGGTCGATCACGTTGCCGCGCATAGCAAACGTTTTGAACTCTCCTGCCATTTTTCTTAACATTTCATGCAAAACCTCCATTTTTTTAAGTTGGAAAAAGTAGGATTTTCTTAAAACTTGTCGAAGTGTATCACCAAGGCATTCACATTACATCTTTATTACATCTTCGACTGCGGGGGATCACACGATGTACGATTCCGAGACGTCCTGGAAGATCGGTCTTCTGCTGTTGGCGCTGATTATCAGCATAATCGCATCCTACACCATGTTTAACTTCACTGGCAATCTCCAGCGCAAAGACAATCACTTCCGCGTATTCTGGTTATCGGGCGGGGCTTTTGTATTCGGCATCGGCATGTGGGTCAAGCAATTCCTGACGACGCTGGCGTGGGACCAGACGATCGTATTCACGTGGGCGGCCGTCGTATCGCTGCTGTTCACGATCTTTTTCAGCTCGATGGCATTTGTCATGCTCGCTTTTCAAAATACGATCCGATACCGCCTGGCCGCCGGCAGCTTCATCCTGGCCTTCGCCGTCGCCTTCATGAGCTACTTCGGCGAGCTGGGCGAGACGGTCTCGGAGATCCGAACAGTGACGGTCTACGTCGTTCTCGGCGTTCTTCTGCTGTTCAGCGGCATCTATGCGGCGCTTCGCCTGTCGGAATGGCCCGGAGAGCGGAACAAATGGCTGGCCAGCCTGACGCTCGGCATGGCGGTATTCGTCGAGAGCCAAATTTCCAAGCAAGCGATGCTGCTCCAATATCGGGACAGTGCCATGTACGCATCCGCGGACCGGCTGCAGGAGGATATTTACCGGCTGTCCATTATTATCGGCATCGGCATGCTGCTGATATTGACGTCGACGCTGTTCACCTGGTATATCGACAAGCGCATGAATCATATGGATGAACGGTACAAGCTGCTCGTCGAGAACTCGCTGGACACGATCGCCATTTTCAAAAAGGATAAATGGGTATTCGTGAACGAAGCGGGACTTCGGATGTTCGATGCGACCGAGCCGGAGGAGCTGCTGGGGTCGTCCATCTTCGAGTACCTACTGCCCGAGGATCACGACAGGGTGCGGGAGCGCATGCACAATCTCGCCATGACCGGCAACAGCGGGCCGCTCGAGCAGGAGTGGGTCACGCTCAAAGGCCGGACGCTCAATACGGAGATCGTGGAGCTGATGACGTCGATCGAGAACGAGCCTGCCCTGCAGATCATTATCCGTGACATTTCCGAGCGCAAAAAAAACGAAGAGCTACTAATCAATTCGGAAAAGCTGTACGTAGCGGGCCAGCTCGCGGCCGGTATCGCGCACGAGGTCCGCAACCCGCTGACATCGCTCAAGGGCTTTCTCCAACTGCTTTCTTCCGGGAGAAAAAATAACGGCACGTATTACGACATTATGAAGTCGGAGCTTACCCGCATCGAAAATATCGTCAGCGAGATGCTCATGCTGTCCAAGCCTCAAGTGTACGAGCTGTCGTATTACGATACCCGACACGTCATGCGCGAGACGGTCACGCTGCTCGAGACGCAGGCGATTCTGCACAGCATCCAGATCGAGAGCGACTTCGGCCCGGATCCGCTCTGGATCTACGGCGTAGAGAGCCAGATCAAGCAGGTATTCATTAACGTCATCAAAAACGCGATCGAAGCGATGACGGACGGCGGCGCCATCCGCGTTCATATGAAACGCGTCGACAACTCGGTGCGCATCCGCATCGTGGACGAAGGGCCAGGCATAGAGGACAGCCAGCTCGCCAAGATGGGCCAGCCGTTTTACACGACGAAGGATAAAGGGACTGGGCTCGGCCTGATGGTCAGCTACAAGATCGTGGACAACCATCAGGGCAAGATTCAGGTTTACAGCCAGTTGGGGAGCGGCACGACGTTCGAGATTTTGCTGCCGTTCCGTTATCCGGACACGGCGCCCGTCAAGACCGGTTGACGTCTGCGTATCGTCGTTCGAAGAGGGAGGAATTGGGTTAAAACTAGGAGAATCCGATCGATCTGAAGAGGAGGAAGCGCTCATGCCCTACCGTTCGAAAGTCGTCATCATCACGGCAAGAGGAAGAAGCACCTTTACCGAGCCCCAGGCCGCGCGGCTGGAGAAGACCGCCGACGTCCGATTTTTCGCGGCGGAAAGCCCGCTTCCGCCCGATACGCTCGTCGACATGCTGAAGGATGCGGACGTATGCGGGCTGACGCCGCGCTCCGTGCCGTCGATCGACGGTACATGGCTGTCGCGCCTGCCGAAGCTGCGTGGCATTGCCGTGTTTGCGACCGGCGTCGATTATATCGATACCGCCTGGCTGAAGGCGCATGGCATCGCACTTAGCCATTTGCCCGAGTATTCCGCGGACTCGGTAGCCGAGCACGCGCTCGGCATGATGCTGACGATGTCGCGGCGCATCCATCTGAGCCAGGATCGCGTGCGCGGCCGCGTGCCGCCCGGCACGAGCGTGCTCGGCTTCGAGCTGCGCGGCAAGTCGCTGGGCATCGTCGGGCTCGGCCGGATCGGCTCGCGCGTGGCGGAGCTGGCCGCTGCCTTCGGGATGCGCGTGCTGGCCTGCGATCCGCGTGAGAGAAGCGCGGCGGGCGTCCGACTGGTCGACCTCGACGAGCTGCTCGCATCTAGCGACATCGTAAGCTTACATATGCCCGCGCAGTGGCAGGGACCAGCCGCCTTCGGCGAAGCGGAGCTCGCGCGCATCAAGAGCGGTGCGACGCTGATCAACGTCTCGCGTTGCGCGCTGGTCGATCCCTACGCGGTCGTACACGCCATCGAAGAGGGCCGCCTGCGCGGCTACGCGGTAGACGACCTGTTTCCGATCGCGGACAAGGACGAGCGTGCCGCCAGGCAGATCGCCGAAGGCCGGCTGCTGCAGACCGGGCATACGGCGTGGTATTCCGTGGAGGTGCTTCAGCGGGGATACGAGACTTGGGTGGACAATATATGCGGACTTGCGACCGGCGAGCCGCTGAATCTGGTATAAGTAGTGGGCAGGAGTTCATTCTGAAAAGGAGGCCGGCGTATGCGAGAATCCAAGCGGGGAGCGGGAGATTCCGTCGTCCCTGCAGAAGCGGGGCGGCTGCCGGCCGCAGGAAAGCGGCTGCTGGCTGCGCTGTGGCTGGCCGTCCTGCTGTTTACGGTCGGCATGCTCGTCGCCGGTTGGCCGCGGTATTGGGTCTATGTCGCCGCGGAGACGACGCCCCAGGCATGGCTCGAGAGCGTGCTGCTCGTGCTGGCCGCGGCGATGGCGGCTCTTAATGCGGTCGTAGCGTCGCTTGAAAAAGGGCTCGCAGCGCCGTTCGGAGAACGCGGCCGCGAAGCGGAAGTAGCGGGAGAAGCGGGGCAAGATGCCCGTGAAGCCTGGGTGTCGGCGCAGGCAGCCCCTTCGGTAGGTCGACGCGGGCGGGGGGCGCGGCAGCTGGCCGACGGGCATTCCGGGGAGCGCGGCGCGAGATTGTCGGCCTGGATCGGCAGGCATGGCGCCTGGGGCTGGACGATTACAGTCGTGGCCTTTATGTGGCTGGCGCTCGACGAGCGGTTCGCGCTGCACGAGCGGCTGCGGGACCGCTATTTGAAGCGGACGGGCATCCGGCTGCTTCCCTGGATGGAAGCGGGAGATTGGCTCATTCCGCTGTACGCGGTATGCGGGCTGGCGGCGGTATGGGCGCTATGGCGACTGCTCGGCAGAGGCGTGGCCGCGCGCGCGTTTTTTACCGCGGGACTGGTGATCGCTTTTTGCGCCGTATCGATGGACACGATTGATATCCGCAGCCTGGGCAAAGACAGCGAGCGGCTGCTGCAGACGATCGAGGAATGCCTGGAGACGGCCGCGATGACGGCGTTCGTATCGGCGTTCCTGTCCGTGCTGACCGGCCGGTTGTTCGCGTGGTATAATAAAACTTCGATTCGGCGGGATATGCGCGATTGATAGCCGACGATAGGAGGAGTTTTGACCGTGGCGGAGCCGCTTAAAAATATATATGACGAAGCTTTCCTAAAAGAGTTCGGCGCTCGGGTGGCCCGTGCGTGGCAGCCGTTCGATACGGAGCGCTTCGTGAGCCTCACGCTCGCGGACGGGTGGGAGGCGCTCGCTCTCAAAGGTCGTATGCGCCGCATTTCCCTGTCGCTGGGCGCCGTGCTGCCGGGAGACTACGAGCGCGCGCTCGATGTTTTGGAGGGGATAGCCGATGAATGCCGCGGCTTTCCTTATTTGTTTTTCCCGGACTTCGTAGAGGTATTCGGGCTATCCCACTGGGACAGGTCCGTGCGCGCGCTCGCGCTGTTCACGCGTTCGTCGTCCGCCGAGTTCGCGGTCCGTCCTTTTATCAAGCAAGACCCGGCCCGCATGATGGCGCAGATGCTGGCCTGGAGCGCCGATCCGGACGAGCATGTGCGCAGGCTCGCCAGCGAAGGCTGCCGGCCGCGGCTGCCTTGGGCGGACGCACTGCCGGCGTTCAAGCGGGATCCGTCGCCGATCCTGCCGATCCTGGAGACGCTTAAGGCCGACCCGTCCGAGTACGTGCGGCGGAGCGTCGCCAACAACCTGAACGACATCTCCAAGGACCATCCTGGCCTGGTGATGGAGCTGGCTGCCCGCTGGCACGGGGACAATCCGCAGACGGACGCGCTGCTGCGCCATGCCTGCCGAGGATTGATCCGCAGCCGGGCCGACGAAGACGCGATGCGCCTCTTTGGCCTGCTGCCGGCGCCGGAAGCTATCGTACGGACATGGTCCGTCACGCCCGAAGCGGCTGCGATCGGCGACGCCGTGACGGTCGCCTATGCGGTGGAGCTGTCGCTGCCCGAAGAGGAGTCGCGCAAGCTCAGACTCGAGCTCGCGGTGACCTACCCGCGCAGCGCGGAGGGGAGCGGCTACCGCAAGCTGTTCCGGCTGGCGGAGCGCGAGATTGCGGGCGGCGCCGCGATCGAAGGGACGCGCAAGCTGTCCTTTAAGGACCTGTCGACCAGGCGCCACTATCCGGGCACGCACACGCTTGCGCTTGTCGTCAACGGCAAAGAGACGGCGACGACGGCCGTGGCGCTGGAGGCCGCAAAGGAGGCCGCGCCTTGACGATCGGAGCCCGCGTATTCAAAACCGGCCTCGCCGTCGCGATCGCGCTGTGGATCGGCAGCTTGATCGGGCTGAAGCTGCCGCTCATCGCGGCGATCGCCTCGGTCGTGATGATCCAGCCCTCGATCTATCGCAGTTGGGTGCAGGTGCTTCAGCAACTGCAGAGCAACGTGCTGGGCGCCGCCGTCGCGATCGCCGCGGTGTGGCTGGTCGGCAGCAGTCCGTTGTCCATCGGCATCGTCAGCGTCTTGGTGATCCTGCTCTGCATTCGCCTTCGCGCGGAAGAGACGATCGGCCTGACCGTCGTGACCGTCGTCGTCCTGATGGAGGCGCATGGACTCGGCTGGCCGCTC
This sequence comes from Cohnella sp. GbtcB17, assembly GCF_019091135.1. Classification (GTDB taxonomy): domain Bacteria; phylum Bacillota; class Bacilli; order Paenibacillales; family Paenibacillaceae; genus Cohnella. Next base: position 17,844 of record NZ_JAGXJW010000054.1, on the reverse strand, counting down.
GTCATGGACCGGCTGGCGGCGTTGCTGACAGGCATCGTCACGGCCTTCGTCGTCAACATCGCGATCGCGCCGCCCCGCCATCGCGGCCGGTTCGTCGCGCAGGTGAAAAAGTCGCAGACGCAGCTGTCGCTGCTGCTGCGGACCGCGGTATCCAACGAGCTTCGGGAGAACGTGTTCAACCGGGAACTGTCGGACTTGAAGGGGCAGCTGCGCAAGCTCGAGGATGCCTACGACCTGTACGCGGAGGAGCGGGTCGTCCGCAAGGCGCCTCGGGCCGACCGGTCCCGTCTGCTCGTCGTGTACCAAGGCATGCTGAACGCGCTCGAGCGAGGCGTCACGTTGATCGAGGCGGTGGAGGTGCACTACTTTGCCGCGGCTGCGGACGGGGCTTGGCGGCGCGAGATCGACAGCCATATCGAGTCGCTATGCGCCTATCACGAGCATCTGATGTGGAAGTGGGACGGGCTGCTTAAGCCAGGCGCCTCGGCCTCCGCCCCTCCGCCCGAAACGTCCGCGCTGCTCGAGAGCATCGCCTGCTCGGCGGAGATGGAGCGCGCGGACAAGACGCGCCTGGCCGTCGTCGCGTCGGCGATCTACGCCTACGAGGAGCGGCTCCGCCGGCTCGACAAGCTGGTCGAGCATTGGCAGGACCGAAGAGACGGCGCGCCGGAGAATCCTGAGCGACTGCTAGGACTGTAGTTTCGCGTGAGGGGGCGCAGTTGTGCGGAAAAACCGTGCATCTCCATGCGAAACACCCTGTCGGGCAAGTTAATCCACGGGCTCGTGATACGATAGAACGGTGCTGTAAAGGAAAAAGATTACTCTACAGCCTCGCGAACCAGTCTAAAAGGTGCTATAGATAAGGGCAAAAAGTTACTCTGCAGGCTTACCAGCCTTGGTTGCTGCACATTTGCAGGATGGCATCCGCTAGCATCGCCACGACCAAATGCGCGAAATAATGCCGCGCTATCGTCTTATTCGGCCGCCGCACCGCCATCATCTTCCTCGTCCCAATCAAAAAAATCGGCGACCGCCTCCGATATCCGGAGCGATCGCCGATTTTCGTATTCAGCCTTTGGAGCCCCGGTCCACTTGCCTGCGCGGATGCTCGATTTTTTCCTGCTTGTTGACGTCCTTTTCCTTGGGGACCAGGCGCGGGTCCGTCTCGCCGTCGTGGTGGTTGTCGTAGACCGCCTCCACCCATTCCCACTCCGTGCTGCCGACCATCGGATCGGACGGAAATTCGTCCCCGCGTTCGAGCTTCAGCTCGCGGCCCCACTCGTCGCGGTAGATGCCGTCGGATTCGACCTTTTCGCCGGACAACGGCAGCATTTCGTTATTTTCGCTCATCTGAAGTCACCGCCTCGCTGGGATTACTTGCCGTGCTTGCGCATGGCGGAGTGGTCGGATTCGGATTGGAGGCGGCTGGCGGCGTCCTTGCCGGAACCTGTGCGGTCGGCTTTGGACTGCGCTTTTCTGGCCTCGATCTGAGCGCCTGACGGTTGTTCGCCGGACATGGCGATCCCTCCTTCCGGTGATATCGTCGACTCCCGGATAGGTTGCCACGCGCGCGGCGGCATTATGCCGGGCCAGCCGGCGCTCAACTCCCGATCGAACCGGCCCCTTATCCCACGTACCGGCCCTCAAGCCTTTTTCCCGCGAACCACAGCGCGGCCAGGATAACCGCGGCCACGAGCAGCCGCCAGGGCTGGTGGACGAGCGCGTTCAGGTCGTGGCCGAGAAAGCAAAGGGTGAAGATCATGACGGCCTTGCCCATGATAATGGCGGTGACGAACGTATGCGTCGGAATCTTGGAGATGCCCGATGCGATATTAACGACGGCCGACGGAGAGAAGGGCAGGCACGACAGAATAAAAATCGGCGTAAACCCTTTGCGCTCCACCCAGGAGAAAAGGCGCTCCATGCGGGGCATGCGCCTCCGGATGCGCTCTCCGTAGCGGGAGCCGAAGCGGCGAGCGAGCAGGAAGACGAGGATCGCGCCGCAACTGGCACCGATCCAGGAATAAAGGAAGCCAAGCCATAGTCCGTAGGACAAGGCATTGCCCACGACGATGACGATGAGCGGCAAAAAAGGCAACAGCGACTCGGCCAGGGGCAGCAAGATGCCGGGCAGCGGCCCGAGAGCCGAGTAGCGGTCGAGCAGCGCCTGAATGTCTTCGAGGCTCATGCCTTTTAGATAAGTCATCCACTCCTGCCAGCGCGTGGCGGCGAATGCGGAGATGCTGTCGGACAATAGCTGAAGCATAGATTACCTCACATGCGCTGTGCGGGCTTTTCCCCGCGGAACAGGCGGAATGGGAACAGCAGGTAGATGACGCCGATGACGGCAAAAATGACCGCCGTGCTCAGGACGACGGACGGCTCGCCGAAGCCTGTGGCCGCGAACCCGCCGATGATCGGCCCGAGCAGGCCGCCGACGCCTTCGACGGCGGAGAGTACGCCCCAGCCGAGGCCCTTCTGCTCAGGCGGCACGTAAGCGGCCAGCAGCGCGTTCCAGGCGGGTAGCACGGCTGCGTAAGATAACCCCAGCGTGACGGCCCATATAAAGGCGAGCACGGTCACGGGCCCGAGCGTCAAGCCGTAGAGCGCCACGCCGAACAGGATGAAGCCGACGACGAGAAACCACTTTTTGCCGAGCCTGTCCGACAGCCTGCCCATTGGGATCAGCCCGAGCGCCGTAAATCCGCCGCCGGCGAGCAGAAGAAGCGTATACTGCCAGGAAGCCATCCCGAGATGATCTTTTACGAAGCTGGGCAGGATCGGTTGCAGCATGCCGGCCGCCAGCGTTTGCAGGATCATACCCGGCAGCAGCAGCCGCATGTCCTTCAAGTGCGTGCCGAGCACGGCTAATTGCTTGCGAAAGGGAACGGCCGCCACTTCGGCATGCGCTTCCCTCGGGATCATCAACGAGAGCAGCCAGGCGCCGGCGGATACGAGCACCATGATCCAGTAGCTCGCGCTCTCGCTGTGAACGAGCACCAGATTGAGGACGACCGGACCGGAGCCGAGCCCGACGAGCCAGATCATGTACAGGAAGCCCATCTGGGCGCCGCGGCTCTCTTCCTTGACCTTGGTCAGGCAATAAATCCAGATCGGCGAGATGCCGAGTCCGTACAGCCCGGCGGCCGAGATGAACATCCAGGGCACGTCCGCCCAACCGATGAGCGCCATTCCGACCAGCGAGGCGAGCAGCCCGATATTGATAATCTTTTTGACATGAAATCGATGAACGAGATAGCCCATCCCCAGCTTCAGCGCCGTGTCGATCAGGTAGTGGGCCGTTATGGCCGCGCCGATGACATCCAGATCAAGGCCCAGCGTCTCCTTGCCGTAAATGGGCAAAAAGCCGATGAGCGCCGCCCCGCGCACGAACTCTACCAGATACAGGATGATGGCCAGCAGCGATATTTCTTTCGTAAACAGCGATTTGATCGAAGCCGTCTTCAACGGAATTCTCCTTTGAAGCCCTCTGGCGCACAAGCGGCGGGCGGGATGCATGACCTCACCATTATAGCCATAATTTGCATGCGATCAAAGTCGCGCCCAGGGTCCGTTCAGATCAGCAAGTTGAACAGCAGCGGGTCCTTGTTCAGCTCCGCGTACCGGAATCCCTTGTGATTCATCCGCTCGATCAGAGGGCCGTAGTCGTCCCGGCTCTTGAGCTCGATGCCTACGAGGGCCGGGCCGTTTTCCTTATTATGCTTCTTCGTGTATTCGAATTGGACGATATCGTCGTCCGGCCCGAGCACGTCGTCGAGGAACTCTCTGAGCGCGCCGGAGCGCTGCGGAAAGTTGACCATGAAATAATGCTTGAGCCCCTCGTAAATCATCGACCGCTCCTTGATCTCCTGCATGCGGTCGACGTCGTTGTTGCCGCCGCTCACGACGCAGACGACGCTCAGGCCGGCCAGCCTGTCGGCCAGCATCGGCAATGCGGCGACGGTCAGGGCGCCGGCCGGCTCGGCGACGATCGCATGCTCGTTGTACAGCTCGAGGATCGTCGTGCATACCCGGCCTTCCGGCACGACGATCACCTCGTCGAGCAGGTCGCGACACAGCGCGTACGTGAGATCGCCCACCCGCTTGACGGCGGCGCCGTCCACGAACTTGTCGATCTCCTCGAGCGGCTCGACTTCGCCGCGCTCCATCGCGGCCAGCATCGAAGGCGCGCCCTCGGGCTCGACGCCGATGATGCGCGTATTCGGACTCACGGCTTTGACGTAGGAAGCGACGCCCGCGGCGAGTCCGCCGCCGCCGACGGTTACGAGCAGCACGTCCACCGGCTCCTTGCACGCCTCCATGATTTCTTTACCCACCGTTCCGTTGCCTGCGATGATGCGGGGATCGACGAAGGGATGCACGAACGTCATGCCTGTCTCGCGCACCGCCCGCTGGGCTTCGGCATAGGCATCGTCGAACGTGTCGCCGATGAGCCTGACCTCGACTTTGTCCCCGCCGAACAGCTCGACCTGACCGACCTTCTGGCGCGGCGTTGTCGCGGGCATGTAGATGATGCCGGGAATGTCGAGCGCGGCGCAGGAATAGGCGACGCCCTGCGCATGGTTGCCCGCGCTCGCGCAGATGACGCCGCGCTCGCGCTCCTCCGCGGACAAGCCGGAGATCAGATTGTAGGCGCCGCGAATCTTGAAGGAGCGCACGACCTGTTGATCCTCCCGCTTCAGGTGAATCCGGCAGCCGTGCTTGGCCGACAGCCGCTGGTTGAACTGCAGCGGGGTGGGAGATACGACGCTGCGGAGCGTGTGGGCCGCGAACAATATATCCTCCATACGGATAGAGGCGGGGGCGCTGCGGGGTAATGAGTCTGACAACGTCATCATCTTCCTTCCTGATCCTAAATGAAGAGCCGCCCCCGAAGGGACGGCCGGCTGAAGCGCGGGCAGGGCGCCGAATCCGCGCGATGATCGAACCCTGTCCGACGTTTGAATTACTTAATGTTATACTCTTAAGCAGGGATGCAAGTCAATGCAAGCGTGGCGCGCTATGCCCGCGCGAAGTTCCGTCCGGAGGAGGGCTTACCTTTGAAAAAGCTGCTGTTCGCGCTCATCGCCCTCGTCGTGCTCATCGCGGTCGGGAGCGTCATCTTATTTCAATTGATCAAGCCGGCCGAGCGTCTCGATCTTTCCTACGAAAAGGTCGATCTCGAGAAAAAGGCGGTGGAGATGCTCAAACGCGTTTCGACGGAGCTGGTGCTGTCCGAGGCCGACGTCAACAATCTCGCCAAGGAATCGATCGCGCAAAATCCGATGTACAGTCCCGACGTGCGGATCACGGGCGCCCGGTTCCGCCTGCTAACGGACGACCGCTTGGCGGCAGACGTGAATCTGAAGATCAGGGAGCGGATTCCGGTCGGGCTGACGATCGTATATCGGCTAAAGTGGGCATCGCCCAACTTGATCGCAGAGGTCCAAGGAGCTTCGCTCCGGGGCGTGAAGCTGCCCGCCGACGGGTTCGAGGACGTCGTCATCCCGCTGGGCGACGAGCTGCCCAAGGTCGTCAAGATCAAGGACATATCGTCGGACGCGAGCGGACTTCACGTATCCTTTCGCGCGCCTTCGGCAAGTGAGCTCCGCGAGCTGATCGGCGGCCTTTAACAAGGCTGCCGATCTCTTCGGGCCATCCGGGCAAACATTGAACGGGCCGCCGAATCAAGCTATAATCGAGATCATAAGCGGTATTAAATAATAAACTTGCGCATACGCATTAGTAAGCGTTTACATGACTAGGAGGAGCCGCCATGAAAAGAAGGTCCGGCCGCCGCGCCCTGCCGGCCGCCGCGCTGGCGCTCGCGGCTGCGGCATGGCCGGGCCTGAAGGCGGAGGCGGCGCCGGCCGCCGCCCAAACGGCCGCCGAACGCTTGGAGTCGCAGGGCATGCTCCCGCTTCTGGCCGCCATGGCCATCGGCATCGCCGTATCCGTGATTGCGGTGTTGGCGTTTCTGCAGATGACTTCGCGGGGTAAGAGTACGAAGGAGGACGAGTCCAGGCCCGCGAATTCGGACTTGTCTGCCTCGAACCAGGCCGTTCCCGGCTACGAAGACGAGCGGCAAGAGGGCGATGAGGCTGCCTATACGATCCCGCTCCGAAGCCTGAGCGACGCATCGGACAAGTCCGGGCGGCGCAAGGCTGCGATCGCTGGCGCCGGCGTGCCGCGGCTTGTGGGCGTCGCGGGTCAGTTTGCGGGCGTTAGCTACAGCCTGGCGGACAGGCCGCTTGCCATCGGCAGGGACGGCCACCAATGCGAGCTTGTTTATCCGGACGGACATGCCGAGATCAGCCGCAAGCATTGCACGGTCAGCTACGATCCTTCGCGCGGCATTTTTTCGCTGGTCGACCACGGCTCATCCAACGGTACATATTTGCCGGACGGCACGCGGCTGGCGGCGGGGGATCGGCGAGAGCTCAAGGCGGGCGATCGATTCAGCTTGCCGGGCGGGGAACAATGGTTCGAGGTGGACGTCTGAAGACGGTTTTTCTGTTAAACCTCTAGTCGAACTGGTATAATGAGACGAACGGGAAGTAAACATCTAAATATGGGCAGCCGGGCGTCAACTCTGTACGAATCTTGCGGGAAGTTTCCGCCGGGAGGGATTATGGCATGGCAAAGCGCGGTCATAACGAAGTTCAGGAGAGTCTGCAGGAACTAACGAGAATTTTTCGCCCCAAGGATCCGCGCAAGTTCGTGAAGGACTACATCCGGAAATACAGAATCACCGGCGGCTATGAAGATGAACTTACCGTTATCGTTGAACGCGAGCTGATGAGAATCAATTCATCCGCTTCCTGACCACCGATTTTTCGCAAGGCCTCTTTGACTCGGGGCCTTGTTTTTTTATGTCGCGGCGCTTTGCGCTTTTTTTCCAGATCGCTCATGCGGATCAGCTCCCCTTCAAGTTTGGTCCCGATTATCGTACCCACACCTTGGAATGCCAACCAACCGAGCAATCGCCTTTGCGAAGCCGGACTTCGGGCGCGCCGACATTCAGCTCGTGCCGCGAGCGGAGGCTGCAGGCATGTGGTAGCCAAAAAAAGGATTCAAAACTCGCCCTTGCTCGGCTCCGCAGTGGCTGCTCGGCCTCTTCGGCGCGGAGTTGTGCGATGAAATCGCATAACTCAGCCACAGCTCGGCTTTTCTGCGCGACTTGTGCGATAAAATCGCATAACTCGGCCACAGCTCGGCTCTTCGGCATGAGTTGTGCGATAAAATCGCATAACTCAGCCGCTTCTCAGCTCTTCGGCGCGGAATTGTGCGATAAAATCGCATAACTCACAAATAAATAAAATACGGGCCGCTGCAGAAATGAGGCTCTCTGCGCAACCCGCATTCAACGTGTCCGTTGTTCATTCGTGCCCGCTCCTGCCGCGCGCCGTCGGCTCGGGCACAGGCAGCGGCACTTCGTCGCCCGCCGCGAACATATACTTGGCCAACCTGTTGAAGCTCGGCGTGAGCGGAGCGAGCGGCTGCCCGTCCCAGGACGCTTTGGCGTAGCCGAGCAGTTGGTTCATGTATTCCATGTTGGCGGAGATGTGGACGCCGTTCACGTTGGGCGCCATCTTGCGCACCTCATTTGCCAGCGTCTGCCGGAATTCGGTCGACAGATCCGAGATGTCTTTATGCGAAAAGGAGGAATTGTACGGCGTCACGATTTTCGTCAAATCCCATGACGTGCTGCCAGTATCCACGTTATAGACACCTTCGGTGGTGCCGGTATTGTCCTGGTCGCGCGAATCCCGGCCGCCGCCGTGCGAGCGGACGCCCGTTGCGGTCAGATCGGTCGAGATGCCGACGTAGGCGTTTTTGTCGGTCAGCATGACGATGGCGTTGGCGACGCCCGGCACGTTGGACAAGCGATAGGAGAGAGCCGAGCTGTACTCGAAATAACGGTTGTCGTGCGCGCGCGGATCGGTGACGACATGGCTGTAGGCGCGAACGCCGGACATTTTAGGATCGTTCGCCGTTCTGCTGCCGTAATCGTTCGCGCTTTGCTGATGATGGGCTTTGTAATTGCAGCCGCCCAACGCTGCCGTCAGCGCGGCCGCGAGCAGCAGTGCATGGGCGCAACGGCGCTTGTTCATAACCGGCTCCTCCTCGGAATCTGGATGCGATGCGACTAGTGTTCGCCGCCGCCGCAAAAGTATGCCGCGCCAGCGTACATAAAACAAGCCGACAATGGTAAAAGCTGATGGAAAGGGCTGCGGCCCGACATCGGGAGACCGGGAGGGCTTGTGGACGAAGAAAGCCTTTGCACGAGGGGGCGCACGACCTCCGAAAACGCAAAATTGAGCCTTGAAACCCTTGCGGCGCAACGATTTTGACAGTTTTGAGAACAATTTGTGAACTGTTGTGTGAACATTGACAAACTGTCGTGCCAATCTTTATATTTATTAGAGGGTTTAGGCACGTGCGTGAACAAAGTTCGACATCGCGCAACACATGGATCGCCGCCGCCACAGTCAGAGAAGAGGGCGATCCGTGATTATGTCAAAGTGGGGATGAATGGATGATGAATCGGTGGCGCGTATTAAAGCGTTTGCTTCCGCTCATGGCCGGCATGGCGCTATTGCTGTCGGCGTGCGGTAGGGAGGATCTGTCGACATTGAGCCCCAAGGGGCCGGTGGCGCAAAAGCAATTTGACCTGATGACGCTCTCGATCTCGATCATGGCGCTTGTCGTTGTCGTCGTGTTTGCGATCTGTATTTACGTACTGATCCGCTTCCGCCGGCGCAAAGGCGACAATACGGTCCCGAAGCAAGTCGAAGGGAATCACACGCTGGAGATTATCTGGACGGTCGTTCCGATTATTTTGCTGCTCATTCTGGGCGTCCCGACGATCAATACGGTTTTCGGACTGTCCAAGGACTATTCCAAGGATCCCGAGGCGGTGCAGGTGACCGTCACTTCTCACCAGTACTGGTGGGAGTTCGAGTATCCGGAATATGGCATTAAGACCGCGCAGGAGCTGATCGTGCCGACGGGCCGCAAGATTCAGTTCAAGCTGGCGTCCGGCGACGTGACGCACGCCTTCTGGATTCCTTCCATCGGCGGCAAGATCGATACCAATGCAGGTCTTGGCACCACGAACAAGCTGTACCTCGAGTTCCCCAACGAAGGCGTGTTCAGAGGCAAGTGCGCCGAGCTCTGCGGCCCTTCTCACGCTTTGATGGACTTCAAGGCGAAGGCCGTCAATCAGGCTTCGTTCGACCGCTGGGTCGCGGCGATGAAGGAGCCGGTCTCCATGCCGGCGGACGAGAACGTCAAGGCGGCGTTCGAGAGCAAGTGCCTGACCTGCCACGCGATCGGCGAGACGAACGCAGGCAGCGCAGCGCCGAACCTTACGGGCGTCGGCAGCAGGCTCACCGTCGGCGGTATCCTCTACAACGACGAGAAGTCGGCCGAGGAGAACCTCAAGGACTGGATCGCCCACGCGCAGACGATCAAGCCGGGCAACCAAATGCCGGACGTCAGCACGAACGTGAAGTACGGACCCGGCAAGGGCACGACGGCGACCGGCCTTACGGAAGAAGAGCTCGACGGCATCGCGAAGTATCTGGCCGGCCAAAAGCTCGAATACTAATACTCTAGCTTCTGCGGGGAATGAAGGAGGACGCGGCTTTGGCTGCACACGCGCACACGGTCAAGCGATATCGCGGCTTGATGGACTGGCTGACGACCGTCGACCACAAGAAAATAGGGATTCTGTACTTAATCGCCGGCGGTTTGTTCTTCCTGGTCGGCGGCCTTGAGGCGGTCCTGATCCGGATTCAACTGATTAAGCCCATGAACGACTTCGTCGGGGCGGATACTTTTAACCAACTGATCACGATGCACGGTACGACGATGATCTTCCTGGCGGCGATGCCGATGCTGTTCGCGCTCATGAACGCGGTCATCCCGCTGCAGATCGGGGCTCGCGACGTTGCGTTCCCGTTCCTGAACTCGCTCGGCTTCTGGACCTTCTTCGCCGGCGGCGTTCTGTTGAACATCAGCTGGTTCGCCGGCGACATCCCCGATGCGGGCTGGACATCGTACGTGCCGCTGGCCGGTCCGACGTATGCCGGCGGCCACGGCGTCGATTACTATCTGATGGGTCTGCAGATTGCCGGTATCGGCACGCTGCTCGGCGGCATCAACTTTATGGCGACGATCATCAACATGCGCGCGCCGGGCATGTCCTTCATGCGCATGCCGATGTTCACCTGGACGATCTTCATCACGTCCGCGCTGATCGTTTTCGCTTTCCCGGTACTGACGGTCGGCCTCGTCGCGCTGACGTTCGATCGCCTGTTCCAAGCGAATTTCTTCGAGACGGGCAACGGGGGCAACGCCGTGCTCTGGGAACACATCTTCTGGGTGTTCGGTCACCCCGAAGTTTACATCCTGATTCTGCCGGCCTTCGGCGTCATCTCCGAAGTCGTCAGCACCTTCTCGCGCAAGCGGCTGTTCGGCTACAGCTCGATGGTATTCGCGACCGTGCTGATCGCGTTCCTCGGCTTCATGGTCTGGGCGCACCATATGTTCACGACGGGCCTCGGTCCGGTCGCGAACGGCTTGTTCTCCATCGCGACGATGCTGATCGCGGTGCCGACGGGCGTCAAGATTTTTAACTGGCTGTTCACGCTGTGGGGCGGATCGATCTCGTTCACTTCCGCGAGCCTGTTCGCCATCGGGTTCATCCCGACGTTCGTCATGGGCGGCGTCACCGGCGTCATGCTGGCTGTCGCGCCGGCGGACTTCCAGTATCACGACACTTACTTCGTCGTCGCTCACTTCCACTACGTTATCGTAGGCGGATTGATCTTCGGCATCTTCTCCGGCCTTCACTACTGGTGGCCGAAGATGTTCGGCCGGGTGCTGAACGAGAAGCTGGGCAAGGCGACCTTCTGGACGTTCTTTATCGGCTTCCACTTGACCTTCTTCATTCAGCACTTCCTGGGACTGATCGGGATGCCACGCCGGGTATGGACGTACCTGCCGGGCCAAGGCTTCGACACGATGAATGCGGTCAGCACCGTCGGCGCGTTCCTGATGGGCATCGGCACGATTATCTTCGTCGTCAATGTCATCGTCAGTTCTGCGAACAAGAAGCCGGTCGCGGACGATCCGTGGGAAGACGGCCGCTCGCTCGAATGGTCGATTCCTTCGCCGCCGCCGGAGTACAACTTCAAGCAGCTTCCGCTCGTGCGTTCTTATGACGCATGGTGGAACGAAAAGCAAAAAGGCAATACCGAAATGCCTCCGGCCGAGCCGGTCGGGCCGATCCACATGCCATCGCCTTCGATTCTCCCGCTCATCATGAGCATCGGATTGTTCGCTGCGGCGCTCGGCTTCATGTACGATCACCTGATCGTTGCGATCGCAGGGCTTGTCGTCACCTTCGGAAGCATGTTCTGCCGCTCCGTGTTCGACGATCACGGCTTCCATATCGAGCCTGAGGAGCAGGAGAAAGGGGTGCACGCATGAGCGCACACGACCATCACTTAGACGGACACCTTCCTCATGAGCCCGAAAAGGCGACGTTAGAAGGCCGCAATAAAATTCTTGGCTTCTGGCTGTTCCTCGGCGCGGAGACGGTTCTGTTCGGAACCCTCTTCGCGGCGTTCATCGCGCTTCGCCATCAGACGCTCGACGGTCCGACGCCGGATCATCTGTTCGAGCTGCCGATGGTATTCGCGGCGACGATGATCCTGCTCGTGTCGAGTCTCGCGAGCGTGTTCGCGGTTCAGGCGCTGCACCAGCACAAGGTCAAGGCGATGATCGTCTGGCTGATCATCACGATCCTGCTCGGCCTCGGCTTCCTCGGACTTGAGATTTACGAGTTCAACACGTACGTGTCGGAAGGCCACAAGCTGACGACGAGCGCATTCAGCTCCTCGTTCTACACGCTGGTCGGCTTCCACGGCGCGCACGTCGCATTCGGCGTACTTTGGATCGGGCTGCTCATCGCCCAGATTTTCAAGAAGGGCCTTACGGTCGTCACCGCTCCGAAGATCTATGTGTCCGCCATTTACTGGCACTTCATCGACGTCGTTTGGGTATTCATCTTCACCGTTGTATACCTGATGGGAAAGGTGGGTTAACCTCATGGCCAACGACCATTCGGCAGCCGCTTCGGAACCCAAAAGACGTCACCGGCACGAAGGACCGCAAAAGCATGTCGTCGCGTTCGTCCTGTCGCTCGCGCTTACGATCATCGCCTTCGCGGCGGTATCGGCCGGCGAGATCAACACGACGTTCACGTACATCATCCTCGTGTCCATGGCGCTGCTGCAAGTATTCGTACAGCTTGCTTTCTGGATGCACTTGAAGGATCGCGGACATCTGTTCGCGACGATGGGCATCATCTTCGGAATCATCGTCGTCTTCACGATGGTGATCATGGCCCTTTACTGGGTTTGGTGGTAAAATAACAAGAACTGAAGAGAGGCGGGCCTACAAGCCGCCTCTCTTTTTAACGGTTCAGGCAATTTGCATCGTTAATCGTGTCGCGCTTGATCGATCGGGATGCGATCGAAAGGAGGAACTGCGATGGGAATGGGATTGGAATATTTCTCGTTCGCCGACCTATGGAGCCCGGTTATGATGATCATTGCTTTATTGATCGTCATTTTGTATTCGCTCGTTACGGGACCCTGGCGGGAACGGTTCGATCATAGCGAGCCCGTCGCCAAAAAGCGGCAAGCGGCATTTATTGCAGGCATCGCGCTGCTTTATTTGGCGCAGGGCGGCCCGCTCAGCCTGATGGGCCACCTCATGTTTACTTTTCATATGACGGCGATGGCGATTTCTTATTTTATCGTGCCGCCGATGTTGATTTACGGCATACCAGCCTGGCTATGGAAGTCCATTTTTTCCAAGCCGTTCTGGAGGCCGCTGCGGTTTATCATGAATCCGCTCCTCGGGCTGTTCGCGTTTAACCTGCTGTTCTCGGTGTACCATATGCCGGCCAACCATGACTGGATCATGACACATTACGTGGTGCATGGCATCTACTACTTCGTAATGCTCGGCGCAGCATTGATCAGTTGGTGGCATGTGATGTGCCCGGTCGCCGAATGGAGCAAGCTGACCAATTTGCGCAAGCTCGGCTTCATTTTCCTGAACGGCCTGCTGCTCACGCCGGCGTGCGTCCTTATTATATTCGCGAGCACGCCGCTGTTCAGCGTCTACAACGACCCGGACACATGGGCTAAAGCGATGGGCTATTGTATCGCAGGCGACCCGTCCGCATTTTTGTCTCAGTTTAAGGGTGGACCGGCCTTTTTCAGCCTGCTCAAGCCGATCGACGACCAGCAGCTGGGCGGCATCATCATGAAGCTCCTGCAGGAGTTCATCAACATCGCCGCGCTGTACACCGTCTTCATGCAGTGGTACCGGAGAGAGCGCGCGCAGGACGACGATCCCGCGTTCGACCATGCTTCGTCAAGCCGTTTGAACAATGTGTGAAGTGGGGCCGTACTCAATTGAACTGGGGACAAAGGCAGGTTACAATGGGAGCAGTTGTCCAACATTTATGGAGCAGGTGAGCCCACTTGTCGAGCTATACCATTATGCCGACGATCAGTACGAGCTTTATCGCGCTTAGCGCCATTCTCGTCGCGATCGGCTGGAACCTCATTATCCGGGGCAAGCGAGAAGCCCACAAGAAGACGATGATCATGGCTGCGATCGCGGCGATCATTTTCTTCATCATCTACGTATCCCGTACGATTTTCGTCGGCAATACCGAGTGGGGCGGACCGGATCATCTCAAGACGATCTATTTGATATTCCTGCTGTTCCATATCACGCTGGCGATGGTCGCGGCCGTATTCGGCATCACCACGCTTGTGCTCGGCTTCAAGGAAAAATATGCGAAGCACCGCCGGTGGGGCCGCGTGACGGCCGTCATTTGGTTCATTACCGCGATTACGGGCATTACCGTTTACGTGCTGCTGTACCTGCTCTATCCGGGCGGCCATACGAAGCCGGTCATCGACGCCATCTTCGGGTGGTAGACCCAGCCGGCCGGCTTGTCCCATCCGATCAGCCAAACGAGAAGGAGCTGTACCCCGAAGTCGTCTTGACGACAGAGATACAGCTCCTTTGTTTTGCGCGGCCTCAGGCTGCCGTCTGCGGAAAGCTGAGCGAGATGACGGCTCCGCCGGATGCCTGATTGCCCGCGCGGATCAAGCCGCCGCAGCGTTCGACGATCGCGCGGGAGATGGCGAGGCCAAGGCCGGTCTCGCCGTCCTTGCCCTTGACGAATCGGTGAAACAAATGGGGGAGCAGCGTATCCGGGAAGCCTGCCCCATCATCGAGCACCCGGATGACGACCAGGCCGTCTTCGATGCCGGCTTCGATCACAATGCACCGAACAGCATGGCGTGCGGCGTTGGACACGACGTTAAGCAGCGCCTGCAAAAGCTTGTCTTTGTCGGCCATAATCGCAAGCTCGTCCTTCGCGTCGGCTGCGCAGACGATGTCGAGGGACAGCCCCCGCTGCGCAAGCAGCGGATTGATCCGCTCAGCGACGCCGGTCAGCAGCTCCTGTACGCGGACGAAGATCGGCTGTACGATGTCCGCTTCGCTGTCGAGCTTCGCGAGCAGCGTCATTTCCGTGACGAGCTTCGTCATCCGCCCGCTCTCGTTCACGATGATGTCGAGCCCCTTGCGGGCACCTTCGCCTTCGAATATGCCGTCGCGGATGCCTTCCGCATAGCCGGCGATCGACATGAGCGGCGTCTTCAGCTCGTGGGAGGCATTTTGGAAAAATTGCTTCTGCACCCGGCTGTATCGCTCCAGCTCCCCGGCCAGATCGTATACGGTCCGCGCGACAGCGCCGATCTCTCCGCCGGCCGGGACGAGACGAACATCGGCGAACCGCCGTTCATGCACCTTCGCGAGTTCGCGCCGCAGCTTCATCAACGGACGAATGAGCTTGCGGGTAATGAGCAGACTGAGCAGCACGGCTACCGCGCCGCCGACGCCCAGCACGATCAGCAGCCGGCCGAGCAGCGCGCGTTCGATCGCATTGATCTTGCTAATCGGGGTGCGCAGTGTAAGTGTGCCCTGGGGGACCGGGTCCGTGCGGACCAGATAGCCGCTGCTGATCTGCACGCCCGAGGGGTTAAGCTTGATCATCGCGTCCTTGGCCGATAGAGCCGTCGCGGAGAGCGCCTGCACGGAAGGCGTTAGCGACACCGATCCCGTATTGCCGCTGACGATATGACCCTCGTCATCCGAGACAAAAGCCTCGACGCCGACAGGCAGCGCGACGGCTTGATCGAGAGAGCGTGTCGTACCGGTTACGCCCGCCGCGGGCGCGGCCTGGAGCTGGAGCGTGGTGGCGATGTTGGAGGCCATTGTGCGGAGCTCCTGCTTTTGCTCGCCCATAAAATGATCGATCAGAACGAGATGAATGACCAGCGCCGTCATGCCCAATACGAGCACGAGCAGCGCCCCGAATGCCAGATTGATCTGATGCAGCAGCTTCATGGCTGAATCCCTCCGTCCGCTCTTAAGCGATAGCCGTGCCCCCATACCGATTCAATCGGGAGCTGCTCGGCTTTTTTGCGCAACCGCTTGATCAGATGATCGACGGCTCTATCGCTGCCGAAGTAATCGTCGCCCCACACCAGCATGAGCAGCTCCTCCCGCGTAAACGCGCGATTGGGATGCTCCGCCAGCACCTGCAGCAGCGTATATTCCTTAAAGGTCAGCTCCAATTCGGCGCCGCCCCAATAAGCGCGCCGTTCCTCGGGATACACGCGCAAGGAACCGACTTCGACGACGATCGGCGCGGCTACCGGCGCAGCCGTCTCGTTCGCGGCATGAAGCCGGTACCAGCGGCGCAGCTGACGCTTCACCCGGGCCACCAGCTCGCGAGGACTGAAGGGCTTCACCAGGTAGTCGTCGCCGCCCAGTTCGAGTCCCAATATTTTGTCGACCTCTTCGTCCTTGGCCGAGATCATGATGATCGGCACTTCCGCGTCGCTGCGGATGCGCCTGCACAGCTCGTACCCGTCCATGCCCGGCAGCATAATATCGAGCACCCAGAGATCCGGCGGGCTGCTCGTCCACAGCTCCCATGCCTCTTCCGCGGAACCCAGGCCGACGGTGCGATAATTTTCTTTGATCAGATAAGCCTCGACGAGATGCCGGATGTTCGGATCGTCGTCCACGACGGCAATCGTATATTCGTTGATAGGAAGGACCTCCCCGGCCAAGCGATAGGTTCATTATAACAAGTCCGTTCCGGAGCTGGGTGCGTGCCATCGTTTTTCCACAATTCCACCAATCGGATGCCACATCCGCGTCCTAAAGTAGGAGGTGCAACACAAACCAGAAGCAGGAGTGATCCAACGATGAAAAGCAAGCCATTGATCGCCAAAATCGCCATCACCGCAATGGCCGTCGCCGCACTGGGCAGTCCAGTCGCCGCTTTTGCGGCGGCCGGACCTGCGTTATCCGCGCAGTATGCGCTCTCCCAGGCGCCGCTGTCCCAGGTACAGCTGTCCCATTCGCCGGCCAAGCTGTCGCTGGAAGGAGGCGCGAAGCCGGTCTCGTCTGCCGCGATCCTGCAGCTGCCCGATCCGATCGAGGTCGCCGCGAAGTATGCGCCGGACACCGTCGAGGAATGGAAGAAGACGCTGGACAGCTACAACAAGCTCGTGCCGGTCAAGACGCTGACGTTGTCTGCCGCCGCTCTGCCCGCTTCGGGTTCGACCAGATCTGCGCAGCCTGCTCCTAATCTTGCTCTTGCTCCTGCGACTGCGAATGCGACTGACGTCGTGATCCGGAAGGGAAACCTGGGCGAGGCGGAATCAGTAACGCTTCAGATGGTCAAGGCGGTCGAGGGAGACGTGTTGAAGGCAACGACGACGGCAACACTTGCAGACGGTCCTGGCATAAAGGTGGCTTCCGCTGCGGCACCGGCGGGAGACGGCATCTTTCAAAGCCGCATCGCGTTGGCTCAAGCCGTCGCGAAGGACGATGCGGAGAAGATCAAGCAGACGCTCGACAAGCTGCTTGGGCAGTACAAAGCGGCCATCGCGGAGCTTCAGCAGGCTAAGTAAGTAAGGAAAGCAACCTTGCAAACGTGATCGGTTAGCGGACAAGTTTAGAGATAGACCGCCGGCCGTTCGGCGGGGACAAGCCCGGGCCCTCCGAATGCCAAACAGCCGTACGACTTTCCCTATGCATAAGGGAGCCGTGCGGCTGTTTGATTTAGTAGTCTTAGCGAGCGCCCCCGTCGATGATAAAACGCTCGACGTCGAAGGCTTTGAGCGGCTTGCTGATGTAGTAGCCTTGCATCTCGTCGCAGCCTTGCTGCGCGAGAAATTCGGATTGGGACTCCGTCTCCACGCCTTCGGCAACGACCTGCAGGTTCAGGTTGTGCGCGAGCGAGATGATCGTCGCCACGATGGACCGGTCCTTCGTCTCCGAATGCATCTGACGGACGAACGACTGGTCGATCTTGAGCCGG
>NZ_JAGXJW010000054.1:0-331 GCF_019091135.1 Cohnella sp. GbtcB17 | reverse complement strand
TGTAGCCCGTGCCGAAGTCGTCGATCGAGATGGAGACGCCGAGCGTCTTGAGCTGGCGGAGCGTCTCGATTGAGCGGTTCACGTCCATCGTCATCGATTCGGTGATCTCGAGGTCCAGGAACTCAGGAGACATGCCCGTCTCGCGTACGACACGCTCCACCGATTCGGCGAAGTCGGGGCTGACGAACTGGCGGCTGGACAGATTGACCGACATGCGAAGCGGCCCGACCTCCGATTGGCTCCAGCGCCGCGCAAGCGTGCATGCGGTACGAAGCGGCCACTCCCCGATCGGCACGACCATGCCCGTCTCCTCCGCCTGCCGGATGCACCC
>NZ_JAGXJW010000531.1 GCF_019091135.1 Cohnella sp. GbtcB17 | reverse complement strand
CAGAACTTAAGCGCATTAAGTGTGTCGACAATATGGTCGCGTGTTGAGGGTAACGCGAATTGGACCCGACAGCCGCTGTTTCGCAGGATTCAGCTACTTGGCTGGGGTCCGCGGACTCAGGTGCCGCTATTCGCGCCAAAGTGGGGGGAACGTGCGTGAAAGAGCAAAATAAGGGCTCCAAGGACCGCGAACATACGAAAAAGGCAGCCGAATGACAAAAAAACGGACGGAG
>NZ_JAGXJW010000530.1 GCF_019091135.1 Cohnella sp. GbtcB17 | reverse complement strand
GAACGTCACCGGATAAGCCGCGTTCTCGAACGTCTCGAAGCTCTTCCCCGCTCCCGCGCCCAGCGCGAACGCCGCCGAGAAACCGTCGTACCTGGCGACCGCGTAGCCGGTCTTCGTCCCCTCGCTGACCGTGCCGATCGTGATCACGCCGCCGCTCGCGGCAGCTGTTAAGCTCTTGAACTCACATTTCACAGAATCCGCAGGCACTTCGAGGGTGCGTCCGTCCGCGAGC
>NZ_JAGXJW010000529.1 GCF_019091135.1 Cohnella sp. GbtcB17 | reverse complement strand
GAAATTGCGCTGCAAGCAGTTGTGCAGCCTTGCTCTTTTTCAAACTGAGGCCGTATGCTAAACTATGGAAAAGCAGCAATCGGGTCTATTGGCTTCGAGCGAAGGAGGCTTGGCTCATATGGCGGGGGCGGGATTGTTGACGCCGGGCGATGTGGCGGTCATCAGGCGGGACGTCCGAACCAAATACGCGCCTATGCCCGCGACACGCCAGGCGGGGAGCGTCGCCCACGCG
>NZ_JAGXJW010000528.1 GCF_019091135.1 Cohnella sp. GbtcB17 | reverse complement strand
ACATAAAAATTCAAATTTCCCATTGGAATTACCATGTCTCTAAATTTTCCCTTCGTATATATCGTGCATATAAACTATATAATAAGATTTTTCATCTAATATTCTATGAAAAATATATTTTATATTTATAAATTTTATAGTTAGGATTTCAATTTTAGTTCACTCTAATATTAAGTTTATAGTATTAAGGTGCCTAACTATTGTTATTAATTCCTTTCAAAAAAAATTATTG
>NZ_JAGXJW010000527.1 GCF_019091135.1 Cohnella sp. GbtcB17 | reverse complement strand
ATGCTAGTTACAGAATTTTTTTAGCTAGTTTATTACTTCACTCTGCATTTTGTGCAATATCATCGAATGAGTTTGAGTCTTCATTTTTAGCAAAATGCAATGTTTATGAAAGTGTACGATTGAATACCTTTTAAGTAGATTCTAAAGTGTTACGACTAAAGATGATTAGATGATCGATAGGGTTGAGCAGGTTGCTGTGCTGTACTTATGAATTTTAATCAATACCAAAATA
>NZ_JAGXJW010000526.1 GCF_019091135.1 Cohnella sp. GbtcB17 | reverse complement strand
ATGTGCACGCCGTGCGAACGCTGATAGCGAACGTCGTGAGGATCGGCGAGCCTGGCACAAGCGAATGGCCGCGGACCGACGCCGGCGTCGTCGGGTGTGCGGACGTCATCGCCGAGGCCGCGACATCCCTTTACGGAGAGATGCCTCCTCGCGCGATCGTGCTGACGCACGGCTACTTCGTCCATGTCGGGTCGCTGCGCCCGCTGCTGGCGCGTAGGCGCGTGCCCGTGGA
>NZ_JAGXJW010000525.1 GCF_019091135.1 Cohnella sp. GbtcB17 | reverse complement strand
ATTTTGGATCGAATTGAATCAATGGGCAATACCTTTGCGTTGATCGTATTTATCAAAATATGATTTCTTACTGCCAAGAAAAGAAAAATCTAGTTCACTATTCTAATGATAAGCACCTATACCGCACTTGTGTGATGAGAACACATGGGAATGAGATTGAATGCAATCTTGATTTTCTCTTCATTCACCTTGCAATTTTTCTTGATTGATCTTGACTTATCTTTTTTATCAG
>NZ_JAGXJW010000524.1 GCF_019091135.1 Cohnella sp. GbtcB17 | reverse complement strand
GTACCGGCAAAGCATGTGGAATTTCCGCAGGCATTTTTGCCGCGATAATTTTGTCCGGAGCTTATTTAATTGCGATATTACAGTTCTGATGAACGGGAATGAATATCGCGACCGCGTACTGGCCGGCGTCTCTCCGACAGAAAAACAAACCGCGCTTGAGGAGGCCAAAGAACTTTCCCTCTCCCTGGTCTGTTATCTACAGTCCGGACTTGGGTTCAAAGGGCTTTGCCCA
>NZ_JAGXJW010000523.1 GCF_019091135.1 Cohnella sp. GbtcB17 | reverse complement strand
GCGTACGATCGCGCCGCCGACGATAACGCCGTCGGCCACGCCGGCAGACCGCTCCGCCTGCCCGCGCGAGGAAATGCCGAAGCCTACGCAGATCGGAACGCTCGACGCGCGGCGATCCGTCGCCAGAAATTGGTCGATGCCCGCGTGGAAATCGGCACGCACGCCGGTCACGCCAAGCGAGGACACGCATTAGACGAAGCCCTTCGCCTTGGAAGCGATCCGCTCGACGCGC
>NZ_JAGXJW010000522.1 GCF_019091135.1 Cohnella sp. GbtcB17 | reverse complement strand
CTCCTCGGTCATGAAGCCAATATACTTGCACATCTCGTAGCCGGCCACCGGATGCTGCTCGATGATGAGCCGGTCGTCCGGATCCAGTTTTCCCGGCTTGTACAGAATCTCGCTCGGCGTCTGCGTCTTCCCGACGTCGTGGATGAGTCCGCCGCGGGCGTGCGCCAGCAGCAGCTCGGGAGCGGGCTTCATGGCTTGGGCCTGCTGCCCGCCGGACATCGCGGGGCCATAA
>NZ_JAGXJW010000053.1 GCF_019091135.1 Cohnella sp. GbtcB17 | reverse complement strand
CGTACCGCGCCGCGGCCTTCGCCCCGCGCGCCGCGATCGTCAGCGCGGCTCTCGCCGCGCCGCCCGCCTCCGGCTCCGCGCGTGGCGCCGCCGCGCGCCCCGGCGCCCGCCGTGCCCGCGCGCTTGCCGAACGCGCCCGGCGTCCGCGTCTTCGCCGTCGGTGCGCCCTCTGCAGCCACGCTGCCGCCGGCCGCGCCGATTTTGCGCCGCTCAATGAACATGCCGATGCCGTCCTCGATCACGCCCAGGTCGCCGCGATCCTTCGGCGCCACGAACGTGATCGCCATACCCGACTCACCCGCACGGCCTGTCCGGCCGATGCGATGGATGTAGCTCTCCGCGTCCTGCGGCACGTCGTAGTTATACACGTGCGTCACGCCTTCGACATCAAGCCCGCGTGCCGCGATGTCCGTCGCCACGAGCAGCTGCAGCTTCGCCTCGCGAAACTTTCTCATGACCTGCTCCCGCTTCGCCTGCGACAGATCGCCGTGCAGCTCGTCGCTGCTGTAGCCCATCGCCTGCAGCGCTTCGTTCAGCGTGCTCGCGCGCCGCTTCGTGCGGCAGAACACCATGCCTAGATACGGCTGCGTCTCCTCGATCATCGCCACCAGCGCCGCCTGCTTCGCCCGGTCGGTCGTCTCGATGACGAGCTGCGCCGTATCTTTTACAGTCACCTGCTTCGCCTTCACCGTCACTTCCTGCGGATCGCGCAGGTAGCGGCCGGCGAGGTTCCGGATCTTGTCCGGCATCGTCGCCGAGAAAAGCATCGTCTGCCTGTCCTTCGGCGTCTTGGACATGATCTCCTCGACCTCGCCGAGGAAGCCCATGTGCAGCATCTGGTCGGCCTCGTCGAGCACCATCATGCGCACGTTGGATAGCCTGACCGTCTCGCGCCGCATATGATCGAGCAGCCGTCCAGGCGTCGCTACGATCATATGCATGTTGCCTTCCAGCTTGTGCAGCTGCGCCTCGACGTCCTGTCCGCCGTAGACTGCCAGCACGCGCACGCCTTCATAGGCAGGGAGCAGCTTCTTGATCTCGGCCGTGATCTGGATCGCGAGCTCGCGGGTGGGCGTCACGATCAAGCCTTGCAGATACGGCACCTCCGGCTTGATCCGCTCCAGCATCGGCAGCACGAAGGCGAGTGTCTTGCCCGTGCCCGTCTGCGCCTGGCTAATGACGTCCTTGCCCGTCAGGGCGACCGGGATCGTCTGCGCCTGTACCGGTGTCGGCTGCTTGATGCCCAAGCTATGCAATAATTCGGATGCGCGCGCCGCCACACCCAATGGTCCAAACTCTGCCACAATAGCACCTCATTTATAATCGCGGACCGCTGCCGCGCTTTCGTAATCCTATCCTACCACATAACGTGCCCTTTTCCGCATTTCGGAACGGCCTTAATTTTAACGGCTCCAGCACCTTATTTTACCCGTTTTAACGGTATCCCCTTCGCTCAGGAACCTTCTTTTTGCTCCTGACCGAGGGGGATACCGTTCAAATGTATCCAATATCGAATACGCGGACCAGCCACAGCCTGAGCATAGCCTCAACGCCGCCGCATGGATGCATGAGCATCGACCGCCCCATCCGATCGCCGCACAGCCCTTTCCTGACCGAAGGGGATACCGTTCAAACGGCCCGCATCAGTAAAAAACGGCTGCGCCGGACAACGCCCGGCCAGCCGTGTATACTGTTACAGCCAGATTACCAGCGCCAGCACAACGGCCAGCACGATCCGGTAGATCGCGAACGGCACCAGCTTGATCCGGTTGATCAGGTTCAGGAAGAACCGAATCGCGACCAGCGCCACCAGAAACGCGGCGACAAATCCCGCGATGTAGAACGGCAGCATGTCCGCCGTAATGTACTGGTAGTTTTTGAGCAGCGTGATGAGGCTCGCGCCCGCCATGATCGGCACGGCCATGATAAAGGTAAAATCCGCTGCCGCACGGTGGCTCAGACCGAGCAGGACGCCGCCCGAGATCGTAGAGCCGGACCGCGAGAAGCCGGGCCACAGCGAGAAGCATTGGATCAGGCCGATCATGAGCGCCTGCCTGTAGGTGATCTGGTCCACCGTTTTCGTCTTCGGCTCCTTCGGCGCCAGCCGGTCCGCGCCGATCATGAGGATCGCGCCAAGGACGAGGCCCACAAGCACCGTCTCGGTGGAAAAAAGATGCTCTTCGATCGTATCGTCGAACAGGAAGCCGAGAATGCCCGCCGGGATTAGGCCCACGATGACCTGCATCAGCTTGAGACGGCCGGTGCCGGTACCGCTCCACTCCCCCGTTCCCTCGTGCTCCGCTTCGATGCGCGCGTCTTTGCCTTTGAGTTTCCGGAGCCCGAGCAGATCCATGAACCGCCGCCAGAAGAGGACGACGACCGCCAGGATCGAGCCGAGCTGAATGACGACCTTGAACGCGACCGCCGCGTCCGAGCCGAGGAAGTTCTCCGTCTTGAGCCAGAGATCGTCGACGATGATCATATGACCGGTGGAAGAGACGGGCGCGAATTCCGTGACGCCTTCGACGATGCCGATGATGATGCCTTTTAGAATTTCGAGGAATGACATATGTACGCTCTACTCCCTTTCCCGATTCCGATTTCCTATGGTCTAGTTTATAGGGAACGCAGGGTCCTTGTCTAATGGACTCGGGCCCAGACTTCCGCTACTATAGTACCCTTCGGGAAAGGATTCGAGCGTGCTGGCACGCTCCGTGCTTGAAAGGTCAGGCGAAAAACGTCTGGGGATACTTCAGCTCCCCGTATTTTTCCTTGCGCGTCGCGGCTAGACGGGCCAGTTCGCCTTCGGCCAGCTCCCGCACCATAAATACGTCGTCCGGCACATCGAACTGCATCAGGACGAGCCCGCTATCCACCGCCGGCTTGAAGCCGAACTTGGGGTAGTAGGACGGATGGCCGATGAGGAAAATCAGTTTGTAGCCAAGCTGCTCCGCCCGGCGAATGCCCTCCCGGATCAACGCGCCGCCGACGCCGCGGCCTTGCGCGTCGGGCAGTACGCCGATCGGCGCCAGCACGAGCGTATCCGTCGCATCTTGGCCGTCCACGAGCTCCGCCTTGCTGATCAGCATATGGCCCACGACCCCGCCGTCGGCCTCTGCCACGAGTGACAACTCCGGCACGAAGCCGGCGGACTCGCGGATGCGGTCCGCGAGCCGGCTCTCGTCCTCCCGTCCGCCGAAGGCGGCCAGGTGAACTTGTCTGACGGCTTCAATATCGCCGTTCGTTTCCGTCCTAATCTGCACCATCTCTTCTACTTCTCCGCCTTTCGCTTCCGTCTCGATCCGGACCATGGATTCTTTTGCCGCTTTCCTTTTCCGTACCGATCCGTACCATCGTTCTCTTTCCTCGCCTTTAGTTCGCAGCTGCCTCCGCAGCGACGGCATCGGTCTCGACCGAGGCTCCGCCCTGCAGCTGGTACATCGCATAGTATTTACCCTGCAGCCGCATCAGACGCTCATGGTCGCCGCGTTCGACGATGACCCCGTGGTCGAGCACCAGAATCTGATCGGCCTGACGGATCGTGGACAGCCGGTGGGCGATGACGAACGTCGTCCGACCCTTCTTGAGCACGTCCAGCGCGGCCTGAATGATGGCCTCGGTCTCGGTGTCGATGCTGGCCGTCGCCTCGTCAAGGATCAGAATCGCAGGATCGTAGGCCAGCGCCCTGGCGAACGAGATCAGCTGTCGCTGGCCTGCGGACAGCGTCGATCCCTTCTCGATGACCGGCTCGTCGAGTCCGCCGGGCAGGCTCATGAACATGTCGTAGGCGCCGACATCGCGAAGTGCCTGCTCCACCCGCTCGCGCGTAATCGCGGGGTTGCCGAGACTCACGTTCGAGGCGATCGTCCCCGTGAACAAGAACGGATCCTGCAGCACGATGCCCATATGCGCGCGCAGTTGCTGCTTCGGGATGTCGCGGACGTCCACGCCGTCCACCTTGATGCTGCCCTCTTCGATATCGTAGAAGCGGAACAGCAGGTTCAGAATCGAGCTTTTGCCCGAACCGGTGTGGCCGACGAGCGCGACCGTCTCGCCTTGGCGGGCGTGGAAGCTCACGTCCTTCAGCACGTTCTCGCCCTTCTTGTAGGCGAACGTCACGTGCTCGAAGCGGACGTCGCCGCCGCTGCGAGGCGCGGTGCCCTGCTCGACAGGGATGCCCGGCTGATCCAACAGCTCGAATACGCGCGACGCGGACACCCGCGCCGTCTCCAGATTGGAGAGCTGGTTGACGATGCCGACGATCGGCTGGAACATCCGGTTCATGTAGTCGATGAAGGCGTACAACACGCCGACTGTGACCGCGCTGCTCAAGGATCCGCCCCAGAACATCCAGAGAACGGCCAGGAAGATCAAATTTCGTATGACGTTAACGAGATTGTGAGAGGTGATCGAGTTCAAGCTGACCAGCTTCGTCTGGTGATTGAAGTAGTCCTCATTGAGCTCGTCGAATTCTTTAGCCATCTTTTTCTGCCTGCCGAATGCCTGGATGATCGTCATCCCTTGAATGGACTCGTTGATCATGCCGTTGATATCGCTCAGCTTGGCGCGGATCACGTTGTTTAGCTTGCCCGCGTATTTGCGGTACAGCACGATCCAGATCGCCAGCATCGGAATCAGCGGCAGAGCGATGAGCGCAAGGCTCGTGTCGAGCAGGAACAGCGCCCCCAGAATCGCAGTCATGTAGACGATGCCGGAGAAAAAGTTCGCGAGCACCGCCACGAACAGCTCACGGACGGCTTCAGTGTCGTTCGTAATGCGCGAGACGACCTTGCCCGCGGGCAGATTGTCGAAGTACTGCACCGGCAGACGGTGCGTATGCGCAAATATGTCCTCGCGCATGCGCTGTACGATGCGGTTCGCAGACGTCTGAAGCAACAGCTTCTGCCCGTAGGTGAACGCCGCGGCAATCAGCAGCAGGCCGAAGTAGGCGGCAGCCAGCGTGAGCAGCGTCGGCACCTCGGGTTTGTAAAATTCGTACAACTCGCCCTTCGACAGCTTCGTGGCCGCGTATTGCGCGCTGCGACCGTCTTTGGCGGTCACGGTCATCGTTCCGTCCGCGACGGACCTGGCGCCGTCGAACGCGAGGTCCCCGTCGATCCAGTAGTAGCTGCGCTTCTCTTGGAGCACGCGCCTCGCCAGCGCCGGACTGCGGTCCGCGTCGGCCGGGAGATGATCGCTTCTCACGTACCAATTGCCCTGGTAAGGGACCGCGTCGCTTTGCTTGGCCTGGACCTGGTACCAGGTCTTTTCGATGCCCAGAATGTTCTGGTCGATCATCCGCTTGGCCAGCAGCGGCCCGAGCAGCTCGGCGCACACGGCCAGCGCCAACATCACGAGCGCCCAGACGATCGTTTTTTTATACAGCAGTGCGTAGCGGAATAAACGCTTGCCTGTCATGTTTGGTCACCTTCGTTTCCTTCTCTTCTCTTAGCCCTCGACGATCGCTTCAAGCTGCTGACGGTCGTACTGCTCCTTGTACCAGCCGCCGTGTGCCAGCAGCTCCTCGTGCGTGCCTCGCTCGACGACGTAGCCTTCGTCCAGCACGAGGATGAGGTCCGCATGCTGGACCGCGGACAGCCGGTGCGTCGCGATGAGCGTCGTCTTGCCCGCCCGCTCGGTGCGGATGCCCTCGATAATCTCGGCCTCCGTTCTGGCGTCGACGGCGGACAACGCGTCGTCCAGCATAAGGATCTCCGGATCGGCGATCATCGCACGGGCGATGCTCACGCGCTGCTTCTGTCCGCCGGAGAGGGCCACGCCCTTCTCGCCGACCAGCGTCTCCAGCCCGTCGGGCAGAAACGCGATGTCTTTGGCAAAGGAGGCCCGAACAAGCGCATGCTGCAGCTGCTCCGGCGTCGCCCCCGCATGGCCGAACAGGATGTTTTCGCGAATCGTGCGGGAAAACAAAATCGGGTTCTGCGGCACGTAGCCGACCCAGGCGAGCAGGCGGTCGATACCGATGTCCTGGATCGGCACGCCGGAGATCGACACTTCTCCGCTGCCCGCGGGATATTCCCGCAGCAGCTGCTTGAGCAGTGTCGTCTTGCCGCTGCCGGTGCGTCCGACGATGCCTAGCGTCTGGCCGCTCTTCAGCTCGAAGCCGACGTCGATCAGATTGTCTACCGCCGATGACGGATAGCGGAAGGTTACCGCCTTGAAGGCCAGCGTATCCGGCGCCGGCACGTCGGCGAGCAGCGGCGGGTCCTGGACGTCCGGCACATAGCCCAGCGTCTCGTTGACCCGGTCGAGCGAAGCGTTGCCGCGCTGCATGATGTTGATCAGTTCGCCGATGGCGAACATCGGCCAGATGAGCATCCCGAGGAAGATGTTGAAGGATACGAGCTCCCCGAGCGTGATCTCGCTCCGGAAGACCAGGTAACCGCCGTAGCAGACGCCGATAATATAACTCAGCCCGATCAGCACCTTATTCGTAGGCTCGAACAGCGCGTCGATGCGGGCGACCGCGATATTGCGATCCAGCACCTCGTTCGTCTTCGCGTGAAACCGCGCTTCGTCCGCCTTCTCCTGGACGTAGGCGCGAATGACGCGAACGCCGGTCACCGATTCGAGCACCTGGTCGTTCAGCTCGCCGAACGAGTCCTGCGCCTTCATGAAGCGATCGTGAATCTTGCCGCCGAAATGCTTCATCGCCAGCGCGATGAGCGGCAGCGGCAGCATGGCCGCGAGCGTCAGCTTCCAGCTGATCACGCCCGCCATCATGATCAGGATCGTGACCATGAAGATCGACGAGTCGATCAGCGTCAGGATGCCGAAGCCGGCCGTGTTCGAGATGGCCCACAGATCGTTCGTCGCGCGCGCCATCAGGTCGCCCGTCCGGTTGCGCTCGTAGAACGTCGGCGTCATGCGCAGCAGGTGATGGATCAGCTTCGTCCTTAGCAGCCGCTCCAGCATCATCGAGCCTCCGAACAGTTGATACATCCACACGTAGTTGATGCCATAGCTGACGACCGTCAGCCCGAGCCACAGCCAGACGACTTGATAGAAGTCGCCTTGCGTCATCGTCCCCTGCTGGATGCCGTCGATCGTATTGCCGAGCAGCTTGGGAGGGATGATCTCCACGATGCCCGCGATAGCCAGCAGGACGATCGCGATCGTGTACCTCTTCCAATGCTCCCTGAAAAACCACTTTAACTTGATAAGTACGCTAAGCATTTTTTTCCCTCTCTTCTGTGCCGATCGCATCCAAGCATGCAAAAAGGCGCACCGCCCGTAAGCGATACGCCTATTCTATGCATTCGCCCCCGGTTTTCGAACATTCGTTCGTTCGGGCGAATAAGAAAGGCGCGCGATTACGGAGACGTAATCGCGCGCCCTGATATCCATCGTTGGATTAATCGGGCTTTAACGGATTACGTTCGCTTCCAAAGGCATGAGCGACAGCGGCTGGAACAATCATGAATGTACGCATCGAACGCAATCCTCCCTTCCAAAATGTGAAATGTATATGACACTTTGCCACTTTAACATCGGCCTGCTGAAGCTGTCAATGGGGTATTCGGAAAAATATGGTTCGAATTCATAGGTTCCCACGCTTGAAGCGCCAGGCGCAAAGGGTATAACAGAAGTATAGCGACCGCGGGCCTTACCGCGGATTTGAGGGAAAGGCGGCGCCCTTATGGGGTTTATTATCGTCTACATACTGATCGTGTTTCTCGTCGTCGAGATCTCCGCCATTCTCATGCGGTCGACCGGTCTGGAACACCCCATCGCACGCTTTCAGGTCATCTCGCTTCTGACCGGCACAGGCTTCACGACCAAAGAGTCCGAGCTGATCCTCGGACACCCGGTTCGCAGGCGAATCGGCATCTTTCTGATCCTGTTCGGCGCCTTCTCGCTCGCCGTCATGATCTCCTGCGTCAGCGCGATCCTGGCCCCCGACTTTCATCTGTTCCCGCTGTCGATTGCATCGGCCGCGCTGTTTGTGATTTATGTCGCGCTGCGCATACCTGCAGTCGGCAAGCTCCTGGAGAAGCGTATGCGCGGCGACTTCCGCCAATCCTTCTCGATTCACGAGCTCGCGATTCAAGAGGTGCTATACTTGGAAAAGGAGGACGCCTTCATCGACATTCCGATCGGCGAGTCGTCGAAGGCTATCGGACATACAGTCAAGGAGCTGTGCGATCGGCTTCCGGACGTAAACATTCTCCTGATCAAACGCGGTACGATCGCCATCCGCGATCGCCGCATGGAGACGCCGCTGGAGGCGGGCGACGTGCTCTACGTATACGGGAGCATGAGACAGATCAAGCGTTCCTTCGGCGCCGAGCTTGAGGCGAAGAAAGCCATGGAACGCGACGAAAGGCAGGCGGTCTCGCCCTTATGAAAAACGAGCGCATGGACGCGGTACATCCGTTTCAGCGCGGAGATGCGGAGGATCAGCCGCTCCGGGAGGCAAATTTTCAATTTTTGTTCCCCTTCTCCCTGACGACCGATTGCCACAAAGACGTTAAAGACACCTTGGAGCGGGAAGGCTTCACCGCCTTCCGTCTGAGCGCGCTGGAGCTGGAAAACGCGTTCTACGGCCCGAAGCATCGCGTGTCGCATCGGGACATGGAGCGGTACTACTTGCCGTTTACGAACCATGTCCTCTTCCCTTCGGAAGACAACGAGGAGAGCTTCCAGCGCATGAGCAAAGCGATTGGCTCGACAGCCGTGCTGCGCATGCGCTATTTCGATGCGCCATTCTTGCTGCATGCCGTCGACGTGGTGCTCTGTCCGTTCGACACCGGCTTCATCACGCTTCGCGTCCAGCTGCTCAAGGACAACCCGACCTTGACCGAAGCGATCGAATTCGCCGATCGGCTCCGCGCGCTCCAGGACGCGCACAGCGAAGATCGCGCTGCGAGCATCGAGTACGAAGGCAAGACCTACAAGGAAGTTCAAGACTTCATTTTTCAAGCCATCGTGCCTCATATGGTCGAGCACCTCGATCGCACGCCGATGGACGGCGCGTACTTTGAGGAGCTGCCCTACCTGATCGACGAGCGCATGTACGTCATGGCGAGCTACGCTTTTCCGGAAAACGCGGAAATCTCTCTACTCGATCGCTACCGCGCGTCAAGGCTCGACGGTCTCGACGATAATGGCGATCCGTATATCAGCGCCTACTATGTACCTTATATCGAGGAATATTGCCGAGGCACCGGACTTGAGCGATGGGCGCCGTACGCCTACTACCAGACCGACGAGAGCTGCTTCTGCTGCCTGAACAGCCTGCCCGAACGCAAAGCGGACGCCATCGTCAACAAAATGTACGGCGAATACTACTATGGCCTGCTGCTGAATCTGTTTCACCGGATCGTCCTGCTCAAGCTGTCGAATTCATATTCCCGCGTGCAAATGGAACGAGATTCGGAGAAAACGGAGCTGCTCATCCGCGACATCACGACATTTTCCGCCAAGTACAACTTCCTTGAGGTCGTCTCGCAGTCCCAGGGGCGGGAAATTTTTCTTCAGCTACGCAAAATGTACGGCAACGACGAGCTGTTCGAGGACGTCAAGCAGACCCTCACCGACCTGTTCAAATATCAGGAAAACGCCAACTCGCGCCGCTCCAGCTACTTGCTGAACGTCCTGACCATCTATACCGTCATCAGCGGGATTTATGGCATGAACCAGGTTATCGAGGATCTGAAGAGTCCGATCAAGTGGAGCAAAATGTCCGGCTACTCCGCATTCGAGTGGATCGCGCTCGCCGTCACCTGCAGCGGCCTGCTCGTCGCCTTCCTGTTGTCCGGCAATATCCTGTGGAAATGGGGCCGGGAGCTGCTTAAGCGGTTCAGAAGCTGATCGCCAAACGGCTGCTGCCTTGCCTCTGACAGGCGCTCACGTGCGTTTACGCCGCGTCAGGGCAGCGCTGCGGCGATCAAGGAAGGCGCTGCCCCTCTTGGCTCGTTCTCCCGCGTTTTAACCGTATCCCCTTCGCTCAGGAAGCGGAACCCAGGAGCGGCCGTCGCTCCAGCGAGAAACGTTTAGGTACAGCATCGTTTTCGTGAATTGTACGGTGTCCTACGTGACTTGTACGGTGTCCTACTTTAAGCCCAGCATTCGATAAGACTATGACGCGACTTTTCGACGTGAATTTGCATGCTTGCGGCCCCATGTGATCGGTTGAACGCCGACTCTTTTTCCAACCAGGTCCCGGTATATAATCGTATCCGTTCTGCCGCACAAATCGATCAATTCCGCCATCGCCTCGTTGCGCAACATGCGGCGGAAACAAAACTCGTCAAGATACGCCTGCAAATGCTTCGGGCCGATCCCACCAAACGTCCGAGCCAGCCACCTGACGGCGTCGGTCCAAATCGCGTGCAGCGCCGAAAGTTCCCTGCGGTTGCGGCGATCGAGAACCTTTACCTTGCTAGAATCGTCCACCGTCTCAACAGCATGGTTCCGCAAGAAACGTTCCAATTCGCCCGAATCCTCCGGACGGCTGCCTGCGCGCTCCAAACGCTTGATCTTCAAATGTGTCATCGTACCGGACGACTCAACCACAGACGCACCGACGATGACGGGCTGCGCCCTTTGCTCAGCATCCGCAGCTATACTGCTAAAATGACGGCTGTATTCGTACCCGTAAAATTCCCCGAGCAGTTGCAACTGACCTTGCAGCGGAAGCTCCCGATCCCATTGCTCTATCGCATAACGAAGCTTGTGGTTCATCAACCACGCCGTCTTGTAGGTGACTTGAATGAGCTCGGACAACAGCTTGGCGCTGATGCCGATCTGCATGAGATACATCGCCTGAAACCACTTGCACAGCGGCGTGCGCGTGCCTTCGAGTACCGTTCCCGCCGTCAGCGAAGTTTGGTGCCCGCAGGAAATGCATTCGAACAGCTTGCGTCCCCTTGAGGTAATGCTATAATGACGCGGATACAGGCAACGAGGACATCTGTACCCGTTCGGCCACTTCGCCATGAAGAGAGCGCCCTCGCAGTCTTCCTCGCTATAAATCGGCATTCCTTCTCCAATCGAATACGGGCTTCCGCTCATAGCAATCCACCTCATTTTAAGGGAACATTTGTTCTTATTTTAACAAAAAGTGGCTGGCTTGGCTACTGTTATTTCTCACATTTTTTGTTTCAATTCGCGAACCACTCACAAGCTTCACCTGACCGAAGGGGATATCGTTAAAACGTACTCAATACGCCCACCGGGGTTTCCTGACCGAAGGGGATATCGTTAAAACGTACTCAATACGCCCACTGGGCTCCTGACTGAGGGGGATACGATTAAAAGGTGCCGCAAGTAACCTCCCTGACTCAAGGGGATACCGTTAAAACGCGTTAGAGAGCTGGTCCGCACGCGCGAGAAGTCGACGGCCACACGATGGGGAGCAGTGGTTCGCGGAACAAAAAAAGAGAACGCCGAAGCGCCCCTTCCGGGGCGTCTTGCGTTCTCTGAATTGCCGGGGCTCCGCTCCGCGTCGTATTCAGACGACGAGGAAGTGTACCGGCTCCTTGCAAAATTCGCAGTGCTGCGGCGGATCCCAAGCGGAGAACTTGGTCTCCTTCAAATTGACGAGATCAGGCGCATCCTCGTATTCGTCGACGAAGGTGTCGATGGCGAGCTCCACGTGTTCTTTACATACGCAATACATGATGAGATGTCCTTCCTCTTGCCCAAGATCGGCTCATATGGTTAGCCGTCGTTCTCGGTCTTCTCGACGAGCTTCACGCCCAGCTCGCCCTTCTTCCCGTCACGGTAATAGGTAATATCTAGCGTGTCCCCGATCTTGGTCTTTGTATACAAGTACTTGCGCAAATCGAGGGTGCTGCTGATCGGCTGGCCGTCGAGCGCTACGATAATGTCGTTAAAAGCGAGACCCGCCGCCTTGGCCGGGCCTACGGCTTCGAGGACGACTACGCCGTCCGTCACGCCGTTCGGTACGACAAGCGCTTCGCCCATTGGTACGTCGTCGTCGTCGCCGTTCGAATCCGGCGCAGCTTCGTCGTCGCCATCGTCGGATGGCGCCTCGTCCTCTGAACCCGCCTGGTTGTCCAGATAGATGGACAGGTCCATCGAATAGACGCCCAGGTATGGACGCTTTATTTTGCCGTGCTCCATCAATTGATCGACGATCGGCATCGCGTCGTCGATCGGAATGGAGAACCCGATGCCCTCTACGCTCGTATCTGCGACCTTCATGCTATTGATGCCGACGACTTGGCCGTTCAAGTTGACCAGCGCGCCGCCGCTATTGCCCGGATTGATCGGCGCCGAGATCTGGATGACCTCTTCCTCCCAATCGTATACGCCGTCCTGGTTAAGCGAGATCGGGACGGTCGTCTTCAAGTTGGAGACGATGCCGTTGGAGAGCGAGTCGCTGAAGCCTAGCGGATTGCCCACCGCGATGACGGTCTCTCCCTTGCGCAGCTTGCCCGAGTCCCCGATATCCGCGACTTGATTGATCCCCTTGTCGTCCGTCTCCAGGACGGCCAGGTCGGTGATCGTATCCTTGCCCACGACAGTCGCAGCTTTTTTGGTGCCGTTCGACAGGACCACCTGAAGCTTGACGCTATCCGCGATAACGTGGGCGTTCGTGATCATATAGGCTTTTCCTTTTTGCTTCAGGAAGATGACGCCGGAGCCCAGGCTGGTGCCTTCTTGAAACGCCGCTTCGTTGTTAGCGGAACCGCCCTGCGTCTGATTGATGACGCTCACGACGACGGGGCCGACCTTGGCGGCGGCGGAGATGATCGCCTCGTTCGTATCGTACCCGGCCGAGACGCTAGAAGATAGAGCCGGTGCCACGGATCTGCTTTTCGGACGGTCGACGATCACATAAAAAAGGGATGCAACCAGCACGGAGCTGGCCAGCGAAGAGACGAGCGCTATTTTCAAAGCGGAGTTCTGACGGCCCCAACGGCTGGGCCGGTTCCAGGAGCCCGACGGCTCCCGGCTGCTCCGCTTCACTTTTGTCGAATAAAAATCGTCCTTGAAAAAGCCCATGAGACGCCTCCCTCGCTGGCCGAATAAAAGCAAAAAAGATGGAATGTACGGCACGCGATTTGACTAAAATAGTAATAGATTTACAGAACCATAGCAAGCGAGCGATCGATAATCCAATTGGTCACGCAAGGAGGACAACCGTTTGAAACCTACTTCTCCCCATTGGTCGTTCGTAGATTTCGCGGCGCAGCTCGCCGACTTGAAGGACGACCGTTATCGCCAGCTGCTGGCGCTTACCACGCTGATCGAGGTGCTGGTCGACAAAGGTATTATCACGGCGGAGGAACTGCGTCTCAAGTCGGAAGAGATGGAGGAAGAGCTTGATCGCCATCTGCTCTGACGAGCCTACGCCTTCACCAGGTCCCAAGGCGTCGGCCGGTCCGCATACGTATCGCACAGCGCAAACTCGTGCTTCTGATAGAAAACGCCGTTATCTTCTAATACGGTATTCACCGTAAGCTTCGCTAAATCCATCAAATTGTGCTCCTGGCTCAAATGAGCGAGGTACACGCGCTTGGTGCGGCCTTCGGATACGAGCCGGCACAGCGTATCGCCGGCCGCTTCGTTCGACAGGTGGCCCATGTCGCCAAGGATACGCCGCTTGATGTTCCAAGGATAACGCCCCATTCGGAGCATATTGATATCGTGGTTGGCCTCCAGCACAAGCACGTCCGACTCGAGCAGTTGGCTCATGACCTTGTCGCTCACATAGCCCAGGTCGGTAGCCAGCGTCAGCTTCGCGCCGTCCGAGCGGAAGCAATAGCCGACTGGCTCCTCCGCGTCATGAGAGATCGCGTACGATTCGATCCGCAGATCGAACAGCTCCATCACGCCGCCGGTCGGCAGCACTTTGCGCTGTTCATCCGGCAGCTCGCCGACATGCTTGTTCATGGCTCCCCATGTCTTCTCGTTCGCGTAAACGGGGAGGCCGTATTTGCGGGCGAAAGCGCCCAAACCTTTAATATGGTCAGAATGCTCGTGCGTCACGAAGATGGCGTCCAGCTCGCTGCCCGACACCTCGCGCTCCTGCATAAGCGATTCGATTTTTTTGCCGCTCAGACCGGCATCGATGAGTACCGTCGCCGCGCTTGAGGATACAACGGTCGCGTTGCCCGTCGATCCGCTGGACAGCACCGTGAAGCGAAGTCCCATAAGCTTTGTTTCCCTTCTCTCTTCTCTCCGGCAAGGCTATATGATTCTCTAAGGATCTTTATAGTCGCGCACTCTATTTATTCTATCAGATTAAAGCCCCCGAGCGTTAATTACTTCATGGCTACTTCATGGCGCGTTCGCGAACCTTAAGGCTCCGACAACGGCTCGAGGGAGGTCTCCTTGTCCGTTGAGACCTCGCCGCTGGCCGCGTTAACGTAAAATATGCCTCCGTCTTCAAGCAGGATGCGCCAAGTCGGCGCGGCCACCTGCGTATCCGAGTTAAAAATGCCTTGCCCGTGATAGCCGAGCTGCACTTCCTTGACCGCGGCGCCTGCCGGCAAATATTTTTTGAGCATCAGGCTCGTGAGCGCCTGGGTCGCCGGCAGCACCTTCTGGTCGGGCCCGCCCTCGGTAGGCAGCGTCTCGATCAGGTCCTGGCTGTATCCCTGAATTTTTTGCTCGCTGTAATAGAGGATCAGCTTGGCGTCGAAGAGCGGCAAACCCTCTACCGTACGGTTGAATGCGTATTCCCCTTCCACCGTGCTGCCGTAGTAATCAAACTGGTATCTCGAAAGTTCCGGAATGACGTCCCCCAGCGCCTGCCGCAGCTCCTTGTTGCTGAATACGATACGCGTTTCTCTCGGCGGCTCGATCGCGATTTGCTTGTCTTTCACCGCTCCGGTCGGCACCTGCTGCTTGTACGTTATATCTCGGAGGCTCGGCGTTTCCGTCGGAATCTTGGCCTCGATGCGTATATTTTTTTCCTGCATGATCTGTCTCGCCTCGGCCGGCAGGGAGGTCCAGTCGACCGTGGTGTCGATCCGCTCCCGCCACTCGAGCCACAACTGATATCCGAGTACGATGTTCAGCGCAAAAAAAGCGACGATGAGCACCGTCTTTGCTCTTCCCCAGTCCACCTTCGCTCCCCCCTTCCCAGGAAATTTTCGTAGCGGCGAAGATCAGTCGGCAAACCGAACTTCGCCGCTCGACATGCGGATCGCCCACACCGGCTCCAGCACCAGCTTGTCCTGCGCCAAAGTCGTGCGGTAGGCCGGGAACAGCGACTCGACCTGCTGCCCGCCTGCCGCTTCCCGGATCTTGACCAGCAGCTGATCGCCTGAAATCAGGTTGTTCGGCTGCGCCGTCCCGACTTTGTCCCCGAGTACGAACAGGGACCGTTCATAAGAGCTGACAACGCCCTGCCGCACGGCGAGCTGCATATAGCCGAACCTAAACTCGCCTTTGGAGAGGAGCGGCACGTCTCCGTAATATTGCTGGAACCGGATCGACGGGTCCGCGTCGCCGGTCCCGGTCGAGCCCGGCACCTGCGTCAGGCGAAACTTGCCGTTCCAGCCGCCGTGCTGATTGACGAACTGGACGGCCGACGTGATGTTCTCGGCAGGATCGTCCCGCCCCTCGGTACGCGCGACGGGATCCTTGTAGGACAGCCAGCCGCCGCCCTGCTCGACCTTGAGCCCGCGTATATTGTCCGTATAGATCTGCGCGCCGTCCTGGCTGTCCTCCATCATCTTCGTCGTCGTCGGATCGATGAACAGATTGCGCTGCATCTGATCGGCCGTATACTTGGTGAAGCTCACCTCTACTCGACTCAGCGCGAGCGACTGATCCGGCACGTAGACCCCGTTGGCCCAATAACTGAACGGTTTCCAATATTGGCCGAAGCCGACGCTCTGCTCGACGTCCTGCGCGGTGAGGTCCACCTGTGCCGCCTCGTACACCTCGGTGCCATCGGCGTTCAGAAAGAAGCTGCGCACCTCCCCGCTGTCCGGACGCGCGAAGATCCAGATCCGGTCGACCGCGCCCGCGGAGAGGAGCGCCTCGCCGTCGATGCCTTTAAACGCGCGCTGCAGCATCGGAAAAGGGATATCGCGCCCGAAACGGATCTCGATGCCTTCGTCCTGCCGGCGCACCTGCTCCCAGTCGATGGCGCTCCCCTCGGCCCGCTGAAAGCTTTTAAACTCCCGGCTCGACAGCTTGTCCAGCACCATCCCGTAAAAGGTGTCGTGCGGATAAAAAACGGTGTGCTTGTCTTGTCCCATATGAATGACGAGCGACTCCGGGAATAACAGGTTCTCTACCTTTTCCTTGGGTCCGAGCTCTTCGGTCTTGACATAATCCTGCTCGGTCTTCACCTGCGTCTCCAGGTTCGGCATGCTATAGGCCAGAAAGTAGCTCTGCACCAGACTGAGGGCAACGAGCAGCGCGAGCGCGACGGATTTGACTTTATCGATCAAGCGTACTCACTTCCTTCCTGCACCATCGGAAGCGTGATCGTCACGATCGTGCCGATCCCTTGCTCGGAATCGAGGAGGATGTTGCCGCCGTTCGCGCGGACGATTTCCCGGGCAATCGACAGGCCGAGACCGGTACCGCCCATATTGCGCGAGCGCGCCTTGTCCACGCGGTAGAAGCGGTCGAATATATGCGCCAGATCCTTCTTCGGAATCCCGATGCCCGTATCGCGCACGACGATCGAGAGCTGACCCGACTCGGTCGGGCCCGCGGTTAAGCGCACCGATCCGCCGTCTAGCGTATATTTGATCGCGTTGGACACGATGTTGTCGAGCACCTGGTCGATGCCGTCGCGATCGATCCATACTTTGGCCAGATTCGGGTCGACATCGACCTTGACGGTGATTGCCTTCTGCCTTAGCTGCAGCGAAAAGCGGTCGACGACATCCTCCATCATCTCGCCGACGTCGGTCATCTGGCGCCGAAGCTGCGCCTGCTTGGAGTCGAAGCGCGACAGATGGAGCAGGTCGCCCACGAGCCGGATCATACGCTCCGTCTCGCTGCGAATGACGCCGACGAAGCGTTCAGCGAGCGGCGGCTCGGCAAGCGCACCGTCGTCGAGCGCTTCAGTATAACTCTTGATCGTCGTGAGCGGCGTGCGCAGCTCGTGCGAGACGTTCGCGACGAACTCGCGCCGCGAGTTGTCGAGCTTCTCCGCCTCGGTGACGTCGTGCAGGACGGCGATGACGCCGACCACGCCTTTGTCCCTGCGCCGGATCGGCGTGAGCGAGGCGCGGAGAACGAGCTCTTCCTCGCTGATGGCCTGCGTGCGGGAAATGAGGCGCGTCGACTCCTTGCCTTCGAGCGTGCCGGCGATGGCTGCTTTGTCGATGGCGAGGCACTCGGACAGCGTTAATCCTTCGATCGTCTCCTGCCCGAGCATCGCCCGGGCTCGGCGATTAGCGACGATGACCCGCCCGATCTCGTCCGTGGCGAGCACGCCGTCGTTCATGTTCGAGAGGATCGACGAGAGCTTCTCGTTCTCCTCTTCATTGACGGACAAAGCCTCGCTCAGCCGCTCGGTCATCTCGTTAAACGCTGCGCTGAGCTGCCCGATCTCGTCGTTGCCCAGAATCGGTACCCGCTCGTCGAAGCGGCCTTCGGCTACGGCGGTTACCTGCAGCGTGAGCGCCTTGATCGGGGAAGTAATCGTGCCCGACAGCAAAATGCCGAGAACCGCCGTCAATCCGAGCGCGAGCAGCATACCCGAGACGAAGATGCGGTTGATTCGCTCCACTGTGTTGTACAGATCAGACATGGAGGCCACGACGTAGACGGCGCCGATCACCCTATCGCCGCTAAGAATCGGCTTGGCGATGACCTTTTTGCGGATATGATCCTCGTCGATGAGCTCCCCGGTGTTGTCGCTGATGCCCTGCAGCGAGCGGCTGACGAGGAGCGACGTATTCTTGCGTCCGATGTAACTCTGATGGGACTCTAGCGAGGTGGAGAGCACGCGCCCGCTGGCGTCGAGCACCTGCGTCTCCATGCCATTCTGGCTAAAGAGACTGCCCACCAGCTGATTGAGCGACTCGATGGCTTCGTCCGATCGGTTGCCCTCGCTGTCCTGCTTGGCGAATTCGCCCGAACCGAGCATCACGGCGAGCAGCTGCGCCTGCCTATTGATATCTGAAGTGAAGCTGTCGCTGAGAGACTTCTTCAACGTGCTGATAAAGTAAACGCCGATCAGCTGCACCGCGATAAGGATGAGCAGGAGCACCATCATGATCAGCTTCGCCTGAATCGTGCGCAGCGGCGCGAACAGCTTCATCCCCCGTACCCGCCCGCCATCTTCGGACTGCGCATCAGGTAGCCTAGGCCTCTACGGGTCATGATCAGCTCAGGCTTGCTCGGATCGTCCTCGAGCTTCTCTCTGAGCCGCCGGATCGTCACGTCCACCGTCCGCACGTCGCCGAAGTACTCGAAGCCCCACACGGCCTGCAGCAGGTGCTCGCGCGTCATGACCTTGCCGCTGTTGCGCGCCAAATAATGCACGAGCTCGAACTCGCGATGCGTCAGATCCAACGGCTGGCCGTTCTTGTACACGACGTACATATCCGTATCGATAAAAAGATTGAACAGCTTGAGGCCATTCCGCTCCGGCTCGGCCTCTTGCTCCGCGCTTCCGCGGGGCTCGTCCAGCTTGCGCTGGCGGCGCAAATGCGCCTTAACGCGAGCGAGCAGCTCCCGCGTGCCGAACGGCTTGGTCACGTAGTCGTCCGCGCCGAGTTCGAGACCGAGCACCTTGTCCAGCTCGGTATCCTTGGCCGTCAGCATGATGATCGGCGTCGACAGCCGGCTGCGCACCTCGCGGCAGACGTCCATGCCATCCTTGACCGGCAGCATCAGGTCGAGGAGAATCAAGTCCGGATCGTGCTCGAACGCGAGCTGCACGGCTTCCCCGCCGTCAAAGGCGCAGATGACCTCGTAGCCCTCTTTTTCCAGGTTGAACTTCAATATATCGGCGATTGGCCGCTCGTCGTCCACGACCAGAATTTTGCCCGGCATGCGTTGGCCTCCCGTATCTCTGTGCCGCTTCCTCGGATCTCAATCGTCCGGCGGCTATGATTAGCCTTATTTTAACATACCCCAGGTTTCTGCCCAACAGAGAACGCCCTCTGAAAGCGCGTTTCAGAGGGCGTTGGCATGGGTAAATGTTTACAAATAATCCGCGGGATTTTTCAGCTTGCCGTTTAAGTAGACTTCGAAGTGCAAATGTGTGCCGAAGGAATGGCCTGTGTTGCCCATCACGCCGATGGCTTCGCCTTGCTCGACCACTTGACCGGCCTTGACGTTAATCTTGCTCAGGTGGCCGTACAGCGTTTTGTAGCCATTGTTATGATTGATAATGATGGCGTTGCCGTAACCGCTCATGCTGTCGTCCGCGAGCTCGACGACGCCGTTGTCGGCGGCCTTCACGCTGCTGGAGCCGACCATGTCGAAGCCTTTGTGCAGCCTTCCCCAACGCTTGCCGTAGTAGCTCGTGATCCTATGGCCCGATACCGGCCAGATGAACTTGCCCGAGCCTTCGCTCGGCGTCACCTTCGTGCCCTTCAGCATGACGGTCGAGAGGGCGGGCGTCACGACCTTGGTCGATACCTGCTCTTCTTCGATGACGAGCCCGTTGCGCCGAAGCAGCTTGTAGGTGACGATCCGCTTGCCGTCGGACCCGGGTCTGACGATCTTCGATATGCCCGCTTTAAGTTCATCCGTCTTGCGAATCTCGAGCGTCGCTTCGATCGTCTCCGTCTGCGTCACGGTCTCTTCCGATCGGACGTTAAGGAGCGGCTCCTGAACGGTTAGGTTCAGCTGGTCGCCGATCTTGATCTTGTCGTTCTCGATCCAGGGATTATTCTGGTAAATGAGATCTTCGGACACCTGCTGCTCGTCCGCGATGCAGCCAATGCAATCGCCGGCCTTGACCGTGTAGACGCGCTGCACGGTATGTCCCGCGATCAGCCGCTTGACGAGCGCCTCATCGTCTTCGACTTGGCTGGCATCGATCTCGGTCGGCTCCGCGATAGCGACCGTCTCCTCAAAGGTCGCGCTGGCGTCGGCCGCTGGCGCTTCGGCAGCCGATGCTTGTGCGCTGAAGGACAGCGACCGGACCTCCTTGGCGGCCGGCTTCTTCGCATTGTTGGCAGCGTTGGTGTCTGCTGCCGGAGGTGCCGGCGCATAATGCGCCTTGATCTGCTCCAGCACACGCTCGGCCGTCGCCTTGTCCCGGACGACCGCGATCGACTTGCCGTCGACGATCAGCTTGACGCCGGTCGGATGCGTCTTCAGCTTGCCCCCAACCTCGGCTGCGACCGCCGCGTCGTCCAGCTGCTTACCGTAGGCTTCGGCTTCCTTGTAAGCGACCTGCCCATGATCAATTTCATACAAAATATCGCCGCCGGCCTGTGCCAGCTCTTTTGCCTTTACGGCGATGCTGCGTTCGATGACATTTCGGTCGCCGACGTCCCCAATATGCTCGCCGCCGATCCATACTTCCGTATAAGACAACGTATGGGCCTCGATATGCTGCTTGACGAGCACCGTGCCTCCGCCTGCCGCGACGACCGCCGCGCAAACGGCGATCGCGGTCTTGCGTCCCGCCCGGCGCCTGATCCAGGCGGCCGCTCCTTTGACGGCTCCCGCGATCCGCTTGCTTCTGCTGCCGTTATTCATAGATAACTCCTTGATCGCTATGTAAGATAGATTGCCGCTTTACAAAAAGCGACATCTTCAACACTGTAGCATAGCGTCTATCGGGCTATCAATGAAACGGGGCTTAGAATTCTCTCATCTAAAAGGCTACTGCGCCTGCGGCACCTTCAACGCTTCCATCATCGTCGCATACTCTTCGTCGCTTAATATGGGTTTCAGCAGCGCCTCCAGCCGGGGCATTTCCTCGTCGGTCAAGCCATTGCGGATCAAATCCGTCAATTGGGACAGCTGATCGCTGCTCAGCTTGCTGACGACGACGGAGTAAATCTGCTGCTTCTCCTCATCCGTCAGTCCGGAGACGGCCGAGGCGCCTTCGTCGCCATTCCATACAGGCAACGCACCGTCGCCTTGCGAGCCGCCATCACCCGTACCGTCCGTCGCTCCCGCCGCTTGCCCGTTCGTCACCGAGCCGCTGGGCTCCGGTCCCGGCTCCGGCGACGGCACGCTCTCCGTGTTGTCGCCAGGCGTTGGCGTAGCCGCATCGCCCCCGACAGCCGCTCCCGTAACGGGCGAGGCTGTCGCGTCCTCGTCGCGCCGTGCCGTTTCCTCACTGGCTTCGGGCGTCTCTGTCGGCGCCGGCGACGTAACGACCGCCTGCGCGTCGGTCTCTCCGCCGGCTTGCGCCTCCGTTTCCCCCTGCGCCGCACTCTTATCGCCGTCCGCTCCCCACAGTTTGCCCCACACGCCGCTCATCGCGAACGGCTGCTCATCCAGCGTAATGCCATAATCCTTTAACGCTGTTTGCACATAGCTCGTCACGATATAGCCCGTCGTCCATATGCTCAGGAAACTGACGAGCAGCGCCGCCCCGATCAATTGTCCCGCCCAGCCGAACCACTTCCACATGATGCGCCCTCCTACTCTATGAAGTTTCATAGCATCAGTATGGGCAACACGCGGGACAGGCATTCCGTCGGGGACAAATAATAGCGAGGCAACGCGTTTAAACCGTATCCCCTTCGGTCAGGAACTGCCCCCTTGCAGCGTTTGAACGGTATCCCCTTCGGTCAGGAACAGCCCCTTTGCAGCGTTTGAACGGTATCCCCCTCGATCAGGAACAGGGTTTCTCGCACCTTTTAACAGTATCCCCTTCAACCAGGGACCCACCGTCTGTACCACCGAACGTACCTACGCCGATCGCCCGTCATTCAAAAAATCCCCTGCGCCCAGCTACGGAAACCCGTATCCTGACCGAAGGGGATATCGTTCAAAAGCGTAAAATCGAGTATTCGGTGATATAGCGTCCTCCGCGCATCTGCCTAGTATTTGAATCGCATTCGCAGCAGCGCGCGAATGATCCATATGCTCAACACGCAGCCGACGACGAAGCCGATGTCATAGCCGACCCGGTCGCCCGCGCTAAGGCCGACCCATGTCATACCGAGCGTGCCCGCCAACATGGAAACGTAGAGGATGAAGCCCCACCGCAATACCGACTCACCCCTTTTAAACAACATCAGCTTGCCGTTATTCTCCGTCGGATTGCGCTTGTAAGCAAAGAGGCCCCCGGCAAAGCTCGCGATGATGATGACCAGCAACGACTGTGCTTGAGACCATATGATCGCCTCGTACCGCACGGACGTATAACTAAAAAAGTTAAACCATGCCCGCAGAAGATCCCCCCACATGAGCGGCGAATAGGTTTCGGACCCGCCTTGTCGAGACATAAAGATTCCGTGCGCCTGCAACGAAAAGTCGAACAGTTCGATGAATATGCTCGGAAACGCGACCAACGCCCAGGTTAAAATCGTCTGTGATGCGACACTTCCCGTAAACGCTCCGATGAGGAGCGCAAACGAGTAGCCGGCCAACACGACAAGCAACGAATAGCCGAACTGAACGGAAAAGTATTCGAGACGCCAGTAGTGCGAAGCGGGCGAGGCAGCCACGACGATGGCGTCAATCAGCGTATTGAGCAGAAGCGAGCCTCCGAACAATGCAGCGCCGAGGAGCCACTTGGCTAAAAAGATGCGGCCGCGCGCGTACGGGAGAGAGAACAGCAGCTCCTGCGATCCGTTGCGACGCTCCACGCCGAGCTGTACGAGCGCTAGCACGAAGGCGGCCAGCAACAGCCAAAATCGTCCTGCCACTTCGTGAATGCCATAGTTGTAAATATAGCTGTATACACTGTGACCATTCTGCACCGAGACCTTCACCATTCGGGGCGTATCCACGCTCCATGACCAGCGGTTCATGCGCTGCAATCCCAGCGTCAGAAAGTGTACGATCGGCACCGCAAAGATGAATAGCCACGCTTGCGCATATTCTCTGCCGAAGAGCGGCCGCATGCTATGAAGCCAGGCATTCGCTTTAATCCTCATTCGGTTCGCCTCCAAGCTTCCACACGTACAAATCTTCGAGCCGCACGGCCAGTGGCTCAACCAGCAGCGGATTCATCGCCTCCAACTCGGCGACCGCGACACTGCCGGGAGCGCCGTTCAACAGCAGCGTATAGACGCGTCCGATATGGTCGAGCACCCGCACGTCGGGCGATCGCAGCCACGCTTCGGGCGCCTCGCCCTGGAAGACAACCTGCAGCTTCGACACGATGCCGTCGGCGACGCCCTCCGAGGCATGCGTCTCCACGCTGCCCGATCTCATAAGCAGAATCGTATCGGTCATCCGCTCCAGCTCCTCCAGCAGATGTGACGAGACAATAAGCGACATACCGTCCGCCGACGCCTCCATGAGCAGGGTGAGCACCTGTTTTTTTGCAATCGGATCGATGCCGTTGGTCGGCTCGTCCAGCAGCACGAGCTTCGCACGCGTAGACAAGCCCAGCGCGGTGCTGAACATCATCCGCATGCCTTTGGAGAAATGACGAATGTTGCGATCGAGCGGCAGGCCGAACCTTATCATCGTCTCTTTGAAGTACAAGGGGTCGAAGCGGGGATAAATCTGACCGAACATGTATGCGGCCCCCCATCCCGTGTACCCGAACCAAGCCTCCGGCGTATCCGGAATGAACACCAGTTCTCGCTTGACCTCCGGTTCCTGATGGACGGATCGCCCTTCGAACAGCACCTCTCCGCCGTCGGGATCAAGGATGCCCGACATCACCTTGAGAAGCGTCGTTTTGCCCGCCCCGTTCCGACCGATCAAGCCGGCTACCCGGCCTCCCCCGAGCTCAAAGCTGACGTTCGATAGCACCGGCCTGTCGTCAATCTTCTTGCGCAGATGGCATGCTTCCAGCATCCCGATCCCTCCCGTATTCCCTGATTGCTTCCTGCAGCCAGGCCTGCAGCCTCTCGCTTCCGATGCCCAAGTGATGCGCCTCGACCGCGATTCGGCGCAGTTCATTCCTTAGACGCAGCAAGCGCTCC
Organism: Cohnella sp. GbtcB17; assembly: GCF_019091135.1. Lineage (GTDB taxonomy): Bacteria > Bacillota > Bacilli > Paenibacillales > Paenibacillaceae > Cohnella. Next base: position 38,177 of record NZ_JAGXJW010000053.1, on the reverse strand, counting down.
CGCTCCATGCCCGGCTCCTCCGCAGCCTTGGCCACGAATGCGCCCTTGCCCCGCAGCGACACAATAACGCCTTGGCGTTCGAGCTCTTGATACGACTTGGCCACCGTGTTGTGATTGACGAGCAGCGTCGCCGACAGCTCCCGTACCGAAGGGATACGATCGCCTTCCGCCAGGGCGCCTTTTGCGACCAGCGCTTTGATGCGCTCCACGATCTGTTCGTAGATCGGCGTCGGACTTCTCTCATCGATGCGTATCATAGGCCAAGCGGTCAACTCCTTCAGGTGTACCACTTTAACTAGTACACATTATACAGTTACAGGAATTTACATGCACACCTTTTTTCCGCCAATCAAAAAGCTCTCCCGCCGTTCCGCAAGGGTCGGCGAGAGAGCTCTGATAGGAGACGAGTTATGAAGATTGGGGCTGACGATTAAACGTAAATCTCGGCGACCTGGTTCGTCTGCTCGCGGTTGCGGCCGACGGAGAAGATCGCGATCGGGATGCCGGTCAGCTCGGAGACGCGCTGCACGTAGCGGCGGGTATTCTCAGGCAGATCCTCGAGCGTCTTGGCGCCGGTGATATCTTCGCTCCAGCCCGGGAGCTCCTCGTAGACGGCTTCGCACTCGGCGAGCATCTTGAGGTTGGCCGGATAGTGCTCGATGAGCTGGCCGCGGTAGTTGTAGGCGGTGCAGATCTTCACCGTCTCCAGGCCGCTCAGCACGTCGAGCGAGTTCAGCGACAGGCCGGTGATGCCGCTCACGCGGCGGGCGTGACGGACGACGACGCTGTCGAACCAGCCGACGCGGCGCGGGCGACCGGTGACGGTGCCGTATTCGTGGCCCTTGTCGCGGATCCACTGGCCGAGATCGTTATGCAGCTCGGTCGGGAACGGACCGTCTCCGACGCGGGTCGTGTACGCCTTGGCGACGCCGATGACCTGCTGGATCTTGGACGGGCCGACGCCGGAGCCGATGCAGACGCCGCCCGCGGACGGATTAGAGCTCGTCACGAACGGATACGTGCCTTGGTCGATGTCGAGCATGACACCTTGCGCACCTTCGAACAGCACCTTCTGACCGGCATCGATGGCATCGTTCAGGACGACGGACGTGTCGGTCACGAGCGGACGGAGCTCTTCGGCGAGCTTGAGATAATCGGCGATGATCTGCTCGGCGTCGAGCTTGTCGCCGCCGTACATTTGCTCGATGACCTGGTTCTTCTCCTCGACGAGACGACGCGTCTTGAGCGTGAACTCTTCGGCATCCATCAGGTCGGCGATGCGAATGCCGTTGCGCGCAGCCTTGTCCATGTAGCACGGACCGATGCCCTTGCGCGTCGTGCCGATCTTGTTGTCCGCCTTGCGGTCTTCTTCGAGGCCGTCTAGGACGAGATGGTACGGCATGATGACGTGCGCGCGGTCGCTGATGCGCAGGTTGTCCGTGCTGAAGCCGTTGTCGCGGATATATTGGAGCTCCTCCACCAGCGCGGCCGGGTTGATGACCATGCCGTTGCCGATGACGCATACCTTGTTCTCGTTGAAAATGCCCGAAGGAATCATGGTCAGCTTATACTTTTTGTTCTGAATGAGGATCGTATGTCCGGCATTGTTGCCTCCCTGATAGCGGGCGACGACGTCTGCCTTTTCCGCCAGGAAGTCCGTGATCTTGCCTTTGCCTTCGTCTCCCCACTGCGTCCCTACAACAACTACTGTAGACAATGCAATCCCTCCATCCGGCGTATCGGCGCTTGGCCAGCCGGCATGATAAGTGCCGCCCGCACGGATGCGAGGATGCCGGGGGCGCTAAGTTTAAGCGCACGCGACAACGCACCGGGAAGAGACCTCTCCCCCGATGGACGGCAAATGGCCGCTATCGCGGCATTGTCTAGTTTAGCAAGCTAAAGCGTTCAAGTCAAATAAAAAAACCGAACGATCGGGAAAAGGGATTCTCGATCGTTCGGAAATGTTCGGTTAATCGTCATTAGGAAGCGCTGCCGACCATCGCTTCCCCGTGCGCCCGGTCCAGACTGACGAACTTGTTGAAGTTCTTCAGGAAGACGAGCTCTACGGTGCCGACGGGTCCGTTACGCTGCTTGGCGATGATGATCTCGATGATGTTCTTTTTCTCGGTATCGTGGTTGTAATAATCGTCCCGGTACAGGAATGCGACGATGTCGGCGTCCTGCTCGATCGAGCCGGACTCCCGAAGGTCGGACATCATCGGCCGCTTGTCCTGCCGCTGCTCGACGCCCCGCGACAGCTGCGACAGCGCGATGACCGGCACCTCGAGCTCACGCGCGATCTGCTTAAGCGTACGCGAGATCTCGGAGACCTCCTGCTGCCGGTTCTCCCCGGCTTTGCCGCGGCCCTGGATCAGCTGAAGGTAGTCGATCAGGATCATGCCGAGCCCCTTCTCCTTCTTGAGACGGCGGCACTTCGCCCGCAGCTCTGCTACGGTAATGCCCGGCGTATCATCGATATACACTTGCGCCTCGGACAGCGAGCCGATCGCCATCGAGAGCTTTTCCCAGTCGTCGCCTTCAAGGAAGCCGGTCCGCATACGGCCCGCGTCCACATTGGACTCCGCGCAGATCATCCGCTGGACGAGCTGCGCGGCCGACATCTCGAGACTGAAGATCGCGACCGTCTCCTGCGCACGCACCGCCACGTTCTGGGCGATATTGAGCGCGAAGGCGGTCTTCCCGACCGAAGGACGGGCGGCCACGATGATCAGGTCGTTGCGCTGGAAGCCCGACGTCATCTTGTCCAGGTCGATGAAGCCGCTCGGGATGCCGGTCGTGCCGCCCTTGTGATTGAAGAGGAACTCGACCCGCTCGAACACGTCCATGAGCACGTCGCGGATGCTGATGAAGCCGTGCGCCGCGCGGCGGTTGGACAGCTCCATGATACGCGCCTCGGCGTCGTTAAGCAGCGCGCCGACGTCGTCCTCGGAGGCATAGCCGCTGGAGACGATCTGCGTCGCCGTGCGGATGAGCCGGCGCAGCATCGCCTTCTCTTCGACGATCTGCGCGTAGTAGTCGACGTTCGCGGCCGTCGGCACGGCGCTCGCCAGCTTGGCGAGGTACGAGACGCTGCCGACTTCTTCCAGCTGGCCGCGGTCGCGCAGCGTCGCCGTAATGGTGATGAGGTCCATCGGCTGATTGTCTTCGTTCAGGTCGACCATCGCCTCGAAGATGCGTTGATGGGCGACGCTGTAGAAGTCTTCGGTGTTCAGCCGCTCCATCGCCGTGATGAGCGCTTCGGATTCGAGCAGGATCGCGCCGAGTACCGCCTGCTCCGCTTCGAGGTTCTGAGGCGGTACGCGATCGAACGTCAATTGATCGCCGCGTTCGCTCATGCCGTCACTCCTCCGTGACCTGCACGTTCAGCGTACCCTTGACGTCCGGGTACAGCTTGAGCGGCACCTGGGTGACGCCGAGCGTGCGGATCGGTTCGTCGAGCTCGATCTTGCGCTTGTCGACCGTGATCTTCTGCTTCTCGAGCGCTTCGGCGATCTGCTTGCTCGTGATGGCGCCGAACAGGCGGCCGCCTTCGCCGGCCTTCGCCTTGATGACGACGGTCATCTCGCCGAGCTTGGCCGCAAGCGCCTTGGCGTCTTCTTTCTCCTGTGCCTTTTTCTTGTCGACGGACGCTTGGATCTGATCGAGCGTCTTCTTGGCGCCGTCAGTCGCGATTTGCACATAACCCTTGGGCAGCAGGAAGTTGCGCGCGTAGCCTTCCGATACTTCCTTCACCTGGCCCTTCTTGCCTTGACCCTTGACGTCCTGCAGGAAAATTACTTTCATTCGAAAAGACCCTCTTCCCCGTTAATATCGTTGAGCACTTTCATAAGCTTCGCCGCGACTTCCTGGACGGTGCCTTGCGCCTGGCAAGCCGCGTTCGTCAGGTGGCCGCCGCCGCCGAGACGCTCCATGACGACCTGCACGTTCATCTGGCCAAGCGACCGGGCGCTGACGCCGACCGTGCCGTCCGGACGCTGCGCGATGACGAACGACGCCTTGATGCCCGTCATATTGAGCAGCGTATCCGCCGACTGTGCAATGAGCAGCTGCGGCACGGGCTTTGCGGGATCGGCGACCGCGATCGCGATATAGTCGAAGTACGTCTCGGCGTTGCGGATGATCTCCGCTTTTTTGATGTACTCCTCCAAGTCTTCCTTGAGCATCTTCTGTATGAGTGCAGGGTCGGCGCCGTTGCGCCGGAGGAACGATGCCGCCTCGAACGTCCGGGAGCCGGTGCGCATCGCGAAGCTCTTGGTATCGACCGTGATGCCGGCGAGCAGCGCCGTCGCTTCGCGCACGTCGAGCACGACCCGCTCGTGAATGTATTGGAGCAGCTCGGTGACCAGCTCGCAGGTCGAGGAGGCGTACGGCTCCATGTAGACGAGCACGGCATCCTCGATGAACTCCTCGCTGCGCCGGTGGTGGTCGACGATGACGATCCGGTCCGTCTGCTGGAGCAGCTTGGGCTCGGCGACCATCGACGCCCGGTGGGTGTCGACGACGACCGCCAGCGAGCGCTTGCCGGTGAGCTGCGACGCTTGCTCGGGCGTGATGAAGCGGCGGATCAGCTTTTCGTCTTCCTTGAGCATATGCATCATCCGCTGGATCGCGGGGTTCACGCCTTCAAGCACGATGAAGGCTTCCTTACCGACGTGCTGCGCCGCCTTGAGCACCCCGATGGCCGCGCCGATCGAGTCCATATCGGGCATCCGGTGGCCCATGATGATGATATGGTCGCTCTCCTTCATCAGATCGCGCAACGCGTGCGAGATGACGCGCGCGCGCACGCGGGTGCGCTTCTCCACGGCGTTGCTCTTGCCGCCGTAGAAGCTCTGCCGCTGGCCGAACTTGACCACCGCCTGGTCGCCGCCGCGGCCGAGCGCAATATCAAGGCTGCCCTGCGCCAGCTGGCCGAGCTCCGCGATATTGTCCGCGCCCGAAGCGAAGCCGATCGACAGCGTCATCGGCAGCTTCAAGTTCATCGTGATCTCGCGCACCTCGTCGAGGAGCTCGAACCTCGATTGCTCCAGCTGCTTGAGCGCCGCCTGATTCGCGATGACCATATACTTGTCTGACGACAGCCGCCGCAGGAACAAGCCGTACTTCTGCGCCCATTCGTTGATCTCGCCCGTCACCTTGGACAGCATGAGCGCCCGCTGCTGTTCGTCCATCCCCTGCGCGACTTCTTCGAGATTGTCCATCATCACGATGCCGATGGCGAGCTTCTCGTCCTCGTATCGCTTCGACAGCGTCCAGTGATCGGTCACGTCCGTGACGAACAGCATGCGCTCCGTCGGGCGGAACAGCAGCTCATACACGCGGCCGTTCAGCGTCGTCTCCCACCGGCCCAGCGTCTTGTCCTTCTCCTTGGCTTGCTGGATGCCGGGGAACAGCTCGGACAGCGGCGCGCCGACGGCGGACGTCCGCTCCACGATGCCGGATATGAAGCCGTTGTGCCATTCGACCTCGCGGTCTTCGTTATAAAGAATGATGCCGAAGGGCAGCCCGCCGACGACCTCCGTGCCGACGCCCCGGATGCGGGAGGACAGCGTCAGCACGTAGTCGTTCCATTCCTTGCGAAAGGCCCGCTCCGCAACCAGCGAGAAGACGCCGACGGCGCCCCCCGCCACCAGCGCAACGATCCCGAGCGGCCAGTAGAACCAGGTCAGCGCTGCCGTGAGCAAGAAGATGAGAGCGAGCGCCCAGACATTGTGCATGCCGTGCCACCGCTGAACGAGAAATTTGGGCATTGTGGCTTCGCTCCCCTACTTCTTGTCGAAATATCGGCGCAGCGGAAACGCCGTATCCAGCAGACCGATCAAATACAACGGTTGAATGAGAAACAACGGAATTGCGATCAGAACGGGAACGACGTTCGACCACTTCTTCTGATGCGCCAGGTAAAAGAAAAACGCCAGCGCCTGAATGCGGAACAGAAAGTCCAGCACGGGCACCGCATTGTCCGACGCCACCGCCCAGAAGTTGGCACTGTTCGCGGGCATGGAGAACTGAATAATCCAGACGATCACGTACAGCAGCACCGTGCTCTTGGGCAGCATCCAGCCGCGCATCGGCGTCAGCGCCGGTACGACGATGCCGGACCAGGCAAGCACCTTGCGGGAGATGCCGTGCGTAATGATCGCCAGCAAAAACGAGCAGAGCATGAGCAGCATCGGCAGCAGGCGCACGACGGCCTCGCCGAATGCCTGCGCGGTGCCCGTCCAGTCCCCCGTCAGCATGTCGCTGGCCTGGAGCTCCTGGATGCGCTCATCCAGGAAGGACGCGAGCTGCGCGGTGAAGTCGATGTCGTACTGGATCGAGAACAGCGTCAGCTCCGTCACCAGCTGCGCGAGCAGGATGATGAAGCCAACCGTGACGACAGTCTTGGCAGCCACCCGCTTTTTGTATAAATGCCCCATGACGATCGAAGGCACGAGAAAGAAAAATCCGAACGTAAGCGCCAGCGCCCCCGAACTGCCCATGATAAGGAAGGCCAGCACGGCGATGCAAGCGATATGGACGGCAAACGAAACGGGCCGCAGCATCGTGTAGAGCACGACCATCGGCGTCATCAACAGAAATATCGTAATACCGCTCAACGGGGTAGCGACGCTAAGCAGCATCAGCAGCGCCACGGCACTCCAGGCCAGCGACTTCAAGGCCGTGTTCAACGAGTTTTCACCTCTTGCGAATGTGTTCTTCCAGCGCCGAGAGGTCGCGGTACTGATCCTCCAGCTGATGTCCCTCCTGCTTCAGGCGGCTAAGCTTGTCTTCGACCGCCTTGTCGAGATCGCGGTAGGAGACGCCCAGTCGGCGGCCAAGGATGTAAGCGCTCGCGATGAGCCCGGACAGGCTGTCGGTGATACGCGCAGTGCTGCCTTCCCACATGGCCTTGAACAGGCGGGACACCTGGTCCAGTACCTCGCTCTTAAGCCACTCGATAGACCGGGCTCGCCCGGCGACATCCAGATTCTGATCGACAGAAGACAAATCATGTCCCTCCTCCGAAAAAATCCCTGTCTGACGGCTGCCGCATGCGGAATATCGCTATTGCGCTAAAGCTGTATCCATCATTATAGCACATAAACTCGCCGCTCCAACAATGGCATTTGCTAGTCCATCGCTTCGCGCCGGCGGCTCCCGACCCCAGTTAATCCCTTCGTTGCCCTCACCCTACACCTTTGCGAAAATCGAAAAGCCGCACCGGTTCGATCTCCGATGCAGCTTTATAGATTGCGGTTGCCCGAAGCAAATCAGGGCGTGCCTGCGAAGCGCCCCGCTATCCAGCGCTGACCGCGGTCCACACATCCGGCCCGCTCGCGCGAACATCCATGCCGAGCCGCTTCAGCACCGCCAGCGGCACGAAATCCCGCCGGCCGATCGACAGCAGCTCGGCCTCTCCGCCCGGCCATGCGAGCCGGTGCCCGCGCTCCAGCATCAATTCGCCCGGTCCCGGCGCCTCGCCGGTCGCTCCCTCCGGTTCTGCGCCGCGCGAGCTCGCGGCCAGGTCCGCCACGGCAGGCCCTTCGCCAAGCCCGTGCCCCGCGACCGCCTGCGCCACGAACGTATGCGATCGCGCGTCCCAGCTCAGCGCGTAGCCCAGCGCCTCCAGTGCGCGCACGTCCGCGTACGCTTCGCCGCGATAGGATAGCGCCGGCACCGAGGAGGTACGTGTCGACGACGCTGCCAGCTCGAGCACGCCCGCTCCCCTTGCCGGCACGCGGACGAACGCGCTGCGGATCGGCTCGCCGGCGCGCACGTTCTTGTGCAGCCCTTGGCCGTCCAGCGCGATCCGGCCGCCGATCAGCACGTAGCGGATGCCCGCCGAGGGCAGCTCCGGCCGCTCGACCGTGGACCGGTCCCCGATCTTCGCGTAGTCGAAAATGACGATGTCCGCATCCATGCCGCGCGCGATGCGCCCCTTTTTCCGCAGCGCCGGCGCTTGCCGCTCCAGGCGCTTGGCGGGCATCAGCGACATTTTCGCCACGGCGTCCATGAGCGAGAGCGCGCGATGCTCGCGCACGTACAAGCCGACGGTGCGGGCGAATGTGCCCGACGCGCGGGGATGATTGTTGTTGCCCGGCTCCAGGATGGCATCGCTGCCGATCATGACGAAGGGCGCGGCCAGCGAGTCCTCGATATCCTGCTCGGGGATGGCGTAGGCGACCGCGAGCTTTCCTTCCTTTTTGAACGTGCCGAACGTCGTCTCCGTCAGCCGCTCCGATGTGCCCGCGATCTGCAGGTCCTTGTAGGTAATTCTGAAGCGTTCCTGCCAGCCCTTGTCGAACCGCGCCGAATTGAGATACGTTCCCCAATAGTCGTAGGGATACGTGCAAGCGGTGATGTCGAGCCCCTCCGCGCGCGCCTTCGCGAGCATGTCCAGCGATTGCTTCATGGAGAAGGTACCGCCCGTGCTGTTGATATGGTCGACGTGGACGGAGGCGCCTGTCTCCCGCGCATAGCCGATGATCTCGTTCATCGCGTCGATGTTGGTACCCGGCTCGGTCATGTCGGAGTATCTGGCGTGAAAATAGACCGGCACGTTGTACTTGTAAGCGAGCCGCATAAGCGGCAGCACTTCGTCGGCGCCGATGCCCGGCACGTACTCGAGGCTGAACGAGATGCCGAGTACGCCGTCCTGCAGCGCCTGCTCCGCCTCGGCCGCAAGGCGCCGGGTCTGCGCGGCGGTCGCCGGCGTGTAGAGGCCGATGCCCTGCTTGTTGCGCGCCTTCGTATAGAAGAAGGAGGCGCCGTAGTGGAGCGGCGTCTCCGCGCGCTCGTAATACGGGTACCACTTGCGAGGCGCGTCCGTGCCGCCGTGCATGGCGATGTTGGCCGTGACGCCGTCGGCGATCTTGTTCCAGACGCCGAGCGGGTTCGGGTCATAGGACAGATTGTCGATAAAGCCCGGCGCGACGACGAGCCCGCTCGCGTCGATCGTGCGCCGCCCTTTGACCGGACGCGCCGTCACAAGCGCGATGCGGCCGTCTTGGACGGCGACGTTGACGCCCTTGCGATCAAGGCCCGTCTCCGGGTTGATCACCCGGCCGCCCGCGATGACGATGTCATAGACGCGAGCCAGCTCCGCCTCGGATGGCTCGTCTAACGCCGATGCGGGCATCGCCCTGGCGGCCAAAGTCGTCCCTGCGCTCCCTGCCGCCGGCGCTGCTTTTTCCGGACGACTCAAAGAAGCGGCGTCCCGTGCCGGATACCCGAACGGACTGCCGCTTCCTCTCACAGCCACGGCAGCGATCGCGGCTGCCGCGAGGACCGCGATCGGATAGCCGATCGCTTTCCATCGTTTCTTTTTATTCATGCGGGATGCCTCCAAGATAGCTTCGAACGGCGCTCGCCCCGGCGGTGCCATCCTTTACCATCTTTAAGCTTCCCGTTTTACCTTCTTATCATCCGTGCCGTGTCCGATCAACGAACCGGCGCAATAGTCGATGATATCGCTGCGACGAACGATGCCAATGAACGCGCTGGTGTCGTCCACGACCGGTACGAAGTTCTGGCCTTTGGCAAGCGAGATGAGATCCTCCATATTGGCATCGATCCGGACCGGCTTGTTCGTCGTACGCAGAGGCACTTCAGATAATGGAATGCGAGCTGTTTGCTCGAATGATAGCCCTTCGCGATTTTTGAGATACCACAACAAATCGCCTTCCGTAACGGTCCCGACGTACTTCCCGTCCTCGCCGAGCACGGGTACGGCCGTATACCGATGGCGCTCCATCCGCTCGAGCGTCTGACGCAGCGTGGCGTTCGAAGGCAGGCATACGACCTCCTGCTTCGGCAGGAGGAAAAACGCGATATTCATTTGTTCCTCTCCTCTAGCGCGTTGCGATTCGAATCCACCCCATTATACCATGCCTTTAGAAGTGTCTCCAAGGACGCAGCCGCCAGCGGCGCCGGATCGATCCGCCGGCATCGGATATTCTACGAACTGCTCCCGCTCGCTTTGCATGATGGATTAACGATCCCCTGGTCGCCGGCTTCGCTTCGCACAGGCCTCGCATAGAAAATGCGAATTTGATCGGCCATCGATGCGAAGCATTCGACGATCGGCAAGCTGAACTGGGCCCCTGTATGGGCGAACAGCTCGGCGATGGCCTCCTCGATCGGCTTCCCTTTGCGATAGGGACGGTCGACGACCATGCTGTCGAACGCATCCAGCACGCTGCACACCCTCGCGCCGTAGGGGATATCATCTCCTTTTAACATCGATGGATAGCCTGTCCCGTCCCCTCTCTCGTGGTGATGACGGATGACGTTCATCGTGGTCAGACCGATATTCTCATTCCGCAGCAGGTATGCTCCCAACTGAGGATGCTCCTTGATCAGCCCCCACTCCTTGTTCGTGAGCGGCTTGATAGAATCCAGAATTTCGTTGGGAATGACCAATTTGCCGATATCGTGCAGCAGGCATCCGCTCACGATTTCCTGCCTTTCCGCCTCATTGATAGGCAGCTTCAAAGTTAATTTTTCCGCCAGCCATGCCACCCTTAGACTGTGTCTATACGTATCGATGTGCTTGTCCCGCAACGTTTCCAGCCAATTCATCGTCATGCCGGGCTCTGGCACCAGCTTGTTCAGCATAGGGATGCTATTGCGCATGTGGCCTCCAAATTTAAATTTTTTGGGCAAATATGCCGTTGAAATAAAAAAGAATAATCGTTACCGCGATTCTCCTTCCGTTTTGTTTATTCGAACGATACAAATGTCGGACAATTATAGTTGTACGACCCAGGAAAGGCAGGCTAAGTTCAGTGGAATACCCTTCAGCGACCTTGATCGAAGAAGAATCGGCGGGCATGAACACGATGGATGACGACACTGTTGTCGATATTTTCTTGTCTCTATTCGAAAAATCGGTCCACACGCAGCGGAATTATCGCAGAGCGATTCAACAATTCCGGGAATTTTTAGGCGAAACTTCGTTGTCCAAGGTTACTTGGAGGGAAATTGAAATGTTTAAACTGGGCCTGACCCGGGGAACGTTGAATCGAACGAAAAAACCGTTATCGGCGGCCAGCGTCGCCGCGTTGATCGCGCCCTTAAAGTCACTCTACAAGTGGGGCAGCGATCCCAATATCGGCGTGTTTCTAAAAAATCCGACCTCGTCTGTGAAGCTTCCGTCCGTTAAGGTAACGAGCGCCCGTCATTTTCTAACGCTTGAAGAGCTTCAAATGCTGCTGCATGCGCTCCGTGCCCAGAGTATCCGCAATTACTTGATCGGTCTCTGCCTGGCTACGCTTGGGCTGCGGGTTTCCGAGCTGGCGGCCATTCGCCATTCTCACTTTCACTTCAATCCGTCCGAGACGACGGTCTGGCTTAACATTATCGCGGGAAAGGGCGGCAAGAACAGAGAAATCAAGGTGCCGAGCCAATTGTGGAAGCATCTGTCCGATTATATGAGAGCCGGGCCGAAAGGGATGCGGACGGATGGGATTTCTTCGCGGCTTTTCGATGTCTCCCCGCGGCATATTGAACGTATTATCAAGGAAGCCTCGAAGGTGCTGCACGGCAAAACGCCTACGCCGCACTGGCTCAGGCATACGAGCGCGACACTCGCCTTGCTTGGCGGCGCCTCTCTTCAGCAAGTTCAAGAGACGCTGGGTCATACGCATATTAATACGACCCAGCGCTATCTCCATACGGTCGAGCAAATGAAAAAGTCAGCGACCGACTTTGTGGAAGAGAGCATCGCGGGAGTGGCAAGCGGAGAAAATTAGCCTTTTTAGAGGTTTGTTTTAATTCTTATTGTCGGATTATGTCTATTGTCCTATAATGTATTGTAGGATTTTGTTGTTTTTGGCATAAATTTAGGCCCTATGTCGTACAACTATAATTGTCCGACCATCGATTTACATATGCAGTATACGTCAATACTCCCTTACCCATACAGCGGATTTTACATTCAAAAACAAACAAATCCCCGATTCTGCCGCATCTGCGGAGGTCGGGGATTTTTATCGTAATCTATAGCAAACAAATTAAAAGGCTATGCCCTCGTAGAGGACATAGCCCTGGCTGTCGTCAAGCGCAGCCTGTACGGTCACCCGACTCAGTCGGTGGTGTAAGGCAGCAGCGCCATTTGGCGGGAGCGCTTGATCGCGACCGTCAGCATGCGTTGGTACTTGGCCTTCGTGCCCGTCACACGGCGAGGCAGAATCTTGCCGCGCTCGGAGATGAACTTGCGAAGCAGGTCCAGGTCCTTGTAGTCGACGTGCGTGATCTTGTTCACCGTGAAGTAGCAAACTTTGCGGCGCTTGTTGCGTCCGCGACGGAACTTGCGGGGCTCGCGTTGTTCGCGGTCGCCGCCTCCGCCCGGACCGCGGTTCTCGCGGGGCGTATACGTGCGCTCTTCACGAGCGGCTGGTGCTTGTTGTTCGCTCATTTATAGTACCGTCCTTCCCTGTCTTAGAATGGCAAATCATCGTCCGATATGTCGATCGGCTTGCCGTCGTCCGCGAATGGATCCGATTGATTGTTGCCGCCTCTGGAGCCGGAGCTGCGGCCGCCGCCGGAGTTGCCTCCGCCGTAATTGCCGCCACCGCCGTATCCTCCGCCGCTATTGCCGCCGCCACCGTTACCGCCTCCGCCGTACTCGTCCCGTCCTTGCGATCCGCCTTCGCGGTTCGGCGATTCGAGGAAGCGTACGTTGTCTGCGATGACTTCGGTGACATAGACGCGGCGACCTTCGTTATTCTCGTAGTTGCGCACTTGAATGCGCCCCTCGACGGCGGCCAGACGGCCTTTCCGAAGGTAGTTCGCGCACGTCTCCGCCAGTTGGCGCCAAGTGACGACAGGAATGAAGTCCGCCTCGCGTTCGCGTTCGCCCCCGCCGGAATCGCGGGAGAACGGGCGGTCTACAGCCAGCGTAAATTGGGCTACGGCCACGCCTGCAGGCGTATAGCGAAGCTCGGGATCTTTGGTTAAGCGTCCGATCAGAATAACACGGTTCAACATCTTCGGTCCCCTCCTGCGAGTGACGACTTGAACGGCGTTAACCGCCGGGTATTGCGCATTGTGCTGACTTAAGCGACTGCCTTAAGCGACATCGCGTACGACGATGTGACGAATGACTTCGTCGGTGATCTTGAGTACGCGTTCCAGTTCGGTGACCACAGCCGGCTCGGCCGTGAAGTGAACCAGCACATACGTCCCGTCGCGGTGCTTGTTGATCTCGTAAGCGAGGCGCTTCTTGCCCTGCACCTCATGCTTCGTGAGCTCGCCGCCGTTCGCGATGGTGCCCTGGAATTTCTCCGTGACAGCTTGAACGGACTCTTGGTCCACGTCCGGACGAATGATGTACAACAACTCGTAGTTGCGCATCTTCGTTACCTCCTTTTGGTCTTTGGCCCCCCGATTCGATACCGCAGAACCTGTCCGCGGCCGAGGAGCAAGGAGTATGCCTTTTTACCGCATACCTGAATAATTTATCACATTCGCCCGCATACCGCAAGGTTTTTCCCGCAACACTAAGGCCTGGAGGTGATCATCATGGGCGAACAGACACAGTTCGAACCGGGCGACCGCGCGCCGAACGGCGGTCATTACATGGAAGTCGGCGAGGACGCTTTTCACATGAACATCGAGGATCCCAAGCATGTGACGCTGGAGAAGGGCGAGCGTTTCCCCGAGACGACCAACCACAATCGCAAATGGAAAAGAGTCAAACAATTTTAAAGACCGCGTATAACGCTGCCCGATGCCGGACATTCTAATTACCGGCGACGAACAGAGAGGTGTTGGTTCCGTTGAACCTTTGCAGGCAACAACCCGCAAGAGGAACGTCGAAGACGGAGTAGGAAGCGAGGGGTTGTGTCGCAGACATGGTCTTGCAATACACGTTATCGCGTTAGCGAACCTTCAACGAGCCGAAGCGCCGGGATGAACCGGCAACGTCACGCACGACAGGAAGTCCAGCTTCGATTAACGTCGCCCGGAAGACCCCGCGAGGGGTCTTTCGTCATTTGCATTTTACCCCCGGATTGCCGTCGGTCATCGGACAACCGAGTCGGATTCCTTTTTGATACCGACGGTTAAACTGTGCTACACTATGGTTAAGTTATAACTAAAGGGGGGCTGCCGATGATTAAAATGAATCCGACGCGCTCTGCCGGCGATCTGATCGCCTGGCTGCTGCTAGCCGTATTCATGATCTTCTCGACGCCCACGCCTACGTTGGAATCTACAGTCGGCGAATCCGCGGCCGCAAGCCTTCGCGGCACTGAGTTCCATACGCACGTTCAATCCCGCACGCCCGATTCTGCGGCGCCCAAGCCAAGACCGCGCACTCCCCTGCTGTTCCTCTTATATGCTTTAATTTTACGCCTATCCAGGCTCCCTTACCGTCTTCCGACCCATCACCGCGCGCATATCGCCTCGGTGCACGTTCTGCTGCGCAGACTGCTGCTGCGGCCGCTTCAGTTCTCCTCCACGTACGTCTCCTAATCCGTCCACCCGGCAGCATCGCTCGCGCCTTCGATCAGAGGCAGCGTGTATTTCGATCTGTCCGTCCCCCGCGTTAGATGTTCTACTTGCCATTTATCCAGTACCCTTCGTCTGCCGCAAACAGCGGTGGCTTCTTCTCCCGCGGCTCTTTTGTGAGTCGGAACTTATGCAAGCAGAAAGGATGTTGTCCATGGATATCAGAGAGACGGATCTGCCCGGCGTCGGGCGGAAGTACCGAATCCTCACGCGCAGCGGCGACCGGCTCGTCGTCGTCATACACGACGACGGCCGTCGCGAGCTTTATCATTTCGAATACGACGACCCTGAAGACAGCATCTCCATGATCACGCTCGACGACGACGAGGCGCGTTCGATCGCAGCCATCGTCGGGGGCATGACCTTTAAGCCGCGCATGCTCGAATCGATCGAGATCGCGCTAAGCGACCTCGTGATCGAGTGGTTCAAGCTGGAGTCCCGCAGTCCATGCGTCGGCGTCTCGATCGGCGACCTTGAGATTCGCCGGCGCACCGGCGCCACGGTGCTCGCGATCGTCGAGAGAGACCATGCCAAGCATATTACGCCCGGCCCCGACTTCGTGCTGACTGCGGATTCCATGCTGATCGCAGCGGGCGAACGGGAAAACCTGAAGGCGCTCAAAAGCATCCTGACCGGCGGGGAGGCTTAATATGGACCATCTCGTGCTGGAAGTCGGCTTGGCCGTGGCATTGATCGCCCTTGCGGGACTCATTTCCGCCAAGCTCCGTTTTTCGGTCATTCCGTTTTATATCCTGATCGGCATGGCCGTAGGGCCTCATTCTTTTAAACTGTGGCATCTCGACTTTCGCTTCATCGAGAGCGCCTCGCTGATCTCGTTCATGGGAAGAATCGGCGTGCTGTTTCTCCTGTTCTACCTCGGGCTGGAGTTTTCCGTCGGCCGGCTGCTTCGATCAGGCAAGTCGATCGCGTTCGGCGGCACGATCTATATCGCGATCAACTTCACGCTGGGCCTTGCGTACGGCTTTTTGACAGGCTTCCCGCTGGCGGAGACGCTGGTCATGGCGGGGATCACGACGATTTCCTCCAGCGCTATCGTGGCTAAAGTTCTCGTCGATCTCAAACGCACGGCAAATGCGGAGACAGAGCTCATCTTGGGCATCATTATGTTCGAAGATGTCTTCCTTGCCGTCTACATCTCGATCCTGTCCGGCCTCGTCCTGAGCGATTCCTCTTCGGTCTGGGGCGTCCTCGGCTCCGCCGGCATCGCCTTCGCCTTCATGCTCTTCATGCTGGTCGTCGGCCGCAAGTGCGTGCCGCTCCTGAACAAAGCGCTCAGCGTCCGTTCGAACGAACTGTTCGGCCTCATCGTCTTCGGCGGCCTGTTCCTCGTGGCAGGCTTCTCCGAGACGATCCACGTCGCCGAAGCGATCGGCGCCCTCCTGTTCGGCCTGGTGCTGGCGGAGACCGATCATATCAAGCGGATCGAACATTTCATTTTGCCTTTCCGCGATTTTTTCGGCGCGATCTTCTTCTTCAGCTTCGGCCTGACGATCGACCCGCTGACGCTCGCAGATGCGCTGTGGCTGTCCTTGGGCGCCGTCGTCGTCACTTTGATCGGCAACTATGCCGCCGGCCTTCTGGCGGGCCGCAGCGCCGGCCTGTCGAGCAAAGCATCCTCCAACGTCGGTTTGACGATCGTGGCGCGCGGGGAGTTTTCCATCATTATGGCCAATATGGCCAAAGCCGGGGGGCTCCTCGTCGTCCTCCAGCCCTTCGCCGCCTTGTACGTGCTTATTCTGGCGATTCTGGGTCCGTTGCTGACCAAGGAATCCAAGCATATTCACAAGCTGCTCGGAAAGGTGTTCAAATGGAACCGTTCGGCGGACAATCAAGCTGCGTAGCAAGTGAAGCGGTCTTATCCCAACGCATCCCGATTATTGAGCATCTCCATCTCACCGAATCAGGAGGACAGCTATGGATATCTCCAAACAGGCTTCTCGCTTCCCGTCGCTCGGCTTATCCCTTAACCGCATCGCATGCGTGACCAGCCGGCGGGCCGCCGACATTCATGAGGCCGTATCGGCGCAGCTCAAGCTAAAGCGCGTGTGGGCGCACGGCGATACGCTCGGCTACCCCGTGTTCCGTATCGAAGCCGTCGCCCTCTCCCGGATCGCCCGCGACATCGACCCGGCCTGCTCGATTGAGGTCATTCCGCTCAGACGGCGTTGAAGGTCGTTATATTGTGAAGAAGAGACCCGAATGGCGGATTCGGGTCTCTTCTTTAGTCACAAGTCGCAAAAAAGCGGCTCCCGGATGGGAACCGCTTGATAGCTTATGTATGGCGGAGAGGGTGGGATTCGAACCCACGCACGCCTTGCGACGCCTAGATGATTTCGAGTCAACCCCCTTGGACCACTTGGGTACCTCTCCGCAGCAAGGAATATCGTATCACAGTTCCGGACAACTTGCAAGCCTGTTTTACGATCAATTTGCGCGCGTTATTCCGTTTCTTTTTCGGCTAATTCGGCTTCCTCGCGCGGCGCGGCCTGCAGCATTTTTTTCATGCTTTTCTCGAACTTCGCCCGCGGCAGCAGGATGCTGTGCTTGCACTTGACGCACTTGATCCGGATGTCCATTCCCATCCGGATGATCTCCATCTCGTTGGCGCCGCAAGGGTGCGGCTTCTTCATCTGCACGATGTCCCCGAGTCCGAACTCCTTCCTCTCCATCCGTTAGCTCCCCGCCCTCTCCATAGCCTCGATCGAATAATAGCGCGGATTGCCCGCAGCTTCGAACGCCTTTTTAACCTCCGCATTCAAATGTCTGGATACGGCCCCTTGCGTGTTAGGACGGCACAGCACCGTCAGCCGCAGGATGACATCGCTCGCGGTGATCGACTGAATGCCGAGAAACTCCGCCCTGCCCACGATATTCGTATCTTCGAACTTCGCGGCCGCGCTCCTCACGATTTCCGCCATATGATCGAGATTTTCAGTCGCCGCTACGGATACGTCCACGACGGCCAGCGCGTTGTTGACCGAATAGTTGGTCACATCGGAGATATTGCCGTTCGGCAGTATGTATACCTCGCCGGTCCAGCTGCGAATTCGCGTCGCGCGAAGCCCGATCATCTCGACCGTTCCTTTGAACTTGCCTCCGACTTCGATGACATCGCCGACGGAGAAGTGATCCTCGAGGATAACGAAAAATCCGGTGATAACGTCCTTCACCAGGCTCTGGGCGCCGTAGCCGATCGCCAGCCCGATCACGCCAGCTCCCGCAAGCAGCGGCGCGAGATTGATGTTGAACTCGTTCAGCACGAGCAGCAGCACGATGAAGTTAATGATATAGGTCGCCGTATTTTTAAGCAGCTTGCCTACCGTCTGAACTCTTCTCGTTCTGAGCTTAAGCCTTTTAGACGCTCTGGGATTCATGAAGTTGTCCACAACGCGATTGATCACGATGCGGACGATCCGGCTGACGATGAGGATAACCAGAATCCGCAGCACGACCTTTAGCACGCCCATCCACATGTGGGTATCGCTTAACGAATCCCAAATATCGTCTAAAAATTGCTGCCATAGCGTCAGATTTTTTTCAATGACCTCCTCCGCCTCTACCAGCAAATAAGGCTGTGGATATCCGGACATTCTCGATTCACCTCACTCGTCGATTCTTACGTAGCCGGGATTCGCCGGCTTGAATAAGCCGCGAATTTCCACCTTCTCTTCGGCGATAATCCGTTTGACCTCAACCAAATCGTCTTGCGGAAATTCAATCGAAAGCGCGCAGCCCGCGGTGATCTCCTTCGGCGTTGGCCGGATATCGATCTCTACCTCGGCATATTCAAGCAGCATCTCGGCCCTCAGCGCCTGCTGCGTCGAGTCGAACGCGATCAATATAGGATCCATGGCTTCTCCCTCTTCTTGCTTCGATTGCTAGCAAGCAATCCGAACAAGTATAAATTGGCCCTCTCGTCCATATACTACTACTATTCCATGGAGGAGGCGAAGCGGACGAATGAATGGCGCTTGGGATAAAAGGGCCGGCTATGCGGCGGATGCCACCGCGCTCTCTTTGAAAATACCCTATAACGAACCTGCCGTCATGCAACGGCTGTCCGAGCGGCTCACGCGCGAGCTGCTTCATCTTCCCTCCGACCGGCAGATCGTCGTCGTCTGCGTAGGCACCGACAGGTCCACCGGCGACGCGCTGGGTCCGCTCGTAGGGACGACGCTGGCCAGGCATGCGCAGGGCATGTTCGACCTTTACGGAACGTTGGACGAACCCGTACATGCGATGAATTTGAGCGAGACGCTCTACACCATCATGAGAAACTCCAAGCAGCCCTACGTCATCGCCATCGACGCTTGCCTCGGACAAGTCGCCAGCGTCGGCTGCATTCATCTCGCATCGGGTCCCGTTCGTCCGGGTGCCGGCGTGAACAAGGACTTGCCGCCGGTCGGCGATATTCATATGACGGGCATCGTGAACGTCGGCGGCTTTATGGAATATTTCGTTCTTCAAAATACGAGACTCAATCTGGTCGTGAAGATGGCCGACATCATCGCCGGCTGCATCTCCACCTCCATTCGCAATATTCGAGGCGTCTCTATGCCTTATGCCCTGCCTGACTGATCGCAGCCTTCTCCTCAGGCGTCAACGGGTAGCTCGATTCGCCTTTGGAGAGCGGCTTCGCATACAGGAAGGTCTGCTCTCGGCTGTGGATGCCCGTCAGGACGACGCCGTCCTCTTGTTCGTTGACGATCGCGACAGCGAAGCTGATCTCGCCGCCTTGATCCGAAAAAGCGTTGAACCGATGAACGCCTACGCGCCCTTTGAGTGCCGCTAGGCGTTTTTCTTGATGGGCCATCGTCGCTTCCTGTACCGCCTGCTTGGCTTGCACGTCCTCCATCCGGTCGTGAACCTTCATCAGGACATCCTCGAGCTTGGGCACGCCGGTCTCGCCGATCATGCGCTTGTGAGCCCTTGCGAGCCTGGATAGTTTGACGCTTAAAATGATGACCCAGACGAACAATATGAAAATCAGTATGCCGGCGCCTCCGAGCGCCGCCAAGCTTGCATCCTCGCCCATTCCGTTCACGTTCGATTGCTCCCCCGCTCTCCGGATCGGACGGCCCGCATCACGGGCCGCCGTCCGTCATTGTGCGGACCTTATGCCCGCAGCGTTTCTCCGATTTCCTTGACGGCCCGTACCAACGATACAATATCCGATTGCTGTGTAAAATATCCTGGGCTGGCTCTTACTGCCCCCGTCTCGGTCGTCCCTGCGCTCTCGTGTCCGAGCGGCGTGCAATGGAAGCCGGACCGTACGGCGATGCCGAACTGGCGGTCCAGTAGAAACGCCGTCTCCGACGGATCGACGCCATCGAGCGTGAAGGCGACGATCGCCGTACGCTCGATCGCCGGACCGGGACCTAATAGGCGGACGCCCGGTATCTCGGAGAGTCCCGCCATCAGCTCCCGGGTCAGGCTCAGCTCCTTCGCATGGATGCGCTGCACCGTCTCGCTGAGGACGAACCGCACGCCCTCCGTAAGCCCGGCTATGCCGATCGTATTGGGCGTCCCTGCCTCATATCGGTCCGGTCTTGTTGAAGGCTGCTCAGGCGATTCTGAGCGGCTTCCGGTGCCTCCGTGCATGAGCGGCTCGAGCTCGAGATCCGGATTGATGTACAAGCCTCCGGTGCCTTGCGGACCCATCAATCCCTTATGGCCCGGAAAAGCCAGCAGATCGATATTCATCGCTTCAACGTCGATCTCCAGTACGCCCGCGCTTTGCGCCGCATCGACAAGCAGCGGCACGCCGGCCGCTCGCGTGACGGCGCCGATATCCCCGATCGGCGCGATCGTTCCAAGCAGATTGGAGCTATGCGTGACGGCTACGAGCTTCGTGTCCGGCGTGATCGCTTGCCGAACATCGGACGGATCCAGGATGCCGTCCCTGCCAACCGGCAAGTAAGTCACTCGAATACCCAGCTTACGCTTTAGCGCCTCAAGGGGACGCCTGACGGAATTATGCTCCATTGCCGTCGTGATGACGTGATCGCCAGGTGCCAGCAGCCCTTGAATCGCTTGGTTCAACGCATGGGTCGTATTAAGCATGTAGGCGATATCGTTCGGATTCGCAATCTTGAACAAGCGCGCCAGCATCTTGCGACCTTCGAAGAGCACCCTGCTCGCCTTGACGGCCATCTCGTGACTGCCTCGGCCCGGATTGGCCGCAGCCTCCCGCATCACTTTCTCCATGGCTTCCATCACGCCGGGAGGCTTCGGCCAGGAGGTCGCCGCATTGTCCAAATAGATCAACGGTCTTTCCGTCATTTTCAGCTCCCTCCATTCGCCTATCGATAATGAAAACGGCTCCGCTCTTGGCATTCCAAGCGCGAAGCCGTTTTATTCTCCGCTTCCGCCACGAGCCTTCGATCGTGGATGGCAGATCTTATGCTTTGATCGCTTGCAGAATCTCCAGCAGTCGCTCCAGGTCCCCTTTGCTGAAGTAAGCCAGCTCGATGCGTCCCTTGTCCTTGTTTGGCTTGATTCGCACCGTCGTCTGGAACCTTTCTCGGAGCGTCTCCTCGATTTCCTCGATATAAGGATCGCGCTTCTTAGCCTTCGCTTTTACCGTTTTGCCCTTAACGACTGCATCCATTTGCTGTACGGCATTCTCGAGCTCGCGGACGCTCCAATTGTTAGCCAACGTTTGCTTGGCCAGGTCTTTACGTTTGGCGTCTTCTTTAATCCCTGCCAACGCTCTTGCGTGACCCATCGACAATGTTCCACGTGAAACATGTTCTTTAATCTCGTCCGGCAGTGCAAGCAATCGCAGGAAGTTGGCAATGTGAGAACGGGACTTGCCCACCTTTAGCGACAGCTCTTCTTGCGTCAGAGCGAACTGATTCATGATCGATTGATAGGCGATAGCCACTTCAATCGCGTTCAGGTCCTCGCGCTGTACGTTCTCGATCAACGCGATCTCCATAACCTGTTGATCGCTATAAGCACGAACAACTGCAGGTATCGTCGGATTGCCCAAGAGCTGCGATGCTCTGAAGCGTCGTTCACCCGCAATGATCTCGAAGCCGCGGAGTGCCGTGCGAACGATGATCGGCTGAATGACGCCATGCTCGCGAATCGATTCCGCCAGTTCCTTGATCGCTTCTTCTTCGAATGTCTTGCGCGGTTGATAGGGATTCGCGCGGAGCTGCGCCAACGGAATCTCTACGATCTTATCGTCTTCCTTGATAGAGAGCGACGTGATCAGCGCATCCAGACCTTTACCTAGCCGCTTGCTCATACGTAATCACTTCCTTCGCCAGCTCGAGATAAACCTCGGCCCCTTTGGATCTGGGATCGTATGTGATGATCGATTGTCCGTGCGATGGCGCCTCGCTGAGACGCACGTTGCGCGGGATAACCGTCTGATAGACTTTTTGTTGGAAGTACTTTTTCACTTCTTCGATGACTTGAATGCCGAGATTCGTGCGGGCATCGAACATCGTCAGCAGAACGCCTTCGATTTGAAGCGAAGTGTTCAGATGCTTTTGGACGAGCCGAATCGTATTGAGCAGCTGGCTCAATCCTTCGAGCGCGTAGTACTCGCACTGAATTGGAATGATGACCGAATCGGATGCCGTCAGCGAATTGATCGTCAGAATGCCTAAAGACGGCGGACAATCGATCAAAATATAATCGAATTCATTGCGTACCATAGCCAGCGCCTTTTTGAGGCGAACCTCACGGGAGATGGTCGGCACCAGCTCGATCTCGGCGCCTGCGAGCTGAATCGTCGCAGGAATGAGCTTTAGATTCGGCAGAGCCGTATCGACAATCGCCTGTTTGGGGTGGATCTCGTTGATTAAGATATCATAGATGCAATATTCCACATCGGCTTTATTGATACCGACACCGCTTGTCGTATTTCCCTGAGCGTCGATGTCCACGATGAGCACTTTACGCCCCAACGTGGACAGACATGCGCCAAGGTTGACAGCCGTTGTCGTTTTGCCGACACCGCCCTTTTGATTGGCAATGGCAATAATTTTGGACAACCCGTTCACCTCATCGTCAGCCGCCTAACTTGCTGGATTCTCATAGCTCCCAACTAGCTTGGATTGCTGTTGTTTTTCTTCGGTATCTGAATGACGATCTCGATATGATCGTCCAGTTCGCGCTCGCTCGACTTGATCGGGATGCCCGATCCGGTCACCATATCGACCGATTGCCGTATTGTATTGATAGCGAGCCGAATGTCCTTGGAGAAGGACACGCGCCGGGATTTGGCAGGTTTACTCGCCTCAAGGAGAAAAGCGACGCGCGTTTCCGTCTGTTTCACGTTGAGCTCTTTATCGATGATCTCTTGCAAAAGCTTGTCCTGCGCTTCTTCGGTCGGCAGCGCCAGCATGGCGCGCGCATGACGCTCCGTAATTTTGCGTTCCATCAGCGCAAGCTTAACGTTATCGCCCAGCTGAAGAAGCCGAATCTTGTTGGCAATCGTGGACTGACTTTTCCCTAATCGCTGAGCCAAACTTTCTTGCGTCAACTGGTGCAGATCGATTAGCTTCTGATACGCGACGGCTTCCTCAATTGAGGTCAGGCCTTCGCGTTGAAGATTTTCAATCAGCGCCATCGAGGCAGCTTGAGAATCATTAATTTCTCTTACAATAGCCGGGATCTGTTCCATCCCCAGCTTGGTGACCGCCCGCCAGCGGCGTTCTCCCGCTATGAGCTCGTATTTGCCTTCCCGGACACGGACTACGATCGGCTGTATGATGCCAAGTGTCTTGATCGTCTGACATAGCTCGTCGATCCGGTCGTCATCAAAGACAGACCTGGGTTGATAGGGGCTCGGGACGATATCCACGACGGCAATCTGCCGAACTTCTTCCTGGCCGCTCCGTTCGGACAATCCGAACAAACGAGATAACGGTTCTCTCATGTCTTCCATCCCACCACGTTCATCTGTAATGAGGTTCCGGTAAACGCTAATTCGCTCCACATCTAGCACGCTAACAACAGACGAATAGAGTCTGGTTCAGCCTATAAAACGACTCGTATCTACACCCTATTCGACAGGAACCTTAGAAGACAGGATTTTCGCATGCAGAAACGGACTATCCTAAGTGTTCTGTGCATGGAGAAAAGGCAAGGATTGAACCATGCCGGAGGTTCTGAGTGACGAAAAAAGCGCCGCCATTTCACGCCTCCGAGGCGCATATGCGGCACGACGATTTTGCAATACTATTTATATTCTCTATTGTACGCCTGAATCCTTCTCTTGAAAAGAGTTTCCTCGCTTTGGAGGTTGATTTGTTCCACGTGAAACACGAAAATATGGCGAATTTGTTTCACGTGGAACATGAATCTAAATCAGAGGCTGCTTAAGTGGGATTCCCGCTTTGCGAGGATATTCTTTTGGCGTCTTTCCAAGCTTCCCGATCACGATAAGCTGACGCTCGGATTGCTCTAGCGGCAGCTGAAGCGACCGGGTATATCTAAGCTTCGCATTCAGCAGTCGTATGCTTCTGGCGCTCTCTTCAAGCTCGACTGCATGATCTGTGCCCTTCATGGCAACGAAGTGTCCTTCGGATTTGACGAAAGGCAGGCAGAGCTCATTCAGTCCTGCCAGCCGAGCGACGGCACGGGCAGTCACAAGGTCGTACCGGTCTCGATGATCCCCTAATCGACCGATGTCCTCCGCTCTTCCATGCACGAGCACAGCGCTGTTCAGTTTCAATTCATCGACCACCGTTTGCAAAAATCGAATGCGCTTGGCCAATGAGTCGACGATCGTTACTTCCAGTTGGGGAAATGCGATCTTAAAAGGAATGGACGGGAAGCCGGCTCCCGCCCCGATGTCCGCCATGCTGCGTGCCGATACCGCTTCGGGCAGAACGCCCAAAGTCAATGAGTCGTAAAAATGTTTCTCATAAACGGCGCCGCGCTCCGTAATGCCCGTGAGATTCATTTTTTCGTTCCACTCGACAAGCAGGCGGTAGTACGTCTCATATTGATTGAGCTGAGCGTCGCTCAGCTCAATGCCTAGGTCGGCTTGGACCCGCTCAGCAAACCAACGCTGTAGTTCGTCCGTCATTAGCTGCTCCTAGCCGCCGTCACGCGATTATAATGCTCCAGGTGCACGAGCAATATAGACAAGTCGGCCGGTGTCACGCCGGAGATCCGCGAAGCCTGCCCGATATTAAGCGGACGAATCTGATGCAGCTTTTGCTTGGCCTCGGTCGCCAAGCCGTGCACCGCGCCGTAGTCGATGTCGTCGGGAATGCGCTTCTTCTCCATCTTCGCAAGCTTCTCTACTTGCGCGAGCTGCTTTTCAATGTAGCCCGTGTATTTGACCTGAATCTCAACCTGTTCTTTCATATCTTCGGACAAAGCTACAGGAGAGGGCGAGAAGCTCTCGATATGCGCATACGTCACTTCAGGGCGGCGAAGCAGCGTGATGCCGTCGACCGTATTTTGAAGCATTGCTGAATCGATCGAAGCCAATAGCGCTTGCGTAGCTTCGTCCGGCCGAATCCGGACTTCCTTCAGTCGCGCAAGCTCCGCCTCCACCTTCTGCTTCTTTTCCTCGAACAAAGCAAACCGTGCGTCCGAAATGAGACCGATCTCCTTGCCCAGCGGAGTGAGTCGCAGATCCGCGTTGTCGTGACGGAGAAGCAGACGATATTCCGCGCGGGACGTGAGCAGACGATACGGCTCGTTCGTTCCTTTGGTGACGAGATCGTCGATCATAACGCCGATATATCCTTGTGAACGGTCGATGATGACCGGTTCCTTATCCTGCGCTTTGCGCGCAGCGTTAATGCCGGCCATAATGCCTTGTCCCGCAGCTTCTTCATAGCCGGACGTGCCGTTAATCTGACCTGCGGTGAACAAGTTGGAGATGACCTTTGTCTCTAGAGAGGGCCACAGCTGCGTCGGCACGACCGCATCATATTCGATCGCATAGCCGGTACGCATCATCTCCACCTGCTCCAGTCCGGGAATCGACCGAAGAATTTGCAGCTGAACGTCCTCCGGCATGCTCGTCGACAGACCTTGCACATAATATTCCTTCGTGTTCGCCCCTTCAGGCTCCAGAAAGATCTGATGCTTCGGCTTGTCGGCAAAACGAACGATCTTGTCTTCGATCGACGGACAGTAGCGCGGGCCCGTCCCCTCGATCGCGCCGGAGAACATCGGTGCCCGGTGGAGATTGTCGTTAATGATCTTGTGCGTCTCTTCGGACGTATACGTGAGCCAGCAAGGAAGCTGCTCACCTGCACGCTCCGAGTATTCCGTTTCATAGGAGAAATACTTCGGCTTGTCGTCGCCCGGCTGAATCTCCGTCTTCGAAAAGTCGATCGTATCCTTGTGAACGCGCGGCGGCGTGCCCGTCTTGAAGCGTACGAGCTTCAGCCCGTTCTCACGCAGCGACTCGGACAGCTTCACCGAAGGCTGTTGATTGTTCGGGCCGCTCTCATACATCAGCTCGCCCATAATGACTTTGCCGCGCAAATAGGTGCCAGTCGTGATGACGACAGTCTTGGAGCGATATTCCGCACCTGTCTTCGTGACGACGCCCCGGCATACGCCGTCTTCGACGATCAGCTCTTCGGCCATCCCTTGACGAAGCGTCAGCTTCTCCTCCCGCTCGATCGTCTCCTTCATCGCATGCTGGTACAAGAACTTGTCGGCTTGCGCGCGAAGCGCATGCACGGCCGGCCCTTTACCCGTATTCAGCATCCGCATCTGAATAAACGTCTTGTCGATGTTGCGTCCCATCTCGCCGCCAAGCGCATCGATCTCGCGAACGACGTGTCCCTTCGCCGGTCCCCCAACGGAAGGGTTGCAAGGCATAAATGCGATCATGTCCAAGTTGATCGTCAGCAGCAGCGTCTCGCAGCCCATTCGTGCAGCCGCCAGCGCTGCTTCCACACCTGCATGCCCGGCGCCGACGACGATGACGTCGTACTCGCCTGCTAGATATCCCACTGTGGATACACTCCTTTATATAAGTTGTAAATATTTATTTTCCCAAACAAAATTTTGAAAATATTTGATCGAGCAGCGATTCCGAAGCTGTGTCGCCGACGATCTCCCCGAGCGACTCCCAAGCCGCTGCGAGGTCGATCTGAATCAGATCGACGGGCAGCCCCTGCTCCGCGCCGTCGATCGCATCCTGCAGCGAGCGCGACGCAGCATGCAATAACGAGATGTGCCGTACATTGCTAACATACGTAGCATCCCCCGACTCGATGCCGCCGCTCATAAACAGCTTGGAGACGGCCCGTTCGAGATCGTCCATGCCCATGCCTTCCTTGGCGGACAGGGAGACGACCCGCTCCGCCGGATAGAGCGAGCGTATCTCTCCCTCATCGAGACGAGGCGCCAGGTCCGACTTGTTCAGAATAACGATCGTCGGCCTGTCCTTCAACTCCTCCAGCAGCCGCCGTTCTTCCTCGTGAAGCTTATCGCTTCTGCTTAACACGAGCAGAATCAGATCCGCATCGCCCAGTGCGCCGCGCGAGCGCTCCACGCCGATCCGTTCGACGACATCCTCCGTCTCCCGTATGCCGGCTGTATCGAGCAGCCGCAGCGGAATGCCCGACAGCGTGACCGATTCCTCGACGATGTCGCGCGTCGTGCCGGGAATGTCGGTGACGATCGCCCGATTCTCCTTCACGAGCGCGTTCAGCAGCGACGACTTACCCGCATTCGGACGCCCCACGATCGCCGTCACGATGCCCTCGCGCAAGATCTTCCCCTCCGCGGCCGTCTTCAGCAGCGTCTCCACCTGTTGAAGCACGATGCCGCAGCGATCCCGGATGACACCGGCCGTTACCTCCGCGACATCATGCTCGGGGTAGTCGATATTGACCTCGACATGCGCGAGCAGCTCGATCAACTGCTCCTTAAGCGGTGCAAGGCGCTTCGACAGCGCCCCCTCTGCCTGCTTGCGCGCCACTTGGAATGCCTTCGAGGACTTCGAGCGGATCAGATCGATGACCGCCTCCGCCTGAGCGAGATCGATCCGGCCGTTCAGAAAGGCGCGCTTCGTAAACTCGCCAGGCTCGGCCATGCGTATGCCGCTGCGCAACAGCAGCTCCAACACCGACTGGACCGCGACGACGCCCCCATGGGTGCTGATCTCGACGATATCCTCCGCCGTGAACGAGCGCGGCCCCCTCATGACGGTAACTAGCACCTCATCAAGCACGTCCCCGCTCGCAGGATCGCGAATCCATCCATAATGCACGGTATGCGTCGGCACGTCGCGCAGGTCTTCTCGCGACTTGAACAGCGGCGCGACCTTGCCGATCGCCTCCGCGCCGCTGACCCGAACTACCGCAATGCTGCCTTCTCCGAGCGCCGTCGCTACCGCCGCTATCGTATCTTCATTCATATCGTTCCCTCATTTAGCGTTAAGCTCATAAAATCCCCAACCCCTGCCATAAACAAAAAACGCAATGGTCCGCTTGCGTCTGCAAGCCATTGCGTTGGACATTCATTCACTTGATAGCAATGACGACGCAGCGGTTCGGTTCATCGCCTTGACTGTAGGTGCGCACTTGCGGATGGCCTTGGAGTCTCGCATGGATGACCTTCCGTTCGGAGGAACTCATCGGCTCGAGCATGATGTCCTTCCTCGTCTTCACGGCGCGCAGCGCCATTCGATCGGATAAGGCTTCGAGCGTCTCCCTCCGTCTCTTGCGGAACTGTTCCGCATCGAGAACGATGCGCAGATGACGATCCGAATGACGATTCGCGACGATGTTGGTCAGATACTGAAGCGCATCGAGCGTTTGCCCTCTGCGTCCGATCAGCATGCCCAGGTTGGCGCCGGACAAGTTGAGCAAGACTTCGTCTCTGCCGTCGTCCCGTTCGATCGTCACGGCCGAATGCATGGCGCCGGTTACTTCCTGAAGAAAAGCAACCGCGTGATCGATGCCGTCCGGCAGCAGTTCCAGCTGCACGCGGGCTTCCTTGGCGCCGATCAGGCCGAACAGCCCTTTGCTGGGCTGCTCGAGCACGGTTACTTTAACGCGGTCCTCACTTACCCCGAGAGTGACGAGGCTTTTTCTTACCGCTTCCTCCACCGACTTTCCTGTTGCTTCGACCTTTTTCATCTGCGATGGCCTCCTTGCCGTTGCCTTGCGGCTCGGCTTTGCGTCCATACATGAAATAGTTCTGCGTGATGGTGTAGATATTACTGTAGATCCAGTAAAGCGGAAGCGCGGCCGGGAACGAGAGCGCCATGACGAAGATCAACACCGGGAAGATCAGCATCAGGCCCTTCATCGCGGCCATCTGTTGAGGCTGCTGGGACTGCATCATCTTCGATTGAACAAACGTGGTCAGCGCAGCGATGATCGGGAGAATGTAAAACTTGTCCGGCTTGCCGAGCTGGAGCCACAGGAATGTATGCTCATAAACGTTGGCATTGACGGTAATGGCACGGTACAGCGCGATAAAGATCGGCATCTGAATGATCAGCGGGAAGCAGCCTGCGAGCGGGTTGACCTGATGCTCCTGATAGAGCTTCATCATCTCTTCCTGCTGCTTGCGGGTGTCGTCCTTGTACTTCTCGCGGATCTCCTTCATCTGCGGCTGCAGCTTCTGCATCGCCTTCGTGCTCTTGTACTGCTTGATCATAAGCGGCAGAATAATCGTCCGCACGATGATCACGAGCAGAAGGATCGCGAGGCCGTACTCGCCGCCGAACCAATCGGCGAACTTGTCCAGCATGAGCGAGAACCAGTACACGACGTTGCTGTCCCACCAGCCGTGGCTATTGGCCAGATCTTCGGTCGTCTTCCGCGTCGTCGGCGGCGTACATCCGGACAGGAAGACCATCAAGGAAACCAGGAGACCGGAGACCATCCAGAATTTGCGATTGCGCAACAACAAACCTCAAAACTCCCCTCTAAAATACCCCGCCATGGCGGAGCCGTGACTTCGAAGCCGAATCGGGACTTTGCGGGGATCCCGGAATAGGCGAAACGACAGAAAAAAGAATCGCCGTTCATGCATCCGTACGAATTCGCCGTCCCGGAACCGAGGGGCAGATCCGTCTCTTTCAAAGCCCAAAACACAAGTCAACTATACCATAAGATTATTGGCAATGGAAAGTTCGCGGGGCGCCTCCTGGCGTCTTCGGCTTGCCTCCGCCGGGGCCCGAACGGTAGGGCCTTCTGTCCTGCGCGGGAGCCGGCGTGGAGCCCTTGATGAGACCCGCTTTGCGGAGCACGTGAAGCACGCTGCGCTCCATCTCTATATAAGGAAGAGAGATCGCAGGCTTGCGCACGATCAGGACCAGGTCGGTGCCTTCGACGATGCGCGAGCCGTTAAGCCGGACGATCTCTTTAATCATCCGCCGCATGCGGTTGCGGACGACGGCGCCTCCCAGCTTGCTGCTCACCGAGATGCCCAGCCGGTACAGCCCCGGATCCGGCTTGCGGCGCCAGTAGACGACGAACTGCGAATTCGCGAACGATTTTCCGCTTCTATAGATACGGCTGAAGTCTTCCTTGCTTCGCAGCCGCAGTTTTCTTTCCATCCTTATCCCTCATCGCCGGATTATGGACTGTAGTCCGTTCATCAATTATTCCCATATACATGAAAAAAGACCACCTCACGTGGTCTTTATCCTTAAGCGGACAATACTTTGCGGCCCTTCTGACGACGAGCGGCGAGAACCTTGCGTCCGTTCTTCGAGCTCATCCGGCTGCGGAATCCGTGTACCTTCTTCCGCTTGTTCACGTTCGGCTTAAATGTCGGTCCCACTTCTTGATACCTCCCTTACAAAAAGAACTCATATGTCCATTTATTTAACCATAACGACGCCCAGAAGTCAATGAATTCAACAGCGGGCGGTTTCGGAAGATATTCACATGTGCATAAAAAGAGAGAGAAAAAAGACTCTTCGCTCATTTTGTCGAATCTTCGCACAGAATATCAACAATATCTTGTGTTGTGCACAGAATTCATCCACAAGTTATTGAAATTGTGGATAACAGGGCAAATTCCGTTGAATTAAGCGGGCTCATCTGCTATGATAAGTTCACCCATTCGACGTGGATAACGGCTGTTAAACCTCTTTTTATTAACACCCTGTGCATAAATCTGTGAACAAAATCCCTTCTTATGGACATCTCGCTAAAGAATAAAGAGGAATTGTGTGGATAACTTGTTGCAAAGGACATCCTTCGACATCGCCGCCCTCCCTCTTGTCCGCCTGACGGGTTAAAGGAGTGACTCCATGTGGACAGCCGTACGAACGAGATCTGGCAGCAGGTCTTGTCGGTCATCCAGACAAAATTAAGCAAGCCGAGTTACGATACGTGGTTCAAAGCCACCAAAGCGAATTTCCTTAATGACGAGACAGTGGTTGTAACCGCTCCCACCACCTTTGCGGCGGAATGGCTGGAGAACAGGTACAAGAAGCTCGTCTCTTCGACGTTGGCTGATTATCTGGACCACCCGGTGGAGGTTCGGTTCGCAATCGAGGAATTCCGGTCGCCGGAGCCGCCCGCGCCCTTCCCGGCCATACCCGTCGTCAAAAACGCGGGACCCGAGGAACCGGTTGGACATATGCTCAACCCGAAGTACACCTTCGATACGTTCGTCATCGGCGCCGGCAACCGGTTCGCCCATGCCGCTTCCCTCGCGGTCGCAGAAGCGCCGGCCAAGGCGTACAATCCGCTCTTCCTTTATGGAGGCGTAGGATTGGGCAAGACCCACTTGATGCACGCGATCGGCCATTATATTTTGGAGCACAACCCGTCTTCGAAGGTACTCTACATATCGTCGGAGAAGTTCACGAACGAATTCATCAATGCGATCCGGGACAACCGCGGCGAGAGCTTCCGCAACAAGTATCGCAACATCGACGTGCTGCTGATCGACGATATCCAGTTCCTCGCCGGCAAGGACGGGACGCAAGAGGAGTTTTTCCACACATTTAACGCGCTGCACGAAGAGAGCAAGCAGATCATCATCTCCAGCGACCGCACGCCCAAGGAGATCCCGACGCTCGAGGAGCGCCTGCGCTCGCGCTTCGAGTGGGGACTGATCACGGACATCCAGCCGCCGGACCTCGAGACGCGCATCGCGATCCTCCGCAAGAAGGCGAAGGCGGAGAACCTGGATATTCCGAACGAAGCGATGGTCTACATCGCGAATATGATCGATTCGAACATCCGGGAGCTCGAGGGCGCCCTTATTCGCATCGTCGCTTATTCGTCGCTCACGAACCAGGACGTGTCCACACACCTTGCCGCCGAGGCGCTCAAGGATATTTTGCCGAACGGACGCAACCGGCTCATCACCATACAGGATATCCAGCAGCGCGTAGGCGAATTCTACGGACTCAAGCTCGAGGACTTCAAGGCGCGCAAGCGTACGAAGGCCGTCGCCTTCCCGAGGCAGATCGCCATGTATTTGTCCCGCGAGCTGACAGATTATTCGCTCCCCAAGATCGGGGACAACTTCGGCGGCAGAGACCACACGACGGTCATCCATGCCCACGAGAAGATCTCGCAGCAGTTGAAGGTCGACGCCGAGCTGTACAAGATCGTCGGCAACCTGACGGAGAAGATCAAAAACCTGACGTAAACGCAACCTCGATATCCACCTGTGGACAAAAACGCGGCATTTAAAACGTGAATAACAAAAAAACCTATGCACAACTCATACACATGTGGATAGGTTGTCGCTTTCGGCTATTTTGGGCTTATCCACATATTCAGGGCCCCTACTACTACGACTATCTTTTTAAGACCATAACATTAAGGCGAATAGACGAGGTGATCCCGTTGAAATTGACGATATTGCGCACGGAGTTAAACGAGGCGGTTCAAAACGTATCCAAGGCGGTATCCGCACGGAGTACGATACCGATTCTGAGCGGCATTAAAATAGATGTGAGCGACCGCGGCGTCACGTTGACCGCCAGCGACACCGACATTTCCATTCAACACTTCATTCCGCTTGAATCCGCCAGCAAGACAGTCGTAAAGGTTGAACGTCCAGGGAGCGTCGTGCTTCCGGCCAAGTTTTTCGTCGAGATCGTCAAGAAGCTGCCGCATGAAGAAGTCAATCTTGAAGTCGGCGAACGCTTCCAGACGCTCATTCATTCCGGCGCAACCGAGATTCAGCTCGTCGGGCTCGATCCGGAGGAGTTCCCCGTTCTGCCGATATTGGAAGAAGACCGTGTATTTTCGATTCCCGGAGATTTGCTGCGGTCCATGATTCGCCAGACGGTATTTGCCGTGACGACCAACGAATCGACCCCGATTCTGACCGGCGTGCTCTGGAGTCTCCAAGAGGGCGTGTTCAAGTTCGTCGCGACCGACCGTCACCGGCTGGCCACCTGCAAGACGAACATCGACACCGATCCCGCGCTGAAGTTCAGCGGCGTGGTCATCTCGGGCAAGACGCTGAACGAGCTGTCGAAGATCATTCCCGACCAGAACACCCTCGTCGACATCGTCGTAGCGGACAATCAGGTGCTGTTCAAGCTCGGCGAAGTGCTGTTCTTTTCCCGGATGCTCGACGGCGCTTATCCCGACACTTCCAAGATTATTCCGAGCCAGTTCAAAACAGAACTCGTCCTGAACACAAAATCGCTCAGCGACGCGATCGACCGCGCCTACCTGCTCTCGCGCGAAGAAAAGACGAACATCGTTCGCCTGCTGACGACGGAAGACGGCAATATCGAGATCAATTCAAGCTCCTCCGAGCTTGGACGCGTACAGGAGCACCTGGACGTGACGGATCTGACCGGCGAGCCCCTGCGCATCGCCTTCAACTCCAAATATATGCTTGACGTGCTGAAGGTGATCGAGAGCGAGCAGCTTTACATCGGTTTTAACGGCGCGATGAGCCCGATCATCTTCAAACCGCGCGATCACGACAACAGCTTGCATCTCATTCTCCCTTACCGGACGACGAATTGAGGAGCGCCTCATGAAGGAAATCGAGATCTCGACCGAATATATCCAGCTTCAGCAGCTGCTCAAGCTGGGCGATTGCATCGGCTCCGGCGGCGAAGTGAAGCATTTCCTGCAAGAGAACGAAGTGATTGTGAACGGAGAAAAAGAAAACCGCCGCGGACGCAAGCTGCGTCCGGGCGACGTCATCGAAGTGGCCGGCTGCGGCAGCTTCGCCGTCCGCGCCAAGCCGTAGTCTGCGCGGGGACGGCCGTCGTTCGCACGCGCCGCCGCCGGACAGACCAGAGAGGAAGTCCCGCATGCAGCTGAACAAGATCGCACTGCATGGCTACCGCAACTACGGCGAACTGTCGCTGGCGACGGCCGCAGGCGTCAACATCATCATCGGGCCCAACGCGCAGGGCAAGACCAACCTGCTGGAGACCATCCACGTGCTCGCATTGACCAAGTCGCACCGCACGTCCAAGGATCGCGAGCTGATCGGCTGGAACGCGACGTCCGCGCGCATCGAAGCCGAGATCGAGCGCAAGCTCGGCAAGGTCACGCTGGAGCTTCAGCTCTCCGCGCAGGGCAAGAAAGCGAAGATCAACGGCCTCGAGCAGCGCAAGCTCAGCGCCTTCGTCGGCACGGTCAACGTCGTGCTGTTCGCCCCCGAGGACCTCGACATTGTGAAGGGCGCTCCCGGCATCAGGCGCCGCTTCATGGATATGGAGATCGGCCAGGTGCATCCGGCCTACTTGCACGATTCCCTGCAATATCAGCGAATTCTCCAGCAGCGCAACAATTACCTCAAGTCCACGGATGCCTCCAGGGCTTCCGCCGAGATGCTCGATGTGTGGAACGAACAATTAGCTGCCTCAGGTGTTAAAATGATGCAGAGAAGGCAAAACTTTATTCATAAGCTGCAAGGCTGGGCGGAGAAGATCCACGCCGGCATCACGGGCGGCAAGGAATCGCTGACCGTCGTCTACAAGCCCTCTCTTGCCGCGGAGGAAGGGACCTCGCCCCAAGATCAATCTTCTTTATTGCAACAATTTATGTTAAAGTTAACACAAGGCAAGGAACAGGAATTCCGCCGCGGCACGACGCTCATCGGTCCGCATCGGGACGATTTGGCGTTTGCCATTAACGGCAGGGACGTGCAGACCTTCGGCTCGCAGGGCCAGCAGCGGACGGCGGCGCTGTCGCTCAAGCTGGCGGAGCTGGAGCTCATGCGCGAAGAGATCGGGGAGTATCCGCTGCTTCTCCTCGACGACGTCTTGTCCGAACTTGATCAGGAGCGGCAGACCCAGCTCATCGAGACGTTTCAGAACCGCGTGCAGACGTTTATCACGACGACGGGACTGGAGAGCGTCAATATGAGCCGGCTCAAGGATGCCGCTATCTATCATGTACGCGGCGGTACCGTGCTGCCCTAAGGCAGGGAATGTGGAGGGGCTCAATATGTACATTCATCTGGGCGGGGAGAAAATCGTCCGGACTTCGCAGCTCGTCGCGATCTTCGATATCTCGATCGAGCAGTCCTCGAAGCTGTCGCGGCAGTTCGTGGCGCAGGCCCGGAAAAACCGTATCGTGGAGACGATCGGCGAGGAGGATCCCAAGTCTATCGTCGTCACCGAGGAGAGAGTGTATTATTCGCCCATATCGTCTTCTACCCTCAAGAAGCGGGCGCATCATCTGGTCGATTTGTAGGAGCAGCGCGTCAACGTTAAGAAGGCGGTGGAAGAGTTGTCCGTGAATTCGCAGCAGAACACATACGATGAGAGTCAGATACAGGTGCTCGAAGGGTTGGAGGCCGTCCGCAAGCGTCCCGGCATGTACATCGGGTCGACCAGCGGCAAGGGTCTCCATCACCTTGTCTGGGAGGTCGTCGACAACAGTATCGACGAAGCGCTCGCAGGCTATTGTACCCGCGTCGACGTCATTATACATGAAGACAACAGCGTGACCGTCATCGTCAACGGCCGGGGCATCCCGGACGGCGAGAACGTCAAGCTGAAGAAGTCGACCCTCGAGGTCGTTATGACCGTCCTTCACGCCGGCGGCAAGTTCGGCGGCGAAGGCTACAAGGTGTCCGGCGGTCTGCACGGCGTCGGCATCTCAGTCGTGAACGCCTTGTCCGAGTGGGTCAGCGTCACCGTCAAGCGCGACGGCAAGATCCATCAGCAGGAGTATCGCCGCGGCGCGCCGCAATACGATCTCAAGGTGATCGGCGAGACCGAGGATACCGGCACGCAGACGCGCTTCAAGCCGGATCCGGAGATTTTCACCGAGACGACCGTATTCGAGTACGATGTGCTGGTCGGACGGATTCGAGAGCTTGCGTTTCTGAACAAAGGCATCCACCTGACGCTCACCGACGAGCGGTCGGGCATGCATGACTCGTTCAAATACGACGGCGGCATCAAAGAGTTCGTCCAGTACCTGAACCGTACGCGGGAGGCGCTGCACGAGCAGCCGATCTACGTCGAGGGCACCAAGGACGCCATCGCGGTCGAGATCGCCATGCAGTACAACGACGGCTATACGGAGAACATCTATTCGTTCGCCAACAATATCAATACCCACGAGGGCGGCACGCACGAATCGGGCTTCAAGAGCGCGCTCACCCGGATCATCAACGACTATGCGCGCAAGATGGGATTCGTCAAGGAGAGCGAGTCGAACCTCACCGGCGACGACTGCCGCGAAGGACTGACCGCGATCATCTCGGTCAAGATTCCGGAGCCGCAGTTCGAAGGCCAGACGAAGACCAAGCTCGGCAACAGCGAGGCGCGAGGCATTGTCGAATCGTTGTTCGCCGACAAGCTGCTCGAGTTCATGGGCGAAAATCCGGCCGTCGCGCGCAAGGTCGTGGACAAGTCCCTTCAGGCGTCCCGGGCACGCGAAGCCGCACGCAAGGCGCGCGAGCTGACCCGCCGCAAGGGCGCGCTCGAGGTGAGCTCGCTGCCGGGCAAGCTGGCGGATTGCTCGTCCAAGGACGCCTCGATCAGCGAGCTGTACATCGTCGAAGGCGACTCCGCAGGCGGATCGGCCAAGCAGGGCCGCGATCGTCACTTCCAGGCGATCCTGCCGCTGCGGGGCAAGATTCTGAATGTCGAGAAGGCGCGGCTGGACAAGATTCTGTCCAACGCGGAGATTCGAGCGATCATCACGGCGCTCGGCACGGGCATCGGCGACGACTTCGATATCGCCAAGGCGCGTTATCACAAGATCATCATCATGACCGACGCCGACGTCGACGGCGCGCACATTCGTACGCTGCTGCTCACCTTCTTCTATCGCTACATGCGCAATCTGATTGAAGAGGGCTACGTCTACATCGCGCAGCCGCCGCTCTTCAAGATCGAGCGCAACAAGGTCGTCCGCTACGCGCAGTCCGAGGCCGAGCGCAACGAGATCATCGCCGAGTTCGGCGAAGGCGCCAAGGTCAACGTGCAGCGGTACAAGGGTCTCGGCGAGATGAACGCCGACCAGCTGTGGGATACGACGATGGATCCGGACAGCCGTACGATGCTTCAAGTGCGGATCGAGGATGCGATCCGGGCCGACTTGATCTTCGATACGCTGATGGGAGACAGCGTCGAGCCGCGACGGGATTTTATCCACCAGTACGCCAGGTACGTCAAGAATCTGGACGTGTGAGGCTTCGGCACCCGCCGGGCGCAGCGATGCGTTCAGCGGGTGCTTTTATATAGCGCATTTATTTTTTGCCGGCGCCGCGGCGTCTGGACTTCGCGGAAGCGCGTGCGCTGCGGCGGAAGCGTCCATAGGCTATCGCGTACTTGCGGATGCGGCGGTATACGCTTCGGTCGGGCAGCCTCAGGAAGATATAAGGATCGGGCAACGTGTTGACCTCCAGAATCCAGGGCTTAAGCGCGGTGTCGACCGCGACGTCGATGCCGATCTCCTTCAGTCCCGGGAATCGCTTGCCAAGCGCCGAAGCGACGTCAACGCCAAGCTTCGAGAGCTCCCGTCGGTAGCTGCGGCTCGTGCGCTCCGCCTTTTCCAAATGCGTCTTCATCAGCGTCTCCATCGGCAGGGGCGTGCCGCCGGCGTGGTAGTTGGTGACGATTTTGCGCGGGTGGGCGAGCCTCCCGATGATGCCGGTCGTCTCCCACTGTCCGTCCGGATTCATCTGGACCATGACGCGAAAATCGAACCGGCGGTTTTCGTGCTTCAGCAGCTCGATCCCCTGTTGGGACAAATAGGGCCGCGGCCGCTTGATCTTCAGCAGCGCGTCGAACATCCCGTCGAAGGTTGAAAAGGACATTTGCTTTTCGCCAGCTTGGAGCGTGTAGCCGTCATCGGATCCCGTCGATTGGCCAAGGCGAATGACGCCTTTGCCGAAGGTGCCGTTCACCGGCTTCACGTAGATCATGCCATATTGTTCGAGCATGCTGCGGACGGTATCCTGATCGAACGGCCGGGTGTCGGGCACGAGCCCGCGCAGCTCCGAAGATGCCAGCAGCGCTTCGGTTTTCGCCCATTTACTGCTGATCCGCCTGATCGGCATCGGCGTTCACGCCACCTTTCGCGCCATCAATATGGTATAATGTTTTCATTCATCCTTTTTTAGAGTATGACGCTTCTGCCGTGGGTGACCATGGCGATTTGACAATAGTGCAGGGATATTGAAGGAGGATCAGCATGGCCGAGGAACAGCGTTCCCCTCTTCGCGACCGGGATATCGGGGTGGAGTTGCGGGAATCGTTCATGGATTACGCAATG
>NZ_JAGXJW010000521.1 GCF_019091135.1 Cohnella sp. GbtcB17 | reverse complement strand
AAATTTTTTAAAGCTCAAACAAGAATAATTTTATAGCTGCTATGTTAGTTATGAGCATAAAATAGTAGTAGAAGACCATGGTTGAATTCCTATTCAAGTTCATATCATAGAATAACTACACCTTGGAACCCATGGACTTCAAATTTGGATTAGAAAAAGCTGATAAAAAGGCAATTATATCAAATTATTGGATTAGAATGTGGAATTAATCAGTGTATGGTGTAGCAAAGAAT
>NZ_JAGXJW010000520.1 GCF_019091135.1 Cohnella sp. GbtcB17 | reverse complement strand
GGTTTTGCCCCAAGACCGCCTCCACCCCGCCGCCAGGCGGCATCAGCCAGTAGGTGGCCAGCGGGATTTTCATCCGACCGTCCCTCCCTCCGCGAACAGGCCCGCAGGCCGGCTGCCGTAAAAAGCGCGCAAACTGTCATACTCGGCCAACAGCCCGGGCTTGTTGACGTCCGTTCCCATCGCAACGTGCATCCGGTATTCCGTTAATGGGAGAGCCAAATAGACGATGCGTA
>NZ_JAGXJW010000519.1 GCF_019091135.1 Cohnella sp. GbtcB17 | reverse complement strand
TTACGTCAAAAGCTCGCTGACCCCGGGGTCGCTCGACGTTACCCACTACCTGATCAAGGCCGGCGTGCTTCCTTACCTGGAGAAGCTCGGCTTCTACGCCGCAGGCTACGGTTGCGCGACCTGTATCGGCAACTCCGGCCCGCGGCCTGACGAAGTCAGCCAAGCGATCGCGGACAACGGCATGGCCGTCGCCGCAGTCCTCTCGGGCAACCGGGATTTCGAAGGCCGCGTGC
>NZ_JAGXJW010000518.1 GCF_019091135.1 Cohnella sp. GbtcB17 | reverse complement strand
CGATCAGCTCGATCAGCCCGCCGGCTATGCCGACGATAAGCAACAGCGTCATGATCGCCGGACTCGCCAGCGTCTGCGAGTTGCGTTCGGCCAGGGACGGATTTTCATGAATGATCGTGAGCATGGCCAGCCCTTCTGCGGCGATCGCCTGCTCCGCCGTCCCCGCTTGGCCTTCGGCATAGCCGGCCTACAGCGCTTCGTCGGCGCACAGGGAGATGATCTCGCCCTTCGGC
>NZ_JAGXJW010000517.1 GCF_019091135.1 Cohnella sp. GbtcB17 | reverse complement strand
CCTTACCAAGTTAGTCCGAAAGCAATGTGGGGCCCTCCCAAATTAGGAAGAAAAAAATTTGAAGTTATGCGTTAGACAAATCATTAAAGTCCCACTACATGAAAACTTCAAAATGCAACAAAAGATGTATGATGGGCAAACGGATTCTAGGACCCACCTGTCCAAATACAACTAGATGGTGCAAGTGGTAAGAGTAAGTGATGACACTAAATGCCTTTGTATTTCACTAACAC
>NZ_JAGXJW010000516.1 GCF_019091135.1 Cohnella sp. GbtcB17 | reverse complement strand
A
Organism: Cohnella sp. GbtcB17; assembly: GCF_019091135.1. Lineage (GTDB taxonomy): Bacteria > Bacillota > Bacilli > Paenibacillales > Paenibacillaceae > Cohnella. Next base: position 232 of record NZ_JAGXJW010000516.1, on the reverse strand, counting down.
GAAGATGATGTCTGTTGTAATTTTTTTCTTTTTTCTTTTTGGGAGATATTCAGTTTTAAACAATTTCTTTAGTACAAAACAAAATTTGAGATACATGCGGCTGCAGAGTAAATAATCCATAAAACATACAGAAACTTTCCATAGGTTAACATAAGAGCTTAATGAACAGAAGTTTACTCAAGTCAAATCAAATAAGATTAAAGTAGCACCAAAGGACCATCTTATGGTGCAT
>NZ_JAGXJW010000515.1 GCF_019091135.1 Cohnella sp. GbtcB17 | reverse complement strand
CCAATCCTTATAATTAATTTAGATATACTTAATTTTTTTTTTTGGAAGAAACTTATGATAATAATTCTTTATTGTTATTTATGTATTATAAACTAGCGGAAAGGAAAAAAAATTATTGAAAAAATAAAAAATTATTGTTAAAAGGGATAATTGCGACAAAAGTCCCCAAAAGTTTAGAGTTGATGTAGATTAATCCTCAACCTCGAAAATTGGCGGCATTAGTCCCTAAGGTC
>NZ_JAGXJW010000514.1 GCF_019091135.1 Cohnella sp. GbtcB17 | reverse complement strand
GTAATCATCCTGATAAGGTGGAGATCGATTCTTAGGATTGTCGAGCATTACTTGAACTTTAGGAATCACCGCTTGGTATCATCGTATTGACTCCGTGGATCGCTCATCCTATATGCCAAGCTTTTAGTCCCACATTGGTGACATTAGCAAGAGGGCAACGGTAAGGATGCCATATAAACCATGATACACCGTTGAACCAAATCACGCAGCTGCGTGGTGGGCACAGAGCGAAC
>NZ_JAGXJW010000513.1 GCF_019091135.1 Cohnella sp. GbtcB17 | reverse complement strand
ACAGTTGATATATGATTTTATGAAACTAGATGAGTATATGATTACTATAGAAGTCAATGCAATTATAGCTAAACAAAATTGTCCAATTGTGGAGGATAGATAGAGTTCCAAGCAAGACCCGGAATTGCACCTGGAAAAGCTTAATTATCCTTCATCGATTGATGATTTTGGTTGTGTTATGAAACAGATGACAAAAAGGTTAGTGGTTTTGTTAGAATCAAGGATGCAATTTA
>NZ_JAGXJW010000052.1 GCF_019091135.1 Cohnella sp. GbtcB17 | reverse complement strand
GGCATGCGGATGTCCATCAGGACGAGGTCCGGCAGCAGCTCGCCCGCGATCCGTACCGCCGCTTCCCCATCCGCGGCTTCCCCGACGACCTCGAGATCGTCGGTCGTGGCGAGCAATCCCCGCACGCCGCTGCGGAACATCGGATGATCCTCGGCAATGATGATCCTCACCGGCACTTGCCTCCTCTCGCGTTTGATTCGCCCGCCCTCGTGCGCGGTGCGCCCGCTACTGCAGCGGCAGCGCCGCCCATACCCGCGTGCCGCCGCCATCCCTGCGCCCGATAGCGAATTCCCCGCCGATCTCGGCGGCCCGCTCCCGCATCGATACAAGCCCGATGCCGCCGCCCGCCTGGCCCGACCAGCCCGGCAGCCTCGGAGCCCCGACGCCGACGCCGTCGTCGGTGACTTCGACGATCAGCCGTCCGTCCGCCTCGATGCCGAGCGTCACCTGACAGACGGCAGCCTCCGCATGCTTCCATGCGTTGACGACCGACTCGGTCGCGATCCGGTAGGCCGCGACCTCGACGGCCGCGCGCAGCGGAGGCAGCTCGCGCGGCGCATCGATCCGGAAGGCGATGCGGGCGTCCGCGCCCTCCGCCGCCAGCCGGTCGGCCGACGTCTTCGCGAGCTCGTCGACGCGCATCCGGATCGCGCCGATCAGGCCGAACTCGTCGAGCGCCGGCGGACGAAGATCGTTCACGAGCGCGCGGATGTCGCCGACGGACGTCCGGATGTCCCGTCCGAGATCCTCGAGGATGGCCGCCGCGGAGGCCGGCTCCCGCTCGACGACCTTGCGGGCCGTCGCCGTCTTCAGGGCGAGCGCGGCGAGCCGCGGCGCCAGCTCGTCGTGCAAATTGTTGCGAATCCGGCGGCGCTCCTCCTCCCGGGCGAGCACGAGCTTCTCCCGCGATTCCCGCAGGTCCTCGGTCAGCCGCCGCATGGCCTGCAGCATGTCCGCGTTGTTCACGAGCGGACCCGCATGGCGGAGCAGCAGCTCGAGGAATCGTTCGTCGTCGGCCGTGAACGCCTCCCCGGGCGAGCGCCCGAGCGCGTACAGCGTGCCGAGCGCCGGACCCCGGTAGACGATCGGGAACGCATGGACGTCGTATCCTTCCCGGCGCTCGCCGGCCTCGGCGATGAATGTCTCCTCGCCTTCGATCTCGATCGCGATGCCGACGTACGGCAGCCGCAGCGCGCCCTGCACCTGGACGGCGAGCGCCTTCAGCATCGCGTCCGGCGCGAGCGGCTGGGTCAGCCGGCTGCCGAGCTCGAGGAGCACGGCGTACGGATCGTCGTGCCGGCCTTTCATGAGCCGGTTCACCCGCCGCTGCAGCCATTCCTTGAGCGGCGCAAAGGCGGCGGCGACCAGACCGGTCGCGATGAGGGAGACGACAAACGGGTTCCACGCCCGGAATAGCCGGTCCAGATAGAGCACGGCTCCCGCGTAGAGCAGCACGATGCACAGCGTCAGCGCCCCGTAGACGAGCGTGCGGTTGACGAGCGGGTTGATATCCCAGAGCCGGCGGCGCAGGACGGCGAGCGTCAGCGTGATCGGGAGCGCGGACAGGCCCAGATGGAGACCGGCATTCAGGTAAATGAAGTTGCTCGCCTTGCCGTCGTAGAACCGCGGATCGAACAGGATGCTGATGACGACAAAGCCGACGAACGCGATCGCCACGCCGTAGACGACCCATTTGGTCTGCTGCCGCTCCGCCGGGGAGGAGTGGACGCGAAACCTGCGAATTTGCGCATAAATGAGGAGTGCCGTGAACGCCAGAAACCAGGCGAGCGAGAACAGCTCCGAGCCCGGCAGTCCGCTCCAGATCTGGCCGCCCTTCACGAAGCCCGCTACGTTGACCGCCGCGATGGCCAGCATGGCATACCTGGACCAGGAGGGGACGAAGCGCCCGTTCGGGAACAGCAGGCAGAACAGCGAGATCGACATCCAGCCGATCGCCGACAGGCCCTGGAACCAATAATAAGCGAACAAGCCCTGCATGGACGCTACGTTGACGAGCGACGGAAACGTCGTCCCGAAGGCCAGCATGGCCAGCGCGGCCAGCAGCCCGACCGGCTCGCGCGGGCTTTTCCACAGCAGAATGAGCGCCGACGCATAAAAGACGAGCGTAAAGAGGACGTCAATCGCGACGAGGATCAGCGAGATCTCCGCGACCGACAGCCCTGCGATGTCCAGCGTCAGTGCGGGAACGGACAGGCCGCAGCCCTGGGCCAGACATTGCGCTTGCAGCTTGTCGTAGTAAGCCGGTATGCAGTTGAAGTAAAGCGCCGCCGTCGCGGCGAAGAGAAGGCCGAAGAGCCACGCGGGCCAACGCATCCATCGAACGTTTTCCATGGCTTCATTATACTGGGCCTCTCCGTCGTTGAATACGAATCACGCGCAAAATCCCGCTTCCTCGCCGCAAAATTCCCGGATTCGGGAATGCCGGTTCCCGTCTTTTTGAGTCGCGATTGCCCTGTCGGTCCCGGCCTCGCCGCTTGTATGATTAGTCTCGTAGGTCAATTCACGCGACAAGAGAAGGATGGATGATCAATCATGACGGAAGCAAAAATATTGCGGTGGCTCGGCATGATCTGCCTGGTGGCGGGCATCGCGCGGATGGGCATGACGCCGACTTCGCTGGCCTGGGGGACGGACAGTCCGCAAGAGCTGACGTTCGGCTATATCGCCTGCGTGCTCATGTCGGCCGGCTCGTTCGCGCTTTATCTGGCGCAAGCCCGGGAGACGGGGGTGCTTGGCTTCCTCAGCGCGCTCGGCATCGTCATCGGCAACGTCTTGACGACGGCGCTTGTGTTCACGACGTTTATCGTCGATACGGCGGAAAATCCGCCGGAGGGTCTGGCGGTCGCGATCACCGGCATGGGCAATATGATCGGCATGATGGGCGGTACGCTGCTGCTGACGATTCTGACGTTCCGCGCCAAGGTGTTCCCCGTGTGGGTGCCGATTCTGTTCGTGGTCATGATGGCCAGCATGTTCCTGCCCATCGCGGACAACAAGTACTTCGCCTTCTTCTGGGGGCTCGCCTACGTCGGCGCCGGCTGGTGCATCTGGACCGGGCGGCTGAAGCCGCGCGAGCAGAGTCTGTATACGGCGGAGGCGGCAGGCGCGCAGGCACGCGCGTAAGGTTCGGGCGGGACGGTCGGGATTTGCGCAAAAGAGAAAGGCGGCCTCGCGAGAGGTCGCCTTTTCCATTTCCTTTATCAATTCAAGGCCTTTTCGACGCTCGATTATATCGCCCCTGCGTCTCTTGCCGTATAGAAGGACGGATAGATCGGACGGAAGTTCAGCTCTTCCCGAATGCGCGTCGTATCGACGATCATGTCCCACGGATCCAAAGGCTGTTGCTCCGCCTCGGGTGCGCCTTCGCCGCCATGAAGCTGCCGAAGCTCCTCGACCGTGATCGGCGCATCGTCGCCCACGTTGTAGATCCGGCCATCGATGCCCGGCATGGTCGCTGCGAGCAGCAGGGCTTGAGCGACATCCGCATGATGCCCCATGTGCATGCGTTTGGCCGGATGCCAGCTGCGCAAGTGCGGCAGTATCTCCACGATATGCGGATCCCCGTCGCCATAGACGAACGGCAGCCGAACGATCCGAACACCCAAGCCCTGCTCGCGATGAAGCCGCAGCAGCACCGCTTCGGCCTCCACTTTGCTTAGCGGATAAGCCTGGGTCGGGCTCAGTTCGTCGTCTTCACGGCTGGGCCGCGTACGGACCACCGAACCATAGACGGTGCTCGTGCTGGCAAAAATCAACCTGGGCACTTCCGTCTGCAAGGTCGCATGCGCCAGCGCGATCGTGCCGTCGAGGTTGGCCGTTCTGGTCGTCTCCTCGTCCACGCCGCGGAATTGCGCTGCCAAGTGAATCACCGCATCCTTCCCCTGCAGCACGCCGATATAGTCGTCCGGCCGCAGCAGATCGCCTTCCACGATCTCCGCCCCTTGCCGGCGAAGCCCGTCCGCCTTTTCGGCGTTTCTCACCAGCAAGGTCACGCGATGGCCGCGCTGCAGCATACGCTGCGCAAACCGGCTCCCCACTTTACCTGTAGCCCCCGTGATAAAAGTGTTCATGTTAAGCCCTCCTACGTTTTTTAGTTGCTATACGGGCAGTATAATAGAGGGAGCAGTCGGCTTCCCTCCTGCGTTTATCGTAGGTTTGGGAGTGTCAGGATACGGGGAGGAATGGAGATGGAAGTAGTTGCTTCCAGAAGATCGTTGGGCGAATTTCTGCGCATACGCCGGGAGCGGCTGACGCCGGAAGAGGTCGGACTGGTCTCCTATGGTCGGCGGCGGACCTCGGGACTTCGGCGGGAAGAGGTCGCCCAGCTCGCCCATATCGGCACCTCCTGGTACACCTCCCTGGAGCAGGGACGCAGCGTTAACCCGTCCGAGGATGTGCTGAACAATATCGCCAAGGCGCTGCGATTGACCGAGGACGAGCGTCGCCATCTTCACCTTCTGGCCAGATCGGATCAGCAGGAGCCGGAGGAAGAAGATCGCGATATCGCCACGGGCTTGCAACGAATGATCCAGGCGCTGGACCCGCACCCGGCGTTCGTGCTCGGCAGATATTGGGACCTGCTGCTGTGGAACAAGGCGGCTGAGCTGGTTTTTCATATCCCTGCCTCATCCGACGACAAGATGTTCAACTGGATGCGGCATCTGCTGACGGATACCACGCTGGGGCCCGACCTCATGGACGGAGCGTCCAGAACGCGCGTGTTGATCGCAAGGTTTCGCGCGGATTACGCACGCTTTCCGAATGACGAGCGGTTTAAGGTGCTGATCGAGGAATTCATGCGCATCAGCCCGCTATTCCGCGAGCTGTGGCCGATGCACGATGTCGAGGCGGCGACCGATCACCGCAAGCAAAAGTACGATCCGCGAATCGGAGAGATGGCGTTCGAGCACGTGACCTTGCAGCCGCCGACCCATCCGGATCTGAAGGTCATGATCTTTACCGCTTCGGCGGATACGGCGGCGCGATTGCAGCGTTTGTTGGATGCATCGGAAGGCTGAACTTGATCCGTTCGCATCCCCGACCGTCTATCGTGCAAAAGTGCACGATCGAGACCAGCTCTCGCTCGTCGCTTCGCCTATCGCGCAAAAGTGCAGGGTTTTAGCCTCAATAAGTATCAATCCTGTTCAGAGAAGCGGGCTAACGTGCACTTTTGCACGATAGATCACCCAAACCCGTCATATGGCACCTAAAATGATGCACTTTTGCACGATAGCACTAACGCCCTTGCCTCTCGGCATACCATGCCAGCGCCAGCCGCTCCATTTCGCTGACGAACGCCTTCTTGGCCGGACTGTATTCGTTCGTGCGCGCGTAGCGCTCGGCGAGCTCCTCCTTGAACCGGCTGTACCTCGCAGCTTCCGCCGGATGACAACGCAAGTAATCTCTGAAGACAAGATGCCGTTCAATCTGAGGGTTATACGTCTCATAAAAATGAATGTGATGCGTCCGTTCCTCGCCGCCTTTGCGCAGCAGCCGCCTGCCGGGAATGCCCCACTCTCCGGCGACGTCGTATCCGAGCAGGCGCATCCGGTCGTTATACGCATCGATCCGCTCGATGTCCCGCACCACGCCCATCATATCGATGACGGGCTTCGCCTTCATGCCCGGCACCGACGTGCTGCCGAAGTGCTCGAAGCGCACGATCTCATCCCCGAATATCGCGCCTAGAAACGCGACTTCGTCCTCGTAAAGCCGCACCCATTCATTGCTGTAGTCGCTCAGCCTAACCTTCATCCGACACGCTCCTTGCCAGCTTGGGCCTAGAAATGCCCGCGCGGTTTTTTCCCGGCCCAGCGTTCGTCGACCTTCTCCAGGGAGGATTGATACCGGGTGTCCACGCTCAGCCGATACTGGTTCGTCGTATTCTCCAGCGAGCAGTGCATGAGGTACATCCCGAAGATCATCACGTCGCCCGCCCGGTACTCGGTCGTCGCCCACTTGCCGCCGTACTTGCTCGTGATGACGAGCGGATCGTCCGTGTAATTGTTCACTTTGTCCCAGTCCGAATCCTTCGTGCCGTAGGTGCGCTTCAGCTCCTCGAACCGGTGCGAGCCCAGACACATCGCCAGACCGCCCATCGCGTAGCTGATGTCGCCGATCGGAGACCAGACGGTGTACAGATTGTGCGTGCCGCGGCCCATATACACGATATCATAATGCGCGCCCGTATAGTCGCCCTTGCCGACCGCGCGCAGCCATTTGTAATTATAGGTCATCGACTTCTCGCCGAACAGCTCATCGAAGAAACCCATGATCCGCTGCCCGTTCAGCACGTTCAGCAGCTCCGGCAGATCCTCGTTCGTCCCGCCGAAAAACAGCGTTCTGCTGCCGTCCGCCATAACCCCGTCCTCAAGCAGGGTATCCCTGTCGAGCTTGCCCATCTTCTCCATCTTGCGCAGCACCGCGTGCCTGGCCTTCAGTACCTCCTCCCGATCGTGGAAATCGCGCAGCAGCAAATAGCCGTCCTCCGCCATTCTGGCGCGCAGGGCGTCAAAGTCATGCCTGATATCGTTCGAGTCCCTCAGTTCCGTCAGATGCTCCCCGCCGAGCTCCAGCTCCCGGCTCCCTACCTTTACCATCATGCGCGTCTCACTCCTGTCGTCGATTGTAGCTTCAGTATAGGGAGAGACCGCGGCGACTTCCATTGAAGACCGTTGCGAATCCATGTATAATCGTACAAAATGTTCATGTGAAAAGAGGCGGCGGGACGATGGCCACGATGGATGTTCCTTACGAGTTGGACGAGGACTTCGTTGCGCCGGCTTTTCGCTTCCAGTCCATCTGGAAGGTTGAGGCCAACGATACCTACCATGCATTCAAGCCCCATGGCTTCATGAGCGCGGGCCTCTTCGTCACCTATGAAGGCAAGGGGAGCATCATGTACGGGGATACAAGCGAATTCATGGAGGCAAGCACCTGGCTCCTCGTCTCAGGCGACGTACCCTGCTCATATCGCTGCCTGGGCGGCGACTGGAAGTTCTACTTCCTTCACTTCGATCCGCTGGACGTCGCCGACCAGCTCGGACTTGCCGCCTGGCGGCCGGTATCGACCGGGCGCATGTCCGATGCCGTCCGACTGTGCGAGCGCCTGATCGACAGCCTCATTCTTCAGCCTGCCGGCTACGGCATGGCCGTACACCTCACCGCACAGGAGCTGCTGCACCTGTTCGCGCAGGAACGCGCCGCCTACGGCCGCAGCCGCCATCCCGAGCTCGACGACATCCTGTACCGGATGCACAAGCAGATCGGCACGTCGGTCCCGGTAGACGAGTACGTCCGGCTGAGCGGACTGTCGCGCACCGCCTTTTATGTTAGGTTCCGCGAGCGCACCGGCATGTCGCCCACTCAGTACGTGCAAGAGCTGAAGCTCGCCTCCGCCAAGGCGACATTGGAGACCACCAATGCGACAGTCAAGGAGATTGCCGCTTCACTGCGGTTTTATGATGAGTTCCATTTTTCGCGGCTGTTCAAGAGAAGGTATGGAATGGCGCCGAGCGCATATCGGCGGGGATTGTAGAGCGAGGAAAACCCGCCGGGGCTGGGAAGCTGCGGCGGGTTTTGTTGTTGGTGCACCTTCAATGTATCCACTAGCACTTTTTTAGCGATATTATCGCTAAAATCATGTTAACGTCCCTTCACTAATCTATACTTCATAGTTATTGGCATAAGAATGAAGTGTGTACGGAGGAGAGGATCGTGCGCAAACCGCTTGAGCAGCTGTATAATGGGCAACTCATTCCCGTCGAACAGATTGTCTCCAATGATCCAGCATACCGCGCAGTCAATCAACAGATCACCGAAGCGATGAAAGTATGGCAAAAAAGACTGGATGGAGCAGCGTATGAAGATCTAGAACAGCTGCTAGACTTGTTTTCCCAGCTGGAAGAAGCAGGCATGTTATCCGCGTTTGTATATGGCTTTCAGCTCGGTGTTTCTCTGATTTTGGATTCAGCGACGAGTTTGAAAGATGCAGAATAGTTATCACGTAGATTCATTACAGACAGGATTATTTCCGCATTCAACGAATATGTTGTGTAAATAAGTCTTAGCCAACTTATTAAACATCTAAAGGAGCTATTAAGATACAGACACTTATTCAAATTTTTATTGTTTTAGCGATCATCATCTTTATTTCCATTCTTCTATCTCTTGCGAAACTAAAAACAGCTCCTAAGTACAAGCTGATTATTGCACTTGCAGAAACCCTCGTTTTAGTCATCATAGCTTTATCTTTTGAAGCCATCATGTATAAGTTACATACGAACTCAATAAATCTTGGAGTATTAGTGAGTCAACTCTTGGCTCTCTTCTTTAGCTGGATTACAAGCGCAATCGTGCTCATCTTCTATAATTTGTTTTTTCTGAAAGACAAGAAAAAACGAAAAAGATTATTTTTCATAGCAGCCATTTTACTAATGATTTTTATTCATTTTATATTATCACTCTCCTTTGGCTGGAAGTCAGATCACAATGACCAGGATGAAGGACTTCCTACTGCATTACATGAAATCCAATACATATAATATGATGAGGTGCTCCAGATGAGTGAGTTTAGTGCAAGCTATCATTTAAAAACTAAGGACAGGGAACAAGCGATAAAGCTCATTAAGGACGCTGGCCATCAGGGATTTGTATTTAACGAAACGAAAGGATGGGTTACTTTCCTCATAAAAGGACAGGTTTTTGATATCAGCGAATCCGTCATTCAATGTAATCCCGGACTGCTCGTTCATTATATTTACGCAGAGGATCATGGATGGGAGTTTAGAGTATTTGAAAAGGATCGCGTCGTTTTTGAGTACACCTGCGATTGGACGGATGAGATCCATATCGAAAAAAATGTCTACAACTTAGATGTAATTAAAGAATTGATATCCTCTCAAGGCAAAGAAGCGAGTGACTTAGAAGAAATTTTTGAAATGGATGAGTTCGATTATGAACATTCTCCGGCCTATCAATTAGCTGAAAAAATCGGATTGGTTCACTACGAATGGCTATCGGCAGACTATATAAAGAGTAATGATGAGTTGGAAGAGAGAGATCTGATTCTCGTAGAATAATGTTTTTCTTAAAGAGGTGGGAATCAATCAAACCTAATTATAATGATCTTGGTCTGTCTATTACAATGGGCCCACAACTTCGAAGTGAAGTAGAGCGTCAGCTGTTGAAGGAATTGCTTTTTCACCATAAGTTTGAGAATAAATTGTATTTTGACTGGTCCGACAGTTGTATAGAAGGAAAGTCGTTACATTTTCTAGACGGTTCTTTAGACAGATATTCAGGAATCAGTATTTATGATGAAAACAATGAATTCGTTGCAGACGGTTGGATGGATTTTGAGTTCGATCCCAGCTCCAATCAATTGTCTGTTTACTGGAGCTTCCTAGACATTTACTTGAACGGACAAAAAATAAAATCAATTCAAAATGATGAAAAACCAATTTAGAGAGGAACATCCGATGGAACGAACCCTGGAAAACGATTTTATTTACTTCGGCTTTTGGAAACGCGTATTAATGAGAATCATCGATATTGGAATCATCTTCATTCCGTTCAGTCTCTTATACCGTTTTGCGGTTCATGAATCCATTCAATTGAATTCTATTGTGCCGTATATCCTGATGTGGATCGTTACATCCGCATATTATGTCCTGACTCTTTCAATCTTTGGAGGAACCCCGGGAAAGTTAATCTTGAAGGCCAAGGTTGTAGATCATTCAGGGAATAAACTATCGATTCATAAATCGCTACTCAGAAGCGTATTTTATATTTTATATGCGGTAATCATGATTTTTGCATTTAGCAGCTCGAACTTCAAACCTATAAATGCGCCATTTGACGTCATCGCCGACCTCATAGGAGTCGTAACGATAGCATCGGATTTGGTTGTTTTGTTTAATCGCAGGAAGAAAGCTTTGCATGATTATATCGCAGGCAGCGTGGTTATCAAGCAGCCATTCATTCAAAAAAAGGATCGCGCTTCGTTGAAAAAACGACCGTTAAACGGTGGGCGGGACTATGCCTTTGGAGAGATAAAGAGCTAGCGGGCACAGTATTTTAAAAACCAAGGGCGGGCGTTCACCTTTCGTGAACGGACCCGCCCTCTTTTTTTCTGTACCGCACCATCGCTAACTCCGTGTTAGAGGCTCGTCACCGACGTTCCCGCCATCAGATCGGTTAACGCATCCCGGATAACCGAGGCCGGAATGGCAAATCCGATGCCTTGCGCCTCTGCGTTCACGGCCGTATTCACACCGATCACTTTCCCCTTATCGTTGAGCAGCGGTCCGCCGCAGTTGCCGGGGTTGATCGAAGCGTCCGTCTGCAGCAAATGCTTGTACTGATGTTCGGTACCGTCTTCTTCGGCGATCGTAATCGGTCGTTCCTTGGCGCTGAGTACGCCGACGGTCATCGTGTGATCCAGGCCGTAAGGGTTGCCGATGGCGATCACCCAGTCTCCGATGCTGGCCTGGTCCGAATCCCCGATCGTCAGAGCCGGGAACTTCTTGCGGTCGGGACTCTCGACTTTAAGCACGGCCAGATCGAGCTGCTCGTTCGAATTAACGACCGTTGCCGTGAGAGGCTCATCGTAGCCGGGCACGGTCACCTTTAGCGCAGTCGCGTCCGCAATGACGTGTTCGTTGGTCAAGATGTAGCCATCTTCGTTAAAAAAGAAGCCGGTGCCCGTACCCATCAACTCTGGCTCGCCGCTCTGCTGCGGCGGCATCGACTGTCCGCGCGGGTTCGCCCATCCGCCGCGACCCCCGAACAGGCTATTCGCCGACGATTGGCTTTCGACGCCGTAGTTCGCAATCTCCACGACAGCGGGGTTCGCTTGGGCGAACACGGCGGAGATTTTCTCGTCTACGTTCGAGGAAGCGGACACCGACGCCATCGTAAGTCCCGATGCGTCCGAATACGCGCTGCCGGCCGCTGCCGACTCGACGGCGGCAGGCTTGTCTCCACTGAACAGGTTCATCCGGTCTGACATGACGCTCAGGCCGCCGACGAACAGGGCGCCGACCAGGAACGAGGCGAGGAGCGACTTGGGTGAGCCGCCCTTTTGGCGATTCTCGCGCCTGTGGCCACGACCGCCGCGACCGTTGCCGCCATTATCTGCAGCAGCCGTTCGCTCTGCTGCGTTCAGTTCTTCCTGGTAAAGCGTTCGCAGCGATTCAACTCGGTTAGCGGAGTCATAACGATAGGCTGACACAGGCTCGAGATGGTTATTTATTTCATGGCTTTGCTCGTTTTGCTCGTTTTGCTCATTATGCTCATTATGCTCATTCATTCGAGTCATCCTCCCATGCTTGCTTCCTATGACTCTATCATGGACCTCGAACCTAAATCTGAGCTTAAATGAGCCTAAAAGGTTCCTGAAAGAATTGAATTCTAGCTCAGCGTACCAAAAACAATAACGGCCTGTGGGTCCGCACACTCCATTATGGAATGCGCAAATCCACAGGCCTCATTCAAACTGATACTTATAACTAGAGTTGAGTTGCTTTGAAAAACGGGAAACTGAATTAAAGAGTTTCGTCAGATGCTCGTACGCTGATTTTCCCACTCACGTTACCATTAGCTGTATTATAATCTACATAAAAAACATGTCCACTTGCGTGAGTAACATTAATAGTCAAAGTGCTATTGGCGCCAACGGTTCCACTATAGATCTGTTGTTTGCTGCCATTTAAATCGTATGATAAGTAGACATTTAGTGTTTGGGATTGTGAATTGGAGATATATACTTGGGCATAATCGTATCCAGATGGCTGGGACCAGGAGCTTCCACCACTACCATTATTGAGATCCGCATTATCAATAGTTGAGATGTCAGTGTATGGAGAATCAGCAACGGCTGAAACGGACGACAACGATATCAATGCGATTACTACAGCAAATATGAAAAAACTCCTTTTGAATCCTTTCACTTTCCCGCCCTCCAATTTTACGTTGATATTCACCTAGTCGTCTAAAGGGATGTTGTTGATAGAACTAAATTACCATATATACTCATTAATTTACTACCGATCCCTATGATTTTAAGTTTAGCCCGTTGCAGATGCGGCAAGGATTAACTTGTTCATCAGAAGATTACATGGCGTATGTGATTACAACATCGCTGCCAATTACAGGTGGCATAACAGTATAAGACGTGTATAATAAGTATAAGATAAACAAGAAGCCAGTGCCGCCAGCACTGACTTCCTGCACAACTGCTTCGGCGGGGTGCCTCCAGTCGATTGACCGAAGAAATGACCCGTTATCCCGTGGCGAGCAACATAGGGCGGGTCATTTTCTTTTATTCAGGTAAGCAAGCAACGCCAGGGTACCTTAAACGAGGTGGTGAACGGAATGAGCGTTAAAGACGAAGTCATTAAGTTAATTCAAGACCTGCCTGACAATGTGACGGTCGAAGATATTTTATATCGTTTGTATGTACGGGCCAGAATCGATGAAGGATTAACAGAGCTGGATGCTGGAAAGGGACTAGCCCATTCGGAAGCAATGGAGCATATAAATAAATGGCTGAATTAATTTGGTCACCAAGATCGTTAAAGGATCTGGAATTGATTCATGAATACTTGAAAGAGGAATCCATAGAGCTTGCGCGAGAATTTGTGAATAGGCTTATTCAAGAAGCGGTTAAAATTACGGAATTTCCATACGCAGGGAGAGGCGTGCCTGAACTGCAAACAGAGGCAGTAAGAGAAAGAATTTATTCGAGCTATAGAATCATCTATCGAATTAAAGGGGAACAGATCGAGTTAATTACATTTTTACATCAATCGAGAAGACTAATACGGAATGAATTTAAATGACATCATGACTCGAAGAGACATGGTGTTTTTTGTTACACAAAAACGCTTGCCTGCGTGCAGGACAAGCGTTTTGCTCATGCTTTCATACGATCACCAAGCGAATACGCCCTTCTCATCCAAAAACTCGCCATTATGCCGTTTCCCGTCCGTCGCATACCCGACAATAATCGCAGCAGCGGCTTCCTTCGACTTCCCGCCCGCGGCATTGCCGTTCAGATCCGTGGTCGTAAATCCAGGCGTCACCGCGAATACTTGCGCGCCGTTGTCTCGGACTTCATAAGCCATCGACAGCGTCATGGCGTTGTTCGCCGTCTTGGAGGAGTTGTAGTCGAAGGCGTTTAACGTGAACGCGGCATTTTGCATATGGTCCAGGGACGCCATGTCGGTCGAGACGTTGACGACGGTGCCTTCGTTCGCCTTGATCAAAGGGAACAGGCGCTGGTTCAGTCGGAAGGTGCCGAAGAAGTTGACTTCGAAGGCGTTGCGCAGGTCTTCCTCTTTGGTATCGGTAAACGAGCGGGAGAACGCGCCCGGCATGCCTGCATTGTTGATGAGCAGCGTGAGCTCCCGATGGTTCTTGTTGATCGTGTCGGCGGCCTGTTCGATGGACTTCAAGTCAGTCATGTCGATCGCCACGAATTCGACGTCCAGCCCCTTGGACGTCAGCTGTGCGACGGCCGCTTCCCCCAGCTGGGTGTTGCGCGCGCCAAGGAGAACTTTCCAGCCTGCCTCCCCTAACTGCTTTACAATCTCGAATCCGATTCCTTTATTGGCGCCCGTGACGAATGCGGTCTTTTTCATGCGAATCCCTCTTTCCGTAAGGTTGATTGCCTTTCATGATTGATACGTTACTATGCTACACTTAGTGTAGGTCAACCCTGAATTTTATATAAGCGAGGGGCGCGCATGCTAACGATCGGAGAAGTCGCGAAGGACGTCGGGATCAACATCGGAGCGATCCGTTTTTATGAGCGAAAGGGACTGCTGGAGCCGGCCGCCCGCAGCGAGCAGAATAACCGTCTTTATACGGAGCATGACCGGAATTGGCTGCTCTTCATCAAATGTCTGCGCGAGACCGGGATGAGCGTGGAGGACATCAAAACGTATTATGATAAGGTGAAGGAAGGCACCTCCACCCTGCCGGAGCGGATCGATATGATTCAGGCGCAGAAAGCGAAGCTGCTGCACGATATCGAGGAGAAGCAGGCTCAGCTTGTTCGCTTGGAGGAGAAGCTGGAGCGATATTACCGCGGGGAAAATTATTAGCGGCGCACTCTTTATGACATTCATTTCTTCCGTGTGAGTTGTTACCAATTACAAAAACCTCCGACGCTGCATCTACGCGGTATCGGAGGTTTTTTCGCATGTCTGGACTTGATCGTCGGAAACGTCATCATGATCGGTCGATCGGTCATCGACACCTCTAATCGACTCGCCTTACTATAAATATAACTTCAAGGCATCAAGGCAACACGAATGAGCCTGTAATAAAGAACGCCTTGTAAGCGTTATCAGCATGGTCGACTTTGCGTTAAAGAGGAAAATGGCGGAGGTGAAAAGCTGATTTGTAAAAATGGGTGGTCGCAAAGTTAACAGCAGCTGCGAACGACAATTGAGGAGGAGCAACGGAAAATGAAAAAATCGATCGTAAACCGAGCGAAACGGAGTTTAGTCGGAATCGTCGTGGCGAGCCTGCTGGCGTCGGTATTGCCTATGACCTCCTTTGCTGCCGACGATACGCCGACAGCGCCTAGCTATGCGATACTAGGGTCGCAAGTCGAGAAGAAGTTAATGACCGTAGAGGCTTTTCCCTACAACGATGTCGCCAAGGTCGTCACCAAAGACGGTACGGAAGGCTGGGAGCTCACGCCGGATGAATGGCCCGGATTTATTCGGGTTAACGTCGACGATTCCTACATCTTCGGCGGCAGCAACCGGGTGGAGGTCGACGTCAAATATTTCGACGAGTCTGCCGACGACGGTGTGTTAGGGAAGTTTACAATCGCCTTTAATTCGGTAGATGCGACCTTCAAGGAAGCGGAGACCGTTCAGTTGACGGGAACGAATAAGTGGCTCGTTCACAAGTTCATCCTGAATGATGCCAAGTTCGCCAACGAATCCGAAGGCAACGACTTCCGGGTCGCCTACTGGGCGCCGTCGATGGGCAAGAGTCCGAAGCCGGTCGTGATCGGATCCATCTCGGTCGAGAAGCTGATGAGCGCCCCGACAGCGCCTAGCTATGCGATACTAGGGTCCCAAGTCGAGAAGAAGTTAATGAGCGTAGAGGCTTTTCCCTACAATGATGTCGCCAAGGTCGTCACCAAAGCCGGTAGAGAAGGTTGGGAGCTCACGCCGGATGAATGGCCCGGATTTATTCGTGTCAACGTCGACGACTCCTATATCTTCGGCGGCAACAACCGGGTGGAGGTCGATGTCGAGTATTTCGACGAGTCGTCCGACGACGGTGTGCCAGGGAAGTTTACCATCGCTTACAATTCGGTAGAGGCAACCTTCAAGGAAGCGGAGACCGTACAGTTGACGGGAACGAATAAGTGGCTGGTGCATAAGTTCGTCTTGGAGGATGCCAAGTTCGCCAACGAATCCGAAGGCAACGACTTCCGGGTGGCCTATTGGGCGCAGTCGATGGGCAAGAGTCCGAAGCCGGTCGTGATCGGGTCCATCTCCGTCGAGAAGCTGAAGCGAGTTTCGATGACCGGCACTTCCGATAAAGTCGGCAATATTTTTGACGTGAATGAAGATCCGACGATTAATCTGGAATTTGTCAACGAATACGACCAGCCGGATACGCTGTCGGTTGACTATCAGGTGTTCGACGCCGCCTACGGCCGATTGCTGAAGACCGGCTCGGTCTCGGTAGAAGCGGCTCCAAATAGCGTAAAGACGATAGAAAAGCTGAAGCTGGATATCAAGGATAAAGGCGTTTATACGCTGATCGTCGACGCTAAGGATGCGGACGGCTCGACGAATATCCATCAAGATATTCCGTTCAGCGTCATTCAAAAATTGGACCCGAGCAATACGCTCCCGAACAGCGTATTCGGCGCGCAGACGCATCTGGCCTGGGGCGGTATTTACAACGCGGAAAAAATCGCGCCCCTCTTCAAGAATATCGGAGCCAAGTATGCGCGTGACGAATACTACTGGAGCAACGTTGAAACGACGAAAGGCGTCTATACGTTCCCCGCAGGCTACGACCAATACATCGATACGGAAATCCAAAACGGTATCGTGCCGCTGATCGAGCTGAACTTCGGCAACAACTTTTACGATGGCGGCAAAGCGCCTCATACGCCTGAAGCCGTTGCAGCCTATGCGAAATACTGTGCGGCGGTCGTCGCGCATTTGAAGGGCAAGGTCAAGTACTTCGAGATCTGGAACGAGTGGAACGGCAGCTTCGGCAACGGGCTTGGCGTCTCGGAATACTATACGCTTCTGAAAGAAGCCTATACGGCGATTAAAGAAGCCAATCCGGATGCCGTTGTGTTGGGCGGCGCGGTCGCCGCTTCCGATTACGGCTGGCTCGAATCGCTGCTCAAGGCAGGCGGCGGGGATTATATGGATGTCATCTCTTTCCACCCCTATACGAATGCCGGTCCGGAGGGCGCGAAGTTCGCGGAGACGATGGTTCGCGTCAAGGAATCGTTCAAGAAGCTCGGCTTCGAAAAGCCGATGTGGGCTACGGAGATCGGCTGGAGCTCGGGCAACCACTCCGAAGTCGAGCAGGCGGCGTTCGCTACGCAGATTAAGACGCTGGTGCTCGCCAATCCGGGCGTACTCGATAAAGTGCTCTGGTACGACTCGCTCAATGACGGCATGAACAAAGAGGATTACGAGAGCAACTTCGGCTTGCTCAGCCAAAGAGGACCGTATTCGGCGAAGCCGGCTTACGTCGCGCTCTCGGCCAACGAGAACCTGCTTGGCGACGCGAGCTTCGTCAAGGAATACAAGCTGGACGACAATATCCGGATCCTGAAGTTCCACAGCGCGGCCAAGGACAAGGACATCCTCGCCGTGTGGACGAAGAGCAAACCGCAAACGATCGGCCTCAATCTCGGGACCGAACAGCTGACGACCGTCGATCTGTTCGGCAACGGGACGGATACGACAGCGGCTCAAAACATCCTGTCGACGACCGTAACGGGCACCCCCGTTTATTATGTCGGCAACTTCAATGACCAACTGTCGCTCGCAACGCCGAGCTTTAAAGCGCAAAGCGATGAGATTAACGTCGCAGCCGGCGATACCGTCACGGTAAATATCAGTCGTTCGGCTGCCGCTGCCGCGATGTCCGGCCAATACAGCGTGAGCTTGCCGGCAGGCTGGACCTGGGCGGAGGACGGTTCGTTCCAGGAAGGGCAGAGCGTCGATACGCTGACGTTCACGGTGCCCGCCGATTATGCGAACGAGTCGGATACGATCACGATCGTCGCAAGCGACAGCAGCGGGAACAAGGTTGGCGACGTGAAGATCAACGTCAAAAAGGTGGTTCCGATCGTCGTATCGGTAACCGCCAACCTGGTGGATTCGGCTGATGCCAGCAAAAACTGGGAACTGCTCGTGGAAATTCAGAACAATTATTCGAAGCTGGCTATGCCGGCCGGCACGCTCAGCTTGACGGAGCCTGCGGACTGGGCGAATACGCAAGCCGTGCCTTACGCCGCGATCGACCCCGGTCAGTCGCGCGTCATCAAGCTGCCGATTCCCGAGGGCGCGATCAAGGAAGGCACGCATGTTAAATTGAACATCCAGCCCGATTCCGGCGACGCGATTCTGATCGATCAGATCATCAACGATCTGTCCGTAGCGACGTACGCGCAGGCGCCGATGACCGTGGACGGGGATATTACGGACGACGAATGGGCCAATGCCCAGTCAACCGTGATCGATCAGGCTTCGCAGGTTCAAGGCATCACCGACTGGGGCGGCCCGAGCGACTTGAGCGCGAAGTTCCGCACGAAGTGGGATGACGACTATCTGTACCTGGCGATTCAAGCGACCGACAATGTTCATAACCAGCCTTACACGGACGGAAGCACCTGGCAGGCGGACGGCATTCAGCTCGCGATCGATCCGGGCAGAATCTACGGTGCCGGCTCCCGCGGCTACAACGAGATCGGCTTCGCCTTAAACAATGACGGCACCGTGCAGAAGTATCGTTGGATCGCAGTTCCGGGCCAGTTCTCGGGTGCATTCGACGATATGAAAGTCGCAATCAAGCGGAACGAGGACGAGAAGACGACCAGTTATGAAGCGGCGATTCCGTGGGCGGAGATTATGCCTGAAGGCATGACCGCCAAGTCCGGATCGGACATCGGATTCTCGTTCCTGATCAACGACAGCGACGGCGGGGCACGCCGCGGCTGGATCCAGTATATGGGCGGCATCGGCGGCGACAAAAATCCGAAATATCTTGCAGATCTGGTGCTTAAGGGCGTGCCTGCCGTCACGGGTATCACGCTGACGTCCGACGCGGAAGAATCGTCGATCAAGGCCGGCGAATCGTTCCGGCTGACCGCGACGGTGAGCCCTGCGGAAGCGGCACTCCAATCCTCCGTCGTATTCGCGTCCGGGGATGACAAGGTCGCCTCGGTGAGCGACGTCGTGTACGACGCGGCGACCGGAACTACGAGCGCCAAGATCACAGGTTTGAAGGCTGGCGACGGCGTCATAACCGCGACCTCGGGGAATGGCGGCGCGAAGGCCGAGTATCGGTTCGTCGTGAAGGAAGCGACCGACCCGGGGACCGATCCGGGCACGGACCCAGGCACTGATCCGGGCAATGGCGGCAACGAAGCGCCTGGCAAGGTATCGGGCGCCAACGTCGCTTCCTCGGACGGGAAGCTGATACTGACCTGGAACGATCCGGCAGATGCAGATCTGGCCTACATTCGCATTGCCGGCGAATCCGCCGACGGCAAGCCAATCGCGGAGCGCCAGGTGGATGCTGGCGTTCGCCGGGCCGAGCTGGACGGATTGACGAACGGCGTAAGCTATCGTCTGACACTTACAGCAGTCGACGCGGCCGGCCATGAATCCGAGGCCGTGTCCGTCGAAGGAACGCCGACTGCGCCGTACATCCCTACTCCGCAGCCTTCCTCGCCGACGCCGGATCCTTCGAAGCCGGTCGTCGACAGCAGCGGACTCAAGCTTGAAGCAAAATCGGACGCTTCCGGCTTGGCAAGCGCAACGCTCAGCGCAGCAGATCTCGATAGCGCACTCAAAGCGCTGGGAGGCTCCGAGCTTCGCATCGCGGTGAAGCCGGACACCGGGGCATCCGGCGTGCGCGTCGCGCTGCCGGCCGACGCACTGCTCACGGCCTCGTCCGCCGGCACACTTTCGTCGATCGTGATCGACAACGGACTGGCGCCGGTGACGCTGGACGCCAAATGGCTGGCGACGCAAGCCAAGGCCGGCGAGACCGTCACGCTGACGGTCGCCAAGGCGGACACATCGAAGCTGCCGCAGACGATTCAGGATCAACTGGCCGGACGTCCCGTCTTCGACTTCAAGCTCGAGGTTGGCGGGCGTCGTGTGGAGCAGTTCGGCAAGAGCGGCGTTGTCCGCGTTGCCGTTCCTTATTCGCTGAGTGCAGGACAGCAGGCCGGGCAGGTCGTCGTCTATTCCATCGATGACGCAGGACGCCTGACGCCGGTCGTTAACAGCCGATACGATTCGGCGACGGGCACGGTCCGGTTCGCGCCGGCGCATTTCAGCCTTTATGCGGTATCGTATGCGAAGACCCTCTTCAACGACTTGCAGCAGTATGCTTGGGCGATTCCCGCCGTCGAAGCGCTCGCTGCTCGGGGCGCGGTTCGCGGAGACGGCAACGGCACGTTCCGTCCGAACGGCATCGTGACGCGGGCGGAATTCGTAACCATGCTGGCGAATACCTTCGGGCTGGCATCCGAAACGGGCTCCGACGCACAAGCATTTACAGATGTTGCGGCAGGCCAGTGGTATTCGGACGCCGTCGCCTCGGCGGCTAAGCTTGGCATCGTGACCGGGCGTGCAGACGGCTCCTTTGGTCTCGATTCGCCGATCACGCGCCAAGAGATGGCTGCCATGCTGTACCGCGCGGCAAGCCAGCTGAAGCTTGACCTGAACGCTTCGGCGGCCGCGCAGGCCGCGGCGTTCACGGACGCGGACGCGATCGCGCCGTATGCACGGGATGCGGCTGCTGCCATGCAGCGTGCCGGCATTCTTCAAGGCACCGGCGCAGGAGCCTTCGATCCGGCGGCCTCTACGACGAGAGCGCAGGCCGCGACGGCGATCTACAGGCTTTTCGAGCGGCAATAAAGAAGCGGCGCCATATAAGACGCCTTGCGGCCATCGACGAGATGACCGCAAGGCGTTTTTGGCTGCATGCCGCCGAGCGTCAAGGGGATCTCAAGGAGCCTCGCGGCGACCTCAATCGGCTCATTCATTGATACACCAACGTTGACGTTGAGAATAATTATCAATAAGATGAGATTAACCGTTTGCCTGAATTGAGGTGTGGATCATGCATATCGAATTGCAGCATAAGACTGAGGCATCTGCTGTCGGCGAGACACATGCCGATGCGGACATGCATATAGAGCTGCGGGATTTGTTCAGACGGTCGGCGCAGCCACAAGTCGAGGTATTCGAGTCGTATCGTTCGGACGATTATTGGCTCATTGTCGTAAAAGAAGGCGAGGCTCATATCGTAGTCCGCCATCAGATCCATGTGGTCAGCGCCGAAGAGATATTCATTTGCGGGCCAGGTCAGCCAATCGAATTCATGCCATCCGCCCGGCAGTGCGGCGATGTATATATCTACAGATTCGCGATATCCGCAGCGATCGACGACGGGCCGGCTGCAGATAAGCTGTGGTCGCCTTCGGCCACCGTCTCCTTAACGCCCGCTTCGTTCACCGGCATCGTCTCGCTTTGCGAGAACATCCATACCTGCTGGCAAGCGGCGAATCGGCTTCAACGCCTGCGCAGCCGCGCTTCTTTTTACGAGCTGGCCTACCGTGTGCTTCTCGAGAGGACCGCTTCGCCTGAGCAAGGCCTGCGGGCCGTGCTCAACCGCGTTAAAAGCTACATGGAGGCTCACTTTCAGGAAGCGATCACCGCCGGCAAGTTGGCGGACATGGCAGGGATCAGCCCCTCGCACTTCATGCACTCTTTCAAAAAGATATACGGGCGCAGCGCGATGGATTACCTGGCAGAGCTGCGAATGGTGCGAGCGCGACAAATGTTGATGGAAGGCGAGCGCTCCGTTCGCGAGATTGCTTATCAGGTCGGCTACAACGACGAGTTTTATTTCCGGCGTTCATTTAAGAAACAGGTAGGCGTGCCTCCTGCGGTCTACTGGAAAAACCGCCAGCTGAAGGTAGCGGCCTATAGCTGGGACAACATCGGTCAACTGCTGGCCTTGCAGATTATCCCTCACGCCGCGCCGATCGACCACTACTGGACGAACCATTACCGGCGCAAGTATCAATCCGATGTGATCGTTCCGTTAAGCCACAGCTACGACGCCAACATGGAGGCATTGCGAAAAGCGGGCGTAGATCATATTGTCGCCGTTGATTTCTACGTGCCGCCTGAGCAACGTCAAAGATTGTCGGCCATCGCGCCGACGTTGTTCCTGCCGTGGGAAACGGTGGATTGGCGTGCGCATCTGCGCATGATCGGACAATTTCTCGACAAGACGGAGGCGGCCGAAACGTGGCTGGCCCAATATGAACGCAAGGCGTCGGACATCCGGAACCGGGTAAAGGCGGCGCTGCGCGACGAGACCGTGCTCGTGCTCGACATTTATAAAGGAACGCCATATATTTACGGACGCAAATTCGCCACCGTGCTCTATGACGATCTGGCGGTTGAACCCGCCGGTCCGGCCGGAGAACCCGTATGGTGGATGCAGGCGTCCGCCGATATGCTCACCGATATCGACGCCGATCATATCGTGCTGATTACCGACGACCATCCGGGCAACCGGGATCAGTGGCGAACGCTCAAGCAGTCGGCGCAATGGCAGGGATTGACGGCAGTTCGCAGCAGACGGACTTATCCGGTGCAGCGATTTCCATGGATGGAATACGCAGCCTTCAACCATCTGTGTCTGCTGGACGAATTGCAAAAGCTATTTGTGCAGGATCGTCCATAGACGACTGCAGGATGCTGCATGTTTAACCGGAGCCATATCGTATATACTCCTGACTTAGTGGTGAGAACCATTATCAATTACGCAGGAGGATAAAGATGAAAAAGCTTAAACAGGGGCTCGCGCTATGGATGGTAGTCGGCCTGACGATAATCGCGCTCGGAGCCTGCAGTAACGGGAATCGCACGGAATCGGGGGCGGAATCGACAGCCGCGGTGAATTCGCCCTCGGCTTCCGTCAGTCAGACGACAACCGCACCGGCGATGAAGCCATATAAGGACAAGTTCGGAGAGAAAAACATTCCGGTAAATCCCGGCAGAATCGTCTCGATCTCCAGTACGACCGACCTGCTCGCACTAGGCATGCAGCCGATCGGGGCGATGAAATACGAGGTCGAGCCTGACTATTACCTTAACAGCTACAAAAACCCGATCCCCAAGATCAGCGACTGGCCGATCAACTACGAAGCCGTAGCTGCGGCCGAGCCCGATCTCATTCTTGCATTTGACATGCCGCTGTTAACGCAAGAAATATATGATCAGCTCTCGAAAATCGCGCCGACGGTCGTACCGGCGGATGTCGGCTTATACGACCATTTGCTGGAGGTGGCCGACCTCTTTGACAAACGCGATGCAGCGGAGAGCTGGCTCGCCCATCATCGTGAGAAAGCCGCTGCCGCGAAAGCGGAAATCGCCGGACTGGTAGGCGCGGATGAGACAGTGGCGGCCATTCGCATCGACAAAGCGACCTTCAGCGTGTACGCCAATCGGGCGATCGGCCATGTGCTGTATGATTTGCTCGGTTTAAAACCGTACCCGCTGGTACAGCAGGCCATCGACAACCGCAGCGGCAAGCTGGTATACGCCGACGGTACGATGGTCTATGCCGCGGACCAGCTGAACCTGGAGGTTCTGCCGCAATACGATGCCGATCGGCTGGTTGTAATGCTGGGCAACGATCCCGCTGCGGAAGACAACTTCAAGCAGCTCCAGAAGTCGGCCTTATGGCAGAACTTGAAGGCGGTCAAGGAAAACCATGTGTACCTTGTGCCGTACGACAAATGGTGGTCATATACCTTGTTCTCCGCGGACGCCTTGCTCACGGATGCCGTAGCGCTGTTCAAGCCATAAATGGCCGCCCGGCCGGCTCAATACCCCCGCAAAGCGACCGCTTCGCGCTCCGCCTCCGGCTTCAGCATGCTTCGCATATCGTGGCCGGAAGGGTTCTGGAAGACGACCAGCCCGAACTCGTGCGCGACCGCGAGCAGATGATCGAAGATATCGGACTGAATGCCCTCATATTCGCTCCATACGGTCGTGTCCGTAAACGCGTAGACCTCCAGCGGCAGGCCGTTCTCCCCCGGGGCCAGCTGTCGGACGAGGCGCGTCATATCCCCGCGAATCCTCGGATGCAGCGCCAGATACCGCTCGACATAGGCGCGGAAGACGCCGATGTTCGTCATTGCCCGGCCGTTGACCGCGACGGTGCGGTCGATCTCGCGCTCCCGGTTGAACAGCTCGATATCCGCTGCCTTCTCCCGGATGTAATCGCGCAGATACTGGATGCGCTCGAACCGCTCGAGCATCTCGGGCGTACAGAAGCCGATGCTGTTCATGTCGATATAGAGCGATCGCTTGATGCGCCGCCCGCCCGCGCGCTGCATGCCCCGCCAGTTCTTAAAAGAGTCGGAGATAAGGGCGTACGACGGGATCGGCGTGATCGTCTTGTCGAAGTTCTGCTCCTTGGCGGTGTTCAGCGAGATATCGATCCCGTCGCCGTCCGCGCCGTACTTGGGCATCTCGACCCAGTCGCCGACCCGCACCATATCGTTGGACGTCAGCTGGACGCCCGCGACGAGGCCAAGCAGCGAATCCTTGAAGATCAGCAGCATGACCGCCGACAGCGCGCCGATCCCGCTAAGCAGAATGAGCGGGCTCTGTCCGATCAGGTTGGACACGATCAGAATGCCGCCGACGATGAACATGAATATTTTGAATACTTGAATATAGCCCTTGATCGGGCGAACCTTGGACACCTCGTAGGTCGTATAGATGTCGTTTAGGGCGTTCAGCAGCGCGTCGAGCACGACGATCGCCACGATCGTCAGGTAGACGGCCACGCCTTGCGCGATGAGCCCCTGATAGCCGGGGAAGCTGTACGAGAAGGAATATAGGATGATGGCGGGTACGATGTGGCACAGTCTCTGGAACACCTTGCGCTTCAGGATGTAGTCGTCCCACTTGAACCGGTTGCGCCGAATGTAGTGAGCGGCAATGCGAAGCACGACCTTTTTGGTTACATAGTACGCCAGCAAGCTGACGGCCGCGATGCCGACGATGAGGATGGCATTCGCCAGGTAGACGGACAGGCCGGACGCGACGCCCAGGTCGGCGAGCAGCTCTTGGATTTTTTTCATACCTTCCTCCCCAAAAATAAAGAAAGGCCCGCCTGGCGCGATTGCCCGTGCGCCAGGGAGCTTTTTGTCCGATGTTACCGGATGTCGACCGATCCGTCAACCGGACGGGGCCGGGATTTATTGGCGGCCTGCTGACCACTTCTTTTTCCTCCGCGCGAGATACGCGCCCCCAGCGCCGCCATCATCGATCCCGGCAAGCGGGAGCTTCGGCCAGGACAGGCCCGCTCTTTTTTTGAAAAATTTGAGCAATCGCGGCATTCGACTCCTGCACTCAAACCGCCATAAATCCGCCATCCACAAACAGTTCGTCGCCTGCGATGAAGCTGCTCTCGTCCGATGCCAGGAACAGCACCGCTTTGGCGACCTCGTCCGGCTGGCCGAGTCTCCCGAATGGCGTCATCTGCTTCATCGCCTCCTCGGCGCCTTCGTTGTCTCGGAGATACGTCTCGAGTGCCGGCGTGAGGATCACGCCGGGGGACACCACATTTACGCGGATGCCCCGGCTTTTAAGGTCGGTCGTCCATGTACGCGCGAACGAGCGGATCGCGGCCTTCGTGGCACTATAGATCGACAAGCTGGGAAGCCCTTTGCTGCCCGACCCCGATCCTGTAAGGATCACCGTGCCTCCATCCTTCATGAGCGGCAACCCCTTCTGAACGGTGAAGACCATACCCTTTACGTTCGTGTTGAACACGCGATCGAAGTGCGCTTCCTCGATGCCGCCGAGCGGTGCAGACTCGGAAATACCTGCGTTTGCAAACAAGACGTCCACCCTGCCATGATCACGTTGGATCCGCTCGTAAAGTCGATCGAGGTCGGCGAAGTTGCCGACGTCTCCCTGGACGCCGACGGCACCGTGACCGATCTCCTTTAGCGCCTCATCCAATCGTTCTTGCCGACGCCCCGTGATGTACACATGCGCGCCTTCCGTCGCAAAAAGTTTGGCCGTCATCAAGCCGATGCCATCGCTGCCGCCCGTGATCACGACGACCTTGTTCTCAAATCGATTCGACATTTCCTCTGCCCTCTTTCCTTATAAGTGGAGGATTACTCCACTTATTATACGGAGGAACCCTCCACTTTTCAAGCGGCAGTTAAAAATACGATTGTTTTTAGCCTCCACATCCCTTTTGACACTTTCTCCGACGTTCACTACACTAAAGAAAACAAAGAAAATATCGGTGAAAAAACGTAGGGGGGAACCGCATTGACTGACATCCATCCACTGCGGGCAGACGCCCAACGAAACCGCGAACGTATCCTTGCTGCAGCTGAAGATGTCTTCTTGTCAAAGGGTGCCGGCGCTTCGCTTGAAGACGTTGCAAAGCGGGCCGGCGTTGGAATCGGGACGCTCTATCGGCGCTTTCCTACGCGCGACGCGCTCTTGGCTGCAACCTACAGCGACCGTTTCTTGTCATTCGCGCAAGCCAGTCGGGAAAGATCTGCCGGACTTGATCCGGCAAGCGGGGTACGTGCCTATCTTGAAGAACTCGCCCTGCACACGAGCGTTTATCGTGGCCTTGCCGCTTCGCTAGGCACTGTTCTTCAAGTCGGCACGCCAGGTTGCCATGCGACAAGCGAGGAGGGGTTGCGATTACTGGACCATGCGCAGAAGGCGGGGGCTATTCGTCCCGATATCACCTTCGATGATCTGGTGTACGTCGTAACCGCGATCTCCCTGGCTGCTGAAGGCGATGACTCGCCGAAATCTCGCATTGCTCATTTGGTCAGCTTGTTCCTCGACGGCATCAGCATGCGTTGACGGCCCAGAACCTCATTTGATGACGAATGCTTTTCTTACGCACAAAAGCTTTTCTTACGCACAAAAAAATACATCGCCAGAGCAAGCGTATGCCCGGCGATGCATGTGCTTTATTCTATTTAGCCGCGACGCGTTCCTCCGCCTCGATGTCCGCAAAATAACGCGCGCTCTCCACCATCGGCGTACAATCCGAGTGATCCCCGCTCAGCGTGATCTCGAAGATAAAGTCCTTGCCCTGCACAAGCGGCTTCACCATGCGCCAATCGATCTTCCCGAGGCCTAGCTGCAGCGAATCGTGCACAAGCCCCATGCTGTCAACGAGATGGTAATATTGCGCGTATGGCGCAGTGCGTTTGAGGATGTCCCGCAGCCGCTCGTTGTCCCCGCGATAGCTGATAAAGGTGTGACTCACGTCGACCGTCAGCGGCAGCTCCAGCGGCTCGATCAGATCCTCGATGAGATATGGATTGCAGCCGTAAGAGAACAGCCCTTCGGTGGAATCCTCCCAGACGAACACGTCCCGCGAATACGCCATGACCTTGCGAATCTCTTCGCGCAGCAGCGCGGTTCGCTCACGGGTAACGTTGCCGCAGCTGGCCGTATGGACGTAGTGAGCATGCACGACGCATTTGGCCCGCTCCTCCGCGCAGATGCGTGCGAGCGCTTCGCACGATTCATGGTAAAATCGGCGCGCATCCGGATTTTCGCTCAAGATGTCCAGGTACGTCCCGCGGTACGTCGGCGGATGATGCAGGTACGGCTTGACGCCCCGGTCATGAAGCTGGCGGATGCGGTCCCGAATGCGCTCCTGATCGTTCAGATCGCGTTCGGTCAAGTAAAATTCGATAATATCCGGCTCGTAAGAAAGGCGATTGTCCAAGTTGCGCTGATCAAGATTCCCTTTCAAGCGTATAAACTTCACCAGAATACCACCTCCGCTCCCATCTTATCACACTCGTGTTAAAGGGGCGTTATCGCGGGCTTCCGATCAAAGGGCGTACGTTGTTTATATATTTTTAATTCTCGATTACGGGTTCACCGCAAACAGCGAATGGATATTACCGTCAGGGTCGGCGAAGAATCCGGTCGTGTGGCCCCAATCCATCGACTTGGGCTCCGCAATTGGCTTGGCCCCCTTGGAGACGATGACATCGTAAAGAATCCGGACAGCTTCAGGCGATTCGCATTGAAAATTCAGTTCGAAGGCTTGCCCCATATGCGCTTCTTTATAGGAATGATGCCCGTTTGTGTTATCAGCCATTAAAGACTTGGAGCAAATCGCGAAGCGAGTGCCGCCACTTGCGAACTCGACATAATGATCCTCCGTGACAGCGGTGCGAAGACCAAGCACATCGCGATAAAAGGCGGCTAGTCTGGAAACATCATCGGACAATACAGTAAATCCTTCTAATTCCATCCTCATTCTGGAACCCCCATTTATTGAACTGTAAAAAAATGCTATACGATTATAATCGTAAAGTAAATAGAACTGGCATGCAACCGGATGCAGGCGAGATGCATCTTACATATGGGGGAGGAGGAAGCGGTCTGGATATCGTTCAGGGGTTGAGGGAAAAAGACGAAGCCGCGCTTCGAGCGTTAATGGAGCGGTACGGCGATGAATTGATGCGAACGGCGTTCCTGCTGGTCAAAGATAAGCAAGCCGCGGAGGAAGCCGTCATGGATACGTTCATCCAGGCGTACCGCAAGATCGGCCAGCTCCAGGACCCCGATCGGCTAAAAAGCTGGCTTCTGCGCATCGCGGTCAACCGGTGCCGGATGAAGATGCGCACGTGGAGCTGGAGCCGAATCTTTCCTTTATCCCAGGTGGAGACATTGGTGGCGGAAGAAGAACCGGGCCCGGAGGCGCTCCTCATGGATGCATGGCGCAACGAGATGTTAAGCGAGGCGCTGCTGAAGCTGGATTACAAATATCGCGAAGCGATCGTTTTGTTTTATTACAACGGACTAAGCGTAGCCGAGATCGCGGAACAGACGAGCGGCAACGAAAATACGGTGAAGGCCAGGCTGGCGAGAGGCCGTGCGAAGCTGAAGCTCATGCTGGAGGAACAGGAGGATGGGAATGAAACCGGAGCAGGCGCAAACGTCCATGAGAGCAAAGCTGGAGGAAGAGCTTAAAGAAATTCATTTTTCAAAAAGCGTGGAAGTGTTGAATCGTACCCATCCCCGTTCCTTGCCGGCCAAGCTGCGCGCTTTGTGGAATTACGAGATCGAACTGCCGCTGATCCCGCTTGGCGCAGGCTTCGCCGTGCTGCTGGTGATCGTGCTCGCGACGCAGTTTGAAGAGCACTCGGATCCGGGGGACCTGGCGGGAGACATGCCGCGCGCGGATCGGCAGCTCGTCGAAGCGGGAGGCAATACGTACTGGAAAGAGGACTTCGAGAAGGCGGTGAAGCGCGTTGAAGGTAAAGATCAAAGTTAAGCATCTCTTTGCGCTTGTCACCGTCCTGTTCGCCTCGTTCGTCTTGCTCCAGGTCTTCGTAATGCCGAGCGTCCAGGTCGCGCTTGCGAAAAAGCACTTCGAGCAAGGGGCACCGAACGGCAAGCGTGAGTTGATTCGCGCGATCGATGCCGCGTCCGGAGACGACAAGTGGGCGCTGATTCGGCGCTATATGATCGAGAACGGCTCGGACCTGGGCGCGACAAGATTTGAAGTCATCGCGGGAGACGGGACTTTTGAATCCGGCACGGTGACCTCGCTGCCGGGCACGCCGCGCTGGACGGGGGAAGAGAAGCTCAAGTACTTGAATGCTTATGTGGAAGGCGGTCCGGTCGATGGCTATATGGCGCGGGCGGCGAAGCAGTTGGCATACGAATATTTATTGCTCGACAGGAATGAAGATGCGATTCGCGCGTTAGAGCGGATGGAGCAGAAGCTCTCGAGTCCATACGTTAATCAGAAAAGCGAGCTTAAGTTTGCCCGCGCAAAAATTTATGCGGATGTAGATAAACCCGAGGCGGCGGAGCGATTGCTGAATGAGCTGAACGACCGCCCGAACCGGCAGGATACGTACCTGACCGACAAGATCGCAAAGCTCAAGACCCGGGTCGCGGAACAGCGCGACCCTACGGCTTCAAGCGTATCCGGAACGATTAAAAAAAGCGACGGCACGCGCATGTCAGGCATCGGCGTGTACTTGCGGAGCAGCAGGGATATCTATCACAGCCTGATCGATAGCGAGCCTTACCAGACGATGACCGATGCCGAAGGCCGCTTTGCGTTCAAAGGCGTCGCCCCCGGCAGTTACGTCATTTACATCGGCCTGAACTTCGAGCAACTTGACGGCTGGACGAGACCGGTGAACCGTGACGAGGAGTGGATCGACGTTCGGAGAGGCGAGCGGCTGACCCACGACATTACGTTGCAAAGGTTAATTCAACTGCGCGCCCCCGTGGATCAGCAGGTGATTACAGGCGAGACGGTCCAATTCGAATGGGAGCCCGTCGAAGGCGCCGCCTACTACAGGCTGAACGGAACCTTCCCTGTCGAGAATGGCTCGGTAGGATTCCAGATCAAGGACCATATCGAGGACAGCGCCATCGAATTGCCGCTCGAAACGCTCTACGGCGTCGCAACGGGCTATTCCTACAAAAAGTTCGGCGACAAGGAGTTGCCGGACCCCTCCACTCTGCTGGGATTCGCCGAACCGTCCAGCCGGTTTTCCTGGAGCGTAGAAGCCTACGATGCCAATGGGAAATTGTTGACGCGCAGCAACGGCTACCGCTTGAACGAGCAGACGATGGGGCATCTTCCGTTTTTCTACCTGAAGGCACGCACGCTCACCGAAGCCGACCGTCTGCTGCTCGAGGGGCGCATGGACGAAGCGTTATCCGCGTACAAGGCGGACTACGCGCGGGATGAGCAGGACCATCATAGTCTGCGGATGATCGTTAAACTGTTCGGGATTCATGAGCTGGGCCAGAAAGAGACATTTGACGTGGCTTCATTAACGTACCTGGAAAAGCTCGCAAGCGTCGACAATAGTGGAAGTGCGCTGGCCACCTTGATCGCACATTATGGAGAAGTCGGGAACTGGCCCCTGGTAGACCGGTATTACGGCATGCTCGAGGAAGCCCGGCAAGGAAAGGTGGAAAGCTACACGCAGGCTCTCTATGGTACGCTGCTGCTCAAGCAAGGAAGAGTGCGGGAGGGCGAGGCGCAGCTCCGGCAGGCACAGGAGAACGATTCCTCGAACCGGTTTATCGGTAGTTATCTCGCAAGCGTGATTTATTTGTCAGGCGACTTGGTTAAGGCCGAAGCACTTGCGCGCCAGTACCCTGAACGCTCCTATTACGATCAAGCCAATCCGGATTGGAGCAAGCTGGTGCATGATTTAGCGGAAGAAAGCCGGGATGCAAATGGAGATGCCTACTTGTCACAGCTGAGAGATGCGTTGCGGGTCGGGTTCAGCGGCGATCAGACTCGCGTGGCGGAATGGAGGGCGAAGTCGGAGCATGCGGCCATGGAGGCGTTCGTCCTGGCGCTGTCGATGGCCGATTAGCGTGACAACTGCGGCGGGCTTCAAGCAACAATTGTGTTATTGCGCGGAATGGCGATTATAGGCCCGCACCGCGAATGCGTAGGCGACGATCGATATCCCTATGCACCATGCCAGCGCAACCCAGATATCGTTACCTACCGGTTGGTTCGACAGCAGCGCGCGGATCGTTTCGACGATAGAGGTCACCGGCTGGTTCTCGGCGAAGGCGCGAACGACGGCGGGCATCGACTCGGTCGGCACGAACGCCGAGCTGATGAACGGCAGGAAGATCAGCGGGTAGGAAAAGGCGCTTGCGCCTTCGACCGTCTTGGCGGACAGTCCGGCGATGGCCGCAATCCAGGTGAGCGCCAGTGTGAACAGTACGAGGATGCCTGCTACGGCGAGCCAGGACAGGATCCCTGCCGAGGAACGGAAGCCCATCGCGAGCGCTACGAGTATGATGACGGCAATCGAAATGACGTTGGATACGACCGAGGTCAGTACATGCCCCCACAGCATCGTGGAACGCGCGATCGGCATGGAGTTGAACCGCTCGATGATGCCCCGCTGCTTATCCAGGAACAGGCGGTAGGCGACGTAGGCAACCCCGCTGGCGATCGCCATCAGCAGGATGCCTGGCAGCAGATAGTTCACATAGTTGTCCGTGCCTGTCTCGATGGCGCCGCCGAAGACGTACACGAACAGCAGCATCATCGCGATCGGCGTGAGGCAGACCGTGAAAATCGTGTCCACGCTGCGGAAAATATGGCGCATGGAACGACCGAGCATGACGCTCATATCGCTGAAAAAGTGGCTTTTTGCCGTTTCCATTTAGACGGCCTCCTTTTTGCCGATGATGGCGAGGAAGATTTCCTCGAGCGTCGGCTGTTTTTCCACATACTCGACCTTCGCTTGCGGAAAAAGCTTCTTCAGCTCCGCCAGCGTGCCGCCGGCAATGATCCGGCCCTCGTGCAAAATGGCGATTCGGTCGGCCAACTGCTCCGCTTCCTCCAGATACTGCGTGGTGAGGAATACTGTCGTGCCGCTGTCGGCCAGCTCCTTGACGATCTTCCACACCTCGATGCGCGCCTCCGGATCGAGCCCGGTGGTCGGTTCGTCGAGGAAAATGATGTTCGGCTTGCCGACCAGGCTCAAGGCGATGTCGAGCCGACGGCGCATACCGCCGGAATAAGTGGACGGCTTGCGGTCGGCGGCGTCCGTCAGGCCAAAACGCTTCAGCAGATCGTCCGCCACTTGGCGCGGCTGAGCGAGATGCCGCAACTTGGCGATCATGATCAGGTTTTCCCGCCCGGTGAGCACCTCGTCGACCGCCGCAAACTGTCCGGTCAGGCTGATCGCATGCCGTACCTGCTCGGGCTTTGATGCGACGTCAAACCCGTTCACGATGGCGGCGCCTCCGTCCGGCCTGAGCAGTGTGGCGAGGATCCGGAACATCGTTGTCTTGCCCGCGCCGTTGGAGCCGAGCAGGGCGAAGATTTCGCCCCGCTTCACTTCCAGATCGACGCCCTTCAGCACTTCCTTGCCCTTGAAGGCCTTTTTAAGACCCTTCACTTCGATCGCTTTTTCCATGCCGATCTCCTCCTTCACTTTTTCTTGTCGGTCACTTTTTTCATGGCCTTGTTGACGGCTTGATTGGCCGCTTCCTGTGCGATGTCCGTGTGCGTCCTCGAGTCCTTGATCAGCTCGTCGCAGAAGGCGGCCACGTCGCTTCCCGTCACTTCAAGCACGCCTCTGCCCGACGCCGCGCCCTCTTCGAATAGATCGACGATGCCCGACAGCACCCCATTCTCCTCGGACAGCTCTACTGGACCAACCTTGAAGAGATATTTTTGAATCTCTTTGTAAACGATCTGGTAATCCTGCGGGAGCGCTTTGACGCGCGCCACGTGCGCGCGCCATACTTTTTTGCCCTCGATGATATCGCGAATGTTCATTTGAAATCCCCCTATTTGCCTAGTTTTTTGGCCACATTCTGATTGAGCTGCTCGCGCCATTTGTCGCGGTAGGACTTTGCCCCTTCTTCGCCCGCCAGCGCCGCGCAGAAGCCTTTGATATCGTCGCCCAGCACCTCTTCGACGCGCTGTCCCTCCGTCGCCGATTCTTCGAGCAGGCCGAGCACGCCATCGAGGATTGGCATCAGGTTGCGACCGCTGAAGCTCGAGTACGACCACAGATTGGCGTTCACTTCTCCCCATGCCGCCTGATATTCGGCCGGCAGCTTTTTGGCTCGCGCATCAAATGCTTTCATTTCCTTCGTCATGTCGCTTCCGGTGATCTTTTCCCAAAGGTTCATTGCGATTTCTCCTTTAACTCGTTCATTTTGGAGGAGACGAACTCCCACTTCTCCCAGAACTTCCGAAGCTCCGCGCGTCCCGCGTCGTTGATCGCAAAAAACTTGCGAGGCGGCCCCAATTCCGAAGGCTTCTTGGTGATCTCCACCAGCTTGTTCTTTTCAAGACGGATCAGGATGGTGTACACCGTTCCTTCAACAACGTCTGCGAAGCCGAGGGCGTTCAGCTGTCGCGTGATCTCGTAGCCGTATGTTTCCTTGCGGCTAATAATTTCAAGGACACAGCCCTCGAGCACGCCTTTGAGCATTTCCGTCAAGTTATCCAAGGCAATCACCCTTCGCTATTCTGTATGACTGGTATGCAGTATTACTTACTACTGCTATAAAGTATCACGTAGTAGCTGGCGTTGTCAACGGTCATCATGCTGATTTTCTAAAAACGGGCGGCGGCGCGCTTCTGTAATCGCGCTTTCCTCGCTTACAGCACGCAACAGCCACCTCGCCGCTCCTGTAACGTTGCTTTTCTCGCTTACAGCGGCGGCGCGCTTCTGTAACCGCGCTTTCCTCGCTTACAGCACGCAACAGCGCCCTCATCGCTCCGGTAACGTTGCTTTTCTCGCTTACAGCGGAGCCACGTTTCTGTAACCGCGCTTTTCTCGCTTACAGCACGCTCTAGCGCCCTCGCCGCTCCTGTAACGTTGCTTTTCTCGCTTACAGCTAGCGGCTCAAGCATGCCTCCAAGCCAGGAAAATTAAAAAAGCGCCCCGAGTCCCGCTCGGAGCGCCCTGCGTATCCTATGATGCCGATGACTTCGCATCCTGCTCAGCCAGCTTCGCGACGGCGCGAAGCGCGGCTTCGATCTCCCGCTCGACCGCCTGCGCGACGGCATCGGTGTGCGGATCGTACTCGGCCGCCAGGTCGGCGTCCGCGTAGCCGTCCACCGCCAGGATCGCGCCCGCCCGCGCGCCGCGCAAGCTCGCGACGACGTACAGCGCGGCGATCTCCATCTCGACGCCGATCGCGCCCGCCTGCTTGTACGTCTTGTGCGGAATGTCCAGCGCGCCCTGGAAAAAGGCGTCCACCGTCACGGTGATGCCTCGCCCGACCACGCCGCCGAGCTCCCGCGCCGACGCGTCCAGCGCCTCGACGATGCGG
The DNA here is from genome assembly GCF_019091135.1 of Cohnella sp. GbtcB17. Classification (GTDB taxonomy): domain Bacteria; phylum Bacillota; class Bacilli; order Paenibacillales; family Paenibacillaceae; genus Cohnella. Next base: position 29,246 of record NZ_JAGXJW010000052.1, on the reverse strand, counting down.
CTGTCCGCGACGGCCGGGAATCCGTCCGGCACGATCGACCGGGTCAGCCCGTCGGCCCGAACGGCCGCCGTGCTGACGATCAGGCTGCCGGCCGGCGTCCGCTCCGAGTAGGAGCCGGCGGTGCCGACGCGGATGAGCGTCTTCACGCCCGCGCGAATCAGTTCCTCGAAGCAGATGGCCGCGCCCGGCGAACCTACGCCGTGGCTGACGACCGCAAGGCGCACGCCCCGGTAGTCGCCGACGAACGTGCGATATTCGCGGGCGAACGCCAGCTCCCGCGCGCCCTCCAGCCTGCGCGAGATCACCTCGGCGCGGCGCGGATCGCCGCAGACGATCGCATATTCCGGAATGTCTTCGGCGTTAATTTGCAAGATCGGCAAGTACATCGTTAATCGAACTCCTTCTTCGTCCATTCGTCCTCGGGGATCGGCAGCGCCTCGCCGGAAAACCGCTCTTCGGCGAACGGATCGGCTTCGTTGTGGAAGCCGTTGCGCTCCCAGAAGCCCGGCCGGTCCTCACGCATGAACTCGATGCGGCGAATCCATTTCGCGCTTTTCCAGAAGTAGCGATGGGGCACGAGCGTGCGCAGCGGCCAGCCGTGCTTGTCCGTCAGCGGCTCTCCCCCAAAGCGATAAGCGAGCATGACGTCGTCCCGCAGCAGGTCCTCGAGCGGCACGTTCGTCTCGTAGTCCGGATCGGCATGGAACATGACGTACTTCGCTTCGGGCTTGACACCGAGCAGCGGCAGCAAGTCCTTGAACAGCACGCCCTCCCACTCGGTATCGAGCTTCGACCAGCGCGTCACGCAGTGGATGTCCCGCACGACCTTGGTCGCGGGCAGCGACAGAATCTCCTCGAACGTAAAGGAACGCTCCGCCTCCACCTCGCCGCACACCGTCAGCCGCCACTCGTTCATATCGTAAACAGGCACATCGCCTTCGTGCAAAATGGGAAACTTCTCCGTGACGGTCTGTCCCGGGGGCACCCGGTGGCGAATCGACGGATCGACGCCCGTCGCCGCGGCCGGCACTTTTGCTTTTTTCAGACGATCCGCTTTGTTGTGCATCTTCGGTGTCAACCTCCTCTGGCGTTCCGCGCCGTTATCTGGAGCTGGAGCCGGCATTCTGCGCGTCTTTGATGAAGCCCTTGTCTCTGAAAAAGAACATCGCGACGATCGTGACGACGTAAGGCACCATCTGCGTAAAATGCGACGGCCACGACACGCCCTGCAGCCGGATGCTGAACGCGTCCATGAACCCGAACAGCGCGCTTGCGCCGAGCACGCCGAGCGGCCCGGATTGGCCGAGCATCGTCGCGACGAGCGCGATAAAGCCCCGGCCCGACGTCATCCCTTCGGTGAACATCGTCACCTGGCCGAGCGACAGCTGCGCGCCGGCGAGCGCGCACAGCACACCGCAGGCGATCATCGCGCCGTATTGGTAGCGGCGAACGTGGATGCCGATCGTCCGGGCGGCGAGCGGATTGCTGCCCGCGGCCAGGAACCGGAACCCGTTCACCGTGCGATAGAAGTAGTACCACATCAGCCCCGCCAGCACGATGGACAAGTACACCAGCGGAGAGTGTCCGGAGAAAATGTCGCCCACGACCGGGATGTCCTTAATCAGCGGAATGTTCCATTTGGGCAAGCCGACCATTTCCTTGTCGTAGTATGCGCCTTTTACATTAAAGATCGTCCGCAAGCTGAACGTCGTCAAGCCGAGCGCCAGGAAGTTCATCGCGATGCCGACGACGATGACGTTCGCCTGCAGATGGATGCTAAGGTACGCGAAGAGCAGCGAGAACGCGCATACGCAGACAATGGCGAACAGGATGGCCAAAAACGTATTCTGAAAGTAATGGTTGCCGACGATGGCGGTAAACGCGCCGATCAGCATCAGTCCTTCGAGGCCGACGTTGAACAGGCCGACGCGCGCGCACAGCGCGCCGCCGAGCGCCGCGAGCAGGATCGGCGTCAGGATGCGAAGCGCCGAATTGAACAGGGCCAGATCAAACAGCTGATCCATCGACGATCGCTCCTTTTTTGCGCCGCACAAAACGCCAGCTGAATTTGACGGTGATGAACAAAATGAGCACCGCCTGAATGACCGCGCCGATCTCGAGCGGCACGTCGGTATTGAGCTCTACGCCCATGCCGCCCGTCTGAAGCGCCGCGAGGAAAAAGGCGCCGACGGCCGAGCCGATCGGATTGCCGTTCGCGAGCAGCGCCGCCATAATGCCCGTCCAGGCATAGTCCGCCGAAGCGAACGAGCCGTCGATGTAGCGATACTGCGAGCCCAGCACCTCGGCTGCGCCCGCAAGACCGGCGAGTCCGCCGCTCGCGAACATCGTCGTCAGCATGAGCGACGTCCGCCGCACCCCGCCGTACACGGCGAACAGCGGATTGCCGCCCAGCATGCGCGCCTCGTACCCTTTGACCGACCGGGCCAAATAGACATACAAAATGATGACGGCCGCGATCGCGATGACGAACCCGGCGTGCACCGTCATGCCCTTGAACAGCTTCGGCAGCCATACGGCATGTTCCAGCATCTGCGTCTGGGCCATCGCGCCGGCGCCCGTCTTGTCTTTGAACGGATAGGTGACAAGATAGCCAGCGAACAACGACGCGATGTAGTTGAGCAGCATCGTCGTGATGAGCAGGTTCACGCGAAAACGGACGTCGAAGTACCCGGCCATCGCCGACCAAAGCCCGCCCGCGACAATGCCGCCAAGCATCGCCACGATGCAGACGAACCAGCCCGGTCCCGGCACGTGAAGGCCGATGAGCGCCGCGCTCAAGCCGCCGAACGCCATCTGTCCCTCCGCACCGAGGTTGAAGAAGCCCGAGCGGAAGGCGACCGCGGCCCCCATGGCGACGAGGATGAGCGGCGTCGCGCGGGATAGCGTGCTCGTGAAAAAGTAAAAGCTGCCGAATGCGCCTTTCCACATCTCCGTGTACGTCTCCGCGATCGACCCGCCGGCGACGGCGATCGCGGTCGAGCCCGCGAGCAGGCCGATCACGATCGCGATCAGCGGTCCGCGAAGCGACAGCAGCCACGCTCCGATTTTAGGCATGCCTCATCCCTCCTCCCGCCATCAGCAGGCTGAGCTTGTCCTCGCTCGCCTCTTCGACGCGCAGCTCTCCCGCGATGCTTCCTTCGTACATGACGACGATCCGGTCCGACAGCTTCAGAATCTCCGACAGCTCCGACGAGACGAGCAGAATCGCTCCGCCTTCGGCGCGCCTTCGCAGCAGCTCCTCATGGATTGTCTCCATCGCCCCGATGTCCACGCCCCGCGTCGGCTCCGCCGCGATCAGAAACGGCGTGTTATGCGCGATCTCGCGGGCGACGATCAGCTTCTGCAGGTTGCCGCCGGACAGGTTCTGCGTCTTGTTGTCGAGCGATCCGGCTTTGATCGCAAAGCGCTGGACCCAATCCGAGACGAGCGTCCTCATCCCTTTGCCGCGCAGCATGCCATAGCGCCCCAGCCGATTCTGGTGGCCCATGATGCCCGTCTCGGCGACGGTCGCGGCTTTGCTGGCGCCCCAGATGTATCGGTCCTCGGGAATATGCGCCAGCCCGGCATCGCGAACCGCCCGCGCGCCGCTGCCCGTCACATCTTTGCCGAGCAGCGAGATGGTGCCGGCGTCCGGCTTCATAAGGCCCGCGATCGACTGGATCAGCTCCGATTGACCGTTGCCGGAGATGCCCGCCACGCCGACGATCTCGCCTTCGCGGACGGTCAGGTTAATCCCGCTGAGCGCCGGTTTGGGCCCGCTTCCGGCGAGGGAGACGTCCCTAAGCTCCAGCACGTTCGCTTTGGGGTTGGCCGGCTTCTTCGTCGAAGGAGCCAGCTCGCGGCCGACCATCAGCCTCGACAGCTCCTCCACGTTCGTATCGGAGGCGTTCAGCGTGCCCGTCACTTCGCCGTCGCGCAGCAGGGTGAGCCGGACGGCGACGCTCATGACTTCGTTCAGCTTGTGCGTGATCAGGATAAAGCTCTTGCCCATGCCCGCCAGCTTCTTGATCGCTTCAAGCAGCTCGCCGACCTCGAGCGGGGTCAGCACACCGGTCGGCTCGTCCAGAATGATGATCTCCGCGCCTTGATGGAGCACCTTCAGGATCTCGACACGCTGCTGCACGCCGAGCGGACAGTCGCCGACCTTGGCCCGCGGATCGACGCGGATGCCGTATGTCTTGGAGAGCGCCTCCACCTGCGCAACGGCGTTCTTGCGATCGAACCGGACGGCGCCGGGCTCGCGGCCGATCACGATGTTTTCCGCCACGGTGAAGTCCGGGAACAGCATGAAGTGCTGGTGCACCATGCCGATGCCGCTGCCGATCGCGTCCTTCGGGTCGGCGAAGCGCATGTCGCGCCCGTTCAACTTAATCGTGCCGGACGTCGCCTGCTCCATGCCGTACAAAATGCGCATGAGCGTCGTTTTGCCCGCGCCGTTCCCCCCGACGACCGCATGCACTTCCCCTGCCTTCAGGTTAAAGTCGATTCCCTTGTTCGCGACGACGCTGCCGTAGCTCTTCGTGATTCGCTCCATCTCGAGCAGCATGCGAGCCCTCCTGTCTGCGGTCCTTATAAGCATAGGAAACCGGCTGCTCGAGGCAGCCGGTTATGGATAATTATAGGTAAAAGCGACGTTTATTGTTGCAACGGATTTTTGACGACGGTCGTGCCTGCAATAATATCATCGGAAATCTTCTTGAGCTTGTCAACATTTTCTTGACCGAGCGCGTCGCTCAGCGGGGACTTGCTGTCCTTGTTGACGTACGTCAGGCCGACGCCGCCTTCTTTGAGGCCGTAGTCGCGAACGCCGTACGAGAAGTTGCCTTCAACGAAATCCTTGACCGTCTCGTAGGCAACGGCGTCCGTGCCTTTAAGCTGCGCCAGGATGACTTGCTTGCCGTCGGTGTTGTCCGTATCTTGGCCGGACGTGTAGAAGCCCTTCTCGCCTGCGGCTTCGAACACGCCGAGGTCGCCTGCGGCCGACATGCCGGCGATGAAGTCCGCACCTTGGCCGTTTTGCTGCAGCGCCAGTTCCTTCGCCTTCGCAGGGTCGGTGTAGCCGCCTACGTAGCCGACCAGGATCTTGATGTTCGGGTTGATCGACTTGGCGCCTTGCTCGAAGCCGCTCGTGTACTTGGAGAGGAGCGGAATGTCCATGGCGACGACGTTGCCGACCGTGCCGGACTTGGAAACGAGCGCCGCAGCGGCGCCGAGCAGGTACGAAGCTTCGTACTCGCGGAACGCGATGGAGCGAACGTTAGGCAGATCGACGACCGTATCGATGACGGCGAACGACTTGTCCTTGTATTCCGGCGCGATCTTCTTCAGGGCGTCTTCAACCTGGTACGTCGCGGTGATGATCAGGTCGTAGTCGCCTGCCGCCGCCGTACGAATGTTCTGCTCGATCGAAGCCGGGTCCGTGGACTCGAGCGTCTTCACTTCTACGCCGAAATCCTTTCCTGCTTTTTTCAGGCCTTCGTCCATCAGTACGAAAAACGCGTTGATGCCGATCGGCTCGGGCGTGATGAGCGCGATCTTCTTCGGCTTGCCGTTCGAAGCGGCCGGCGCGGACGCGCTTCCGCTTGCCGGCGCGCTGCTGCTGGCGCCAGCGCTGCTGCCTGCGTTGTTGCTATTGTTGTTTTTCGTCGATCCGCATGCCGCCAGCACGCCTGCGATCAGGACGAACATCATAACGAGCGATAATGTCTTTTTCAACTGTCTCTCTCCCCTGATTAGATGCTAAATAGGCTCCATTATATCCTAGAAGATCACTGGGGATATGTCAAACTGATTTTGCTTGGATTCGACAATTTTCGATACCTACTATCCCTTACGCCTAGCGGGCATACAAGCTGTTCTCATCCTGCAACCCGCTCCTCTCCCTTTCAGATAGTTTTAAAGACCTACATAACGATCATTTTTCTATCTATTACCAATGCAACATGGTACCATATAAGAGATGTCAAAATATGATGTAATTTGGCATATTCATCGAGGGGGGATGTCTCGCTTGAGAGTAAGAGAAACCAAAGGTATCAGAGACAAGCGGAGATTGTTGCAGCGCGTGTTGGCCGCCATGTTAGTTCTCGCCATTATCGCCGGCGGCGCACTATCCACCATGGGAAGCGCGTATGCAGTTTCGCCCTTGACCATTACTACGGAGCCGCAGGATATCGTAGTAGATGAAGGGCTGTACGCGACCCGGACGTTCACTGTCACAGCGGAAGGCGGCGGCACGTTGAGCTATCAATGGTATCGCACTTCCGGCGGGAATACGGTACGGCTCGAGGGAAAAACGGATCCTTCTTTGGAAGTTCCCACGTCGTCGCCCTTCGAATCCGACTACTATGTTGAAGTGTCTGATGGTACGGACACTGTAACGAGCCGCTTCGCGCACTTGACGGTGAATGCGCTTCCAAGCGCGCCAGCGCCGTCCATCGACACGCAGCCCTTAGCGTACGCAGAGCTTAGCGAGGGCGACGACAGCCCGACGCTAAGCGTGGAGGCAAGCGTGACGGGCGGCGGAACGCTCAGCTACCAATGGTACCGCAATACGACGGACAGCAATGCAGGCGGCTTTATGCTGCAAGGCCAGACTGGAGTCTCCTACGTGGTACCGACGGGCGCGGCGCACGACTCGTATTACTATGTCGTTGTCACGAATACGGTCGCAGGTCAGCATCCGACAAGCACGAATAGCGCTACCGCCCATGTCAAAGTGAACGCGCTGCCGAGCGCGCCGGCGCCGTCGATCGACACGCAGCCCTTATCGTACACGGATCTTAGCGAGGGCGATGACAGCCCGACGCTAGGCGTCGCGGCGAGCGTGACGGGCGGCGGAACGCTCAGCTACCAATGGTACCGCAATACGACGGACAGCAATGCGGGCGGCTTTATGCTGCAAGGCCAGACTGGAGTCTCCTACGTGGTACCGACGAGCGCGGCGCACGACTCGTATTACTATGTCGTTGTCACGAATACGGTCGCAGGTCAGCATCCGACAAGCACGAATAGCGCTACCGCCCACGTCCAAGTGAACGCGTTGCCGGACGCGCCGGCGCCGTCGATCGACACGCAGCCCTTATCGTACACGGATCTTAGCGAGGGCGACGACAGCCCGACACTAAGCGTAGCGGCGAGCGTGACGGGCGGCGGAACGCTCAGCTACCAATGGTATCGCAATACGACGGACAGCAATGCGGGCGGCTTTATGCTGACGGGCCAGACGCAAGACACCTATCTGGCGCCGACAGGCGGAGCCCATGACTCGTATTATTATGTCGTCGTCACGAACACGGTCGCAGGTCAGCATCCGGCCAGCGTGCGCAGCAATACCGCTCACGTCGTCGTCCAGGATGTCACTTCGCCGACCGTCTCGATCTCGTCGGGCATCAACAGACCGACGGCTCAGGCTAACTTTGGCATCACGATTATATTCAGCGAGCCGGTAACTGGATTTACGGAAGCGGGCGTCAGCGTCGCTAACGGTAGTCTAGACCATTTTCAGGCGGTCAGCAGTCTCGTCTACACCGCGGACATCACCGCGACAGCCGAAGGTCCCGTGACCATCGAAGTAGCGGCCGGCGTAGCGATGGACAATTATAGCAATCCAAATGTGGCTGCAACGCCGCATATCGTCACCTATGATACGACCGGACCGACTGTGAGTCTGTCTTCATCGGTCGCGAATCCGACGAACCAGTCCTCGTTCATCGTAACGTTGGCGTTTAACGAGCCGCCGCTCGACTTCTCGACGACGGATATTACGGTGACGAACGGGACCGCGAGCCAGCTGCAATCCGCAGACGGCACGACCTATACCGCCGTCATCAGACCGGCAGCGGACGGGCCGGTGACGGTTGGCCTGGACGCGAACGTCGTGACCGACGCGGCGGGCAATGCGAACACTGCGGCGTCTACTTCGGTCAGCACCGTTTACGACGGCACGTCGCCGACGGCGAGCATCTCATCGTCTGCAGCGAATCCGACGAATCAGTCTACGTTCGATGTCACGATCACGTTCAGCGAAGCCGTCACCGGATTCGCAGTCGGCGACCTCACGGTCACAAACGGGACCGCGAGCAACCTTAGCACTTCCGACAATAGGGTTTATACCGCTGTCATTACGCCGGCAGCGGACGGCTCCGTTGTCGTGACGCTCCCCTCCGGCTCGGCAGCCGATGCGGCGGGCAACGGCAATTTGGCGGCAACGCCTTACAGCACGGTCTATGACACGACGGCGCCCGAACTGACCGATGTGCGCATCGAGAGCGATAATGCGACGCCATCCCTTGCCAAAGTCGGGGATACCGTGACGTTAACCTTCAGCGCCAGCGAACGGCTGGCGGCTTCGCCTGCGGTGACGATCGCAGGACACGCTGTAGCTGCCGTCGAAGCCGACGGCGTATACACGGCAGTCTATACGATGACCGCTAGCGATGCCGAGGGCGCTGTCCCGCTGCAAATCGCATTTAGCGATCCGGCGGGGAATGCAGGCGTGACGGTCGTTCAGACGACGGATGCGAGCGCGGTTGTTTTTGACAAGACGCCCCCTGTTCCTGTTATCGCAAGCCCGATCGAAAATGCGCGATTAACCGACAAGCAGCCGACGATCGAAGGAACAGTCGAGCCCGGCAGTACGGTGAAGATCGCCATTAACGGCGAAGCGAGCGAAGCGCAGGCGGGCAGCGACGGAAAATGGACGTTCAAGCCAGCCGCCGCACTGATCGACGGTGCGTACACCATCACGGTCGATGCGATCGATCCGGCCGGCAATCACAGCGAGGTTCAGGCCGAACGCTCCATCACGATATACACGGAGCAGGTCGCTGTGCCCGACAATACTGTGGATGTGTTGATCAATGGACGTCCGAGCAAGATCGGCAAGCTGACCGCCGGTCAGAAAGACGGCCGGTCCGCGACGACGCTCTCGGTCGATCAGCGCGAACTCGAGAAGCTGCTGGCGGAAGCAGGATCCGGCGCAGTACTTACCTTGCCGTTTAATGCGAACTCCGACGTTCTGATCGGACAACTGAACGCTCAAATGATTAAAAGCCTGGCGCAGATGAACGCCGTCGTAGAGCTTAAAACCAAACAAGCGACGTATACGTTGTCTGCGAAGCAACTCAACGTTGACGCGTTATCCAACAAGTTTGGCAGCTCGGTCAACCTGCGGGACATCGCCATTCTGATCGAGATTGCAGCTCCATCCGCAGAGATGACGAAGCTGCTGACGCATGCCGCGGACCAAGGATCGTTTACCGTCGTCGCATCCCCGGTCAGCTTCACGGTAAGCGCGGTGTACGCGGGGACAAGCACGGAGCTCACCACGTTCAGCGCTTACGTCGAACGGACGATCGCGCTGCCGGCCGGCACGGATCCGGACAAAGTGACGACAGGCGTCGTCATCGAGCCGGACGGAACGTTGCGCCATGTGCCGACCCGAGTCGAAGTCGTCGACGGGAGCTACACCGCGCATATCAGCAGCTTGACGAACAGCACGTATGCGATCGTCTGGCATCCGCTCGAATTTGCCGATATGAACGGTCATTGGGCCAAAAAGTCCGTTAACAACATGGGCTCGCGGATGGTCATCAACGGAACGGACAATGATCGATTCAGTCCCGACACCGAGATTACGCGCGCGGAATTCGCTGCCATCCTTGTTCGCGGCTTGGGCATCGGTCTTAACCAGGATCAAGGCGCATTCTCCGATGTCAATTCGGCCGACTGGTACAGCGGAGCCGTTCAAACAGCATACGCCTATCAGTTAATCAACGGCTTCGAGGACGGGACATTCCGGCCGAACGACAAGCTCACGCGCGAGCAGGCGATCGCGATTCTCGCCAAAGCTATGAATATTACGAATGGATCGGCTGCTACAGCGGTTACGGGAGCCGCGGCAGAAGAGACGCTGCGTTCCTACAAGGACGCGGACGAAGCAGCCCCCTGGGCGCGCAGGGGTATCGCCAGCAGCATTCAAGCGGGCGTAATACGGGGCAGAAGCGCATCTTTGCTCGCTCCCAAAGCCAATATCACGAGAGCCGAGGTTGCGGTTATCGTAGAACGGCTGCTCAAGCAGGCGGACTTGATTTAAAGGGAATTCGATTTACAGAAGAAGCATGAACAAAAACGCCTCCTATTCCACGATGCTGTGGGCGGGAGGCGTTTTAAATTCTACCCTGTATATTCCGATGAGCCGGGCCATAGCCGAAGCGCCATGTCGACCACATGCCGCAGCTTCATCAACGGCATCGCGCCCCGAGTCGTCTCATAAGCCTGCTTTTTAACCGTGCCCGCACCCGCCTGTCCTCTCCCGAATATCCTGCAAATGGAACCTTACTCTATGCAGGAAGGGATGATTCGGTATGATTGGTTCACCGACGCATTGGATGGAGGTTGCCCTGTGGGTCGTTCTTGGCTCGATGGCGGTCGACTTCCTGGTCGGACTTTTCCAATCGCTCCAAGGCAACAAGCTTGTTAACGCGAACGAAGCGGTTCTCGTCTACCTGAGGGGGATCGTCGTCCATGTGCTGCCGCTGCTCATACTGGCAGGGATCGCGCTGATGGACGAGACGGGTTGGATCGTCAAGACGGCTTATTATATCGGCGCCCTCGCCGTCGTCATCAAGTATTTGAAGGATATCAAGGCGAAGCTGTAGCTTGCAGCCTCGCGCACCATTCCAGCAACCGGCTCTCCGCCGTACAGGCGGAGGGCCCCTTAATAGAACCGGTTTGAGGCCTACCCTCTCACCCTTCCCACATACGGGTAGATCGGATCTCTTAATTCGAAGTCGTACGTACTTCCGTTCACGATGCCAACGACTTTCTCGCTGTCGTAGAGATCCAACATAAACCCGGCCATTTCTTCGGCGGTATGAAACTTCGGAACGACGCCTTCATAATGAAACGCTTCTAAATCCAAAGCGCTTTTTATAAATTCAGTCGCAGTCGCCGCGGGGGCCAACACTTTGGCTCGGAGCGCAGCGCCGCGTTCCTTTAATTCCTGCTCGATGCCTTCCGTAAAGGCACTTGCATAGAACTTTGTCGCGCAGTAGGCTACGGAATTGCCGACAATCTGGTAGCCTCCTCCCGAAGAAACATTGATGATCTGCGTCCCTTCGACATCTGCATAATCGCGAACATAAAGGGTAGTAAGCACAGTTAAGGCTTCGATATTCAAGTGAAGCATCGTCGTCACTTTGTTTAAATTTTGCTCTCCGACGGAGGCGAAGCTTCCGGCTCCCGCATTATTGATCCAGGTCTCGATCGGATAATCCGCAAGGCTTTCGTAAAATTCATAAACTTCGGCGGCAACGGACAAGTCGACCGTTCGCAGGACAACATCCAGGCCGGGGTTAAGGTCGGCCACCTTTGATTTTAAACGTTCCAATTCCCCGGTTCTGCGGGCTGCCAGAATCAAGTTCTTTCCGCGTGCCGCAAAAGCAAGAGCCGCTTCATACCCGATTCCCGAGCTTGCCCCCGTTATCACCGTATATTTCATATCCGTTCTCCCCCTTCCTTCAATTGAACTACTCCGCAGAGAAGCTTCGAATGTAAAACGCTTGTTGCTTGAGCATATAATCTGAGGCTTTTTTCATCATATCTGCGAATTGCTTGCTTTCTTCCGCTCCAAGATGGTTGACCAAGTCAACGAACATGTTAAGACGGGCTTCATTAATACGTTGGATATACGCTTTGCCTTGATCCGTAAGCCGGATTCTGACGATTCGCCGATCGGCAGGATCGGCATGACGCTTGACCAGCTCCTGCGCTTCCAGACTGTTGATATGCTGCGTAATCGTCGGCGAAGTCACATTTAATTTTCCGCTGATCTCCGACACCATCAATCCCGAATCGCCATCCTGAACGTTCATGCTGATGAAGTAGAGAACCATGATCTCGCCTGGCTTCTGATTGTGCACCGCGCGATTCTGCATCATATTTCCGCTGACTTGCGATTGAAAGTACGATTCCATTAACTGCTTTGCGATTTCCTTCCGCTCCTCGGACAATCCGCTCACTCCCCAGGACTTACATAGGAAACCTAATAAATAGGTAACCAATTTAATTGGTTACCTAAGTATATACGCATATAGTCAGATCGTCCACTAAATTGTTGTGAAGGCACGGAGACCGCGGCATTACTCCACGATCTCCTCCACCTTCTCCTGGAAGAACAGCTTGTAAATGTGCGTCAGCAAAATTTTAACGACAATATACGCCGGGATACTCAGCAGCATGCCCAGCACGCCGGCAAGATCCCCACCAAGCAGCAGAAGCACGATAACGGTCACAGGATGAATCGCCATCGTCCGTCCGAAGATGATCGGCGTCAGAATATGGTCCTGAATCTGCTGCGCAGCCAGAATAATGAGCAGCGACCAGAGCGCCATCATGGGAGATTCCATAAAAGCGACAACGAGGACCGGGATAGCCGCCATAATGGCGCCGATGTACGGAATAAAGTTCAGCACGACGGAGATCAGCACCAGCAGCAGCGCGTACGGAAGCCCGATGAACAGGAAACCGACATACATGAGAGCGCCTAGAATGATGTTCAGCACGACCCGGCTGACGATAAACGAACCGAGCGCTTCGTCGATCTCCGTCAGGGCCGCATGCCCTTCAGCCTTGTACTTGCGCGGCACCAGATATAAAAGGGAATCCTCAAGCTTGCGCCCGTCCTTCAGCATAAAGAAGAGAATGACCGGCACAACCCCGATCAGCACGACGGCACGGGAAATGACGGAGATGATGTTCGTCAGATACGTAGAAACCCAGGCGCCAGCCTTCTGGGCATACTCCGACATTCGAGTTTCCAAATCAAACGACTCCGGCAGGACCGTTGAGACCACGCTCCCGTCATCCGTCTTATCCTGAACCTGATCGCTCAGGTCCTCCACGACTTCGGGCGCGTTGTTGATAAAGTTGTTCGTCTGATCGCGCAACGACGGCCACACCAGCCAGATGAACAAGGCGATTAAACCAGCGAACACCACATAAAGCAGCGTGACGGCAAGCCAACGCTTCATCCCCCGGTTATGTAGAAATCCGACGATCGGGCGGAGGAGGTAATAGAGAAAGCCGGACAGCGAGATCGGCAAAATCAAAATTTCGAACATTCGAACGATCGGCGCGAACATGAAGCGATCAAGGAAGAGAAGAAAGATCGCCAGCAGCACAAAAATAACGCTGAGAATGATTCGAAAAAACTTCGCATGCGGCATGGCAGCTCCTCCTTTTGGCTCTATTACCCGCCGGAGGAAGGGACAGAAACGAGGAGGACTGCCGGAGAATTACGCCAAAATAAGACAGCTACCAATTACATTTAATTGGTGGTTTATAAAAGGAGTTAGCTGATGACGGCTTCTATTCATTTACTTGTTCTATCCGGGACGAGATCCTCGGAAAACAAATTAGTCTCATACGTATCGATGTATACCAACTCGTTATTGCTGAATTGATACAAAGTATAAACGGCGTTCTGTCCGTCGACCTTCCTAGATTTAAAGATTACAACAGATTTGTTTTTTTGTGAGGTGAAGACCGTCTCTAGTTTACCGTCTTCTACAAGCTTCAATAAAAAAGGTTGAGTTAGAGTTATATAGCCGTTGTCATCTTCAAAATAGATTCTGACGGTTTGTGCTCGAGGTTGTATTTGTTCGGCCAGATCGGATTCATTTTCGTCCTCTACTAGACTATCGGGAAAAATGTAAAGAGACTTGGTTTTTTTTAATTGAGCGTCTAAAACCTCGACAGTTCTAACAAGATTATCCGAAAAGTAATCGCCCGAGTTCTGTGCTACATAAGGCTGCCCTACTTCGACTGATCCAATCGTAACAGTCATTTTGCCTACTTGCTCTGGCTCTTCGGATGCTCGCTGAGTGGCAGCGGATGCCTGCTGAGTGGCGGGGACTTCCCGGATGGGTGTAGCGTTATTCACATCCGAATCATTAATTAAAACTGCCCTTAACCAATCCGGCTTCCCTTCATAAATCACAAATAGAATCACTACTACGACTAGAAGCGTCGAAAAGACAGTGCGTATATATCGAGGCTTCGGCGCCCGAGGAACGGGAGCAGGCACATAACCCGTTTGAACCTGGATAGGTTGTTCTTCTGGCTGTTCAGGGGTTGGAGTCTCCACTTGCTTGTCCAAAACTCCCGCCCATTCCTGAATGATCCAAAGGGCTAGCTCTTCAGCAACGCCAAACACACTATAGAGCTTGAAACGAAGCCGTTCAACCATGATTTTAGGAACGATATCCTCTGTAATCCCGCTGAGCTCCTTCATTATATTGATTTGCAGCCCGAATAGGATTAAATTCGTTTCTCTCTCGGATTGAGGCAAGTAATCCATTAGTATGGATCGGAAAAGTCGTTTGTCATCGAGCAGCTGTGGTCCACGCTTCTCCAGCATTAACTTGATGGCATCTCTACAGCTTAACTTAGTCTCCGGCATTGTCTTCTCCCTTCTCTCGCCACGTTACGCATAAATCTCGCCTTTAACGGAAGGAGAGAATTCAATCTTCAGCCCAGCCACTAGCGGGATGGCTTTCTGAGGAGGCACCTCTTTTGGTGCTTCTTGTCCATGCTCAGCGATCCACGGCCGGTCGGTTAGATTACGAAGCCCCCATACGCCTGGATTGTTCGGGTTCTGAACAATTTTCGCTACAAGCTGCTCTGCAGATCCCGGATCGGCGGATGGGTTGAAGTGGTGGTTAAGGACAATGGTATCGTTGTTTAAGACAATAAATTTTCTGCCAGCGGAATTATGAATCAGTAGTTTGGGTGGCGAAGATATTTCTCTTGTACAGTACCAGCAATGAAGAGAGACGGCACCTTCGTACCAGAAATTTTCTGCACGGTCATGAGGACAGGACACGATGCAATCCTCCAGCTCTGCAAATAGCCTTTTCCATTCTCCCTCAGTGACTCGTTGGTTCGGGCTGTGAAGCCCCACAGTGAAAGCCCGGGTGAACATCTCTTTTAGATTCAGAGGGAGACAGTCCCACCGGCGTTGCGGGGTGACATACTCCGGATCGTTGGGTAATTCGTTTCTTCGATCGTTTAGATCGAAAATAAACACAGGGTCTTCGCCGTATATTTGTTTTTTGGCTGGAAGATCCCATGACCGAATCCGGTACTCCATTTGTCCATGAAAAGGATGGTGCCAAACCCAGAGCTGGAACAACAGCACAGCCAGCGAATGGAGGTCGGTGCGTGTCGAAGGTGGCGCTTTTTCAAGAATGAGTTCCGGCGCCATATACTCCAAGGTTCCCCATACCTGCGACTCAGACTGAAGATTAACACCGACATTATCATTATCGCAAATCAAGACATCCCCGTTCTGGGTGTCGAACATCATATTGCCTTTTGAGATATCCCGGTAGCAGAAGCCATCCAAGTGCAGCGATCGATAGGACTCGGCTGCCCGCTTGGAGATCACACACATCGTTCTCATAGAAGGAGCCGGCTTGATTCGGCTCCAGACTTCTCCCAGTTCTGCGAATCTCGAGGTATCTATCAAGTCCATGAGATATCCGAATTGGTTGGAGGAATTGGAGGTAACCAGTTCTATTGGCCAAATAAACCGACGCCCTGCCTCTCCATCGGGAATCCCGTGTTGAATCAGCTCCATAATGGATTTTTTCTGGTAGGGAGTGGATTGGTTGAGGTTGTACCATTTTAAGGCTTTCCGTCCATAAGATTTACTCTCGACTAAATAGACCGCGCCCTGTCCGCCTTCTCCTAGCTTCTTAAGGACGGTTACCAGCTCATTCGCAATCTCCGCTCTCACTGTTTGGCCGATCTGTAGCAACTAGGGGGTCCCCTTCCTTCACGCCAGGACTTCTGGTAGTTTTTGGTTCAACCGAATAGTGTAAGGCTATTGTAATATCGTCCCCGCTTCCGCGAGATGTGAAGTCGCGCAACATATCAGGGAAAAAGTCTTTAAAAGAACCCACACTGTTCTCGCGAATGGTATTCCATAAGCTCAGGGAAAAGGCTTGAAAAGATTGGTCACTATCGAAACTGTTCGCCAGTCCGTCCGTGCTCATAATAAACAGGGATGGTTTGCTGAGACTTCTCTGTGCAGTGGACCATAGCAGGTGGGCCTGCCCATTCGACAGGGAATATGTAGCGTTCCCGATCAGTTCATCTGAAGCTCGGACAAATGGCATGTCGATCTGACCGTCCGAATCGATGAGAACGATGTTACCATCTCCAATCTGACCGAACAGGATAAATTGAGGCGTACACAAGGCAGCGATTAATGTTGTCCCATAACGAGAGTACAAGCTGCGAAGATCTTCAATACCAGTCAGTTGCCGAGACAGGGCATCTTCTTTGACATAGCCTTGCCAACGACGGACTACTAATCTTGGTAGATCCCTTTTAAAGCTCCGTGCGAGCTCAATTGGCATGGAAGCAAACTTCTGATAAAATTCTTGCATAATTTCCAAGGCGGCTCTCGCAGCGAGCTTGGACCCATGCTCGCTTAAGTCATGCCGTTCCGACCCGTGTCCATCGGCAACAGCCAGAAAAGTTGCTTCTTCATTGGCTTTATTTAAATAAACGGCTCCGTAGGCGTCTTGGCAATGCGCTTGATCTCTAAGATGTGATGCTCCTGTCACTTTGCATGCATAATATTCGCTCACTGAGGAAGAGCCGTATAAGTAGTCAGAAGACATCCGTTTGATTTGTCGTTGTCACTGCCGGAGGAGCGGGAAGGACAACGTTCTGTTCAAGATCGGAGTTGGTGTTACTCTTGCCGACGGAGGCGCCTACCGAAGCGGACACACTCGCCCACTTGATGTATTCTGTCAGTTTCTCGGGGGTATCGGCATGGAGCACGCCGATCTCTTTATGGCTGACAAACTTCAAGAGTTGCTCCTCATCATACTCGCTTTCGTTGCCGATGGCGATGACGAGCCTAACCGCTTTTCTTCCCCAAGGCAGAGAGTTCAGTTGTTGAATAGCAGCTTCATATTCTTCCACTGGATCCGTACAGAAGCCGTCGGATAGAAGAATGCAGACGGGGGGATATCCTCTTCTGCTCATTTTTTCAATCTCCAATTCACCCGCGAGCATTCTAATTGCTTTCGCTGTGGCCGTCTCGCTGTGCGCGGTGACATCGGACCATATAAAGTCCTCGACGGGCACTGCGTCAGGCCCAATCAGCCAACTAGCCGTGTCCGAGAATTGAATGGCTCTCATTTTGATCTGTACCTCTGGATGCGAGGCAACGACTTTTTTAATCTCCGGGATCGTTTCGCGAATCGCTTGATTCAAACTCGCAATCTTCTTGCCTTCCATAGAGCCAGAACAATCAACAATCCAGAAAAAGTGAAGTGTTCTCTTGGCAATTGTGCCTTCCATAACAGGGATATCCATTGTTAGGTCTCCTTAGCTTTTGAAGAGATAGAATGAAATTTCCATATATAGCTATTATACATAGATTGGGTAATTGTTCCTACAGATTCCGACCATCAGATTGACGAGCAACTCCCACTACAACCACACGCTCAATTCGAGCCATGCAGAATGTATATTTTTATCCGTGTTAATTCCTCAATAGAAAAATACATCGCCAGGGTAGCCGCAGGGCGATGTATTCATCATTTAAGTACCGCTTCACGCTTCTATTATAGTAAGAAATGCATATTTTTGGTTGATATAAATTATGCAGCTGCTTGCCCTTTTGTTAAAATAGGAAGGTTGCCGGAATTTACCTACCTGGAGGAGAGGTTTTGTTGTTAAGAAGAGGCTGTATCCTTGTTTTCTCCATGCTACTGTTTCTTTGCAGTAGTATCGCAGCATTTGCAGCAGAGGACACTGGCGAGGGAACGGGTGAAGAAACCCCTTCCGGGATTCCGTTAACCGGGTTGGAAGCTTTTGTCGACGATTATGTAGAAAAGTATATCGGGCAACAAACTGTAGGCGCGTCGGTTGTTATCGTGAAGGATGGCCGGGTGGTGCTGTCCAAGGGCTACGGCTACGCAGACGTGGAGCAGCAGATTCCTGTCTCGACGGATACGGTCATGGAATGGGGCTCCATCAGCAAGCTTGCCGTATGGGCGTCCGTGATGCAGCTGGCTGAACAAGGGAAAATCGATCTGGCTGAAGATATTCGCAGCTATTTGCCGGTGAATTTCCTGACCAAACTGAAATACGATAATCCTATAACGATGCTCCATCTGATGAACCACAATGCCGGGTTTGAAGAGTATATGTTCGATATGGCCTATCAATCCCCGGAGGAAGTACGGTCGCTGGAAGAAGGACTGCAGCTTGCCCAGCCCGCACAGATTTATAGACCCGGCGAGGTTGTGGCCTATTCGAACTATGGTAACTCGCTGGCTGCGTATATCGTGGAGAGAATTAGCGGTCAGCCCTTTCACGAATACGTTCAGCAGCATATTTTTGATCCCCTGGGCATGAGCGATTCCATTGCGTATTCCATCGTAGAGGATCGGCCGGAATTGCTGGAGCATAAAGCAAAAGGTTATTTCTTCAAAGGAGAAGGCTCCTTTACCCCCGGATCGTGGAATTATATGTCCATGTACCCGAACGGCGGCAATAACGGCACCGCGGAGGATCTGGCCAAGTTTGCGATTGCCTTCCTCCCGCCTGCCGGACAGCAGTCCCCTCTGTTCGAGAAACAGGAGACGTTGGGTACGATGCTGACGCAGAGTCATACCTCTGCTGAAGGCATGCCGGGTATTGCCCATGGATTCTGGGAATATCCCGGACGGCACCGGACACTTGGACATGGCGGGAACACGATTGCTTTTTCCTCCAATCTGCAGCTTGTGCCCGAAGATCGGTTTGCAATCGTCATTATGACCAATCAGGCTGGCGAAACCAACATTGTTCATGGTCTGACTAAAGCGATCGTGGGCACGCAAAAGCAGGCGGAAGCGGTCAATCTGCCGGATGTATCGGAGGTTCGAGGCGAGTTCGTGGCTGCACGCCGCCCTGAACATGGCTTCATGAAGCTATTCCCCTATCTGACGATGATGAAGCTTAAACCGCTTGGAGCCGATCAGCTCCAGATGACGTTAGCTGGCAGGATCGGAAGCTACAAGCAGGTGCAGCCTTACCTATATGAGAAAGTGAGCGGAGACTCGGCGCTCGATGCCTGGCCCATGCTGTATGCTACCGTCAAAGATGGCGAGGTTAAGGCGATCTCGGTCTATACCTCCGATTATTTGCCGCTGCCTGCCAGTAAATCCATGCCGGTTCTGATTCTGAGCGCCGGTCTGGCGGTACTGGCCATCGTCTATTTTATAATCGCTCCGCTCGTATTGCTGGTGCGGGCGGTCCTGAACGCGTTGAGAGCCCGAAAACGCAGCCCGGCGCCTCGTACCGTGGGCCGCAAGCTGGTGGCCGGCCTCACCTTGACGGGTACCGGTATTGTGGCAAACAATCTGATTCTCGCGTTGCGGATGCTCAGCAACAACGAGCGGGCCTATGCCGAAGTCTATCCGCAGATTATCGTCAACTACGGTCTGACTGGGCTGGCTGCCATTTTGCTGGGTGCGCTGCTGTTATCCTGGAGGAACAGACACGCGGCTTCGACGGCACTATACAAATGGTCGGCCATTCTGCCTGCTGCGATGATGGTTGTTCTGGTGGGACAGCTTGTATTCTGGGAGTTTTATAGCTAGGTAGGCAGGGTAAAAGGTTGGCCTGATGTTGAATTCCGGGGATGTAGGACAAGCCGCCATGTAGCCCGAGGGCTTTGACGGCTTGTTTGTTGTACGGATACGATTATCTTTACCTAACCCACCGCCAAAAACCTCATCTCAACCATCGTACCCCGCTCCATCTCACTACTAACCAGAATAGTCCCATGATGCTGCTCCATTATCCAGCGTGCAATGGATAAGCCTAGACCCGCGCCGATCTTCATCGCCATTGATGAGCATGTCCGTATCCTCTTTGTCATTTATTGAACCAGACCTCCCCAAGGAGCTTGATCCCGTCCCTAATCGCAGATTTCGATAAAGCCCCGAAACCGAGCAACAAGGCCGGATTTCGTTCGAGCGGCGGAGCCAGTTCATATTTCAGCGTCGAATACACGCCGATCCCCGCATTTGCGGCTAAACGCACATATTCTACTTCCGTCAAAAGTCGACTTTCCTCTTTCCCGCATATTTCAACCACAAGGTGTAAGCCGGACCCCGCGCCTATAACTTTCACTCGGTCGCCACAGAACTCCTGGATAGCGGTTAGCATCGCTTGGTACTTATCGTTGTAGATTCGCCGCATCCGCCGCATGTGGCGTTCAAATTCGCCGCTCTCCATCATGCGTTCGAGCGTTCGCTGAAAAAGAGGGGAAGCCAGTTGATCGAACCCGTGCTTGCGGCTATGGAATCGGGCCAGCAATCGCCGCGGCAAGACGAGATAACTTAACCGAAATGCGGGCAGAAGCGCCTTGGAGTACGTCCCCATCAAAATAACCCGATCGTCGGTATCCAAGCTTTGCAGCGCCGGGATCGGTCGCCCTCCGTAGCGGAATTCGCCGTCATAATCGTTCTCAATGACGAGCGCATCGTGCTGGCTGGCCCATGCGAGCAACTGCGAACGCCGATTATAAGGCATAATCATGCCGTACGGGAACTGGTGCGCCGGGGTTACATATACGGCTTTGGCTATGGCAGGATCGATTTCGGAGACGCATAAGCCGTCCTGGTCGAGCGGAATCGGTTCCAGCCGAATCGCATGGGCATCGAAAACCGCACGCACCCCGTCGTTCATCGCTCTCTCGGTCGCGATAACACGGTGGTCCTCTTGCAGTAACTGACACAAGAACGTAAGCGAGTGGTAGGTACCGGCGCCGACTACAATTTGCGAAGGTTCGCAGATTACCCCGCGCATGCGGCGCAAATAAACCGCAATCTGTTCTCTCAGTCCGATGTCCCCTTGCAGATCGCCGTACATGAACAAGCTGCGATTTTCCGGCCATAGACATTCGGCGAACAGACGCCGCCATTTTTCGAACGGAAAAGAAGCCAGGTCTACGCCCTCATACTCAAAGTCGTACATCAAAGGAGCGAGCGGGGGATCTTCTTCTACGTGCGGCGTGGAACGAGCCGAACTTGAGGCTTTCCCTGCCGCTGGTAGTGCGGAACGACTCTGCAGATCGTCCAATTCGGCAACGAATACACCGCTTCTCGGCCGCGAATAGATGTAGCCTTCGGCCTGAAGCTGACGATAGGCTTCTTCGACGGGGGCACGGCTAATCGACAAAAAACCCGAAAGCTCCCGGATGGAAGGAAGCCTCTCGCCGCTTGCGAGATGGCCGTCTCTGATCGTGTCGCGGATATATTGATAGAGCTGCATATAGAGCGGAATATCCAGCGTTTCGTTAAGGTGCGGCATGAGCTTCAAAAGGATCCCACCTTATCCGTTCGATCTGACATGAACAAAATATCGAATCTGTACATTTTTCATATGTCAATGAACCTCTAAACTGAGTGTATCACAATAGCGGGGAGGCAAGCCGGATGGATCGCGAAAATGTCATACCCCTTACCTATCGATCGGCAGGGGTCGATCGACACCAATCGGAGTTGGCGAAACAAGAGATGGGCGGCATTCTGAATGACAGCGGGGATTCTCGGGTTCTGAACGGACTCGGGGCTTTTGCAAGTTTGTTCGTGCCTAGTTTTCCGGGTTATCGGGAGCCGATCCTTGCATTCAAAACGGAGGAGCCCGGAACGAAGCAGCAGTTGGCGTTCGCCCATGATCGGATCGAGTCGTTATGCGAGGATCTCTTGCACCATCTCGCCAACGATATGCTGGCTATGGGGGCCGTTCCGGTCGTCATGCAGGATGCTATCCTATGCGGCAAGCTGGACCGTGAGATTGTCGTTCGAATCGTGCGGTCGTTGGCCGATGGATGCAGGAGACTCGGGTTCACGCTCAGTGGCGGAGAAACAAGCGAGCAACCCGGGGTAATACCGGAGGGCACCTATCTGCTGACAGCCTCGGCAATCGGCGTCGTGGAACGATCGGCCGTCATTGACGGCTCTGCCATCCTGCCTGGCGACATCGTGCTCGCGCTTGAATCGAATGGACTGCACACGAATGGATACTCGCTCGTCAGAAAGCTCTTGCAACAAGTTCCACAGCTTGCGGAGCGGAAAGTGGGCGGCGATACTTTTCTGAATGCGGTATTATTGCCTCACCGCTGTTACCTTCCCGCATTGGTTCCGTGGCTAGGCAACGGGAATATTACCGGCCTCGCTCACATTACGGGCGGGGGACTTTCAGAGAATTTGAATCGTATTATTCCGAACGGGTTAAGCGCGAAGGTTAGTTTGCCGACGCTGAGGATACCTGAGATTTTTCGCATCATACGGTCCGCTGCTTCGCTATCGGATGAGGATATGATTCGCACCTTCAATCTGGGAGTCGGCATGGTCGCTGTCGTCCGTCCGGATGCCGAATCTGCATTCCTATCCTCATGCAGCGATCTCGGCTATGAGGGGTATCCAATCGGTGTCATCGAGCGGGGGAGCGAACCGGTGCGGTTCGTAGGGGATTTGAGATGGTGAATGCTGCATGTTGATTCCTTAAAAAATACAGAGCACCGTCTTTTATCTAGCCGTGCTCTCATCTCAACCGTCGTACCCGGTCTCTTGTTGTTCTAAAGCGTATAAGAGCGTTCGAGCAGGCGTTTGTCTCAACCTATCTTGAAATTATGTATTCAAAACAACTTGTTGATTCGGTTCTGGCTTCAGGCAATAAAAAATACCGCCAGAGCCTTTGTGCATGCTGGCGGTGTATTCATCATTAATGCGAATTTATGCTCTATACCAAACCCACGAATGCACGCCCGACGCGGTTGGTTGTTACTCGTCTCCTGTAGCGATGGCGTTGTCCGGGTAAATAATTTAATAAGACCAGCCAAAGAATTTCAAAACTGAGTGTATGTTTTGTTGTCCTCGACTTGGAAATAATTAGAAATTAGAAAATTAGAATAACCTTAACTGTCCAATTATTTCTAAATCACCTGCCTGCTCTTCACTAGTAACTGATACACTTTCCATAGTTACTAATGGTTCAGGAGATATCTTCTGTGCGTTCGATTTCAGTACGTTTAACATCTCTAACATTTCAGGTGTAATATCTCCGATTTCAACATTTCGGAGTAAATCAGCTTTAGATATATTTAACTTAAAGTCATCGTTCAACTGTTGAAAAACTATTTTCAAAGATTCCTTCCCCATGCCTACTAAAACTAATTCTTCAATAGAACTTAATTGGTCATATTGCTCCCGTATTTTTATTGCTTCTGATTTGGAAATTTGAGGATTACGATATTCGGACTTGGACATTAACATTGCTGTTTTATAAATACTATCTTCTAATAGGTCGTCAAAACGGTATTTTGAATAGATTATTGTACTTCTCAATGCTTCTATTATCATCGTCTCTATTTCCTTAATTGAAGGAATTGTCCTTCCTTGAAACTTCCTAAATAAAGTTCTTTCGATCAGAGCAGGAACTAATAAATAATTTTCAGCCTCATGTCTTTGTAAATGATGTAGTTTAACTAATTGCGCCTCTGAATATTTACGCAACTCATCTCTCCACTGATTGTTTAATCCATCCCCATCTCGAATAAAATGAATTTCCACTTTCTTATCAAGAAAACTCTCAAATACTCTGGATAGTTGAAATGGAACTTTATCATCTTTACTTCTTCCGGTAATTACCGGAACTGTATTAGCTCCATTGAAACAATTTGTTCCCGCAACCATATCAAAAGTTTCAAAGATATCTACATTACTGTCCTCAAAAAATATTAACTTGCCACTAATAACCGTCTTCCCGAGCTCGTATGTATCTATTTTTCCCGAAATTTCCTGTTCGACGTCTGCTTTAGATGTTAATGGTGAATTTATAGGATTACTAGATGATACAGGAATTACCTCGTTAGGATTGGCTGCACGTATTATTGAGGTCGAATGTGTAGATATAATAATCTGAATCCCTAACTCTTCTTGAATTTCTCTAAGTGTTTTTGCTAGTGTAGCCTGAAGATTAGGGTGCAAATGTGCATCCGGTTCATCCAACAACACAACTTTACACTTATCGGGACAATACCTATAAATAGGTGTAAGTATTTGTAGAATCTGCATAAACCCGCTTCCAGAAGAGGTGAAGTCTAAGATTAACTTATTCTTTTCACACGTTTCTTTATATTGAGCTTTAACATGTAGATCTTGATCCTCCTTAAATACTACATCATCAAGATAAAAACCAAAATTTCTTTCAAGTCGACTCTTCAGCTTTAAATACCCGTCTGGAGAATATGTTTTTGCATCAAGCAACAAGTTTCTTATAATCGTACTCGCTTCACCGGAAAGTAGTCTATCCTGGATTGCTACCGGAAAAGATCGTTCTTCTGTCGACCTTAATCCGATAAACCCAGAAATATACAAAGGCTTATAATCTTGTAATGTTGGGTTATTACCGAGTTCTGATGGTTTAGAAATACATTTTAAGTTGAAGCCACCAAATAAAGATGAGATTTGAAGTTTATAAGAATTATCAAATGTATCTGTTAGTTCTAAATACGCACCAATGCTACCATCACCAAGAGTAGTATGTTGATTTGTACGCGAAATTTTAGCGTAATAAAGCTCACGGAAATCAGAGATGCTTACACCAGGAAGTTCTGTCATCCCTATCCCTTTTTCTCTAACGCTTACTCTCCCATTCTTAACATACAACATATCTGTACGCGCAAAAATATTATGAGCTAGGTTAATTGCTTGGATAATGGTTGTCTTACCGGAACTATTTTCTCCCATTAGAATTGTAAATGGTTGTAGGTCAATTGTTGTATCGTAAAATTTTTTAAATCTTCTCAAAGTAAGTTTCTTCAACATTGAAAAAGCCCCTTTCCCAACCATGTTCTTCCACTCGACTTATTTCGGCTTATCCACCCAATTCCCTCCTACTAACTTCAAACTATTAAAAATTAATTCCTCCTTCTTAAATGAAAAATTATCCATCTTTTAGGTGTCTCATGGCCTATACGGACGTATGTGATGAATAAAAACAGAATGGATCAAAGTTGGACTTAAACCTTGTTGGCTCGTTGTTGATTTAGTAGCGGGACTGACCAGCTTCAATGAACGGCGACAGAAAAGCCGGTTATCCAGTAACTCGTCAACGAAGACCAGCTCTTCTGCAGCTTGCGAAGTGGTTAAGGCAACAGGGCTTCCACAGAGTCAATTGGTTGTTTTCGATTTTCAACATTTATTCACCTCAAAAGGAGTTTGAGGGGCGACGCCAAATTCATAACCTAAGGAATTCAGTCCCCTCATATTGGTTTGTTATCTCGACAAAACGATTCCCATTGAGTCCCTCAATTCTCTTTCTTTTTTGTCTAATTTTTTCAGGGGAAACTAATCATGCTGTAAAGGACAAACGTTTGATCTTTGAGTTTCTATTTCAACAAAATACTCCCAGAACCTTCAATGCATATATGGATTCTTTGTTGAATAGTTTTTTGATTCGTAATGGGATCGAATTTACAACGTCGCAAGTTGGCAAGGTATTTCGGATCTTTTCTGTTTATTTGATATGTTGTAGATGTATGCGATTGAGCGTTTGGCCGAACCGATCGGTAAATAGCTTCATGGAGCGCAAGTTGACTCCAATTGAGGCCGAAAATATAAAATACATCACCGTGGCGTAAAAGCCGTATGGTGATGTATTCATTAGAAAAGTACTGCAGAAAAGTACTGCTATACGTTTTTCCGTTCTTCTTCGTCACCAGCTGCTATTGAATTGTTCGCCGGTACTTCGATTAATGAAAGCTACAGTAGGCGGCGTCAGTTCAAATTCATTAAGGTCTTAAGAAGTAAGATCCCGCATCAGCATTTTATACTTTGGATAATTGAAATCTAGAAATCTATTAATAAGATCTTTAATGCTACTGGAGATGTTCAGATTTTTATCCAAGTACCAAACATAAGGTAAAGCATATAGTGCGTCCTCTAATATTGCATCGGAATCGTCACTCAATCGACTGCGAGATATGTCTGGTTCAATACTCTTGTTAATAATATTGAGTCGAAAGTCCTCTATCACAAGCCAGCTGACTAGCATCGTAGACAACCGCCATTTGTCTACAAGTATATCTCTTAAATATAAATCATTGTCATAAGATTCATTATGCCCTGCATAATACCGATATTCACTTAGCGGGAGGAACTCGTTTGTATTAGAAGAGAGAATGAGTCTCATTTTGACCCTTTTAATAAATACCGGCGATCCATCCAATTTAATAACTTCATTTATATGGCGCTGCTTCAAATCTGGAATCATTTCATATACAACAGCATCGGGAGCATACTCTTTAATGACAACATTGTGCATATCCTGAGAAATACATCCAGTAGTCATATATGAATCAAAGAAGAACTTTTCAGTACATTCAGTATCCAAGAGTATCATTACCTTATCAAGTTGTGACTCATGAAAATATTGATCGTCCTTATTGCTTTTTAAAAATTCCTGATAAATTGGTAATGTTTCTTTAGTCAAGTAGTAAATCATTACACCGTTGATCTCATTTGATTCATTATTGTAAACCTGATGGAAATTGAAACTGTCTACGTCAACCAAGTCCAGTTGTATACCATTAAAAAAATAAAACGTATCCCCTGAAACAACTTGGGGCCATGTGAGTTGAATGCTATTTTCCTCGATTTTTACAAATCCTGTAATGTATTTTAAATATTTGGAAGCATCTATCCAGGCATGATTTAAATCAATATCTTGTTTTTTTAATTCATTCAATATATAAATATCTTCTAATATATCCCGATCAATAAAACGAAGTGAAATACTATCAGTAATAAAATAAGAACTTAAAAAAATTTTTAAATTTTCTATTCGGTTATCAAAAACCCTCATAAATTCACGATAATTAAGTTCTATTCTAGTTCCAGTAAATAACAAGTCAACTGTTTCTTCCATACAGACAAACTCGCTATCACTTGATAACAAAAGAGTAATTTTTTTATTAGCATTCATATGCCTAGTATGAACCTTTACATCTCGAGACAGCATGAATGTCGCTAAAAACCCAATACCAAAACTGCCTATTGCAGTGTAATTCATTCCACTGTAAATATAATCTTCAGAACGATAGTAAGAATTGCCTATGCTTAGAAAATACTCCTCAATAATATTCTTGGTCATTCCTATGCCGTTGTCTTCAATTGTTATAGTATCCTCATTTCTATCAAGGATTATACGTATTGAAGGCGAATATTCTTCATCTCCAAATCTTTTTTTGGTATTGTACAATGCCCTTTTAACTTGGCAGGCATCAATAGAATTCTGAATTATTTCTCTCAATCCTAACTTTTTATCTCCATAAAGATTCTCACCCATCAAAAGCTTGCTTATGGATTTGTAATTTACGGAAAGGGATAAGTTAGAAGCCGAAAACCCAAAAGTCTTAATATTATTTTCGACAGGATGTTTAAAATGTAGTAAATATTTCTCCTTCCAGACCTCCGTGAATAAATTTGCGTTTTTTATCTCCTTATTCATCCATCCAATGTAATCCAACACCTTTCTATGTATTTCAACATCGGAACACTGACCAGTTAATGTGATTTTCTTTATTTTCAAATGTTCATCATGCTTAACTTTATCTTTATTGTCAATGACAAAATGCTTTTGCCACTCACCCATACTGAAACCTTTAGGGTTTATTAAATGGTACAGAACGGGAGGCGTCCTTTGTCCATCAAAGTCCAATATATCTGCGAGTCTAAGCAAAATAGCACAGAATTGTGGATTAAATGAGTACTTTCCTTTTTCCATATAGGTTTGTAAGTTCTCGTATACCCACTCTATCCCCTCATTGTGGCTCTCGCAAATTAAGGCCACGTCGTCTGCAAAATATGAAGTTTCGTGCGAAGGTACATTCATTAAGTTAACCAATTCATTTTTAATATAAATTGCGGACCGCTTGGCATGATTTACTCTTACAAAATATTTTATTGCTTCCGTTTCATCCCCCCCATACTTATGAAGGATTGAGGAGAAATGCAGTTCAGAGTAGGAATAGTCATTGTTAGTTATCCTGTTCCTTTCGTCATCAGAGCAATACATGCCAATGTCATGCAGTAACGCTGAATAAATTAGAATTGTTATTTCAAGCTCACTTAATTCTTCTATATTCGGCATCAACTGAAACATGTAGTCAATCATACGTATCGAATGGTCTATGTCGTGTAATGTGTACTCTTTAAACGTAGAGGGAATCAAGCTGAGCATTTTTTCTGCAAGACGAGCTACCTCTAATATTCGATTCACAAACTCACTTTTCTTTTCCTCCAAATATTTAAAGAGTGAAGGAGGATTTAGTTCAAATTTCGACTTCCCCAATTTTGCTTCCTCGATTTCCATTGTCACTTTTTGACCTCCCTGTATTTGCAGCTTGAAGTAAATGTAATTTACAGGTTGAAACATTAGAAGTAGGTGTATAACATTCCGAGAAAATTTTATAAAATAATTTGTACTTGCTAAGTATATGTGTAATGAAATGAGCGCCGATTTAGGTGAAATAGACCGCAAACTAATGCTAATTTTGAACCTCCAAGTAATAGAATGGTTCTATTTTACCACATATATTTGCAATAACATGGGATTTTTTGGAGTTTTTTAGGGAAGAGTATCGTCACATAACATCCACGTTGCGGGGTTTACGCCCATTGGTTCACTCAGACGACAAACTACCCGGCCTACCTGAGACCAAGTCGTCATGAATATGAGAGACGAAGGAAGATCTTCGTGCGAAGAGGAGATTGCTTTTCGTAATAGAGTAGTACACCATTTTCATTGTTGATCATATGTTGATCTAACATTTTATTCATCACAATCGCTGACTCGTCAATTTATGAATACGATATGGACAGGTTTCTAACCCGTTATGGGGAGTCCCAGGTAAAAATTATTAGAGACCCGTTGTTAACCTCGTGTTGACTTCGGAGCATAAAAAATACATCACCAGGGCATCTGAGCTACTTGGTGATGTATTTTTTGATTAAATACTGTTATCCATCTTTCCGCTACTTCTCTTCCCCTACTGCCACCGGATTCCCCTCGTAACTAATCCACTCACTCCAATCTGATAACCATGATTTTGACCGCTCGCTGATACAGCGGATCAAGTC
>NZ_JAGXJW010000512.1 GCF_019091135.1 Cohnella sp. GbtcB17 | reverse complement strand
CGGCAATTTACTATGATTTGGAGAAGTGCATAGCAATTAAAAACGCCACTCAAACTTTCTCGCCACAGTATTCTATATTTTCACTAATAAGGAATTGGAATCTGTCGTCCCCGTTGGCTTTGCTGCAATAACAAGAAAACTCTGTCCTCGTGCGGCAAGAGATTTTTGATGTCGCCGAAGGGAGTCGCCCTCTGTCGTAGACACCCTCACATGTGTGCTCCTACGGGGGTTGC
>NZ_JAGXJW010000511.1 GCF_019091135.1 Cohnella sp. GbtcB17 | reverse complement strand
CGAATATCGCGTTCAGCTCCTGCCGGGACACAGGCTCGAACGGGCGAAACGGCTGCGAAGCGTCGCCCATCAGTCCCTGCGCCAAGTCGCTGCGAATGCCGTCGTACGCCCAGGAGTTCGTATTAAGATCAGCCGGGATCGTGTCCTTCGAATCGTCTGCCTGCAAATTCAGTGCCCGGGCCAGCAGAACGGCGTCCTCTTGTCGCGAGATCGGCCGATGCGGCAGGTAGCTC
>NZ_JAGXJW010000510.1 GCF_019091135.1 Cohnella sp. GbtcB17 | reverse complement strand
CTCGCCGCGACCGCCGGCGGCGGCTCGCCCGTGCTGTCCGCGCTCACGCGCGGGCTTGCCCCGCGCGCCGCGGCGCTGCTCACAGCGCTGCCTTGCATCGCGCTAGGCACGCTCGCCTTCGCGGCGGCGCTGGTCGCCGGCGGGGGGCCCCGCCCCCGCCGAGGGCCGGCGGCCCCCGCCCGGGGCCGGCCCCCGGCCCCGCGCCGGGTGCTCCCCCCCCCCCCCCCCTCGCGT
>NZ_JAGXJW010000509.1 GCF_019091135.1 Cohnella sp. GbtcB17 | reverse complement strand
AGTTTCCACCTTTTTTGTGGACCGTCA
This sequence comes from Cohnella sp. GbtcB17, assembly GCF_019091135.1. Classification (GTDB taxonomy): domain Bacteria; phylum Bacillota; class Bacilli; order Paenibacillales; family Paenibacillaceae; genus Cohnella. The sequence continues at coordinate 207 of NZ_JAGXJW010000509.1, read as the reverse complement.
ATACTAAACCCCCACACCCTATCCCACTCCATTGGCATATCTGTTCAGACTTCCACACAGTACAGTGGCCTTTAGTTCTTCTTCTCCTTATTTATGGGTCCCACCATGCCATGCCACCACGGGATTGTTTTACTATTCACATTTCACTCACAATCATTCATTCATGAGCTTTACAAACAAAAAAAAACTACGTACGTACTTAAAACG
>NZ_JAGXJW010000508.1 GCF_019091135.1 Cohnella sp. GbtcB17 | reverse complement strand
GTTCTGCGCGAGTCGCTTGGGGCATGCGCGATTCCTCCTTCGTCGGCTATTGACCCGCCAGGCGGGCGATTACCGCGTGAACGCGGCCGGTACGCCGCCGACGATCGTCAGCATGCAGCCCGTCGTCTTTTCGGCCTTCGTGGAAGCGAAGGATGCTACGCCTTCCGCAATGTCGCGCGGGTAGATGGTGACGAGCAGCGTCGTGCGCTTGCGGTAGTACTCCTCGAGCTGGTC
>NZ_JAGXJW010000507.1 GCF_019091135.1 Cohnella sp. GbtcB17 | reverse complement strand
GACGGCCTCTTCCGTTTTCCTGCAGGACCCGTTGATCGGCGACGGCGCGCTCAGCGAAGTGCTGGACGACGCTGGTGAGCCCGGCACGAAGGTATGTGCGTCGGGCAGCCAAGGCGATCAGGTCCGCGTCCTGGCGCTGACGCGCGAGCTGCCGGAATGGAAGGTCGGCAAGCGCGGATGGGTTCGCGGCTCGTTGCCTTTTGAATCCGGCGCCGTGTCCCATCTGCCACATCG
>NZ_JAGXJW010000506.1 GCF_019091135.1 Cohnella sp. GbtcB17 | reverse complement strand
CAAAGCGACGCTCATCGGCGTCGACACCGACGACTTCGGCCGCGCCGCCGGGTTCAAGAACAGCCTGCTCGCGCATCCTTTTTACGAAAATCTCAACCTGATCGCCGGCGATTCGAAGGCGGTGCTCGGCTCGACCTCGCTCGCCAATCAGATGAAGGAGAAGCCCGGCGATACGATATGGATCGGCTGGGACAACGTCCTGCAGCGGGCGTTCACCGTATACGGCACTGGCGA
>NZ_JAGXJW010000505.1 GCF_019091135.1 Cohnella sp. GbtcB17 | reverse complement strand
AACGATCTGGGTCCTTCCACCAGACCGGATACACTCGCATATGTGCGGGCCGTGTCTAGTACCAGCCAAGGTAATCAGGTCGTCGGCGTACTGGTCGCCACGTACATCAACCGCAAGCTGGTCGAATCGATGCGAACGGTCTCGCTGCCCGATGAGGGCGAGAACTACTTGGCCGATTACGAGGACTCGGTGCTGGCTTCTTCGACCGGACCGGTCGGGCTCCGGCTCGGGCTG
>NZ_JAGXJW010000504.1 GCF_019091135.1 Cohnella sp. GbtcB17 | reverse complement strand
AAGATGAAAGAGAGATCTAGAGCTTTTATGCTTTGTCTTTTTTCAAAATCTAATTAGAACATAGTCGAGTTTAGGCTTGAAGTTTATACTTTATTTTTTTGCACAATTTTCTGTATTTTATAGATTATCTTTTTTTCCATCTTATTCCATTGATATTTTCTAATTTTTTTATATTTTAAATATGTAAAAATAAAGGATAAAAAATGTAAAATTATTGCAAACAAGAGTAGAATT
>NZ_JAGXJW010000503.1 GCF_019091135.1 Cohnella sp. GbtcB17 | reverse complement strand
AACGTGGACGCCGTCTCGGCGACATTCATCGCATAGTTCCGTCCGAACTGCGGCCACCCGTCCACGCAGACACCATGGTAAGCGTGCCCCAGCGCGTGGGCCAGCGTAGAGACGTTGTCCGGCGTTCCGGAATAGGTCATGAAGATGCGCGTCTCCCCGGTCAGCGGAAAGTCGGTGCAGAACCCGCCCGGCCGCTTGCCAGGCCTGTCTTCGGCTTCGATCCATCGCCCTGAG
>NZ_JAGXJW010000051.1 GCF_019091135.1 Cohnella sp. GbtcB17 | reverse complement strand
AAGGGCGAGATTCTCGTGCTGAAAAACACGATGAACACGATGGTGGACCAGCTCGGCAACTTCGCGTCCGAAGTCACCCGCGTCGCCCGCGAGGTCGGGACCGAGGGCAAGCTCGGCGTGCAGGCGGACGTCAAGGACGTCTCGGGCATGTGGAAGGACTTGACCGATACGGTCAACTACATGGCGAGCAACTTGACCATCCAGATGCGCAACATCGCCGGCGTCACGACGGCGGTCGCGAACGGCGATCTGTCCAAGAAGATCACCGTCGACGTCAAAGGCGAACTGCTTGAGCTGAAAAACACGATCAATACGATGGTGGACCAGCTCAATTCGTTTGCGTCCGAGGTTACGCGCGTGGCGCGGGAGGTCGGCACGGACGGCAAGCTCGGCGGACAGGCCCAGGTGCGCGGCGTCGGCGGCATCTGGAAGGACTTGACCGACAACGTTAATATTATGGCCGCCAACCTGACCGACCAGGTGCGCGGCATCGCCAAGGTCGTGACCGCGGTCGCGAACGGCAACCTGAAGCTGAAGTTGACCGTGGACGCGAAGGGCGAGATCGCGGAGCTGACCGAGACGATCAACAACATGACCGATACGCTCGCGATCTTCGCCGACCAGGTCACGACCGTGTCCAGGGAGGTCGGCGCGGAAGGGAAGCTGGGCGGACAGGCGAGCGTGCCGGGCGCCGCCGGCACCTGGCGCGATCTGACCGACAACGTCAACTACATGGCGAGCACGCTAACGACGCAGGTGCGCGCGATCACGAACGTCGCCACCGCGGTGACGAACGGCGACTTGTCGCGGACGATCGATGTCGCGGCGGCCGGCGAAGTCGAGACGCTGAAGGACAACATCAACGAGATGATCCGCAATCTCAAGGAGACGACACGGATCAATACCGAGCAGGACTGGCTGAAGACGAATCTCGCGAAAATCTCGAGGCTCATGCAAGGGCAACGGGATCTGTACGCCGTCTGCCGCATGATCCTGTCGGAGCTAGCCCCGCTCGTCTCCATGCAGCACGGCGTCTTCTATATGAACGAAGTCGTGAACGGACAGTCCGTCCTGAAGCTGTTCGCGAGCTATGCGTTCCACAACCGCAAGCATCTCTCGAACGAATTCCGCGCGGGCGAAGGCCTCGTCGGCCAATGCCTGATCGAGAAGCAGCGGATTTTGCTGACCAATGTGCCCGGCGATTACGTGGTGATCACATCCGCGCTCGGTGAAGCCACGCCGCTCAACATCGTGCTGCTGCCGATCATTTTCGAAGAGCAGGTGCTTGCGGTACTGGAGCTGGCTTCGTTCAGGGCGTTCAGCGAGATCGATATCGCACTGCTGGATCAGCTGACGGATTCGATCGGCATCGTCATCAATACGATGCAGGCGAACCGGCGAACCGAAGAGCTGCTCATTCAGTCCCAGTCGCTGACCGAGGAGCTGCAGAAGCAGCAGCTCGAGCTGCAGAACACGAACGAGGAGCTGGAGGACAAAGCCAAGCTGCTCGTCATCCAGAAGGCCGAGGTCGAGAGCAAAAACAACGAGGTAGAAGTCGCAAGGCGATTCCTCGAGGAAAAGGCCGAGCAGCTGGCGCTCACGTCCCGGTACAAGTCCGAGTTTCTGGCGAACATGTCGCACGAGCTTCGCACGCCGCTCAATTCGCTGCTGCTGCTCGCCGAGCAGCTGGCGGAAAATCTGGACGGCAATCTGGCCGAGCATCAGGTGAAGTTTGCCAAGACGATCCAGGAATCCGGTCACGAGCTGCTGAATCTGATCAACGATATATTGGATCTGTCTAAGATCGAATCGGGAACGGTATCGGCCGAGTACAGCGAGCTGAACATCAGGGAGTTGACGGACGGGCTCGACCGGTCCTTCCGCCATATGGTGGACGAGCGCCTGCTGTCGTTCCGCATCAAGGTCGAACCCGAGGTGCCGACGCGCATCGTGAGCGATCAGAAGCGGTTGCAGCAAATATTGAAAAACCTGCTCTCCAACGCCTTCAAGTTCACGGAAAAAGGGGAGATCATGCTCCGCGTGCGCAAGGCGACGGAAGGCTGGAGCGAGAGCGCGGATCGGCTGAACCGGGCGGCCTCGGTGCTTTGCTTTACCGTAAGCGACACGGGCATCGGCATTCCGAAGGACAAGCAGCAGATCATCTTCGAGGCATTCCAGCAAGCGGACGGCAGCACGAACCGGGTATACGGCGGCACCGGCCTGGGGCTGACGATCTCTACCGAGATTGCGGAGATGCTCGGCGGGGAGATCACCCTGTTCAGCGAACCGGGCAGCGGCAGCGTGTTCAACTTGTATTTGCCGATCGACGTCTGGGACGTTCAGCCCGAACCGAAGCCGAGGCATGTGCCCGAGGTCATCGACGTGTCTCCGCCTAAGCGGATCCGGCTGACTCCGCCGACGCAAGGGGAGGAGCTCCGGGACGATCGTGACGATATCGAACCGGGCGATCCCGTCTTCCTGATCGTCGAGGACGATCTGAAGTTCTGCGAGATCGTTCAGGATGCGCTGAGCCGCAAAGGCATCAAGACGGTGATCACGTCCAAAGGGCTTCAGGCGTTGGAGCTGGCTAAAAAATACAACCCGATGGCGATCACGCTGGATCTCCATTTGAGCGACACCGACGGCTGGCTCGTGCTGGAGCATCTGAAAAACGATATGTCGGTCCGCCACATTCCGGTATGCGTCATCACCGTGGACGAAGACAAGACGGAGCTGCTGCGCAAAGGCGTTTACGATTATCTGTGCAAGCCCGTCACCAACGACGAGCTCGATCTGGCGCTTGAGAGTCTGAACGCATTCGCGTCGCGCGGGGAGCGTCAGCTGCTCGCCGTCGTGAAGTCTCCCGAACGGAGGAAGCAGATCGTCGACTCGCTCGCGGGCGGCACGCTCAAGATAACCGCGGTGGACACGGCGCGCAAGGCGCTCAACCAGATCGGCGTGAAGCCGTTCGACTGCGTCGTGACGGAAGGCGAGCTGTCCGATATGCCGATGCCCAAGTTCCTGCGCGAGATTCAGAAGAAGTCGGCGGGCAGGCGCATCCCGATCGTCGTGGAAGGCGGCCTCAAGCTGAGCGGGGAAGAGCAGGAGGAATGGGAGGAAATATTAAAGTCCTCCGTCGTGAAGGAAGCGCGCACGGCCGTTCAACTGATGGACGAGACGACGCTGTTCCTGCATCGGAGATCCGACGAGCTCCCGGCGGGATCGCGAGAGGCGCTTGAACGGATCTACCAATCCGACGAAGCGATTCAATCGCGCAAGGTGCTCGTCGTGGACGACGCCGTGCGCAACATCTTCGCGCTGACGACGATTCTGGAGCGCCACCAGATGACTGTGCTGCCGGCGGAGAACGGCCAGGCGGCGATCGACATCCTGGAGACGACGCCGGACGTCAGCATTGTGCTGATGGACATTATGATGCCGGTCATGGACGGCTACGAGACGACCCGCGCGATTCGGGCAAACCCGGCGTTTGCGGAGCTGCCGATCATCGCGCTGACGGCGAAGGCCATGAAGGGCGACAGGGAGCTGTGCCTCGAGGCGGGTGCCTCCGACTATATCACCAAGCCGGTCAACAGCGCGCAGCTGCTGGCGATGATGCGGAGCTGGCTGGATCGCGGCGACGACAGCTAAGCAGGCGAGTGGCGGATGTAAGGAGCTAATGCAGGAAAAGAAGCAGGGACGTTCCCCGATTCATCGGACCGATGAAGGGAGGCGTTCCTGCTTTTTTGCGCGTCTATAAGCCTGCCGCTTGGCTGGCGACTGCCTAAGCCGAACGCACCAGAAGACGACACGACCTGCCAGCGGGAACGGATACATGCGGGAATACGTTGAATGACAACGCATGGAAAGGGAGAAGACGCGTTTTCGCACGCTTCGTCGACAAAGGAAATGCAAATATTCGTTGACGAATTGACATGTTTTTCAGGGAGCCGTCTGTACAATCTATCCTATATTCACGATTCGCTCGTCCTTCATCAAAAGAAGAGAGGTGCAGTTATGCGTGGAGATAAGAAGCGGTTCCCCCTTGTCGTACTGATCGTCGCGACGTTATTTGCAACGCTTGGCCTGACCTCGCTCGCAGCCATGCAGGACCCGGCCCCGCTCGCCGTAGCGGCTCCGATCTCGAAGCCGTCGCTCCCCTCTGAAGCGGCCGATACCGAGCCCGAAAGCCAGCCTCTGCCGCAACCGCTAGCTTTGCCTGTCCTTCCTCTCCCGGCTACGATAAATCTGTCCTACCAGCACGGCCCGTCCTTAGCCAATCCCAACGAACTGCCCGCAGACGATCGAAAAAAGCCGCTTAAATTTACGCTAGACGAAGAGCTCGGTTCGAAGCCGGAGAGCACGGTTGACGGCAAAGACGAAAAGAACGGCCCGGAGGCCCCGAAGAAGATCCAGCAAGCGCCGGCGGCCGATATATACGAAGTAACGGCTTATTATTTGAACGTGCGCGCCAACCCTTACAACGGCTCCAAGGTGCTGCGCGTCGTAGAGCGGGGCGCACGCCTGGAGGTAGCTGCAGTTACGGAAAAGGGCTGGCTTCGTCTAAGCGAGGGCGGCTACGTTCATGGCGGCTACGCTTCAAAGATCGATCCGCTCGAGACGACAGCCGGCCGCAACCCGGGAGATCCCCCGCCTGCTCCGAAGAAGGATCCTGCGCCGCCGCTGTCCCGGCAGCAGACCGAGCAGAGCGGGGCAAGCTCCGCACAATCGGAAGGCGCGAATGAAGCCCTCCAGGATCCGCCAAGTCCGAGCAATCGCGTCCAGTCCGACTCTGGCTTGACCGAAGCGCATATAGCGAGGCTGTTCAAAGGGACGGCGCTCGCCGGACACGGCATCGAGGATGTCGTCCTGGAGATCGAGGAGGAATACGGCATCAATGCCTTGTTCACGATCGCGGTCATGAAGCTCGAGAGCGGCAACGGGAAGAGCAAGCTGTCCCGCACCAAAAACAATTTATTTGGCTTGAACGCGACGTCCGGAGATCCGAACAATAAAGCGTTCAGCTTCAAGACGAAGGCCGATTCGGTGCGCAAGTTCGGGCAATTGCTGTCGGACAAATACGTGGACAAAGGCTTGACGACCATCGATAAAGTCGCCGCCAAATATTGCCCGGCGAGCTCAAGCTGGGCCGGAAAGGTCAAAGGAATCATGAAAAGCGATTACCGAAAATTGTAGCCATACGGTATAATGGCATTAGCGTCAGACTGTCGAAGATTCGACAGTCTTTTTCTTAATTCATCAAGATGTTTGAGGATAGGCCAATCGGGGTATAGACAGTCCGTGAAGACTTGAAACAGATCGGCGGACATGCGAAAGGGGTAAACGCGATGTCGGGCTTGCCGCAGTCCTTGCACAGCATGGGGGAACAATGGTTTGAATTGTCGCGTCACGGGGTCGGAATCGCGAATGCCGCCGGCAGATGGGTCGTTGTCAACGACGCGATGGCGAGCTTGTTGGGATTCGATAAAAACGTTCTTCAGGGCGCTCCCGTCGAAGCGCTGTTCGATTCGGCCGGACAGGAGCGAGCGGAAGGACCGGGAGCGACGAGACCGGCTTTGGGCGAAATATTCAGCGTTGCGCTCAAGAACAGCGGCGGCAAGCCGGTCAGGTTCGAGGCGTCCGCAGCGACGATTGAGGCTGAGGTCGGAGGGGAAACGCTTACGCTTTGGCAATTTTACAAGTCGCAGGAGGCTGACCGCCGTACCGAGGACGAGCTCGAGGCGCTCCGGGAACGGCAGCGTATTATCGGCGAAAACATCGTCGATCTCTATTACATATGCGATCACGAGGGGCGCATTCTCGAAGTGTCGCCGAATGCTTATGGTCTGCTCGGCTATCGGCAGGACGAGCTCGCCGGCTCGGACGAAAGCATTCTTTTTGATCCGGAAGATCTGCAATGCTATACAAGCCAGTGTCCAAAGACAGATGAGCTAAAGGAATACAGGCTGAGACGCAAAGACGGCAAAACGCGCTGGTTCGAAGTCGGCGTCAAGCAGATCGAGGGAAAAAGCGGGAAGCCGTTCAAGTTGTTCGTCGGCCGCGAGATCTCGGCGCGCAAAAAGCATGAGAGCATGTTCGCGGAAGCCGAACGGATCGCGGCGATCGGCAGTTGGGAGTGGGAGTCGGCGAGCGGACGGTTCTCCCATTCCGCGAATTTGGCCCGTATCTACGAGAATGCCGCCGATCGCCCGGCGAGCGAGGCGTTGACGCTGTCCAATCTCGTCGCCGCCGAGGATCGCGCGGACTTCGCGGAGCTGGCGAAGGAAGTCGCGAAGGGCGGAGAGATCAGCTTCGAAACGCGGCTGCCGCTGCAGGACACGACGGTCAGGTACTTGCACGTCCGGGGCACCGCCGTCTATTCGGAGCTTGGAGATGCATCCGGTCTCGTCGGCTCCGTGCAGGACATCACCGACCGCAAGCTCGTCGAGCTTAAGCTGCAAGAGAGCGTCGAAAGGTACACGTCGCTCAAAAAATACAATCACGATGCCGTCGTCTCCATCGACCTGGAAGGACGCGTCATCAATGCCAATCAGGTCGCGCAAGATTTGACCGGCTATACGGTAAGCGAGATGATCGGTTATCCGATCGCCAGCTTCACGGGCTGGCGGCGCTTCGCTCCACTTCGCGGCAACGTCGTCGCCTCGGAGGCGGAGATTCGCCAGAACGACAAAATTACGCACAAGGACGGCAGCACGCGCGAAGTGCTGACGACGCTCGCGCCGATCATCATTCACGGCGAAAACGTCGGCTACTATTTGATCATCAAAGACATTACCGAACAAAAAAAGCTGCTGATCGAAAAGGAAAGCGCCGAATCGACGAACAAGGCGAAAAGCGAGTTTCTCGCGATGATGAGCCATGAGATCCGCACGCCGATGAACGGCATCATCGGCATGACGGACCTGCTGCTCGACTTCGACAATCTGACCGAGACGCAGCGCAGCTACCTGAACGTCGTCCGCAAGAGCGGAGAGACGCTGCTCGCGATCATCGGCGAGATTCTGGATTTTTCCAAGATCGATTCGGGCAAGACGGAGCTATCGTTGGATACGTTCGACGTGCGCGCCAGCGTATCCGAAGCGGTCGACATCGTCTCGGCCAGGGCGAGGGACAAGGGGCTTCGGATCGAGGTGTCGGTCGATCGCGACGTTCCCGGTCATGCCGTCGGCGATGCCAGCAGGTTAAAGCAAATCTTGATGAACCTGCTCAGCAACGCCGTCAAATTTACGACGTCGGGAGGCGTGTACGTGAATGTCGTGCGGACAGCGGCCGAGCGGGGCAAGCTCGGGCTTAAGTTCACGGTGAAGGATACGGGGATCGGCATTCCGAAGGAAAAGGCGTCCAATCTTTTCCAGCCCTTTTACCAGATCGACAATCAGTATACGAGAGAAACGGAAGGAACGGGATTGGGACTTGCGATCAGCAAAAAGCTTGCCGTGCTGATGGGCGGCGACATCTGGCTCGAGCAGCAGGAGGAGCAGGGCGCCGCGTTCTCGTTCACGGTCTCGCTCGAGCCCGCGGTTGCGCCCGACCGATCGGCCGTTCAGCCGACGGGGGAACCGGAGGAGGGGGCGCCCCGCCCGCTGCGGATTCTCGTCGCCGAGGACAACAAGATCAATCAGCTTGTCATGCAAAAAATTCTCGAAAAGCTCGGCCATCGCGTCCTGATCGCCGCGCACGGCAACGAAGCGGTAGAGGCGGCGACGCGCGAGGCGTTCGACCTGATTTTCATGGAGGTGCAGATGCCGGGCGTCGACGGCATCGAGGCGACGCGGATGATTCGCGAACGCCTGTCGGCCAAGACGTGTCCGATCATCGTAGCGGTTACGGCGAACGCGCTCAAGGGAGATCGGGAGCGCTTCATGGCCGCGGGAATGGACGAATATATGAGCAAACCGATTTACTCGAGCCTGGTCAAGGAAATGATCGGCAAATTTTTCGGACGATAATCCTTAAGACAAGAAAGAAGCGATTCCGTTGACTGAGGACCGCAAGCCGCCGTTCCACCCCGTGCTGTCCGCCTGGTTCGCCTCGTCCTTCGGAGAGCCGACCGACGTACAGCAAAAAGCCTGGGCTTCGATCGCGCAGGGAAAGCATACGCTCATCGCGGCGCCGACCGGATCCGGCAAAACGCTGGCGGCGTTGCTGCCCTGTCTCGATCGCATCGCGAGCGCCGGCGGGGACGGCAAGCGGGCGTCTGTCCTGCGCACGCTGTACGTGACGCCGCTGAAGGCGCTGAACAACGATATACATCATCACGTGACGGGCTTCGCGCAGCAGCTGGACGCCTGGGCGGCCGAGCGGGGAGAGCGTTGGCCGGGCATCCGGAGCGAGGTTCGTACCGGGGATACGACGCAAGCAAAGCGGGCGGCCATGCTGCGCCGCCCGCCGGATCTGCTGGTCACGACGCCGGAGTCGTTCTATTTGCTGCTCACTTCGGCCAAAGGCCGGGACATGCTGTCAACCGTCGAGCAGGGCATCGTGGACGAGATCCACGGTCTGGCCGCGGACAAGCGCGGCGCGCTTCTGTCGCTGTCGCTCGAACGGCTCGCCGCCCTGTGCGGCCGTCCGGTCCAGCGGATCGGCGTGTCAGCAACGCAGAAGCCGCTGTCTCGCGTCGCGCAGTTTCTCGGCGGCTGGGAGGAGACGCCGGAGCGGGACAGCGGCGAGGGCGCGATGCGGCCCCGCCCGGTGGAGATCGTCGAGAGCGGCATGACGAAGCGGCTGAGCGTCAAGGTGACTGTGCCCGAGCCGTCCGCGCCTGGGGCGGGACGCGAAGCCGTCTGGAAGCCGCTGCTCGACCGGATCATGGAAGCGATGGCGGACAGCCGATCCGTGCTGCTGTTCGTGAACAGCAGGCGGCTCTCCGAGCGGCTGACGCTGCGCCTGAACGACCATGTCGGCTACGAGATGGCGCGGTCCCATCACGGCAGCCTGGCGCGCGAGCGCCGTCTCGAAGCCGAGCGTCTGCTCAAGAACGGCGAGCTGCGCTGCATCGTGGCGACATCTTCGCTCGAGCTTGGCATTGATATCGGCCATATCGACCTCGTCATTCAGATCGATACGCCGCTCGCAGCCGACCGCGGCATTCAGCGGATCGGCCGCGCGGGGCATGGCGTGGGCGAGGAGAGCCGGGGACTCATGATCATGCGGACCAAGGCGCTCCTGCCCGAGGCCGCCGTGCTGAGCCGGCTCGTCTCGCGGCGCGAGATCGAGGATATCGAGATCCCGTACGGGCCGATGGACGTGCTGTCGCAGCAGACGACGGCCATCGTGTCCATGGACGACTGGCGTCTGGACGATCTGCTGCGCCTCGTCAGGCGCAGCGACAGCTATCGGGGATACGACGAACGGCGGTTCAAGGACATGCTGAAGGTGCTGTCCGGGTTTTATCCTTTTTTCAGGCCGCTGCTCGATTGGGACGCGCGCACGGATGTCCTGACGGCGAGAGCGGTCGGCCGGGCAGCCGCCGTGCGCGGGGCGGGCACGATTCCGCAAAGCGGCGGCTACCCGGTTCATCATATGGACAGCAGGGCGCATCTGGGCGAGCTCGACGAGGAGTTCATCCAGGAGAGCCGGGTCGGCGACGTCTTCCAGCTCGGCGCGGGCTCGTGGATGATCCGCGAGATCAAAAACGACCGCGTGTACGTCGCCGAAGCGGCGAACCGGTTCAGCGAGGTGCCCTTCTGGCGCAACGAAGCGGGCGGGCGATCGTACGAGCTCGGCGAGAAGATCGGCGCGTTCTGGCGGGAGATCGCCGGTCGTCTCGGCCTTGATGAGGATTCGTTTGACGCCGATGCCGCGGATGCGGAAGAGGCGCGCGCGTTCGACGGCGAGACTACCGTTTGGCTGCGCGATGAATTCGGCCTGGACGCCGCCGCGGCGGAATCCTTGATCGGCCATATTCGCGCCCAGCGTCGGGCCAGCGCCTTGCCGACCGACAAGCGAATCGTCGTCGAGCACTACCGCGACGTGATGAACCAGACGCATATGGTCATCCACAACTTTTTCGGGCGCAGCGTGAACCGGGCCTGGCTGCTGGCGCTCGAGCGGCAGTTCGAGCTGCTCATGCCTTACCGGCTGTACGGCAACGCCAAGGACAACGGCATCGAGATCGTGCTGCCGGAGTGGGACGCCTCCTGGCTGCGAATCTTGAGCCAGGTGACGACGTCCAACGTCGAGTCGCTGCTGTCCGAGGCGGTGACGGGCTCGCCGCTGCTCGCGGTCGCCTTCCGCAAGATCGCGGAGACGTCGCTGCTGCTCGCCCGCAGCTTCACGCGCACGCCGATGTGGCAAAAGAGGCTGCGCAGCGAAGAGCTGCTCCGCAAGGCGCTCCCGTACGGCGCGCAGTTCCCATACCTGGGCGAAGCGATGCGCGAGGCGCTTCACGAGTATTTAAGCTTCGGCGAGCTGCGCCGCATGCTGGAGGCCGTCGACGAGGGCCGCCTTGAGATCGTCGTCCGCGAGACGCCCCATCCTTCGCCGCTCGCCTCCCAGTTCATGGCCGACTACGTCAACATGCGTATCTATGAAGGGGACGGCCTGGACGAATCGACGCGGCGCCAAATTTTACAGATCAATCAGGAGCTGGCCCGCGATTTGTTCGGCGGGGACAAGGCCGGCCAGGCGATAGCCGAGGAAGCGCTGACGCAAATGGAGGCGAGCCTGTCGTCGCAGGCGCGCGAGCCCGACGGTCCGGCGGATCTGCTCGCGCTGCTCAAGACGAGAGGCGACCTGACGGCCGGCGAGATCGTCAAAGCCGCGGGCGAGCGCAGTCTTGCCTGGCTGAGCGAGCTTGAGGATCGCGGCGCCGTCGCCGCGATCCGCTTGCCAGGCGACGAAGAGCCGCGTTATATCGCGGCCGACGAAGCGGAGTTGTACGCGCGCTTCCCTGACGACCCGGCTTCGGCCCTGTTTATCCTGGGACGCTACGCGGATCATCGGATGTCCTTCACCGAGGCGGATCTCGTCCTGCGTTATCCGCAGCTGGACCTGACGAAGGCGGCCGATGCCGTCCGCCTGCTGCTCGAGCGGGAGTTGATCCGGCGCGCGCCGCACGCCTCCGGCGAGGACGAGCGGCTGTGGACGAGCGTGCAGGTCGCCTCCAAGCTCGTCCGCTGGTCGGTGCGGCAGGCGAGATCCCAGGCAGAGCCGGCGGACGCGATACGCTGGTGCAGCCAGATCGCGCTGCTCCAGCATGCCCTGCCGGGCTCACAGATGCAGGGCGGAGAAGGCTTGCTCGCCGCGATCGGCAAGCTGCAGGGCATCTTCCTCCCGCTGTCGCATTGGGAGACGCTGATCTTGCCGGCGCGCGTGCAGGGCTACCGCAAGGAGGACTTGGACCTGCTGTGCGCGACGGGCGAGGTGCTGTGGATCGGCCGGCGGGAGGAGGAAGAACGGGAAGGCAAGATCGCTTTTTTCCTCGCGGAAGACAAGGCGCTGTACGAGCCGTACGCGGAAGCCGCGCTGCGTCAGGAAGCGAATTCGCGTCACCCGCGCCTGGCGAAGATCGTGCGGGAGGGTGGGGCGAGCTTCCTCACGAAGCTGTCCAGGGAGACCGACACCCGACCGTCCGAGCTGCTGCCTGCGCTGATCGACCTGGCTTGGGAGGGGCTCGTCTCCAACGACCAATTCGCGCCGCTTCGGCTCCATGCCGATCCCGCGGGCGCCAGGCGTCACGCGCAAGGCCGGACGGGCTCGGGACTTGGCAGATGGTATGCCGTGTCGAGTCTGCTTGAAGCGGCCGGTCATGACGATGACGACATAGATGACGACGAAGCCGTGCGCCCATCCGGCAGCGATCCCGCCGCACAGACGCAATCTCCGGTGCTCGCCTGGACGAAGCATTTGCTCGATACGTACGGAATGGTCAATCGGGAGCTGGTCTCAAAGGTATCCCCGTATCCGTGGGACGTTCTGCAGGGCGTGCTCAGACAGCTGGAGGTTTGGGGGCTGGTAACGCGCGGAGCCTTTATCCGCGGACTCGACGCTTTGCAGTTCGCCACGCCGGCGTTCCGCGATGCCGTCAAGCGACCCGCGAGCGGCGGCGAAGGACAGCTGGCCGTCCTGTCGGCTGCGGATCCGGCCAATCCCTTCGGCCTGATTGCGGACTGGCCGGCCGGATCGAAAGGCGTGTCGTTCGCACGCAAGCCGGGCAATTTTCTGCTGCTCGACGGGGACAAGTGGCTCTATTGGATCGAAAACAACGGCAAACGCGTGTTCAGCCTGGCGCCGGAAGCGGACGACCTGAAGTCGCGCGGCCGGACGGACCGCCTCCAGGCCGCCTTTCAGACGATTATCCGGCGTCAGAAGCTGGTCAAGCTGAAGCTGGATCAGTGGAACGGCAAGGCGGCCGCCGATACCGAGGCAGGACGCGCGCTGCTGTCCGAAGGGGCTGAGAGACAGATGCGTTCGCTCGTGCTGTGGCTAAAAACTTGACGGCGGGCGGCAAAAAATGAAAGTTGCTTCATATCATGGTATATCATGCGGATCGAGCAAAAGGGCGCCGCGCATGCTGTTCCTTCCATCGAAAGGTGTGGTATGTACGTATGAAAATCGACTATGTGGACGTCCTCTCAAAAGTGTCGGATAAACTGTACCAATCGGGCATAGATGTCATGCAGACGGCCAGCAGGCTGATTCCGGCCAATACGTTCTGCATCGCCAATCTCGATCGCGTGAACACGCTAGTCCTTAACGCCTTCAACCGGGACAAGGTGATCCTGACGGAAGGGCTGGTCGTGGCCAACGAGGAATCGTATTGCGCATTGGTCACGGAAAAGGCAAAGGGACCGCTCGTCATCGAAAATAACATGACTCATCCGCTCACCAAGGACATGCCGGCGACGCAGTTTGTCGGCGGCTGCTCCTTCTTGGGCGTGCCGGTGCTGACGCCAAACGGGCAAATTTTCGGTTCCCTGTGCGCGTTCGACGACCGATATTATCGCTTCGAGGAACGCGACGTAGAGCTGCTGCTGTCGTTGTCCCGCTTCTTCACAGACGTGCTGGCGCTGGACGAATCCGTCGCGCAGCTGCAAACGGCGCAGGCGCAGGCGATGCGCGCACTCGAAGAGAAGGACAATCTGCTTGCCGTGCTAAGCCACGAGATCCGTACGCCGATGAACGGCGGGCTCGGGATGGCCCATCTGCTCCGTTCAACGGAGCTTACGGAGGAGCAACGCAACTACGTATCGGTCATCGAGGATTGTGGAGAAGGGCTGATGGAGATGCTGAACCAGATCCTGGAGCACGCCAAGATCGCATCGGGAAAAATGAGCCTGGAATCCGAGCCCTTTAACCTGGAGGAATGCGCGGAGCAGGTTATGCAGATCCATTCGTTCGAGGCAGGGAAAAAGGGGATCGATCTCCGCCTGTCCATCGACGACAAGCTGCTCGGCAACTATGAGGGAGACAGTCTGAAGCTCAGGCAGATCCTCATTAATCTAGTCAGTAATGCCGTTAAATTCACGGAGCAAGGGGAAGTCTCGCTGACGATCGAGCGAGCGGACCGACCGGTCCGGGACGACACGGTATGGTTATCGTTCAGCGTATGCGACACGGGGATGGGCATCGCGCCGGAACGCCGGGATCAGCTGTTCCGCTCCTTTTCCCAGGTTCACGATAAATCGATCAAATGCAATTATGGCGGCATCGGGCTCGGTCTGTCGATCTGCCGCCAATACGCAGAGCTGATGGACGGCACGATCGAGCTGACGGACTCGGGCCCGGGCGGCTCCTGCTTTACGCTCACCGTTCCGCTTCGTATGCAGCATGGCTGCCATGCCTCAAATGCCGTTTAGGCGCGCAAGTACGACCGAAGCCGTGCCCGCGCGCCATGGCGCATTCCTTGTGAAGGCGAGGAATCGCCTTACCCCCACTTGATGCCGGTCTTAAAGCCCGCGCCGTGACCCGCGGCCTGGCCGCCGAGCTGAACGCCTGCGCCTTGCGGGCCGACATGCGCGCCAGCCTCCAGACCGACGCCATACTTGCCGCCGACATGGCCGCCGGCATTTGCCTCCAGGCCTGCATTCGTGCTCAATTGACCTTTCGCGTGTAGACCTGCGCCGTACTGGCCGCCGAGCTGCGCGCCGCCCTGCAGGGAAGCGACCTGGCCGCCGCCGATTTGGGCGCCGGCCTGGATGCCGGCGCCGTAAGGCCCCGCCAGCTGCCCGCCGATATTCGCGTGAATGCCGTGACCGCCGCCGACGCCCCCGCCCGCTTGAACGCCAACGCCGTTATGGCCGCCTAAATAAGCGCCCGTATGGACGCCCGCCCCGTAGCCTCCCCCATAGTAGCCCTGCGTATGGATGCCCGCCTCGAGCGGCCCCAGATTGCTCTGCGCCTGAAAGCCCGCATGATGCGCTCCGCTGCCTGGACCGGTCTGCTCCGGCGGAAGCACCGGCACCGGCAGCTGTTCGAGACCGGGATAAGGCGCGAGCGGCTGATACGATTCGGCGTAATAAGGACGCGAAGGATAGCTCGCCGCATAAGAGAGGCCCGGATATCCATAATAATCGGGTGCGGAGCCATTAAAGGATGGAACGTAACTGTAACCGTAACCGAAGCCTTGACCGATCGAGCCCCGCGGATGGATGTACATGGCGCCAACCTCCATTTTCTTCTATGATGGGTTAGCCTATTCCGCGAATGCCGCCAAGGACACTTGCCCGGTTAAAAATGGGCACCCCCCGGTCATGTAGCAGGTGCGGCCGGACGGGGTAAGGGACAGCATAGGCGTCCAAGAACGGCCGCCACGAAGGGAGGATCCGCGATGCCCGCATCGATCGCCGATGTCACGCAATGGCTCGAATCGCAGACGGACAACGAACTCATCATTACCAAGCACGAGGACGACGATGTCGACGAGACCGTCATTCGGCTCGCCCGCATCGAACGCAAAGGAGAGCGGAGCGATGCGCTCGACGACTATACGAACGGGGCCGCCCTGGTGCTCCGGGGGAACGGAACCGTCCTCACGGAAGGCCGGGAAGAGCCGCTGCCGTCGGATGCGTTCGAGATTCCGCTGGAAGGGCTCAGCCTGACGGAAACGGCCGACGGTGCCGCCCTGATCGTGACGGAGCGTGCCCGGTATTCGATCAAGGTTCGAGCATAAAAAAAGAAAAACGCCCGCAGCCGTGAAGGCCGCGGGCGTTTTGTGCGATTAGAAGGGCCGGTCGGACGATCAATCTCCCGTTTCGATGGCGCTTTTTCCGCCAAGCACGATGACGCCGCCGCCTACGAACATGCATACGATCAGAATAATGGCATAGACCATTGCCAACACCTCCGGTTTTGGTTACCCTTATCGTAACTTAAACTTACCCGGTACGGGTACCGACGAATTCGTGACAAGATCGGGGAGCCGGACGTGCGCGGACACGCCCGGAGCATGCGGCATGTCTCGATTCGCGGCTTGGAGGTATGCAAATGACGGTCCATATCGCGCTGCTGCGCGGCATCAATGTCGGCGGCAACAATAAAGTTAAGATGGCGGAGCTGAAGTCCGCTTGCGAGCGGCTCGGGCTCGAGGACGTGCGCACCTATATCCAAAGCGGCAATATCGTCTTTCGATCCGACCTGTCACAGGAGAAGATTCGCGACAGACTGGAGGCGCTGCTGCAGGATGAATTCGGCGTCAAAAAGGCGACGGTGCTGCTGCGCACGAACGACGAGCTGCAGCGGCTGCTGCGCGACTGCCCGTTTACCGAAGCGCAAATCGCGGACGCCAGCCAGCTGTACGTGAATCTGCTGGACAAGCCGCTGGACGATGCGCAGATCGCCCGAATCGGGGAGCTGTCCGCGGAGGGCGAACTGTGCGTCATCGGGGATCGGGCGACCTATTTGCTGCTGAAGCCGAGCATCCTGGATTCCGCCTTCGCGATACTTTTTCAAAAAATGAAGCTGACGCTGACCTCCCGCAACTGGAACACGATGAACAAGCTGGCAGCGCTGGCCGCGCAGACGGAAGTTTAAACGCGCTGCCGGATTAAGGCTGTCTCTCGATGACGCTGTCCACGATGCCGTACGCGACCGCTTCTTCGGCGCTCATGAACGTGTCGCGGTCCATGTCCTTTTCCACCCGTTCGAGCGGCTGTCCCGTCCGGTCGGCGGTGATGCGGTTCAGTCTTTCCCTGATATTCAGAATGCGCTTCGCGCTGATGGCGATGTCGCTTGCCTGGCCCTGCACGCCGCCGTGCGGCTGGTGGATCATGATCTCGCTGTTCGGCAGCGCGAAGCGCTTGCCCCGCTCGCCCGACAGCAGCAGGATCGCCGCGAACGAAGCGGCCATGCCGGTGCAGATCGTATGAACCTCGGGCCGGATGAATTGCATCGTGTCGTAAATCGCCATGCCCGCCGTCGTCGACCCGCCGGGGCTGTTAATGTACATGCTGATCGGTTTGTCGGAATCCTCCGCCGCCAGGAACAGCATCTGCGCGACGATCGAATTAGCGATCGTATCGTCGATCGCCGCGCCAAGGAAGACGATACGGTCTCTCAGCAGTCTGGAATAAATGTCGTACGAGCGCTCGCCGCGCGCCGTCTGGTCGATCACATAGGGAATGTAGCCGTTCATTGCGAATTCCTCCCGCCTGGTGGTGTGGTCGTTCGATTCGGTAATCGTCCGCCCGAGCCGAAAGGATACGGCGTGCCGGAATTTTGGGATCGCGTATCTTTTTTGCCTTGTCGTTCGTTTGCTTGAATAAACGGGCTGTCAATATTTGAAGCCCAGTGTGGAACTGCGAGAGGAGGAAGTGCAAATGATCGATTCTGTCGCGAACGTGGAGCGGTTGTCCGCCAGTCTGGGACGGTACAGCCTGTCGCTCGTTCGGTCAAAGTCCACGGCGGAGGACCTGGCCCAGGAGAGCTGGAGCCGCGCGCTGCCCGCGCTGCGTGAGAACGGCGGCCACGCCAACCCGGAGGCGCTACTCATGCGCGTCGCGAGAAATGTATGGATCGACGGCTTGCGCCGCGATGCGCGCAAGGCGAAGCTGTTAAAGGAGACGCAGGCGGAGGAGGCCTCGACCGATCGCCCGCTGCTTGCGCTCGAGCTCGCGCCGGTGTTCGCCGCGTTAAACGCGTTTTTGCCTAAACTGCAGCGGACGGTTTTCTTGCTGCGCGACGTCCTCGGCTATTCGATCAGGGAAACCTCGCTTCGGCTCGGCACGACGGAGGGCGCGGTCAAAGCCGCGCATGTGCGTGCGCGCAGGTCACTGGCGTTCGTACGCGACGCACTCCTGCGGGAGGATGGGCCGGAGCTGCCGGCGGACGCCGACGAGCGGGTCGAAGCGCATCTGATGGCCGATGCGTATGCAAGAGGAGATATCGGCACGCTGGTGGCGCTGGCCAACGGGGAAGCGCGCATGCAGGCGAGACAGCTGCCCGTGCGAGGCGCCGCGTCGCGTCGGCTGGGAAGCGACCGGTCGCAGGCGCCCGAAGCGGTGTTGTCGGCGGCGGGAGCCTGGCTGCAGGCCGCTTAGTGAACGGGAAACGAACAATAACGAGAAACTTGATCGTCGAACAGCCGGAGTGCGTGCATCCCATCGGGTGCGGACGCTTCCGGCTTTTTCTCGTTGAACTATTTTTGCTGCGCGACCTAAAGTTTACCTAAAACTCACTTTCCACGGATTGACAGCGAAGGTGTATGAAGGTCATAATACACTCATAGTGTATGAACCACTTAGTACACACACTCCACGACAAGGCGAGGCAGAGTGATGGATAAACACGGCGGCTGGATGGAGACGGCGTTCAATACGCGCGATCCGGTATACCTGCAGGTTGTCCGGCTGTTCAAGGAACGAATCGTCACGGGTAGGCTGGCGGCGGGAGAGGCGATCCCTTCCAGACGGGAGATCGCAGCGCTGCTTAAGATGAACCCGAATACGGCACAGCGAGCATACAAGGAAATGGAGGAACAAGGCTTGATCGTCACGGAAGGCAATTCGCCCAGCCGAATCACGAGGGACGAAGACGTGCTGCGCAGCATCCGGTCGGAGCTGCTGGGCGAAGCGGTAAGAACGTTCGTCGGCTCGATTCGCAATATGCAGGTGCCGTTCCCCGAGATCGTGGCATTGGTGAAGGAAGAATACGAAGCGGACGCCAACAGCCGGGATCAGCAGCCGGGAGGTGACGGCGCATGATTCGGATCGAGAACGCGCACAAGCGCTACCGCTGGCGCAAGGTGCTGGACGGCGTCACCTTTTCCGCGGAGAAGGGGCAGATCACCTGTCTCGTCGGCATGAACGGTGCAGGCAAGTCGACGCTGCTGAAGGCGATCATGGGCCTTACGCCGTTGTCCAAAGGAACCATTCGCATCGACGGCGTCGGCTCGAAGCGGGAGCTGTACGAGAAAATCTCGTTTATCCCGGACCATGCGGCGATGCCGGGCGGCTTCAGGCTCGAAGAGGGGCTTCGGTTTATGGCGGACTACTACAAGAGCTGGAACGAATCTCGTGCCCAGGAGCTGATGACGTTTTTCCGACTGAATCCGCGCGATCGTCTCGGCAACCTGTCCAAAGGGACGGCGGCCAAGTACGCGCTTGTGCTCGGTCTGGCTGCCGACACGGAGTTCGTGCTGATGGACGAGCCGTTTTCCGGTATCGACGTATTCAGCCGGGAGATGATCGGCGACGTCTTCTCCAGCCGACTGATCGAGGACCGGGGCGTGCTGGTGACGACGCACGAGATCGACGAGGTCGAGCATTTGCTCGATCGGGCCGTGCTGCTGAAGGACGGGAAGGTCGCCCGCGACATCGATTGCGAGCAGGTACGGGACGAACAGGGGAAGTCCGTGCTCGACGTGATGCGGGAGGTGTATCGGGCATGAGCCATTACTTCAAGCTGCTGGCGATGGAGGTTCGAAGATTCAGATATTTGCTGGCCGGCATGATGCTGTACTCGCTTGTCGTGGAGTGCGTGGCCGTCGCGATAGACATCCACAACTACGCCAATCGCTACGGCGTAAAGGAAGGAACACGTGAACCGGGCGTCCTGCCGCAGCCCTACTCGTTCGCCGATGTCATCGGCAATACCCAGCGGGGATTCGCGCTCGGGATATTTATTCCAGTGGCCGCTTTAGTCGCCTATGTGCTCGTGATTTGGTACAGAGACTGGTCCGGGCGCCATCCGTTCGCTTTCCGCCAATTGATGATACCGGGCGGACGCATCCCGCTTTACTTTGCCAAGCTGACCGCCATTTTTTTGTTCGTCTTTTCGATGCTGGCCTGGCAGCTGGTCGCGATGGCGATTTTGAAGCTCGAATATGCAATGGTCACGCCCGAGTGGTTGGAGGGGCCGAGCCGGTTTACCGACGCCATGTATGCAAGCGAGATTTTTAAGCTGCTGCTGCCGCTGCATTTCAGTCAGTTTCTGATCAACTACGGCATGGGCTTCCTTGGCGTGCTGCTCATGTTCGCCGGCATTTTGCTGGAGCGCAGCTACCGGATTCGCGGCATCGTATTGGCGGCGCTTTACTTGGCGCTTAATATTACGTTGCTCGTTCTGGCTTGGATGACCAACGAGCTTTCATTTTACCCGTCGGAAACGGTAGCCGTCTGTTTGACGATTTTCGGATTGGAGGTCGCTGGAGCGATATGGCTGAGCTTAATGCTGATCACCCGCAAAATATCCGCGTAACGCGATGGGAACGGTTCAGGTACGCATGGGTGGGCGCGCTCGCCTTACTTTCAGTCGTCGCGCTTGGCGTTTATTACGGCTATGCGTCCGACGAACGGCTGCCGAGCTTTCACCTCGAGACGGTGGAGGGAGATTCTTCGATCGGTTCGGAGATTCGACTGGACGGCAGCTATGGCGGACGAAAAGGCAACCGGTCGATGCAAGTCGATGCCGAAGGTACGCGCTATACGGACGCGAACAGGGTAGGACGATTGTTCATTTTGCCTTTTTCCAAAACATACACCGCATCAACGGAAGCGCTCATCAAGGCGCATCGCGAATTTATGCGGGGCAAGGAATACGGAACGTTCGAGCAGAACGAAGACAAACTGATCTATGCCGAGCTTGTCCATAAAGAAGGCCGGGCCATCTTAAAGCTGTCTGTACTGAACAAAAAAACCGAGAAGTCGGAGAACTATTCCTGGCAAGCGGGTTCTTGGAAGCAGCGGGAGCAAGTTTATATTGCCGATATGCAGATTGAAGGCGAACTTGCGCATCTTCTGATTATACGCTCTACAGCAACGCTCTCTAACGAATCGATCGCCCCGCAGCTATTCGACTACGTGTTCGAACTGTCCGCCGGCAAGCTGGTCGATACCCGAGAGATTCGATTGCCCGTTCAAGCCGGATACGACGTTTCGGTGGCTAATCGGGGTACGAACGCGGATTCTGTGCATGCCGTTATTTTCACATCCAGAGTAAAGGGAACGTCCACGGCAGCCGGAGGCGCCAGTTCTCAGCCAGCCGCTTCCACGGAGGCGCCGATTATCGAATATAAACCGTTTATTTATAATTATAGAGACGGAAGCGTAAAATCGCTCGATTTGGCTATTCCGGACAATATGACGCATACGAACTATTACGTCGACGGCGACAAATTGTACGGTGTGACGGTAGACGGCAATCCGGTCAGTTGGCGGGGGGAAAGCTTCAATATTGTAGAGACCGACCTCTTGACGCAAGCCCAGACCGCTGCGTATACGCTTAATGCCTCGGACTACGGCGGTGAAGAGATTCTTGCACCGAGATTCAAGGACGGCAAGTTTTACTTCATCGTTTCCGGCGCGCAAGCGAAAGAATCTATCGGGAGGGCTTCGACGAAAGTAGTCGTCGTAGAAGCCGGCACCGGTAAAGCGGTGTACGAAGGCCAGGTCGCCTACGAAGGTCCGAGCAACGAGGCGGCGTCTGAACTGAGCCAGACCGTACTGCTTAATCTGGAGCTGCGATCGTGAAGCGCCGCGTCGACATCCTCCGCAGTCTGGAGGTCGAAGCTTACCGGATGGCATATTATTTGCTAGAGGCGGAGGAGCCGGCCTGCGAAGCGGCCAAGCGGGCGCTGCTTGGGCTCCACGGCGAGGCTGAGCTTGCCCGAGCGACGCCGGAGGAGCGTCGCGCATTGCTGAAGCGCTTCGTTATGCGCGAAGCGATCTCGGGCTTCGGACAAGCGACGGCGAGAGCGAACTAGCGAGAGGCATGCAGGCGTAGAGAAGGACGTGTCCGACAGCGGACACGTCCTTTTAACGTTTGCGGCGCGTTCTTTTGGCGGTGCGCGAACCGCCGGCTTTGCGCGCGGCGGGGATGCGACCGAGCGCCCGCGCGTACCGCATCACTTTGCGATGCGTGGACTTATCCTTCAAATGTCGGAAAAGATACGGGTCCGGGGACGTATTCAGCTCGATGATCCACGGACGAAGCCGGGTATCAAGACCGATGTCGGCGCCGACCATGTTGATCCTGGGGTAGGCCCTTGCCAGTGCCCGCGCGGAACGAAGACCGAGCGCTCTTAATCTATCTTCGGTGCGCCTCGCGCCGGCAACGCCTAATTTAAGCCGAAGCAGCCGGCTCAGCGCGACGGGCGTGCCGCCCGCATGATAGTTGGTGATAGCTTTGCCTCGCATGGCCACTCTTGCGATGACCCCGGTCGGCTCCCAGGCGCCGGCCGGATTTTTTTGAACCATGACGCGAATATCGAAGCGCCTGCCGTTCGTCTTGAGCAGATGCACGCCGCGCTGCGCGAGATAAGGACGGTGCCGCTTCGTCCGCATAATATGCTCGTAAAGCTGGCCGACGGACGCGAAGCGCTTTTTGCCGAGCCCGGCATGGCAGCTGTACGGCAGCCAACGGTCAGGCGACCGTTCGATCCGCATCACGCCGCTGCCGAACGTGCCGGAGACCGGCTTCACGTAGATCATGCCGTACCGGTCAAGCATTTTCGCAAATGTCGTCCGGTTCATCCTCCGGGTATCGGGGACGTGCGCGGCGACGCCCGGATCCCTTGCCACAGCGATCGTCTTCGCCCATTTGTTCGCAATATGCACGCCTTTACGGTTGATCAAAGCGTTTCCCCCCGTTCGCCATACCATATGTTCGTCCGCCGGCGTCCGACACGGACAGGAGTTGGAAGATTCACGTCCCGCCGGCTCCGGTTAATGAATGATACGGGTTCATTCACGGCAACAATGCAAAGGGGGAAGACGCGATGCAAACGATATGGAAGGGCGCGGTCAGCTTCGGATTGGTCAACGTGCCGGTCAAAATGTTCACGGCTACGCAGGACAACGATCTGCAGATGCGCATGCTGCACAAAAAGCTTAACGTGCCGATTCAATACCACAGAACGTGTCCGAAGTGCGAGGAAGAAGTGAAGTGGAGCGATATCGTCAAAGGCTACGAATACGAGCCCGGTCATTTCGTGATGTTCGACAAGGAGGAGCTCGAGGAGATCGCCTCCGAGACTTCGCGCGAGATTCGCATTCTCGACTTCGTCGACCTGGAGGAGATCGATCCGATCTATTATCAGAAAACGTATTATCTCGCGCCTGAAAGCAACGGCACGCACGCCTATAATTTGCTCGTACAGGCGCTGCTCGATACCCGCAAGATCGGCATCGCCAACGTGAGCATCCGCTCGCGCAGCAGCCTGGCGGCGATCCGCATCGTGGACGGCGTCCTCTCCATGTCGACGATGTTCTATGCGGAGGAGATTCGCAGCAAAAAGGAAATACCGAACCTGCCGGAGGAGACGAAGGCGGACGAACGCGAGCTGCAAATGGCACGCATGCTGATCGAGCAGCTCAGCGCGCCCTTCGAACCGGAGAAGTACGAGGATGTCTATAAGGAAAGGCTGATGGACGCGATCGAAGACAAGGTCAAGGGCAAGGAAGTCAAGTTCGCGCCGGAAGAGAAGAAGACGAACGTCATCGATCTGATGGAAGCGCTAAAGGCGAGCTTGAAGCAGGCCGGGCCGGACAAGGGCCAACCGGGCGAAGCGGCCGAGGATGAAGGAGAAAGGAAAGGAACGAAAAAGCCCGTACGCAAGCGGAGCGCCGCCAAAGCCGAAAAGGACGAGCCGAAAACGAAAAAGGGAAAATCGGAGGCGCCGGCTTCCAAGGCAAGGACGAAAAAAACAGGGAGTTGACCGATGGAGCCATTCACGCCAATGTCTCCCGTCGCGGAGGAACGCATGCCGACGGGAAGCGCCTGGATACATCAGCTGAAATGGGACGGCTACCGCCTCATCGCCGAAGTGGAGGGCGAGCGCGTCCGGCTGTATTCCAAACGCATGCTGCTGCAAAACGATTCCTACCCCGAGCTGACGGCGGCGCTTGCCGGCCGTCCGGGGCATTACATACTCGACGGAGAAGCGGTCATCCTGGACCCTCGTACCGCCAAGCCGAGCTTTCAGCTTATGCAGCAGCGTGGCAAGCTGATCGGCGATCGGCTGATCGAGGCTTCGGCGAGGCGGCATCCCGTGCAATACATTTTGTTCGACCTATTGTCGGCGGACGGTGAGGACCTTCGGCGGCTTCCGTATACGGAGCGAAGGGAGCGGCTGCTTTCCCTGACGCAGGGGTGGCAGTCGCCTTTTTACGTGGCGGACGAGTTCGAGGACGGCGAATCGCTGTGGCGCTGGGTCGAAGCGAACGGCTGGGAAGGTGTCGTGAGCAAAAAGAAGGCGTCGGCCTACAAGGAAGGCAAGGAGCATCATGACTGGATCAAGCGGAAAACCGTTCATCATATGGACGTCGATATCGTCGGTATCATCTGGAAGGATGGACGCGTCTCCAGTCTTGTCATGCGCAAAGGCGATCGCTACATGGGCCGCGTATCGTCCGGCCTGAACGAGAAGGCGAAGTCGGCGCTTCGCCGGCTGCCCGCCGGCCGATCCCGCGCCGACTATTGGGACGCCACGCCCGAAGGGCTGCGCGGCGCGGACGTGCGGTGGCTCGATACGCCGCTTGCGGGAAGAGTGAGCGGCAGAGAGATGACGGATGCGGGCTTGCTGCGTCATCCCAAATTGATCGATCTGGAGGGGATACCGCTATGAGCGCGTCGGAGAGCTATTCGATCGAGGTCGAAGGCTGCGAGATCAAGGTGACGAATCCGGACAAGCTGCTCTGGCCCGAAGCCGGCATCCGCAAAGCGATGTATTTGCAAAAGCTCGTCGCCTTGTCTCCTTACTTGCTTCCTTATTGCAAAAACCGTTATATGACGGCGATCCGTTACCCCGACGGCGCGGGAGGCAAAGCTTTTTACCAGAAAAACGCGCCGCAGCCGCTGCCGGCATTCGTGCGAACGGCGGTCAGGGACGAGGTGCGCTACATCGTGGCCGATTCGCTCCCGACCTTGCTGTGGATGGGCAATCTCGCCGCGCTCGAGTTCCATCCTTCGTTCGAATACGTCGGCGGCGAGGAGCCGGCCGAATGGGTGCTCGACATCGATCCGAGCGAATCGCTCCGCGATCGGCTGATGGAGGCGGTTGCGCTCATCGGCGAAGCGCTTGAAGGCATGGGCATCGCGTCCGTGCCCAAGACGAGCGGCGCCACGGGCGTGCAGATCGTCATCCCGATCCGACCCGGCTACAGCTTCGGGGAGCTGCGCAAGGCAGGGGGCTTCGTAGGCCGTTATTTGTCCGAAAAGTATCCGGAGCTGTTCACGATCGAGCGGCTGATCAAAAATCGGCATAACCGGATTTACGTCGATTATGTACAGCATGCCGCGGGTAAAAGCCTGTCCGCTCCTTACACGCCGCGCGGTCGTCCGGAAGCGACCGTATCGACGCCGCTTTCGTGGGAGGAAGTGAAAAAAAACGTCGATCCGCGCGAATTTAACCTGCACACGATCGAAGCGAGGCTGGCGGAAAAAGGCGACTTGATCGCGAACACGCCGCAGCAGTCGCTGGAGGCGATTTTGCAGTTTTTAAATTAAAGACAGGCGCCGTAAAACCGTATCATATTAATGCTGTACGGTCCCGATTCCAATGAGTTACACTAGAGGAATCGGGAGGTGTGACATGGACATCGGAGCTGCCTTTTTTACGAGCATCACCATCCTGATCACGGTTACTTTTTTATTTAATCTCATTTACAAATACATATTTCAGCATACGACCGGCATATTGAAGCAGATCGCGATGGTCGTAGGCTTTATCGCGCTGGGCTGGATCGCAATGAAATTCGGCGTTCGATACAATGGCTCGGCGATCTTCGATCTCCGCAACGTGCCGATCATCTTTGCCACGCTCGTATTCCGCGATCCCAGGCCGATCCTTGCGATCGGCTTCGGCATAGGGTTGGCGCGGTTCGGCATCAACGGAATGTCTGCATCCGCTTTTACCGCCTTCTGCAACATTTCTACGATGGGCGTCGCCGGAGCTACGCTCGTCAGTCTGTATCGGCGCAAACCAAGCTGGGGGTACCAGCGCAAGGCGAGCCTATCGCTGCTGTCGATCAACGCGTTGCAGGTCGCAGGCGTTCTTGCATATGGCGCGGTCGACCGCGCCAATTACGCCACGCATATCATGCCGTATACGCTGCCGGTCACGATTTTGCTCGGCGCATTTTTTCTTTTTATTATGCGCGATTTTTTCCTCGACCAACAGCGCGCCGTACAGCTGAAGCTGACGAACGAAGCGCTGGAAAAAAGAACGTGCGAGCTGCTGGAGTCCCAGAGGATGCTGGAGGAAAGGGCCGAGCTCATCCTTCAGGCTTCGAAGTACAAATCGGAGTTCATGGCCAATATGTCGCATGAGCTGAAGACCCCGCTTAACAGCATTATTTTGCTGTCGCAAATGATCGGCGAGTCCGATGACCGCATGCTTCTCGAAGACAATCGCCGGTACGCGAACATCATTCACGCTTCCGGCGAGCAGTTGCTTCACATGATCAACGATATTTTGGATCTGTCCAAGGTAGAAGCCGGCAAAATGGACATCGTGCTGGACATATTGTCCCTCAGCGATACGGTGGAACTGCTCCACCGCCAGATGCAGCCGCTCGCCGAAGTCAAAAATCTCGAGCTTCGTCTTCAGGTGAACGACGACGTGCCGCAGACGCTGCTGTCGGACGGGTTGCGGTTGGGACAGATTTTGCGCAATCTGCTCGTTAACGCCATTAAATTCACGGACAACGGCTATGTCGCTCTCATTGTCGCGGCCGAACGTTCGGCCCACGGAGAAGGCGCAAGCCATGTCGTCTTTACGGTGAAGGATACGGGCGTCGGCATTGAGCAGAGCAAGCAGGAGCTCATATTCGAAGCGTTCCGGCAGGAGGACGGGTCGATCAATCGCCGGTTCGGCGGTACGGGACTCGGGCTGTCGATCAGCCTCCAGCTTGCGACGCTGCTCGGCGGGACGCTGTCGCTGCAAAGCCGAAAGGGAGAAGGCAGCGCGTTCTCGCTGCGTTTGCCGATTTTGCCCGCGATCGAGCCGTCCTTGTCGGAGAGACAGACGACGGCATCGACCGTTTAGAGGAGAGGATCGCGGCATCCACCGATTAGAGGGAGGATGCCGCGATCTTTTACTTTTTAGTCTGATCGAACGCTGCCCGTCGGCGTTTGATAGAGGCAGGCAGAAGTGCTACAATTGTAAACGCGTGTTCACGACGGAGGAAAGAGGTGCTGGAAATGAAGTACAGGAAATTGGGCACTACCGGACTGAAGGTAAGCGAGATCAGCTTCGGCAGCTGGATGACTTATGGCCACACCGTCGGCCAGGATACGGGCGCGAAGCTGATCGATCGCGCGTTCGAGCTCGGCATCAACTTCATCGATACGGCTAACGTGTACGAACGAGGCGAAGCCGAGCGCATGCTCGGCGAGGTGCTGCCGCGTTACCCTCGCGAATCGTACGTGCTGGCGACAAAGGCGTTCTGGCCGATGGGCGAAGGCCCGAACGATCGCGGCTTGTCCCGCAAGCACGTCTACGAGCAGCTGAACGCCAGCCTGAAGCGGCTGAAGCAGGATTACGTGGACATCTTCTACTGCCACCGGTACGATCCGGACACGCGTCTGGAAGAGACGCTGCGCACGATCGAAGATTTCGTGCGGCAGGGCAAGGTGCTGTACGTCGGAGTCAGCGAATGGACGGGCGCACAGATTCAAGAGGCGCTCCAGGTCGCGGACAAATACTTGCTCGACCGGATCGTCGTCAACCAGCCGCAATACAACATGTTTTACCGCAATATCGAGCATGACGTCCTGCCGGTCAGCGAGAAAAACGGGCTGTCCCAGGTCGTGTTTTCGCCGCTTGCGCAGGGTGCGCTCACGGGCAAGTACAGGCTGGGGCAGCAATTGCCGCCCGACAGCCGCGCGGCGGACCCGAAGACGAACATGTGGATCAAAGGCTTCCTGACCGACGCGCATCTGCAAAAGATCGAACGACTGGACGCCGTCGCCAAGGAGCTGGACCTGTCGCTGTCGACACTTGCGATTGCCTGGATATTGCGGCACGAGAGCGTGGCCAGCGCACTCGTCGGCGCCACGAAGACGTCCCAGCTCGAAGAGAACGTCAAAGCGTCCGGCGTATCGCTGTCGCAGGAGACGATCGATTGCATCGAGGCGATCCTGGCCTGACGTCCGCCCACGCCGGGATCGGTGTCATGCCGCGCCGATCTGATTCATTCTGTTCGGGTTCGTCCAATGAATAGAAGACGAACCGAACAGGAGGGATGGCTATGCCTTGGGACAAGGACGATTACCCGGACTCGCTTAAGAACTTTATGGCGCCCGTTCGCAACAAGGCGATCGACATCGCCAACGAGCTGCTTAAGGACGGCTACTCCGAGCGTCGGGCGATCTCGATCGCCACGGCCAAAGCCAAGGAGTGGGGCGAGGATCACGACAAGCAAATTCGTAAAAAAGGGCATTGAAAAGCAAGGGAGCGATCGTCCGCGCGGGACGGTTCGCTCCCTTGCTTTCGCTTCGGCAACGCGGGAAGTCGACATCTTACATCTTCAATCCGCCCATGAGCGGCATGATCGTCTTGATCATGTCCATGCCCATTTTCATAATCGGCAATGCCTTCTGCATGAAGCCCATCAGGTCGTCAAGGCCGCCGAGTCCGCCCAGTGCGCTGCCCGGACCGCCGCCGCCGGCGCTGACTGCGCCGGTGCCGACCGCCGCGCCGGCAGCTTCCGCAGCGGCGGGTGCAGCCGCTGCGCCCAACGCGCTGATTTTCGCTTTTTGCCAGGACCGCTTCGCCGCCTGCGGATTCCACTTTTCAGTCCCGCGGACCCCCGAGAGCGTAAGCTGTCCGCTTTTGATGTCTCCGATCAGCCCTACGTAATAGGTCCCGTCCTTCATCACGACGCATACGGGCTGGCCGCGGCGACCCCGCAACTGCTTGCGCGACCGCGTCTTCGGCCGAATTGCCATAGCCGATCACCTCCTTTATTCGGCGGCTCGAATCGTATAGGATAGCGATATACGGCTTGATACCGCCGCCGTTTGGAACGCATCGCCTAACGCTTGAGACTGCGGCGTGCGCTTCAGGTTTGCTACATTTTATGCGGCCGAACGGGGATAGCTTGTGCATCTATCCCTGTCCGCCGCCGCCATCCATAGAAGGAAGGGGAATACGGATGACAGAGGAAGGTGCGGAACAGGCCGCGCTCGCGACCTTCGCGGGAGGCTGCTTCTGGTGCATGGTTAAGCCATTCGACGAGCTGCCGGGCATCGTCAGCGTCACTTCGGGTTATACCGGCGGCCACACCGATCGCCCGACGTACGAATCGGTCGGCAGCGAGACGACGGGGCATGCCGAGGCGGTGCAGATCGTCTTTTACCCGCGTATTTTTCCGTACGAGCGGCTGCTCGACATTTTCTGGCAGCAGATCGATCCGACGGACGCCGGCGGCCAGTTCAACGATCGCGGCAGCTCCTACCGTACGGCGATCTTCTATCACGACGAGCGTCAGAGACGGCTGGCGGAGGCGTCGAAGGAGGCGCTTGCCGCCAGCGGACGGTTCAAATCGCGGATCGTCACCGAGATCGTACCCGCCGGACCCTTTTATCCGGCCGAAGACGAGCATAAGCATTATTACAAGACGCATGTGCGGCATTACAAGCTGTACGCCGAAGGCTCCGGGCGGGTGGACTATCTCAGGCGCGCATGGCGGACCAAGCGGGACGAAGCGAGCCTTCGGCGCAGGCTGACGGCGCTCCAGTACGAGGTCACCCAGGAGGGCGCGACCGAACCTGCGTACGACAACGAATACTGGAACTTCTATGAACCGGGCATCTATGTAGACATCGTGACGGGAGATCCGTTGTTCGGCTCCGAGGACAAGTTCGATTCGGGGACGGGCTGGCCGAGCTTTACGAAGCCGCTGCACGAAGGCTTGGTTCGAAGGGAGGCGGATTACCGGGGAGGCGTCGTTCGTACGGCGCTCGCGAGCAGGCTGGGCGGTACGCGGCTCGGCTATCTGTCGTACGACGGACCCGGCCCGGACAAGCTTCACTACCGGGTCAATTCGGCGGCACTGCGATTCGTGCCCTCCGAAGGGGAGCCGAATTCGGAGGCTTTGTCGGGCGACCGCTTCAACAGTTAACGAACAAATGTTCGCGAAAAAGCTTGTAAAACGATTCGCGCCCATTTAAAATGGAAAAGAATACGATTCCAAGTGATGGAAAGGGCCGAAGACATGAACGTCCGATATGCAGAGATCGACGAGGCGATCGCCTACATTCATCAGAATTTGGACGAGCCTCTGCCGTTGTCGCGCCTCGCCCGTCACGTCGCTTTCAGCTCTTATCACTTCGCGAGGATTTTTAAGGAACGGATCGGCTTGCCGCCGCTGTACTACGTCTCGTCGCTGCGCTTGCAGCGCGCCAAGGACCTGCTGCTCAACTCGAACCTGTCCGTTCGGCAGATCGGGCTTGAGATCGGACAGCTGAGTTTAGGCACATTTACGACACGCTTCACCGAGCGGGTCGGCATGACGCCGGGGGAGTTCCGTCAGTCGGAGCCCGAGGCGGCCAGATATTTGCGCGCGCTTCGCGAGCTGTCCGACTGGCAGGAGCATGCGGCGACCTTCGAGCCGGGAGGCATGCCGGTGACCGGCACCGTCGTCGCCGACGAGCCGTTCGACGGCTGCGTGCTGATCGGCTTGTTCGCCAAGCCGATTCCGGAGGGGCTGCCGATCTACGGCACACTGCTGCCCGGGCTCGGCAGATTTACTTTCAGAGACGTCCGGCCCGGCGTCTATTATCTCATGGCGACATCGGTCGCCTGGGAGATGCAGGCCAAGGATTTTCTGCTGCCGCAGCGGACGCTGCGCACCCGGTCCAGGGCGCCGCTGTTCGTCGGACCGCTCTGCGAGGTTCACCCGCAGCAGGTGAAGCTGTATCCGCCCCGTCCAGACGATCCGCCGATCCTGATCTCGCTGCCGGTGCTCATGAATCAGTTTTTAAGCCGTATAGGCAAGTAACCAAGAGTCGATCGACCGAAGCTCCGCGCATGCGCGGAGTTTTTTAATGCGGATTTGGGCGGATGCGAGGGGGCGACTCATCCATGCGCCAGTGAGGAACCTGCAATATGATGTACGACGGGCGCTACGACCGTTTATTCGGGATCGTCCGGCCATCTGCCTTCGAAAGGAGAATCGGCTTGCACCCCACCGTCAGCGTGGTCATTCCGTTTTACAACGATCCCTATATTAACGAAGCGATCGACAGCGTGCTGGCGCAGACGTACCGGCCGATCGAGATCGTCGTCGTCGACGACGGCTCCTCGCGGTACGCCGATCGCATCTTGCCGGCTTATGCCGGACGGGTGCGCTACGTCGCCAAGGCGAACGGCGGCACGGCAAGTGCCTTGAATGCCGGCATCCGCGTATCCTCCGGCACATACGTCGCTTGGCTGAGCTCGGACGACCGGTTCCGCCCCGACAAGATCGAGCGCCAGCTTGGCTATATGATCAAACGACAAGCGAGCATTTGCTGCACGGACTTCGCCGTCATCGACGGGAGCGGCAGGCTCGTCGCCAGCCGATACGGCGAGCCTTACCCGGACGGACTCGCGCTCATGCGCCTGCTCGCGACGACGAATGCGATTAACGGCTGTACGGTCATGATGCGCAGGGACATTTTTGATATTGTCGGCGTGTTTAACGAATCGCTCAAGTATACGCAGGATTACGATTTTTGGGCGAGGGTCGTGCTAAGCGGCATACGCATCGACTATTTGGCTCTCCCATTAACGGAATACCGGATGCACGATGCGATGGGAACGGTCGTCAACAAGCCCGGGCTGATGGCCGAGTATGACAGTTTGCGCGCTTTTTACGGCAGCCGGCTTGCGGGCCTGTTCGCGGAGGGAGGGACGTTCGGATGAAAATCCTGCTGGCCACCTACTGGCTGTTGCCGCATGTCGGCGGCGTGCATGCGTTCATGGAGCAAATCCGCAAAGCGATGATGCAGCGCGGGCATCAAGTGGACCTGTTCGGCCACAGTCCGGATTATCAAAAGTACCATATGTACAGCGACGGACGGACGTTCGAAAAGGCGCATGTATTGCCGATGCTGCAATCGAAACTGAGCGCATCGAGCGCCGCGACTTATTTGAACGATCCGCTCGTCAGGCAGTACGAGCTCGATCGTTATTGCCTAGAGCTTGCCGCTGCCTATTTCGGCTTGGACGAGTACGACGTCATCCATACACAGGACGTCTTTTCCGCACGTTCGTTGGCGCGGGTCAAGCCGAGGCATACGCCGCTCGTCGCGCATATTCACGGCTCGATCGCCCATGAGCTGCGCGCGCATTTTCGCGCTCACCCCGAGCTCGGCATCGGCGAGCACTCGCCGGCCTGGCGTTACTGCCATGCGATGGAGTACTATGGCGCCTCCTCAGCGGACGTCGCCGTCACGGCGAACGAATGGATGAAGACGATTTTGACCCAGGACTTCGGCGTCGATCCGTCGCGCATCGAAGTATTTCCGTACGGCCTCGATACGGAGATGTTCCGCGCCCGCAGCGCGCTCGCCTCGCCGGTCACCAAGCCCCCCGGCAAAAAAGTGATCGCCTGCTCGGCGCGCCTGACGTTCGTGAAAGGCATCGATCTGCTCATCACGGCGCTCGCGCAGCTTAAAAGCGTGCGCCAGGACTGGGTTTGCTGGCTGATCGGCGACGGCGAGCTGAGAGGAGACCTGGAGCGGCAGGCCAGAGAGCTTGGCCTTCAGGATGATATCGTATTTTGGGGGTTCAGGCAGGACGTTCCGGCACTGTTAGCCATGAGCGATATTTTTGTCCATGCCTGCGTGCTGGACAATCAGCCGATCTCCGTCATCGAAGCGCAGCTCGCGGGTGCGGCCGTAGTCGTCTCCGACGCCGGCGGCCTGCCGGAGATGGTCGAGCACGGCAGGACCGGGCTCGTTTTTCCGAGCCGCAATACCGGCATGCTCTGCGCCTACCTGTACGATCTGCTGCAGCATGACGCCTATCGCGCACAGCTCGCTTACGCATCGAAGCAGTGGGCGGAAAAACATTGGTCCATGGATGCGATGATCGCGCGCCTCTCGGATGTTTACGAGAAGGCGGGGCGGATCGCGCTAAGCGGAGGGAGGGGAACGCCTTGATGCCGGATGAACGTGTCGTGCCGGGCGCCTTGTACGCCGGTCTGTTCGACCCTTACGCGGCGCCCGGACCCGATCTCGCAGTCAACTACGAGGTGTGGAACCGGATTTATCATGCTTTGCCGGAGGGCTATAAGCTGCCGGACCTGCCCGTCGCGACGTTGCGGCTGCCGGGCGCGGGTTAGATGCGAAAAAGCTGCGAGACGCCCAGGGCGATTCTCGCAGCTTCGGCAACAGTGAAGCGCATCAAAGCGATTCCTTAAACCCGATGCCGGACAGCATCGTGTCCCAGAAGGCATTGTTGCCTTTCCAGATGACGTCGGGATGGCCCGGCAGCTCGACCGTGCAGACGCGTTCCAGAGGCCAAGCGGTCTCCGTCAGCGTCGCGACGTCCGTGTGATTTACAAGCAGAACGCGATATTCGTGGCTGACGAGACCCGACAGCGCCTTTTGCAGGCCGATCGCTTCTTCCATCGAGCCGCCGCACCGAACGAACAGCAGCCGTTTGGCCGACGCAGCTTTATCCAACAGACGGGCTGCGCGGCGCTCATATTTGAGCTTGACTGCGCTATGATCTTCGAGCAGCGCTGGCGTATTTCGATGGACAAAAAAGTCGTGATTGGAAAAAGCGTTGTACACGTTCTCCTTCACCAGCAACAGCTTGTCGCTCGCATGGTCCACATACGTCAAATGATCGCGGTCCATGAAGCCGTCGAACCGGTTCTCCAGCAGCCGGTTCACGTCGGCCAGCTTGGGCGTGCTCATCCAGTCCAGCGGTCCCGCGAACGGCCGGAGTCCGCACCGCTCGAGCTGGATGGACGACAGGCACAGCTCTCCCAGACTGAATATGCCGTCGTATTCCCCTTTGATTTCAGCTAATCGCATCGCATTCGCCTCCCGGTTAACAGCAGGTCAGGTCTCCATTATAGTAATGCGTTCGGCGACCGCTGCGCTTGGACGAACATCGGAGGGCGAACGACGATTATCGACGCCGCCCCGGACAGGCGCCTTAACCGAAAAAAATAGCCGGAATATCGTATACGATCAAGCGAACAAGAAGGTGAATCCATGTCCGTCCTCAAGATGGAAGCCGGCGTCCTGATGCCGATCGATTCGCGGTACGTCGGCATGCTCGAAGTGGACATCGTGAACAGGGGCCAGAAAGACTTCAATGCTTGGATCCAAATGTCGGGCCCGTCCGGAATCGTAAACGAGATGCTTGTAGACGTCCAAGGCGGCGGGAGAAGCAGGCGGCTACAGGATATGCATACGCTCGAGCAGCCGTTCTCGTTGCTGATAGTCACCAATACGAAGCGGTACGATGAGATCGGGATCGCGGTTCGGGTCAAAAATTACGGGAATCTGGTCGCGATATTTAACGAGACGCATTTCGATCGGGTTCATTGAGGCTGCGGGAGGTGTTCCGTTCCGTTGAAAGTACTATTTGCTTATTATGTGCCGAGCGGTGGCGTAGAGACCCTCAACCGACAGCGAATTCGCGCGCTTCGCCAACGTGGGGTGGAAGGTCATTGCCTCTATTTCGAGCCCGGGGCGGGGCTGCAGAACAGCGCGGATCTGCCGGTGACGGTGACGAGCGACGACATCGAGATCAAACGACTGCTCGATGCGGGACGATTCGACGCGGTCGTCGTTATCTCGGATTATGTATCGCTCAAGAAGTTTCGTATGCTCGGCTACGGCGGACCGCTCATTTTGGAGATTCAAGGATACGGACCTAAGGCCGTCGCGCAGCGAGAGCTCATGCAAGCCATCCCCTACGTCGAGCGGTATGCATCGGCGCTGCTGAACCCGTACACGCCCCATATCGATTCTTTGTTCGAACAGTTTTTCCCCGGCGTGCCCAAGTACCGGATGCACAACTGCTTCGACTCGGACGCGTTCGCCTACGAATGCGTCGGCTTCGCTCAGAAGCCTGAAATCGCGTGGATCGGGCGGATCGAGGACAACAAGAACTGGCTTGAGTTCCTGCAAATCGGCGCCCGTCTCGTCCGGGATTACGACAGGGGCATCCGGCTGCGAATGTACGAAGATCCGGCGCTGGCGGTCCGTGAGGAACGGGAGCGGATGGAGCTTTGGATCGACCAGCTCGGCTTGCGCGACAATTTGTCGTTTTTCCCCAACATACCTAACGCGGAGATGCGCAAGCACATGTCTTATATCGGGGATTCCGGCGGCTTTCTCTGCTCCACGTCCAAGGTCGAAGGCGCCCCGTACGCCATTCTTGAAGCAATGAGCTGCCGCTGCCCGGTTCTGACGAGCGATTCGGACGGCGTATCCTCCTCGATCTATCACCAGCGAACGGGACTGTATTACAAGCTGGGCGATATCAATCAAGCTTACGAGGAAGCCGTTCGGCTCATGAGCGATGTCGGCCTTCGGGCGTCGATCCGCGACGAGGCGGTCGCGCACGTCAGAGCCCGCTTCGCGCCGGCGGGCTACTGCGACGGATTCCTGCGCATGATCGGCGAATTGAATGCGATGCGGTGAAAGGAAGGATCCCATGATCAAATACAAGCACAGCACTGGCGCGGAGATCGGCAGCTTTGCGCCATTTCCGATTCGCGAAGAGATCGTGCTCACGTCGGTCAGCCTTCACGGAATCGATCCGGGCGACGTGGTCGTTTTGCACATCGAGATCGGCTGGTCGAATCCGGGCACGTTCGACATGGGCGAGCTCG
This sequence comes from Cohnella sp. GbtcB17, assembly GCF_019091135.1. Taxonomy (GTDB): domain Bacteria; phylum Bacillota; class Bacilli; order Paenibacillales; family Paenibacillaceae; genus Cohnella. The sequence continues at coordinate 28,819 of NZ_JAGXJW010000051.1, read as the reverse complement.
AGGTGATGCTCAAAAAGGACGATCCGCACGGGGAAACTGTCGATTGGTCGCTGGAGTCTTGTTTTGTGAGCGCGGTCACCCGGCTCGAATGCCGAATGACCGGCGGCTTGCCGGACCAGGTTTATTATCTCTGCGTCCGATCGGCCGAAGGGCTCGCCGTCATGAATGGCCCTTACCGGCTGGAAGGCAGAGTGGAGGCGTAGGTCTCGGCGATGCCGCCGGCGGTGTCGTAAGCGGCCGTCCAACGCAGCGTTCTGCGCGCTCTGCGGGGATCGAGACGGCTGTGCCGGATATCGCCGGGTCTGCCGGGCACGTGCCGGCGCTCAATCGGAACGCCTGCGCATCGCTCGAGCAGACGGAGCAGCTCGTTGACCGAGGTCGCGCGGCCCGTGCCGGCGTTCAGCGTCTCGCGGGAGCCGCGCGTCAACGCGGCCAGATTGGCGGCGACGATGTCCTTGACGTAGACGAAGTCCCGCGTCTGCTCGCCGTCGCCGTGCACGACCGGCGAAGCCGCTTGACGAAGCCGCTCCAAAAATACGGCCACGACGCCGCCTTCTCCCTTGGGGGTCTGGCGCGGGCCGTATACGTTGCCGTAACGGAGGATCGTATAGTCAAGACCGTGTAATTGGCTATAGATGCGGATGTACTGTTCCGCCGTACGTTTGGACAAGCCGTAGAACGATACGGGCTCAGCTTTGTCGCGTTCGGAGACGATCTCCTTGCCGACGTTGCCGTACACGGCGGAGGTCGAGGCGAAGACGATCTTCCGCGCGCCCGCTTCGCGGCAAGCGGCCAGCACGTTCAGCGTGCCCGCGATATTGACGCTCGCGTCCTCCGCGGGATCGGCGATCGAGCGCTGGACATCTGCCTGGGCCGCCAGATGGAAGACAACTTCGGGCCGCAGGCCTTCGATGACGGCGCGCGCGTGGGGCGAACGGATGTCCGCTTCGTGCAGGACGGCGCCATCGGGCACGTTGACACGGTATCCCGACGACAGGTTGTCGATGACATGGACGTCCGCCCCTTGGGCAAGCAATGCTTCGGTCAGGTGGGAGCCGATGAAGCCCGCGCCGCCTGTTACGGCTACGATCATAACAGAATGTCTCCCTCGCTCGATTGTGATTTTAATCCAATGTATGACCGGGGCGCGCGTCTTGCTATTCGCTTGTGAGCGACATGCTATAATGGCGATAGTCTGGCTAGTCGAACAGGAGTGTCGGGAAATGGCGGAAAGCCATCATATCTTAGTCGTCGAGGACGACGACGATATCAATCGGCTGCTCTGCAGCGTGATTCGCTCGAACGGGCATGTACCGCAGCCGGCTTATTCGGGCACGGAGGCCGAGCTCTACCTGGGACAGCGCGAATGGTCGATGGTGCTGCTCGATCTGATGCTGCCCGGCAAGCGGGGAGAAGCGCTGCTTGAGGAGATCGGGGAGCGGTACGGCTATCCGGTCATCGTCATCTCGGCCAAAGGCGAGCAGCAATCGAAGATTGCCGCGCTCAAGGCGGGCGCAGACGATTATATGACCAAGCCGTTCGACATCGAAGAGGTCGCCGCACGAATGGACTCGGTGCTGCGACGGCACCGGAGATGGCCTCAGACGCAAGCGGACGGTCCCGCGCTGCTGCGGCACAAAGATCTGACGGTCGATCCGGAGGCGAAAACCGTCTTCGCGGGAGACGTCCAACTGACGCTGACGGCGCGGGAATACGACATCCTGGCGTTGCTTCTGTCGTCCCCCAAGAAGCTGTTCGCGAAAGCTAATTTGTTCGAAAGCGTTTGGGGAGAAGAGTATTTCGGCGGCGGGGAAAACGTCGTTAACGTACATATGAGCAACCTGCGCAATAAACTCGCAAAAGCGAATCCGGCGGAAGAGTATATCGAGACGATCTGGGGAATGGGCTACCGGCTTAAATCTTAAGCTTTTCTTATGTATCGCCTTAATCAAGTCTTATGACTCGGCCTCTAAACTTGAAGACAGGAAGAGGAGGCTGACGAAGATGAACGAATTCGTGCTGAGAACGCATCAATTGACCAAACAGTACAAAAACCAGACGGCGCTCGATCGCGTGGATGTTTCGATTCGCCAAGGAACGATCTACGGCTTTATCGGGCAGAACGGGGCGGGCAAGTCGACGCTGATGAAGCTGGTGACGGGGCTCGCCTTCCCGACGTCGGGCACGGTGGAGCTGTTCAGGGCCACGGGCGGCTCGGAGCTTGTCCGGGCTCGCAGGCGAATGGGCGTGTCCATCGAAAGTCCGGCGCTGTACCCGCAGTTGACGGCGACCGAAAACCTGGAGGCTCATCGGCTGCAGCAGGGCATACCGGGCCGGGACGCCGTGAAGCGGACGCTCGAATTGGTCGGTCTGTCCGGAACGGGAAGGAAAAAAGCGAAAAACTTCTCGCTCGGCATGAAGCAGCGGCTGGCGCTGGGGGTCGCGCTGCTCGGTTCGCCCGAATTTCTCATTCTCGATGAGCCGACCAATGGGCTCGATCCGATGGGCGTCGTCGAGATGCGCGATCTGCTTACGAAGCTGAACCGGGAGATGGGCATCACGATTCTGATCTCCAGCCACATTCTTAGCGAGCTGCATTTGCTGGCCACGCACTACGGCATTATTCATAAAGGCAAACTGCTTGAGCAGCTGACGAGCCGTGAGCTTCAGGAGAAATGCAGGCAGTTCATCCACATCAAAGTCGACTGTCCCGAACGTGCCGCCGCTGCGATCGAGCGAGAGCTGGCGACGACGGCGTTCGAGGTGACGAACGACGGCGTCATCCGTTTGTTCGATCATCTGAATCGTCCTGCTGCGGTGTCGTCGATGCTTGTCGGCGAAGGGCTCGCGCTCGAGCAATTCATGCCGATGGGCGAGGACCTGGAGAGCTACTTCACGACACGGATCGGAGGTGGCGGTCATGCTTAATCTGCTCCGTTCCGAATGGTACAAGCTGCTGCGCAACCGTGCGTTTTGGCTGCTGCTGTCTGTTTTGTTCGTATCAGCCGCGGCTTTCGTACTGCTCAATTATTTCGACGACCCGAACGACGGCGGCGCGCTCACCGGAAAGGACGGACTCGACATGCTGACCACGGCTATGGGCGGCAACAATTACATCATCAAGATCGGGCTTAGCGTCTTGGCCGGATTTTATATCTCGAGCGAGTACGCGACCGGGACGATCAAACGGGCGGTCGCATCCGGCTACGGCCGGGCCAAGTATATTACCGCGAAAATGATCGTTTTTATTTTCGGCTCCATGCTGACCGTGCTCGTTTTTCCGGCCGTGAACGCGGTGCTCGGCACCATGCTGTTCGGCCTGGGTGAGTGGCCGGGCATTTCTGAATCGGCGTTCCTTCTCAAATCATTCGCGCTTACGCTGGTTTTGTCGGCCGCTTTCGCAGCCGTGACAGGCGCCATCGCGACGCTGCTTACGGACAGCGGCAAGACGATCGGCTTCGCGTTCGTCTTTTACTTTTTCGCGGACGGGATCTACGTGATGGCCGGCAAGCACCTGCCATTCGTCGAGACGCTCTACGAGCATTCGATATTTAACTTGATTAATCATTATGCCGATCCCTATATGAGAGCATCCCGCTTTTCCGAGAGCTTGTATGTCTCATTATTCGTCGCCATCGCCTTCACCGCCATTGCGGTCGCCGTATTTAGACGCAAAGAGATCAAATAACGCAAGACGAAAGGAGGCAGGCGCATGCCGCTCGCCGTCGTCATAGTCGCCGGTCTGGCGGCAGCGATTTGCCTGATTCGCCTAAGCTTGGTAAAAAGAGAAGTTCGGAGTCTTGCCAAGCAGCTCCGGCGATATAACGATGGCGAATCCGCCGCAAAGCTTGCGATCGGCATGCCTGACAGGGACTTGGAGGCGCTTGCGTCGGAGATCAACCGGCACACGGATTTGATCGTTCGTGCGAATGTCGAGCGCAAGCGCACGGAAGAAGAGCTGAGGCAAGCAGTCGCCAACATCTCGCATGATTTGCGTACGCCGCTAACGTCCATCTTCGGCTACATTCAGCTGCTCGGCTCCCGCGATTTGCCGGCGGAAGAGCGGGACGAAGCGCTCGGCGTCATTCGCAAGCGAACGATGCGGCTGCAAGCCCTGCTGAACGATTTTTACGAGTTGGCGATGATCGACTCGACGGACTATGCGCTGAAGCCGTCGAAGCTTAGGCTCGACAAGCTTTTGCCCGAGATTCTGATGAGCTTCCACGATCAGCTGACGGAAAAGGGGCTCACCCCGTCGCTCGAGTTGGATGCGCAGAGCATAGAAGTTCGAGCGGACGAATCCGCGCTCCGAAGAGTGGTCGAAAATCTCGTCGTCAACGCGATCAGGCATGCGCGCGGTACGCTGAACGTCAAGCTGGAGGTTCAAACGGGCAACGCGGTTTTGACGCTCGCGAACGAAGCCCCGCAGCTGCGCGGTACGGATACGGAATTGCTGTTCAATCGTTTTTACATGGCGGACGCTTCCCGGTCTGGTGTCGCCTCCGGACTGGGCTTGTCCATCGCGCGCGGACTGATGGGTAAAATGGGGGGGACCTTGACCGCCGAGATGCGCGGCAATGCATTATGCTTCGTTTGCAAATGGAAATTGCTCTAAAAAGCCGGTTTAACCGGCTTTTTGCGTTGTACGGCAGGAGCGGACGGCGTCATGTATGGATCGGCCTTGAGATGCAAACAGTATGCAAGGACCATTGCTGAAGTACGGATCAACGAATTCGACGACGAGGAGAAGGTTGCCGAAATGAAGCATGCCCAAGACCGTAAACAAACCGCGGCACTCCTTGCGCTTTCTTCGATCCCGCTGATCATGACCTTGGGTAATTCCATGCTGATCCCCGTTCTCCCTGCGATCGAGCGGGCGCTCAACATTTCTGCGCTTCAATCGAGCCTGGTCATTACCGTTTATTCGATCATGGCGATCATCCTGATCCCTGTGGCCGGATATTTGTCCGACCGGATCGGCCGCAAACGAATCATCGTTCCGAGCCTGATCCTGGCGGCGGCCGGCGGCGGCGTCTGTATCTGGGCGGCAGGCATGAACAGCTACGGCTTGCTGCTCGCCGGACGCGCGCTTCAGGGGATCGGCGCGGCGGGTGCGATGCCGATCGTGCTGCCGCTCGTCGGAGACATGTTCAAGGACGAGGAGCAGATCAGTACGGGCCTGGGACTCATCGAGACGTTCAATACCTTTGGAAAAGTACTTAGTCCGATTTTGGGATCGGCGCTTGCCCTCATCGCTTGGCGGACGCCGTTTTGGTCGATTCCCGTGCTGTGCGCGATTTCGATCGTCCTGGTATTGTGGCTCGTCCACCCCCCGAAGACGGACAAGAAGGAGAAGCCGCCGAGCCCGAAGGTGTTTCTCGGCACCGTTTGGAAGCTGTATAAGGAAAAAGCTCGCTGGCTGACGGCGTTGTTTATCGTCATTTGCTTTACGATGTTCATTCTTTTCGGTCTTTTGTTTTATTTGTCCGAGACGCTCGAAAAGGAGCATCACATGAAAGGAATTATAAAAGGGCTAGTGCTGGCTATCCCGCTTGCCGTTCTTTGCGCGGCCTCTTTCGCAGCCGGCAAATGGATCGGCAGACGAAAAAAATTGATGAAATGGACCGTTACGGTCGGCTTTTTCATCACGGCGCTGGCTGTGGCGGGGTGCTTGCTTTGGGACGCTACGGTAGGGCGAATCTCACTTCTAAGCGCTGCCGGGCTCGGTATCGGAGCGGCGCTTCCTTGTCTTGACGCCTTTGTTACCGAAGGCATTAAAAAGGAGCAGCGCGGCTCGATCAGCTCGTTTTACAGCAGCATGCGATTCGTCGGCGTAGCGGGCGGTCCGCCGGCGGCTTCGGTCCTGATGCAGCAGTCCATATCGCTGTTTTTTTGGGTCATGGTCGTCTGTGCGTTTGCGGCCGCGGTGCTGACATTGTTCCTGATCCGCCCTAAAGAAGACGTGCAGCCCGCCAAAGCCTAATGCCTAATCCGCAAAATTGCATCATTCGTATCCGCCAACCAGGGGTCCCCGCGGACCTCTCATTGGCGTTTGCCGAAGCTTGCGGCGGGGTAAAAGAAGCCATTCAACCGTTAACCCGCAAGGAGGAAAGCGTATGATTTCGATCAGCGCAGCACGTCTTCAACCGCCGTACGATCCGAATACGTGGGACTGGAGCCTGATCGCGAACAATCGACCGCTCAAGGCTGCGGTCGCCGCTTCGCTCGCGCAAATCGGCGACGTCGACCGGCGGCAGGACGCGAAGGAGCTGCGGTGGCTGCTTGAAGGCATTCGGCGCGAGCTTGCGTATTTTAAAGCCATTTATCCCGATGCCACCTTGGAGCGGGAACTGGCGGCCGCCTTCTCGCGCCAGGTCGATACGCTTGACCGGCGGGCGGCTTCGATCATCGAACAACCGGCCGAGGCGACTTGGGACGCCTATCTGACGTTAAAATACGAGATCCGCAAAGTATACAAGCAGTTGGGCGGCATCGTATCGGGCAGCGACTGGCAGACGCCCGGTAAGCAGTCGCATGGAGGGCGGCAGGCGCTGACCGATGAGGCCGGCTTTGCGCAAGAGGAAGAGGGAACCTACCAGCGCTGCTACGGAAGCGAGGCGGTAAAAGAATATGAAGCTGCTGCGATGCGGGCATTTTACAGCGTTCCCGAGGAATTGATGACTCAAAGCTCGCTTTTTTTGACCACCTCGGGCATGAAAGCGCTGGAGCTCGCCATCGCGGCCTTTCGTTCTTTTACCGGCCAGCGTCTGCCGTGCGTCGTTCAAGCCGGCTTTTACGGTGAAGGCGTGGAGCTGGCGCAAACGTTGCTGGACGACGTCAGGCAGGCAGAGCCTGACGAAATATACCGTATGCTCGAGACGTCCCAGGCAATCGGCTGCCTGATCGTAGATCCCGGACAGTGCTGGCCGATCAAGCCGCCTGTCGATCTCGACAAGCTGTTCGACCGTTTGCGCCGTCACCGACCGGGCGGGAATGAACTGCTGTTTGTCATTGTGGACAGGACGCTAACCTCGATCTCCAATCAAATGTTCCGGCGATATGCCGGCAGCTTGCCTCCGCACGTCATACTTGTGAGCGTAGAGAGCGGCATCAAGTATTTGCAATACGGCTTCGATCTGACGAACATCGGCTATCTGGTCGCCTGCGGTCAAGCGATGGAAGAGCCGTCTCATCGATCCCGATGGGTCGATCTGCTGTCCATCCTCGACGCCGGCGCCAGTCCGCTCGACGTCCGCCAGCTGCCCGCACCAGACTTCCCGACGATCGAAGCGCGACTTGGCCGCCTCAACCGTAACGCGCATTGGATGAATGCATATTTGAGCTACTTGCGCGAACAAGGCAGGATCAAAGACTATTTTTTATCCGTAAACGCCTCCGACGATTATGTACTGGACGGATGGCCGTGGATCGGCACCGTGTTCTATATTAGGCTGCATGGCGACCTCTCAGAGCAGGACTACCAAGCGCGCATCGATGCATGCGCCGGCGCCGTTCCGTCAAGCATGCATCTGATCTCGGGCGGCAGCTTCGGCTTCGATTCGCTAAGGCTGAACGCAGTTCACGGAGAGACAGCCGAGGAAAATGCGCTTCGGCTCTCCGCCGGCAGAGCTCCGCTCGACCAGTTGATGGAGACGATGCGCGTTCTTGCCGAGCTGCTATTTCCTGCACAAGCCGGATGAAGCGCATAGAAGACCGAAGTTTGCGGACGCTAACCTCATCCGACGCATGGCGCATAGCGGATTCGAACGGCTATATGGCGCTTGATGCCGCATGCCGAGCTTGACATTCGCATACCGTCCTATCAGAATATTGCCTAAGCGGCTTTTTATATCGATATAAGGGCAGGTAGAAGCATGGGACGCAAATGGAACAATATTAAAGAGAAGAAAGCATCCAAAGATGCGAATACAAGTCGCGTCTATGCCAAATTCGGCGTCGAGATCTACGTCGCGGCCAAAAAAGGCGAGCCGGACCCGGAAGCGAATCGCGCGCTCAAGGTCGTACTTGAACGGGCGAAGACATACAACGTGCCCCGAGCGATCATCGACCGGGCTCTCGACAAGGCCAAGGGATCGTCCGAGGAGAGCTACTCCGAGCTGAGGTACGAAGGCTTCGGACCGAACGGCTCGATGGTCATCGTCGACGCGCTCACCAACAACGTCAACCGTACGGCATCCGCCGTCCGTGCCGCGTTCAGCAAGAACGGCGGCAACATGGGCGTTAACGGCTCCGTCGCTTATATGTTCGACGCCTCCGCGGTCATCGGCGTTACCGGCAAAACGGCCGACGAGGTTATCGAGTTGATGCTTGAGGCGGACGTCGACGTCCGCGACGTCGTCGAAGAAGAAGACACCGTCATCGTTTATTCCGACCCGGAGCAATTCCATGCAGTGCAAGAGGCGTTCAAGCAGGCCGGCATATCCGAATTCGCGGTCGCCGAGCTGTCGATGATCCCCCAGAATTACGTGACGCTGACCGACGACGCTCAAGCCCAATTCGAGAAAATGCTCGATGCGATCGAAGATCTCGAAGATGTTCAGCAAGTTTACCACAACGTCGATACGGAAGAGTAATATCCGCCCGCGCAAGCGGGTCTTTTTATTTTTGCCGACGCTGCTGCCCCCTCAACGCCGAGATTCAGCATTGTCTTCGCTTTTCTCACATTAGAACGATATCCCCTTCGCACAGGTGAATGATGGTTTGCATCCCGAGTAATAAATTGGTATAATGGGAACATATGATCCTATATGGGTGTGGGGGAAATATGATGAGTGCTTCGAACCGGATGTGCGAGCAGGCGCCGACTTTTTGCGAAGAAGATTGCGAGATCGCCCTTTTTCGTGCGAAGTGGCCTGACGGCTTTCGTTGTCCGCGATGCGGGGGACCCGACTTTTATCGAATCGTTTCCCGCGGTCGGCGGCTGTTCGAGTGCCGCTCGTGCGCTCGCCAGACTTCGCTCACGGCCGGTACGATTCTTGAGGGCACCCGTACGCCGCTTGTGAAGTGGTTTCACGCGCTGCACCTGATGCAGACCGGCATAACGGCCAAGCTGTTGGCAGAGCTTATTCAGGTGACGTACAAGACGGCCTGGCTTATCAATCACAAGCTTCGCTATGCGATCCAGGTGCACGACGAGGGCCAGCCGCTCGTCGGCGATTTGCAGTTGTTAGGGGACTTCTATGCGCGCCCGGCGACGAACCGGCCCACTGATCCGTTGACGTTCCGGGAGGAGCCCGCCGTAGCCGGCGCGTCGATCGATCCGGAGAGCGGAGAGCTGGCAGTGGTTAAAATTAAACGCATGTCCGCCGCCTCGTTCAGCCGCCGTGCGTTTGCCGCCGATTCGTTCGGCGGATTTTTGTGGCGGCATGCGGCAGAGGACCGGACAGGCGGTCGACGCATCGAGGTCGTCAAGGCGTCGGAGCGCGAAGGCGTGACAGCGCTGGGCGCCGTGTGGCGCGGCGCGATCGGTTGGCTGGCGCGGACGTTCGGCGGTATCGGACCTAAGCATTTGCAAGCTTACCTCGACGAATACTGCTTCCGCCTGAACGCGCGTTTGAACGTGTTCGGAACGCTACTATCGTTATGCGGCCGTATTCGCACGATTACGCAGCCCGAGCTCGTACGCAAGCGCTACGGCGTCCGCTCGATTCGTTGGACCGGTCAAACGAATCTGGCGAAGCTTTCCCGCTCGCATTGCGTCTCTTGATCATGGGCTAACATCCAAACTTCATGCTTCACTGCATAGCTTATTTCGTGTGCACTTCTTTGAGATACATAGTTCGTGATTGCCATCGTCGGGAAGTTAAAAAGGCGTTCGCTTCAATCGTCCTTGCACATCATTTGTTTTTCACATCTTCAGTGCCTATACGTCATCAGTACTTGTACGTTATCATTGCATGTCCGTCATCAGTACTTGTACGTTATCATTGCATGTCCGTCATCATTGCATGTCCGTCATCATTGCATGTCCGTCATCAGTGCATGTACGTCATCAGTGCATGTCCGTCATCAGTGCATGTACGTCATCAGTGCATGTACGTCATCAGTGCTTGCCAATCCACCGTCCATGCTCGTCATCCGTCCTTGCGCCTGTGCGAAGGGGATACCATGTTAATGCGAGAAAGGGCGGTCCTCGTCCCGGCGAGCGTACAAAAATTTCTAATAGAGAGATTAGTATGTTAGACTCCAATAGAAGATAGGCGCAGCCGCCTTGGACTTTCGAATGCGCTATTGGGAGTGTCTTATATGTATGGAGCGCGGTTGTTTCTTACGATAGGAAGCCTTTTTATGGCCGTCCTTTTCGTTTCGTCGTTCGTGTTCACGGTAGATGCCTACGGCTCGATCGCGCAGACGGTAGCCTCCACCGTTTGTTGCGCGCTTGTAGCGCTTTTGATCGCTCATGTTCTGAACCACCGTTTCGGACGGAGTCTTTTTCTTGTTATGCTTGCCGTGATCGGTTTGAGCGTTCGAATCGGCTGGATCATGCTCAATCCTGCACCGCCCAGCTCGGATTTTCTTTTTTTATACGAGGCAGCGCGTGAGGCGGCATCGGGCAACTTCGGTTTTGCGAATTCGGCTTATTTTACGAGTTTTCCGTATCAGTTAGGATTTACGATGTACGAAGCCGCGATCATCCGCGTTTTTGGGGATTCTTTGGTTGCATTAAAGGTGCTCGGGGCCATCTTTAATATGGGGACCGCCGTTATTCTTTATTTCACGGGCGCCCGCTTGTTCAATGAGACCTGCGGGAGAATCGCGTCATGCTTTTATGCTTTTTATTTGCCGAATATTATAATGTGCTCCGTCCTTACGAATCAGCATCTTTCTATTTTTTTGTTTTTCCTTGGATGCTCGCTACTGCTCAAGCGCAGAGGAGCGCTGCTGTCGTGGTTGTGGGCAGGACTCGCGATCGGCGTCGGGCAGCTGATCCGGCCGATCGGCGTCGTTTATATCATTGGCATCGTTTTGTTCGCTATGCTGGAGGTATGGAAAAAGCTTCGCGAGGGAAGAAGGCGAAAAGCCTGGCGCCAGGCGGGCATGCTGCTCGCCATGATTGGCATTTACGCCGCCATTCAAGGGGGCGCCAACGCATCACTTCAACATGCGGGTGTTACGAATCATGCCTTGTCGGATGGCGATAAGTACTGGAAGTTCATGGTTGGGCTTAACGCGGATGCCAACGGTGGTTGGAACAAAGAGGATGCGCAATATGCGAACAGCTTTGCGTTCGGCGAGGAACGGCATAAAGCTGAGCTTAAGCGGATCAAGGAGAGGCTTGAAGATAAAACGCAGATAGCTGCGCTCATGGGCAGAAAGCTGGCGCTCATGTGGGGAAGCGGAGATTCTTCGGCATATTGGAGTCTTGACGGGACCGGTCGCAGCCAGCTCGAGCGTTCGCTCAGCATGGCCGAACGGCCGCAATACGTCGTTTTTTGCGGATTTGCGTTATTTGCGCTGCTGGCGCTTTGGAGGGCCGGCATGTACAGGGGACCGCTCCTTTATATTTTGCTATTGTTAATTTACGCAGGCGTACATTTGGCGATCGAGATTCAGACTCGATATCGACTCGATTTGCTGCCCGCCATTATGCTGCTTGTCGGCTATGGCGTCTGGCAGACATACGGTTCGATACGCAAGGCTGCTTCATCGTTCGGCGAAGCGACTAAAAATACGACAGGCGGCGTCGAAGCCTGAATGAAAAAGCATGGCGAACGTCCGCCATGCTTTTTCAACTCGTTAGCGACACGCGCCGGAATGCCGCCAAGTTAAGCGTTCTGCGGCTTCGTATGGGCATTGCGTCGGGTGGACCAAAGCCGCCAGCCAGTCAACAGCGCGCCGGTCAGGCAAATTGCGGAAGCCGTTAAAAATACGACGTGCATGCCTGCGATAAACAAATCGGGACTTGCGGAGCCGAAGTCTTTGATGCGGACGCCGGCTTTTGCGCTCATGACGCCAAAAAGCGTGGTCGTCGCGAGCGTAATGCCTGCGACCATGCCGATGTTTCGAATCAGCGCGTTGATGCTGCCCGCGATGCCTAGCTGGGTCTTAGGCACTTTTGACATAATCAGCGAATTGTTGGGCGACTGGAACAGACCGCTGCCGAGACCCAGGAGCGCCATCCAAGTGCCTGCCAGTGCGATAGAGCTGTCCGGGCCAAGCGTGGCCATGCCCGATTGGGCGGCGATCAGTACGAGCAGACCGATAAAGGTCAGCAGTTCGGAACCGATCTTGTCCGAGAGGGCGCCGCTCAGAGGGGCGACGACGACCATGACGATCGGGAACAGCATCATGAGCAATCCGGCCTGGGACGGCGTCAAGCCAAGGATATCCTGAACGTAAAACGGCGCGATGATATTGAAACAGGAATTGGAGACGAATACGAGAAACCCGCATAAAATGCTTAGCGAAAATAGCGGATTGCGAAACAAGGAAAGCTGCAGCAGCGGTGCAGCGATTTTTTTCTCGAAGTGGATAAAAGAAACGAGTACGACAGCCGAAGCTGCAAGCGAGGCAATAATCCACGGCTGCGCATAACCAAATTGCTGACCGAGGAGCAATCCCGCGAACAGCAGCAAAATAAAGACGGTAAACATCGCGCTGCCGGCCGCGTCGATTCTGACTTTGAGCTTGCTCAAGTCGACGGGAAGCTTCCGCCAGCCGATCGCAAGCGCAACGAGTCCGACGGGAACGTTGACCCAAAAAATATATTCCCAGCCAAGACCCGATAAAATAAGACCGCCGAGGCTTGGACCGGCAATAATGCCGAGCGAAACGAAGGTGCCGGTCAGCCCCAACGCTTTGCCTCGCTCGCTGCCGGGAAAAATATCGGTAACGATGCCCTGGCTGTTCGCCATCGTCATCGACGCGCCCAGCGCTTGGACGAGACGCGATGCGACGATCGCCGGCAGGCTGTCGCTAAGTCCGCATAAAAGCGAGCCGACGGTAAAGATCATCATGCCCGTACGGAATACTTTAATTTTTCCGACGATATCGCCGAGCTTGCCGAAAAACAGAATGGCCGCGCAGATCGTCATCAGATAGGCGGTGACGATCCATTCGGTCTGTGCGACGGGCAGGCGCAACTCTCTGGAAATGACGGGCAGGGCAATGTTGACGATGCTGCCGTCCAGCGTGGCCATGAACGTGAACAAATTAAGAATGATAAGTATGAGCCACCTGTTTTTTTGAATGATCGGATCGTCCTGGTAGGTCATCGGATGTCAACCTTCCTTTTATAATCAGTTGGTTGCGAGCGCAACTAAATTCGGATAAAGCTAGTGTAGCTCAATTTAGTTGCGACAGCAACTTCGTTGCGCTAAGCTAGGAATATTCGATCGCATCGCGGAAGGAGGACCGACATGAGACCGTATTCGGTAGGCAAACTCATGTCCTTCATCAACCGAATCGCACAGCGCGAGCTGGCCGAAATGCTGAAGCCGCATGATATCGGAAGCGGAGGGCAGCACAGCTACCTAAGAGCGATATTGGCGACGCCCGGCATGAACCAAGACAAGCTGACGAGCGTGGTCAAGCTCGACAAAGCCACCACCACCCGCTGCATTCGACAGCTGGAGGAGGCGGGGTACGTGACGAGGACGGTCGACGAGCAGGACCGACGTTCTTACCGGCTTTATCCGACCGAACGAGCGATTGCCTTCGAGCCCACGCTGCAAGCGATTTTAGACGATTACAATCGGTTGCTGACGGCCCGTCTGACCGCGGACGAGATCGATACTTTGCAGACGCTGCTTCAAAAGATGTACAGCGGGCTCGACGATACTCTGTTGAACTTGGGCGAATGATGTCGATTGGATTTATGCCCTGCAGACTAGGCATCCTAAAGCGTATTCTGCCGTTCGCCGGCTAACCCAAGCGAGGTGCGGTTCATGAAGCTGTTATTTTTAGGCACAAGCGCGGGCCGGCCGACCGCGCACCGCAACGTGACGTCGATCGCCGTCACCTTTCCAGAGGATCAAAACCGGTTCTGGCTGTTCGATGCCGGCGAGGGTACGCAGCATCAGCTGCTCCGGTCCAGGCTGAAGCTGGGCAAGCTGAATCGGATCTTTATTACGCATATGCACGGCGACCATGTATACGGATTGCCCGGAATCTTAAGCAGTCGGACGTACTATGAAGGCGCGGACAAGCTGGAGCTGTACGGTCCGCCGGGCTTGCGTGCATACGTCGAGGGCGTGCTGCGATATAGCGAAGCACATTTGAACTACGAGCTCGACATCCACGAGCTCGAAGGCGACGGCGAGGCTTTCGACGACGGTCGCTTCAGGATTGAAGCCGGCGAGCTCGCGCATCGCGTACGCAGCTTCGGCTATCGGATCGAAGAGCATCCGAGATCCGGGCAGCTCGACCTGGCGTACTTGGCCAGCCGCGGGGCGGCGCCCGGGCCGCTTTACGGCAAGCTCAAACGCGGCGAGGATATCGTGCTGCCCGACGGCTCCGTTATCCGAGCGGCGGATGCCGTCGGGCCCAGCGCGTCCGGCCGGGTCGTCACGATCCTGGGCGACACGGTCAAATGCGAACGCGCAGCCCAATTGGCGCGAGGCGCCGATGTGCTCGTCCACGAAGCGACGTTCGGCATCGGACTGGAGGAAAAGGCGGCGCTGTACGGGCATTCGACGTTTTTGCAAGCGGCGGAAACCGCAGCAGCGGCGGGCGCTAAACGGCTAGTCGTCAGCCACATCAGCGCGCGATACGACGACGAGGACGTTCAGACGCTTATCGGGCAAGCCGCCGCGGTATTCCCGCATATCGAAGCCGCTTACGACTTCAAGGAAGTTTTCATATAAGGTCCAACAACGGATAGGGAGTGTCATTCAAATGAGCAGCAACCAAAAGATCAAATTGACTTCGCTGTCCAGCAAGGGCGGCTGCGGATGCAAGATCGGCCCCGGCGATCTGTCCGAGGTGATCCGAAGCTTGCCGTCAGGCCCAGCGGATCCTCATTTGCTCGTCGGCATCGATACGAGCGATGACGCAGGCGTGTACAAGTTAAGCGACGAGCTGGCGATCGTGCAGACCGTCGACTTTTTTACACCGATCGTGGACGACCCGTACGCCTTCGGACAGATTGCTGCGGCCAACGCCATCAGCGACATTTACGCGATGGGCGGCAAGCCGTTAACGGCGTTAAATATCGTAGCGTTCCCGATCAACACGCTGGACAAGCAAATACTCGCGGACATCCTGCGCGGCGCCGGAGACAAAGTGCGGGAGGCCGGAGCGACGCTCGTCGGTGGACACTCCATCGACGACAAGGAGCCGAAGTTCGGTCTTGCCGTCACCGGCGTCATCCATCCGGAACGCATCAAGACGAATGCGGGCGCCAAGCCGGGCAACAAGCTGATCTTAACGAAGCCGATCGGGGTCGGCATCCTCACGACGTCAATTAAAAACGATCGCCTGAGCGAGAGCGAGATCGCACGCGTAACGCAGGTGATGTCCACGCTCAACAAGAAGGCCGCCGAGACGATGGCTGATTACGCGGTGGACGCCTGCACCGATGTCACGGGCTTCGGACTGCTGGGGCATACGCTTGAGATGGCCAAAGGGAGCGGCGTCGGCATCCGCATTCGTCAAGCCGATGTCCCCGTGCTGCCCCGGGCGAGAGAGCTCGCGGAAGGCGGACTCGTGCCGGGCGGCACGAAAAAGAACTACGAGCACGTATCGCCGCATGTGACTTTTCCTGATGCCATGGATCAAACGGACCGCTGGATACTGTGCGACGCGGTCACCTCGGGCGGGCTGCTCATCGCAGTGGCGGACGAGCAAGCGGAGGCGCTGCTTCAAGCCTTGATCGCAGCAGGCGTCGAAGCGAGCATCGTCGGCGAGACGGTCGCCGAGCATCCGGGACAGATCGTTGTCGTCTGACGGAGGAGCGTACGATTATGTTCACTGATATTGCATGGAACGAGCTGTCCGATAAGCGGCGACTCAAGCCGGTCACGCTGATCGACGTTCGTTCGCCCGGCGAGTTCGCGAACGCTACAATACCTGGCAGCATCAATATTCCTTTGTTTAACGACGAGGAACGGGCCGAGGTCGGCACGCTCTATACGCAGGTCGGGACGGAAGCTGCCAAGGAGCGCGGACTCGAGCTCGTTTCGGCCAAGCTCCCCGTTTTCATTAAACAGTTCGCCGCCATCCCCGGCGACAAGGTCGTATTCTGCTGGCGAGGCGGCATGCGCAGCAAAACGACGGCTACCGTGCTGTCGCTCATGGGCATCTACAGCCAACGGCTCGCCGGCGGTTATCGCGCCTACCGGCAATGGGTGATCGAACAGCTCGATAAGTTCGTATTCTCGCCGACGCCGATCGTGCTGCAAGGCTCGACGGGATCGGGCAAGACGGAAATGCTGCTTCGCCTTCAGCAGGAAGGCCGGCCCGTCATCGATCTCGAGGGAATGGCCGGACACCGCGGTTCGATCTTCGGCGGGATCGGCCTGCGGCCGAACAACCAGAAGACGTTCGAATCGCTGCTGCTTGACGCGTTGCTCGCCTATCGTGACGAGCCCTTCGTTCTATTCGAGGCGGAGAGCAAGCGCATAGGCAAAATCGTCGTGCCCGACGTGCTGTTCGGCACGCGGACGCGCGGCTATCAAATTACGATCGAGCTTCCGGTAGAGGTGCGAGCGGCTCAAATTTTGCGGGATTATGAGCCGTGGAAGCACGAGCAAGCTTGTATCGCTTCCTTCTCACGCATACGCGAGCGTATTCATACGCCGATCGCCGCCGAGATCGACGGCTGCCTCAGAACAGGGCGCTACGAGCAGGCCGTCGCGCTGCTGCTTAAGCATTACTACGATCCGCTGTATGCACATTCCACCGCAGCCGCGCTCGATTCCGACATTCGCAACTTGACGGTGTCCGCCGATTCGATCGAGTCGGCTTACGTCGAAGTGAAGCGCGCGATCGCGTCGATCGCGAGCGAATATTTAATGCAATAAACAATCGAAAAAGACGCTATCCTACCGCAATCGCGGATAGGAAGCGTCTTTTAGGCTTAAATCAACCGCAGGCCGCGTGACCGATCAGTATGCCGACCAGCCGCCGTCGGCCGTAACGACGGTGCCGTTGACGAATGCCGAGTCGTCGGAGGCCAGAAACAGCGCGACTGAGGCGATCGCGGACGGATCGCCGACGTCCGAGCGCTGCAGCGCCATGCCCGCCATTGCTTGCTCGAGGCCGAACGGATCCGGCTGCGTGCCGCCCACGCCGATGTTGGTCGCAACGGCGCCTGGCGCGATCGCATTGCAGCGAATGCCGAGCTTGCCGTATTGGAAGCCGACGTTTTTGGTGAGGCCGACCACGGCATGCTTGGATGCCGTGTAGGCGACGCCGGCGCGGGAGCCGAATAGCCCGCCGACGGAAGCCGTATTGACGATGACGCCCTTGCCTTGCGCCTTCATGATCGGGAGCGCTTTGCGGATCGCGCGCATCGGGCCCGCTACGTTGATGTCCATCACGCGCGTCCACATATCGTCGGTGACAGCCTCGGCGGACATCATGGCGTCCATGATACCGGCATTGTTGACGAGAACGTCAAGACTGCCGAAGCTTTCCACGGCCGCATCGATCATGCGGGACACGTCTTCTTCCTTGGAGACGTTGGCGACGACCCCTTTCGCCTGACCGCCGGCGGAAGCGATCTCGGCGACGACCGCGTCGACCGCCACGCCGTTGATGTCGGCGACGACGATTTTCGCGCCTTCTTGTGCGAACAGCAAGGCCATCGCTTTGCCCATGCCCGAGGCGGCGCCCGTGATTACGACGGATTTGTCCTGCAGCTTCATTCGAATCATCCTCCGGAAAGTGTAAGGTGTGCGTTGTTGTTTGGCGACATCGTGTCGCCTATAATATTAGCGGACGGGACAAGCGCCTTGCGTACACTTTGCCCGAATGTGTCGTCTATTCACAAAAATTCAAGGAACATCGCCAGCCTGCGAAAGGGGAAACGACGCGGATGACGCGTACGCACGAGTCCGATTCGAGGGTCGTCCGGTCGCGCAAAGCGTTGAAGGCGGCCATGCTCCGGCTGCTGGCGGAAAAGCCGTTCAGCCTGATCAAGACCAATGAAATCGCAAAGTCCGCCGGCATCAACCGGGTGACCTTCTACGACCATTTCTCGACGAAAGAAGAGCTGCTCGACGAGATTGTAGACGACGTGCTTTCCGAGTACGGGGAAATCATCGAGGCCAGCCCCGGCGATGCGAAAGGGCTTGCTTCAGCGGACGAGCTGTACCGTACGATCCGCAGCTCGGTCAGGCATATTAAGAAGCACGCGGAGTTTTACCGCATCATGCTGCTGACCAACGGGGTACCGGATCTGTCCAACCGGCTTCACGACCAGATGAGCGCCTCGCTTCACAAGACGTTCAGGAAAGCGGGCACGCTCCAGGCGGATATCGAATACGATCTGTATATCGATTGGATCATCGGCGGCGCGATCGGCATTTATAAAAACTGGCTGCAAAACGGGCTGCGGCAAACGGAAGAGGAAATCGCGAAGCAAATGCTGATCATCACGACTGCATCGGTTCGCGGTCTCGACCGGCCGCGCTTGCGATGAATTTCAAAAGGACAAGCGCAGCATTCCGATACTGCCGCAGCTTACTTGGTTTGGCGCCTACGGCCGGCATGTGGTACGATGCCAAAGAACTTAACGGCGTATAAGGCGGAGCCATACGAGGAAGGGAGAACCACTCATGACAGTTACGGTACGGCAAGCGCTCGATATCTTGATCACCTCTGTCGGCAAGCTGGAAGACACGGTCGATACGCTTAAAAGCGGCGACTTGGACGAAGAGGTTCAGGGAATCGCGGTCGCGTTTACAGCCACCTTCGACGTCATCCGCCGCGCGATCGAATCCGGCGCCAATTTGATCATTACGCATGAACCGACTTACTTTAATCATCTCGACGAAACCGATTGGCTGAGCGGAGATCCGGTTTATGAGCGCAAGCGAGAGTTGATCGCGTCGTCGGGCATCGCGATTTTCCGGCTTCACGATTATATTCACGAATACAAGCCGGACGGCATCGTCGACGGGATGTTGAAGGCGCTCGGCTGGGAAGCCTACGCAGATTCCGACGATCCGACGCGATTGACGCTGCCAAACGGCGATGTGTGCACCGTACGCGCCATTGCAGAGGAGGCGAAGCGCAAGCTAGGCATCGACAGCGTGCTGGTCGCCGGGGATCCGGAGCTCCCCGTCGCGCGCTTCGCCTTCGCCGTGGGCGCGCCGGGAGGGCGCGCGCAGATGGCTTATCTAAAGGAACGCGACATCGATCTGTTGATCGCAGGCGAGACTAACGAATGGGAAACCAACGAATACGTCAGGGACGCGGCGGACATGGGCTTGAACAAGGCCTTGATCGTCCTCGGCCACCAGAAGAGCGAGGAGGCGGGCATGCTGACGGTCGTCAAGCTGCTTCGCGGCGCCTTCCCGGATGTCCCGGTCGAGCTTCTGGAGCTTCCTTCGGCAGTTCGACGGATCTAGCGGCTGGAAAACCCAATTACTCATAAATCAGACGGAAGCAGGTTAACTAGGCATGGCAGCGACGGAAAGTCAGAAATACCGCTTCAGCGAAGCGCCTCTGTGGGAGCTGCAGCGCTCATATTACGAGCAGCTAGGATTAAAGGCTTGGAACAACGACCAGGTTCCGCAATATATTACGAGCAATCCGATGATCGGAGATGCATACGCGGAGCTGATCTTCGGCTTTTTGCAGGACCGGGCGTCGCAAGGCGAGCTGGAGGAGGCAGTCACGCTCGTCGAGCTGGGCGCCGGCGCCGGACGTCTGGCTTATCATGTCCTGCATGAGCTGTCCCTTCTCCGCACTTATGCGCAGGTCGCGCTGCCGCCGTTGCGGTATGTGATGACCGATCTTGCGCTTAAAAACGTGGAGGGCTGGCGCGGGCATCCGGCGCTCGCGCCTTTTATCGCGGAAGGCACGCTCGACTTCGCCACGTTCGACGCCGAGCGCGATACGGAGCTTAAGCTGCTCGTCTCCGGAGAGAAGATCCAGCCCGGACAGCTTCGACAGCCTTTGCTGGTCGTGGCGAATTACTTTTTTGACGCAATCCCGCAGGAGCTCATTTACATCGGAGAAGGGCTCGTCTACGACTGCGACGTGGTCGTCGGATCGGCGGATCCTGAGCCGGGATTGACCGTGTCGGAGCAGTTAAAGCGGATTACGCTGTCCTACGAGCACCGGCGGGCGCCGCGGTTCGAGGAAGAAGGGTACCCGTATCGCGACGTGATCGAAATGTATCGGCACGAGCTTGAGGATTCGCATGTGCTGTTTCCCGAGATCGGGCTGCGCTGCCTGGAGCGGCTCGGGCAGTTGTCGCGCGCCGGCTTCGCCATGATTACGGCCGACAAGGGCGACCACCGGCTGGACAATTGGCGCTTCGCTGAGCCGCCGCAGCTCGTCCACCACGGCAGCATCTCTCTGACGGCGAATTACCATGCGATCCAGCACGTTTTCGAGAGGAGGGGCGCGGAAGCGCTTTTCACCGACCATCACTATAACAACATCAACGTGGCGTGCATCCTCATGCTGGAATCGCCCAAGCGTTATGTGAACACAAGGCTTGCGTACCGCAAAAGCGTCGCGCGGTTCGGGCCGGACGACTTCTTCAGCCTGAAGCTGTGGGCCGACCGCGAGATCGAAAAGATGCGGCTTCAGCAAATTCTGGCGTTCTGGCGCCTCGGCGGCTACGACGCGGAGTGGTTCATTCAGACCGCCAAGCGCATCTCCAGCCTGCTGGAAGGGGCGAACGACGAGGAGAAGCTGGATCTGCGCGCGGGCATCCTGCGGATGTGGACGTCCTTCTACATCATGCCGCAGCGCTACGACCTCGCGCTCGATGCAGGCCTGATCCTGTTCGAGATGGACATGTATGCGGACGCCAAGATGCTGCTCGATGCTTCGGCGGAGTCCGACGACGATCCCGTGTCGACCGTTTACTTTTGCCTGGCGATCTGCAGCCTGGAATTGGAGCAGGAGGACGAGGCACGAACGTATTTGCAGCGGGCGCTGGAGCTTGAGCCGGACCACGAGGAAGCACTTACCTTGCTTAAAGCTTTAGGTTAAATTATCTCAAGCATATATACGCAAAAGAGGCTGCCGAGTCTGAAGCTCGGCAGCCTTTCCGTGTTTCCGCGCGGTCCCATCCGGGTCGCATGACATTATTCCCACCAGTGCTTCATCTCGCGATATCCGACATCCCACAGCACCGCGTTGCCCTCCACAACGATCTTTAGCTCGTCGATTCGGTCGAAGGGAACGATGACCGTTTCGAGACCCGTGATATATTCGCCGCTGTATTCGACAAATGCATGGCCGTCCGCGGACAGTGTAACGCTTCCTTCATGCGCCTTGTCGTCCGGAATTCCGAATTCCGCGAAAAAGCGCACGTTTTTCAGGTGTCCAAGCTGAATCGTATAGGTACCGGTCGGAGTGGCGGTAATGACGTTGTACCGGGGCGATACCGACTCGTTTCCGATTGAAAAAACCGGCAGAGGCGATCCTGCGGCCGCATTCGGTTGTCCCTGAACGCTGATGGCTTGGAACGGGCCCTCCGTTTTTTTGAAAAACGCTTCGATCCCTTCCGAAACGAACGTGGAGACGATCAGCAGCACGACGACACTCAGAATAGCTCTTGGCCATTGCCGTACCTTGCGCC
This sequence comes from Cohnella sp. GbtcB17, assembly GCF_019091135.1. Taxonomy (GTDB): domain Bacteria; phylum Bacillota; class Bacilli; order Paenibacillales; family Paenibacillaceae; genus Cohnella. Next base: position 7,092 of record NZ_JAGXJW010000051.1, on the reverse strand, counting down.
TGGAGCGAAAGCCGAATCGCCAAGCCGCATAGCCGATCGAAGCGCCCAGCGTGTTGGATATGATGTCGTCAATGTCGAACGAGCCCAGTCGAGTCAAGCCTTGGAGCGTCTCCAGTGCGGCGATCGCTAAAACGAAAACGACGAAGAATCTGGCGTAGGACCATCGCCATAAATAGGAAATCCATATTCCGAAAGGAATAAAGGCTGCGACGTTGCCAAAGTCGAACAGCCAGGAAAAAGTCGGCTGCGGGAAACTTAGCGGCGGGTACGACGGCACGAGCATGAACGTAAACTCGCTGCTTGAGCGGCTGGTTCTGTCGAACGCAAAAAACATAAAAAATAATATAAGCAATGTGTAAAGTACGACCGCGGTCGCAGCTAATTTCCTGCGATAGGGATTCAAAGTCTTCTTCCTTCCTTCAACCATTTTTTGACGCTTTATATACTTTATACGATTCGAGCTGTCAAAGAAAGGGCGGCGTCTGCATGATTATGAAACAATCATGTCAGTGTCCGAAGCCGATAAAACGGGCTTTGCAAGTTACATGCCATGTGAGTTATACTTTGTGAATATTCGCCAAGAGGAGAGACGCACATGTCGAACAAGATCAGGATCGGAATCGTGGGTTACGGCAATTTGGGCCGCGGCGTACATAAGGCAATCGGGCAAAACGAGGATATGGAATTGATCGCAATTTTTACGCGGCGCGACGCCGCCAAGATGAGCGCCGAGACGAACGTTAACGCTAGATTCGAGTCGATCTCCGATATCGAACGTTTCCAGGGAGAGATTGACGTGATGATCCTGTGCGGAGGCTCGGCGACGGATCTGCCTGAACAGACGCCGATGGTAGCCGCCAGCTTTAATACGGTAGACAGCTTCGATACGCATGCGAAAATTCCGGAATTTTATCGGGCGGTCGACGAAGCGGCGCGCAAGGGCGGAAACGTGAGCGTCATATCGACCGGGTGGGATCCCGGACTTTTTTCGATGAATCGTCTGTTGGCAGAAGCGATTCTGCCGCACGGCAAGGAGTACACGTTCTGGGGAAAAGGCGTCAGCCAGGGGCATTCTGATGCAATCCGGCGCGTCGCCGGGGTCAAAGCAGGCGTTCAGTACACGATTCCGGTCGAACGCGCGATCGCAAGCGTGCGCAGCGGGGAGAACCCGGAGCTTGCGACGCGGGACAAGCACGAACGCCTGTGCTTTGTAGTCGCCGAGCCGGGTGCCGATAAGGAAGCGATCGCGCGCGAGATCAAAGAGATGCCCAACTATTTCTCGGATTACGACACGACTGTCGAATTCATTACCGAGGAGCAACTGAAGGCGGAGCATGGTGGCATGCCGCATGGCGGCTTCGTCCTTCGCAGCGGCGTGACGGGAGACGGCACGCAGCAATTGATCGAATTCGGCTTGAAGCTGGGCAGCAATCCCGAATTCACCGCCAGTGTCCTGGTCGCTTACGCACGCGCGGCGGCGCGGCTGTCTTGCGAAGGCGCCTCCGGCGCGAAAACCGTGTTCGACATCCCGCTCGGACATCTATCCCCTTACGCGGCCGAAGCGCTCCGCGAGCGTCTGCTGTAAGGACCGCAGGAAGCGTCGGTTCGCCGAGTTCGCGGCAACAAGCCGAGTTTGCTATAATCATTGCATCTTGCGATAATGGAGCGCGAACATGACACTACCGATTATCCTGGTCGTCATCGTGATGGTCGCCGGCTTCGCGGCGACGATCGCCATCGGGCAATCGAAGACGAATAAAGAAGGAAACCCCGGCTATTTCCACCAGACGGGCAAGAAATGGGCGAACCTCAGCTGGATTTACGTCGTGTGCACGATCGCGATCGTCGCCGTGCTGATTTATGCGTTGAACCGATAGCGTTTGTTTAAGGGCCGCGCCGAGCGCGGCTTTTTTGCATTTTTTCATGTTAGAAAGTATAAAATCGGCAGGAAACGCTGTACAGCGCCTCTTCGGCTCGGAACAAGCCGCACTCTCGACAGGTAACGCTGTACAGCGTCTCTTCGGCCCTGAACAAGCCGCACTCTCGACAGGTAACGCTGTACAGCGTCTCTTCGGCCCGGAATACGACGCACTCTCGACAGGTAACGCTGTACAGCGCCTCTTCGGCTTAGAACACGCCGCACTCCCGACAGATGACGCTGTACAGCGCCTCTTCGGTCGGCTGCGGAAAGTTGGCGCGAAGTTCGTTTAGGCGATCAGGAAGAAAGGGGACGAGGACTGACTCCCACCTTTCACGCGACTGATGCAAGGACCGTCGGGGCGAACTCTCCTTACGGTTCTCTTAAGCTGACGGCATGTTCACATAATCGGCCCCCTTTCGGAATACAGTGAAGGATAGCAGCTTGTCTTGCGATATCCGAACGAAATGGGGTTGGATCGTAACATGCCGGACCACAATATTCGAACGACAGAGCCGTCCGTCGCGATGCTGGGCATCGGAACTGCGGTGCCTGCGCACAAGCTGGATCAGCTGGACACGGCCCAGCGCTTGGCGGAAGCCCTTCAGGAGACGCCCGACGCAGCCCGCTGGGCAAGACGCCTTTTCAAACAATGCGGCGTGGAGACGCGCTATACCTGCGAGCCCGCACTGTTTGAGCCGGCTGCGAGCAATCGTTATTTCGCCCAGCTGTCGAGGCTTCCCGTGCCTACGACCTCGCAGCGCATGGCGACGTACAAGCAGTCGTCCGTGCCGCTCGCGCTTCGTGCGGCTTCCGCGGCGGTCGCCGACGCGCGTGTATCGTCTTCGGTGCTGACGCATCTGATCACAGTGAGCTGTACCGGGCAATTTCTGCCCGGACTGGACGCGGCGCTGACCAAGGCACTTGGATTAAGGGATTCGATAAACCGGATCCCGCTCACCTTCCTCGGCTGCGCGGCCGGGCTGAAGGCGATCGGCTTGGCCCGCGATATCGTGCGGGGACAGCCGGACGCTGCGGTGCTGGTCGTCTGCGTCGAGCTGTGCACGCTGCATATTCAACCCTCGGCCGCAAAGGAAGCGCTGTTTGGCGCATCGTTTTTCGGCGACGGGGCGTCCGCTTGCGTGATCGGCGCCACCGAAGACGACGATCGGGATGTCTTCGAGCTCGGAAAGCCGACCAGCGCCTTGCTGCCGGAAGGCGAAGGCGAGATGGTGTGGGAAGTCGGCGATCACGGCTTCGACCTTTATTTATCCTCGCGCATACCGGCTTTGATCGGCCGTTATTTGCCGAAGCGCCTGGCAGGGCTGCTGGACCCGCAGGACACATGGCCCGGCATTTGGGCAATTCATCCCGGCGGCAAAGGCATCATCGACGCGCTCGAATCGGAGCTTGGCTTGGAAGACGAGCACACCAGGTACAGCAGAGGCGTGCTGCGCGACTTCGGCAACATGTCTTCCGCGACGCTGCTGTTCGTGTTGAACGCCATTCGGCTGGCCAAACGTGCGGAAGACGCGCCGCGCACGGAAGGAATCTGTCTCGCGTTCGGACCCGGGCTTTCCTGCGAGCTGCTGCCGATCGCGTACCGGCCCGAAAGAAGGAGCTTGAACCTTTCGAGAACGGAAAGCGACGCCGAAAGCGACCGCGATTCGAGCGATGAAGCGCAGCTTGCCTCGCATGTCTCGCATGTTTAGGTCGTTGGAGGTTCGCGCCAAGGGCCCCGAGCTGATGGACGATCCCGCGCAGGGCGGGGATGAGCTGCGCGAAGCGCTCAGGCATTTGCGCAGGCTGAACCGCCTGTTCGCCGCGTCCGGCAGGACGCTGTACGGCGTCGCCCGGCTCTGGGAGCAGGCAGGACGGCCGTCACGTCTGACGGTGCTCGACATTGGCTCGGGCTCCGGGGACGTCAACGCGGCGCTGCTCCGGTGGGCCGATGCGCGCGGCGTTGCGATAAGCATCACGCTCGCGGACCGGACGGAGGAGGCGTGCGCCGAAGCACGGTCCTATTACGCGGACGAACCTCGTGTAAACGTCGTGCGGCGCGACCTCTTTGCGCTGGAGGCGGAGACGGCCGATATCGTGACCGCTTCCCAATTCGTTCATCATTTTGCGGACGAGGAGCTGCCGGAGGTCGCGGGAGCGATGCTGCGCGCGTCTAGGCTGGGCATCGTCATTCAGGATATCCACCGCCACTGGCTCGCCTGGACGGCCGTGTGGCTGGCGGCCCGGCTCGTATCGGGCAACCGCTTCGTCGTGAACGACGGCCCGCTGTCGGTTGCAAAAGGCTTCCGCGCAGCGGATTGGGAGCGCCTTCGCGTTAGGCTGCGCACGCGCAGCCTTGCGTACAGCTGGCGGCCTTTGTTCCGGTATATCGTTACGGTGCCGAAGACAACCGCTCCAGGGGGCGGCGCGCATAAAACGGAGGCGATTCCGTTTGGCCGCAGTTAAGGACGGCTCGCCGCTCTTTCCCGAATCGGTGGACGCGGCGATTATCGGTGGAGGCATCGCGGGCAGCAGCCTCGCCAAAGCGCTCGCGGACCGCGGGCGGAAGGTGCTGCTGATCGACAGGAAGGCATTTCCCCGGCACAAAGTATGCGGGGAATTTCTATCGCCCGAGTCGATCGGCATGCTGACGGAGCTCGGCTTCGCACCGGCAATCCAGGCGCTCGGTCCGGCAGCGATCCGGGCGGCCCGGATTCATGCATTCGGCGGCGCGCCGCTACGCGTGCCGCTGCCCGGCATGGCATGGGGGCTGAGCCGACATGCCCTCGACGATACGCTGCACCGCGCAGCCGGCCTGGCGGGGGCAGAGATCGCGACAGGCGCGGCCGTCGCCGCGATGCGGCGCGAAGCGGACGGCTACGCGCTGCATATCGCGCAAGGCGGCTTCGCGCAAACGGTGCGGGCTCGCGTCGTCATCGGCGCTTGGGGCGTTAATGGACGCGCGCCGGATATAACCGGCGGCGAGACAAGTGGCGAGACAAGGAGGATCAAGCCTGCCGGCTCGCCTTACCTAGGCGTCAAAATGCATTTCTCCGGCATCGAAGCCGCGGACGAAGTCGAACTCTACTTTTTCGAGGGCGGCTATTTGGGGCTGTCGCCGGCGGGCGGCGGCCTCGTGAACGTCGCCGCGCTGTTCGACAGGCGCGCGTGCCGGGAGACGCCGACCGCCGTGCACGGCTGGCTCGATCTGGCGCGCGCACGCTGTCCGGCGCTCGCACGGCGATTGGACGGCGCAGCGCCCGTCCCGGGCACGCAGGCGGCCGTCGCGCCGGTGCGCTTGTACGCGAAGCCGATCCCCTGGGACGGCGTCCCGCTCGTCGGCGACGCATGCGTCACGATCCCCCCGCTCTGCGGGGACGGGATGTCGATGGCGCTGCGCGCCGCGCAGCTGAGCGCGGCGTACGCCGAGCGCCGCCTTGGCGGCGAGCTGACCGATGCCGAGTGGGAGGAAGCATACGCCCTCGCGGTTAGGCGCGCGTTCAGCGGCCCGCTGCGATGGGGGAACCTGCTTCAGCGCGCTGCCGGCAAGCCGCCTTTGGCGCGTGCGGCGCTGGGCGCGGCGCGCTTCATGCCTTCGCTCGGAAGCCTGCTCGTGCGGGCGACCCGGCTCAAGCCGACGCAGCACAACGACAGCGCACTCAAAGACACGCATCCAACGACGGGGTAGACGCCGCCCGTATCCTGTAATATAATCGTGTCAAGTTCATAAGCGCGGCGGAGAAAAGGAGAGCACGCGACTCAGGTCCCTACGGGATGAGTTCGTGCTTTCCTTTTTTCTTTTCATTGACCGCACAACGGAGGAGGCTTACGATGCCATTCAGCCGACAGCGCATACTCCCCGCGGCGCGCAAGGTCAAGGATCTTGAGAAGCTGCTGCGGCTGCCGTACGAATACGTCGTGCTGCTCGACATGCACGTCGCGCAGCTGCAGCCGATCGTGCAGCTCGCGAAGTCGAACGGCAAGAAGCCGATCGTGCACGCGGACCTGATCGAAGGGCTCAAAAACGACGAGTACGCGGCCGAGTTCATCTGCCAGATTGCAAGGCCGGCGGGCATCGTCAGCACCCGGGCAAGCGTCATCGCGAAGACGAAGCAGAACAAGCTGCTGGCGATCCAGCGGCTGTTCCTGCTCGACACCAACGCGCTCGAGAAGAGCTATGCGCTGTTCGAACGGACGAAGCCCGACTATATCGAGGTGCTGCCGGGCGTCATTCCCCATATGATCGCCGAGGTGCACGAGCGCACCGGCATTCCCGTCTTCGCCGGCGGCCTGATCCGCTCGGTGAACGATGTCGAGCAAGCGCTCGCAGCCGGCGCTTCCGCGGTTACGACGTCGGACAAGGCGCTGTGGAAGCATTACGAAAATGACGACAACGGGTCACGCTAGGGGGAGCAGATATGGAACACCGGTATATATTGGCGCTCGATCAAGGGACGACGAGCTCCCGCGCGATTCTTTTCGACAAAGGCGGCCATGCCGTCGCCGTGGCGCAGCAGGAAATCAAACAATACTTCCCCAAGCCGGGATGGGTCGAGCACGACGCCAACGAGATCTGGCTGTCCGTGCTGGGCGTCGTCGCGCGCGTGCTGACGGAAGCGGACGTCTTGCCGGAGCAGATCGAAGCGACCGGCATCACCAATCAGGGCGAGACGACGGTCGTCTGGGACCGCCATACAGGGAGGCCGATTCATCGCGCGATCGTGTGGCAATCCCGGCAGACGAACGACATATGCGAGGCGCTGCGGCAGCAAGGTTTTGACGATCTGATCCGGCAAAAGACGGGTCTGCTGATCGATGCCTACTTTTCCGGAACGAAGGTCAAGTGGCTGCTCGATCATGTGGAAGGCGCAAGGGACAAGGCGGCGCGCGGCGACCTGCTCTTCGGCACGATCGACACATGGCTCGTCTGGAAAATGAGCGGCGGCAAGGCACACGTGACCGACTACTCCAACGCCTCCCGCACGCTGCTGTACAACGTCCGTTCGCTCGAATGGGACGACGAGCTGCTGGACATGCTGGAGGTGCCCCGCGCGATGCTGCCCAAGGTGCGTTCCTCCTCCGAAGTGTGTGCGCATACGGTGGACCACCATTTCTTCGGCCGCAACATTCCGATCGCGGGGGTCGCGGGCGACCAGACGGCTGCGCTGTTCGGG
>NZ_JAGXJW010000502.1 GCF_019091135.1 Cohnella sp. GbtcB17 | reverse complement strand
GCACCGGCGGAGAGGCCAGATCGGTCGCGCCGAGGTAATCGATCAACGCGTCCTCGCGGACGTACAGCAGCGTCTGCGTCTCGTAGCTGCCGGCGAACGCCGCGCTGCGCTCGAGGAACGCGGACAGGACCACGAGAAAGGCCAGATAGCCGATCAGCTGCCTGTCGTCGTCGTATACGGAATTCGTGACGATGCTGGACGGCCCGAACGTGCCGGACCGCCCGATGTCCGAGC
>NZ_JAGXJW010000501.1 GCF_019091135.1 Cohnella sp. GbtcB17 | reverse complement strand
GCGACAATGTCGATCCCGGGCACGGCGTCGGCGTCGATTATTTCGGCGGTCCGGTGAAGATCGCGGGAGGACGGTTCGACCGAGCGATCCCCGCCAATCCCGCCGATCTCGGTCGGGAGGCCGTCATCGCCGTCGGCCTGTCCGGTCTGGACGCCGTCCGGCTGGTCGCCTCAGTCGGAGGGGACCTCCCGCTCGGCGACGGAACAGCCCGCCGCAAGCTAGTCAGTGCGAGCA
>NZ_JAGXJW010000500.1 GCF_019091135.1 Cohnella sp. GbtcB17 | reverse complement strand
GCGGTCCAAGTACCATTGGCGCTGGAGGGCTTAACGGTCGTGTTCGAGATGGGTACGCGTGGGACCCCTCCGCCATTACCACCAGACCTACTGGGCGACGGGTGTCGTACAGCTTTGCAGCTTACAGAGCTTGCGCCCTGAAAACCGGATGCGAAAAGAAGATGCGCTAGAAATTCTCTTCACCTGTGCGGCTTGCCGCTGGTCTGCTTGAAGCAAACCGTAGGATAAGCCCTC
>NZ_JAGXJW010000499.1 GCF_019091135.1 Cohnella sp. GbtcB17 | reverse complement strand
ACAAGAAGTGTTAGTGGTATAAGAATAAACACAAGATGAGCCTATTGTTCTCATAGATCTCTGATCTGTTGCCCTTGTTGTCTTATCCTATCCTGTTGGAAATTTATTTTACCAGGATCGTAGATCTACTCACAAGTATGTTGTTTAAACACCCTAAATATGAACTTTCTAAAACGATAAATTAAACACATATAAAGTTAAGAAAACCTTACATTGATGCAGCGGAATTAATGTC
>NZ_JAGXJW010000498.1 GCF_019091135.1 Cohnella sp. GbtcB17 | reverse complement strand
GTCCACATTATGGTCGTGGAAGACAATGATGACATCAACCACTTGTTATGCAGCGTCTTACGCAAGAGCGGCTATGTCCCTCCGCCCGCTTATTCCGGGACGGTAGCGTTGCTCTATTTGGAAAGGCAGAAGTGGCACTTGATTTTGCTCGATTTAATGCTCCCATTGTTGTCGGGTGAAGAGCTGTTGAGCCGGATAGGCATATATGGAGCTATCCCTGTTCTTATCTTGTCGG
>NZ_JAGXJW010000497.1 GCF_019091135.1 Cohnella sp. GbtcB17 | reverse complement strand
TCAACAATAATTAATTTATCGAGTGTAGATTCTGCTTTGTCGCCAATACCGACTTTTTGTGGCAGTGAGACTGGTTTCGTACCCCAAGCTCCCACCAAATTCGTCCCTTTATAGATAATAGCCGCATTTTGCCCCGCATTTTTGTCAGCCGTCAGCATCCCTCCAGCACGAACCGCCGAAAACCTCTCAATAACCGCTACAGCTTCTGCCCGCGTCGGTGTGCCCTTTTCGTTCA
>NZ_JAGXJW010000496.1 GCF_019091135.1 Cohnella sp. GbtcB17 | reverse complement strand
TACGAACAAAGCGGTTTAATTGAAGGAATAGAACGGGATGAGAATGGATATCGCCGGTATTCAGAAGCCGATATGATTTGGTTTCAGGTATTAAATTACTTTAGGGCGATGGGAATGTCCATCCGGGTAATGAAGAGCTTTACGACCTTGCACAACGGTGGGATATCTAAAATGACAGCACGGATAGAATTGTTGGAAACTTATCGTAGCAAAGATATCGATCAAGTGAAGGAGC
>NZ_JAGXJW010000495.1 GCF_019091135.1 Cohnella sp. GbtcB17 | reverse complement strand
TTTTGCCGGCCGCGGTCCAGCGTCTTCCCTTTCACGAGGATCAATTCGACCTCGTGCACGCCAACAACAGGCTCTACCATGTCGCCGATCTCCCGCTTGCCGTGGAGGAAACCCATCGCGTCCTAAAGCCGGGGGGCTTGCTTTGCGCTTCTACCATGAGGACGAGGCATCTGCAAAAGATGGAGGACATAGCCGTTTCCTTCAATCCTGATCTTCGTGTCCTGGACCAAGCCAT
>NZ_JAGXJW010000494.1 GCF_019091135.1 Cohnella sp. GbtcB17 | reverse complement strand
GAAAATTTTTGCATGAATTGAGTTATTGGCTGTTGTGGTTGCTATAGTTGATTGTTCTTATTTTCAGAGGACAAAATATGTTTAGATAGGTTGATTTGAGCATGTTTTAATGGCTGTAAGTGGGTTTAACCAAGTTTTGAGTTTTAGAACTCAAACTTGGAGCTTTAATGGTGAAATTCATTTCTGAGCTTTGATTGTTGTTTTGTTGCTTGGAAATAGTTTATTGGCATATAAT
>NZ_JAGXJW010000493.1 GCF_019091135.1 Cohnella sp. GbtcB17 | reverse complement strand
GACGCGGCGCTCATGGCGCATCCGTACCATAGTTTCGCGCGCTCTGGCTCCTCGCTCGCGATGGATGCGCTGCAATACGTGTTTTTTGGCAAAGCCGCGCACGCCGCGGCCAACCCCGAAGACGGGATCAACGCGCTGGCCGCGGTCATCCAGCTGTTTAACGGCGTCTGCGCCCTGCGGCCGCCGACGCGCTGCGTCGCGCGCATTCCCGGGAGCGTGTGGGGCCGCGGTCGGG
>NZ_JAGXJW010000050.1 GCF_019091135.1 Cohnella sp. GbtcB17 | reverse complement strand
CGTATGTCTTCTTATCCTTCATTGTAGCTGGACGACCGATCAAGAAAAGGGTTGATACTGCCATCAAGTCGGTGTATCCTGCCATAATGGGAAGATGGGATGTTTGCGCAGGTTTGCCGAGGTGTGCGGAGGTGTGGAGGTGTGGAGGTGTCATCGACTCTTCTGCTGCAGGGAATGGGTCCAGCCGGCGCAAGTTCGATATCGGGGGGAGTGGCACACGCGATGATTAAGCGCAGAATCGAAGTTACGCCGTCGCATCTCTTTTTCGACGGAGGGCTGCCCTTCCATATCAATCGCGTTTCCGAATCGTACGAGCTTAGCTACCATGCCCACGAGTTTACGGAGATCTGCTACGTCGGCGAAGGCGAAGGGCATCAATATATTGGAGAAGAGCGGCTGCGCGTGCGCCGCGGAGACCTTTTTACGCTGCCGCTTGGCGCTTCGCATGTGTTCCGTCCAAGCTCGGCGAGCGCGGGCAAGCCGCTTGTCGTTTACAATTTTATTTTCGAGGCCGAACGTATGGCCGAAGCGCTTCGCGGCTTCCCGGGACTGGAACGGCTTGAGCATGCGCTGGCTTGCCTGGACCTTGCGCCGGGAGACGGCGGCGGCTGGCGGAAGTTGCAGGACCGGACCGGCGCCTTCGATGCCTTTTTCTCGACGGCCTACTCGGAGTTCGTCGGGCGGCGAACAGGCTACGAGACTCGTATCTATGCGCTGTTCGTCGTGCTGCTGACGGAGATCGAACGGAGGCTTGCGGACGAGCGGGAAGACGCACGTGCGGGACATGCGGGATATGCGGGCGGTATCGAGGACGCGCTTGCCTTCATCCGCGCCTCTCTGGCCTCGCCGATCACGGCTGCGCAGGCAGCTGAAGCGGCCGGTATGAGCGAGCGGCATTTTTACCGGCTGTTCGCCAAAGCGACCGGGCTCGCCTTCAGCCCGTACGTCCAGCGGCTGCGGATCGAACGAAGCTGCGAACTGCTGCGGCACACGCGGTTGTCCGTTCAGGAGATCGCGGAGACGGTGGGCTATCAGGACAGGGGCCACTTCCTGGATGTGTTCAAAAAAATCACGGGGCTTGCGCCCCGTGCGTATCGTTCTTCCTATGAGAGGCTTGCCGGCGAGGGGGAGCGCGGGTGAAGTGTGTTGCGGGCGAGCGAGCGGGATTTCCGGCAGCAATTCGAGCCGGATGAGCCGCGCATCTGGCGCCGCAGGGGGCGAGCAGGGCTGAGCAGCAGCGGAGTTAGGCGATTTTATCGCACATCTCAAGCTGAATGGCCCAGAAGCGGCAGAGTTATGCGATTTTATCGCACATCTCGCGCCGAAAGGCCGAGCAGCGGCCGAATTATGCGATTCTATCGCACATCTCGCGCCGAAAGGCCGAGCAGCGGCCGAGTTATGCGATTCTATCGCACATCTCGCGCCGAATGGCCGAGCAGCGGCCGAGTTATGCGATTCTATCGCACATCTCATGCCGAAGGGCCGAGCCGCAGCCAAGTTATGCGATTTTATCGCACATCTCCGCCGAAGAGCCGAGCATCGGGGCTCAACCGCATCCTGCGGCCTCCGCTCGCGGCACAAACTGAATGTCGCGGCCGCGGCCGAAGTCCGGCTTCGCGAGGGAGATCGCTCGGTTGGTTGGCGATTCCAAGTTCAGGGTACGATAATCGAGACCAATTTTGAAGGGAGCTGATCCGCATGAGCGATCTGGAAAAGAAGCTGACAGAGGCGATAGGAAAATATAAGTTCGGGGCGTTCGCGACCGCCCACGACGGCCAGCCTTCGCTGCGATATATGAGAGTGTTCAACGACGGCCTGACGATCCTGCTGGCGACCCACCGCGACACGCACAAAGTCGACGAGCTCGAGGCGAATCCGAAGGCGTCCTTACTGCTCGGCCTCGAAGGCCGACTATGGCCGGGCGAGATCGTCGAAGTACAGGGCGAGGTCGCGATCTCGACGGACGAGGAGCTGAAGTCGGACGTGTGGAAAGGCTACTTCGAAAAGTGGCTCGACGGCCCGCATGATCCCGACTACGTGATCCTGAAGCTCATACCGACGCTCGTTCTGTACACGGAAAAAGACGGGGAGCAGCAGGCTTGGCGCCCGTCATAACACACATTGCATTTCAAAAAAGCAGCTCGGGCGTCAGAAACGACGATCCCGATGCTGCTTTTTTTGATGTACCCACTCTGGCGAGTAATAGCGGCATAAAAGTTACTTATCGCTGCGTGAAACCCCACTCTGGCGTGCAATAGCGGCACAAAAGTTACGTATATCTGCGCGGCCCCACTCCGGCGTGCAATAGCGGCCCAGAGGTTACTTATGGCAGGACGACTACATATTTCGGCCCGACCGCCGCTTATATGCGAAACAATCCGTACCCCGGCAGCGGCACGATTGGCGCTTGGTCGACGGCGAGGCCTGCGGAACCGCCGCGCTTTAACGCGACGTCGACGAGCCAGCGCGTGAACGGCGCGACGTTCATCGTCTCCATGTCCGCCAGCGAGTAGAAACCCGCCGCGTCCACCTCCACGCCGTCCGGCACCGCTTCGCCGCCGGCGTACGTCATCGAGAAGGCGACGTACAGGTTGTGCACGGCTCTCGGCTGATCCCGCAGCGCCGCCACACCCGTCACGACCGCCTCGATACCGGTCTCCTCCAGCACCTCGCGCCGCACCGTCTCGTCGATCTGCTCCAGCTGCTCCGCGTAACCGCCCGGATTCGTCCAGTACCCTTTGCCCGGCTCCTGCGCCCTGCGCACGAGCAGAATCTTGCCGTCGCGCTCCACGAGCGCGCCGACGCCGATGCTGTAATTGCCCCAATGCACGAAGCTGCATGCGGTGCAGGCGCGCCGCGGCGTGCCGTCGACGTCGCGCGTCTCCATGGGGGACCCGCACGACGAGCAAAACTTCACTTCCAAGCTCACACCGCCGCCTCCTTGCCGTCAGGAATGCATTTCGCATAGACCAGCCCTTGACGGATGCCGCCCTCGTCCGCGCGCGCCGTCACATAGTCCGCATGCGCCAGCAGCTCGGGATGGCTGTTGCCCATTGCAATACCGAGGCCGACGAGCTCGAGCATCTCCTTGTCGTTCAAGCCGTCACCGAAGGCGATCGCTTCTTCGGCCGGAATGCCGAGCGCGTCCAGCATCGCCTGAATGCCCTCGGCCTTGGAGCCGGTATGCGGCAGCACGTCCAGCGCGTTCGGATGCCAGCGGATGAACCGCAGGCCCGGCAGCTCCGGCAAGTAGGCAGCTTCCTCGCCTTCCGTGCAGTGAAGGAACACCTGATAAATGCCCTCTCCCCGCCAAAAATCGGCATTGAACCCGGGCCGCTCCACGCGAAGAGAATCGACGGCTTTCCAGACGCCGTCGTCGTTCTCATAGTTCGTATGGTAGGCCGCCTTGCCCTCGAATACGAGCGGATGCCCTGCGCGTCCCGAGAGCTCGACGAGCTTTTCCAGGTCCACGATCGGAATTCGCCTCTCGTACAGCTCCTTCCCCTTATACACGACATAGCCGCCGTTCAGGCTGACGAACGACTCGATGTCGAGCTCCTCCAGCAGCCATTTGAAAAAGTACGGAGCGCGTCCGGTCGCGATAACCGGCTCGATCCCGTTCGCCTTCAACTCCGCGATCGCGAGGCGCGTATCCTCCGGAATGCGCTTCTCCTCGTCCACCAACGTTCCGTCGATATCGAAAAACACGATTTTGTAGCTCATGCCAGCTCCCCATCCTGTCGTCTGTCTATTTCGAAACCATTCCTCTTATCATCTAACAAAATCGTCCCTGCGTAAACGGAAATCTCGCGAATACTGACAGACTGTTGTCAAGGACGCTCCCATACAATGAATACAGACAGCAAGAACGAACAGAACTAAACCAGCGCAAAGGAATGATTCGAGTGGTACGAACAACGCAAAACACCGGCATCGTGATCGCAGGGCTCCTGCTCTCCATCCTGATGGCCTCGATGGACAACTCCATCACCGCGACGGCCATGGGCTCCATCATCGGAGAGCTCGGCGGTCTCGACAAATTCGTATGGGTAACGTCGGCCTACATGGTCGCGGAAATGGCGGGCATGCCGATTTTCGGCAAACTGTCGGATATGTACGGGCGCAAGCGCTTCTTCGTTTTCGGCATCGTCTGCTTCATGATCGGCTCGGCCCTGTGCGGCACGGCGGATTCGATCCTGCAGCTCAGCCTGTTCCGGGCCGTTCAGGGAATCGGAGCGGGCGCGCTCGTGCCGATCGCGTTCACCATCATGTTCGACGCCGTGCCGCCGGAGAGCCGGGGCAAGCTGGGCGGCCTGTTCGGCGCGGTATTCGGCCTCTCCAGCATCTTTGGACCGCTGCTCGGCGCCTATATCACGGATCATATCGGGTGGAACTGGATCTTCTACATCAACCTGCCGCTCGGACTGATCGCATTCGCCATGATCGCCTTCTTCTATAAAGAGTCGGCGCAGCACGAACGACAAGTCATCGACTGGACCGGCGCGGCCGCGCTCGTCGGCACAATCGTCTGTCTCGTGTTCGCCATGGAGCTCGGCGGCAAGACGTTCGCCTGGGACTCCGCGGAAATTATCGGCTTGTTCGCGGGAGCCGCCGCGCTCGCGCTGCTGTTCGTATGGGCGGAACGGCGCGCAGTAGAGCCCATCATCTCGTTTGCGATGTTCCGCAGCAGACTGTACGCGACGAGCAATGCGCTCGCCATGCTGAGTGGCGCCGCCTTCATTACCGCGTCGGTTTACATCCCCATCTACATGCAAGGCGTATTGGGCGGCTCTGCCACCAACTCGGGCATGGTGCTGCTCCCGATGATGCTGGGCACGGTCGTGACCGCGACGCCCGGCGGCAGCCTGCTCAACAAGCTGTCCTACCGCACGATCCTTATTCCGAACGTCGTCATTCTCGTCGCCGGCATCGCGCTGCTGACGACGCTGACGTCGGATACGCCGCGCTGGATCGTCACGGTATATATGGTGCTCGTCGGTCTCGGCGTCGGCGCGACCTTCTCCGTGCTGGGCAACGCCGCTATTCACGCCCTGCCGGCGAACAAGCGAGGCTCCGCCAGCTCGACGCTAAACTTCCTGCGCTCGCTGGGCATGACGCTCGGCATCACGGTGTTCGGCATCATCCAAAGCCACGCGATGGCCCGCAAGCTGTCGGATGCGCTGGGCGGAGGCAGCGACGCAGCCGCGAACGAAGGCGCAGGCGGAAATGCCGGAACCGACGGCCTCGGCGGGCTTAACCTGAGCGACCCGCATGCGCTGATGGAGCCCGCTGCGCGCTCGCATATTCCGCACGACCTGCTGGCCAAGGTCACCGACGGCCTCTCGTCCTCCATTTCGGCCACCTTTATGTGGAGTCTGATCCCGGCCGTACTGGCGCTCGCCGCCGCGCTCCTCATGAGCCGCGAACGCATGGATCCGGCTGCGGAGGCGGAAGCTTACGCGGCGCAGCACTAAACGGAGCCGCAGCTTCGCCTGCGGCCCACTCCAACTATCAACCGTCGTTCATACTTGCCCGCCGTAATGCCCGCAACCCCGCCAACTATCGATCGTCGTTCATACTTGACCACCATGTTGCCCGCAGCCTCACCAACTATCGACAGTCGTTCATACTTGGCCCGGCAGCTACTTAGGCGGAACAATGCTTAAAAGTTTATATAACTCGTCCCACGATACGACACGTGGCAGCGTTACATGCCGGTTGTACGGTTGGTCGCGCACGTAAACTTGCATACGTAGTCCGGCTAGTGTATCCAGCACGACAGGCTTGTCGTCGAAATAGTAGTCGAGGGCGAGCTCCCGGATCACGTGAATTTTTTCCGCGTCGCCCATGCCGCAGTAGAATCTGCCCGGACGCACGGGGAACCCCGCCGCCGTCAGCCATTCAAGCGTCTTATCGCAATATCCCTGCGCCCGCGCGGTAATGTAATAAATCTCGTGCCCCAGCCGGTCCAGCTCGTTCAGCGCCTCGACGGCGCCCGGATAGGGCGGGCAATCGCTGAAGTAGATCTGTTCGCGAAGCTCGCCCCACATCTGCCTGCCTTCTTCCGCATTCAGTCCGAACGCCTCGTGAATGGGGATGCAGTTCAGCTCGCGCATGCGCGCGATGTCGACCTGCGTACCCAGCTTCCGGTTGTATAAATGAAAAGCGTGCTCGCGCAGATTGATCAGCGTGTCGTCGATATCGAAGCCGAGTTTCATCAGGTTCTCCTTGGTATCGTGAGTGTCCGCTTATTGTACCAAATCCGGGTGAATCGTTCTAATTGCGCCAGATCCGATCGAAAAGCCCCGGCCTCTTCCGGCCGGGGCATTCAGCGCGAATCATGGTTCATTCACCGACCGGAGATCCCGACATACGGCTCGCCGGCGCCTATCTCACCCGGCGTCTCGGTACAATAGAGCGCGAGCAGCCTCCGTTCCACGCCGCGCCACCGCGCGATCCGGTACAGCAGTCCGAACATGCCCTTCTGCAGCCAGACCGGCGGACCGATCAGGTAGCTCTCGCCCATGCGGATGACCACGGCCAGCTCAAGCATGCTCTTCGGCATGCTGTTCGCGCCTGTCCTGCCATCGCGGGCGAGACCGTATTGCATGCGCAGAAACTTCTCGAAGCTGCGAGCCGGCACCACCTTCACACGGAACACGATCTCCGTCTTCTCCTGGTTGTAAAAGCGATGCTTCGAGCCCAGGGGCGCTACCGCTTTCTGGCCGGGCGTCAGCAACAGCGTCTTGCCGTCGCAGTCGAGCGACAGCCTGCCGTCCAACGCTTCGAACTCCTCTTCGAACGTCGTATGGTAGTGCAAGGGCGTACCGCCTCCGGGTTGAAGACGGACCTCTACCCACTCGTAAGCGCCCCCCGATTCCTGGGCCGTCGTCAGGAAGGTTACGGCGTCCCCGATTTGCGGATTGTGTATCGTTCTTTGAGCTGCTGCTGCTGCGGTCATGTCGGATCATTCTCCTTATTTTCGATAATGGCTATTTCTAGCGTAAGTTTTAGTCGTTGATTTCACTAGTGAAGAGCCGTCATCGCTTTTGTCATGCAGGTCATGACTTCGCAGGGCCGAGTCATGGCGACAGAAAAATCGCTCCTGCGTCATGCATGCGACGGAGGAGCGACTTTCCTATTCGAACCGGCGTGCTATTCTTTTTTCATGATCTTTCCTTGCGCCTCCAGCACGCGGAGCAGCACGGTTGCCGCCTCGGCTCTCGTGGCGGTCGCGCCCGGATTCAGCCTGCCGCCGCTGCCCTTGAGCAGCCCTGCCTTGACGGCATAGGCAACCTGCATCCTCGCCCAGCCAGACACTTTAGCACCGTCGTTAAATACGCTCAGCAGCTTCTCGGGATCCAGATCGTCCGTGACGATACCGAGCGCCCGATACAGCATGACGGCCATCTCTTCGCGCGTGACCGGATCGGTCGGCCTGAACTTGCCGTCCGCGCCCTGCACGATGCCTGCCGTCGTTGCGATCGATACTGCCTCCGCATACCAGGCGTCCCGCGGCACATCGGCATAAGATCTGGAGGATCCCTGGTTCGCTCCCGCCCGGTTTGCAAAAAACGGCAGCAGCAGCTTCACGAACTCCGCCCGCGTCAGCTTCCCGTTCGGACGGAACGAGCCGTCCGGATCCCCGGTCACGATCCCGCGCGCCGCCAGCACCTCGACATCTCCGCGACTCCAGTGATTGGCCAGATCGCCGAACGTATACTCGGCGATGAGCACCGCATAAGCGCCGGGCTCCGTCGACTCCGCTTCCACCGTGCCGGCCGCGCCGTCCACGACGCCGCCAACATAGGTCCACCGCGTCTTGTCGGCAGCATCCTGACGGTACAGCCCCAGCTTGCGAATATCGCCGCCAGCCAGCTTTGCCGAATCGTATGCAATCGTCAGCTTGACCGGTGCGGACAGCTTGCCGTCCGTTGCAAGCTTCCAGGCGTAAACGTCCGATAGCGCACGCAGATGCGGGTCAGTCGGGGCGGGAGGATTCTGTGCCTTCGATACCGTCACCTTTTTAGCTGCGCCAGCCGCGCCGCCGCTGCCCTGCAGCTGCAGCTTGAACTTGCCGCCGAAGAAGCTCAAGCTCGCGCCCGCTTCTCCGAGATCGGCGGTCTCCTCGTTCGGATCCTTCTGACCGCCGCCTCCCGATCCGCCCGGTCCCCCGCTCTGACCGGATGCGCCGGTCGAGGCCGATACGCCGACGGGCTTGGATTCGTTCCCCGAAGCATCGACCGCAATTACGCGGAGCTCGTATTCGGTGAGCGGCTTCAGGCCGTCGGCCGTAAACTCGCCTTTGCCTTTTTCCACTTCGGCCGTCGCGTATTTGTCTTCTGAATCGGAGATCCGCCATTCGATACGCAGCTTCGCCAGATCGACGGATGGCGGATCGGTCCACGTCAGCCGGATCGCACTGTCTCCGTGCGCCTTTGCCGCCAATTCGGAGATCGGCATGGGCGCCGTTAAGTCCGCGACGCTCTGCGGCGTCCAGTGGAATGCGACGCCGCGCGCCTCATTGCCCGCTTCGTCAACGGCAGCGGTCTTGAATTCATAGGCGGAAGACGCGTCCAACCCGGGGACGGCTCCCCACATCGTGCCGGCCTGTACGGTGACAGGTTCGCCGAACGATGCATCCGACGCTTTTTTCCAGTAAATGCGCACAGCGGCGATATCCTTGTCGGATGGATCGCGCCACGTCAGCACGGCGCCTTCGTCCGTCATTCCGCCTGCAAGCGCCGAGACGTCTGCCGGCGGTGTCGTGTCGGCGGCTTCCACCGTAAATGTCGCTTTCCAGTCTTCGCCCATCGGGACGCGCGCATAGCTCTGTACCATGCCGAGCACCGTCAGCGTATAGCTGTCACCGATGCGAAGCGCGGAATCGGGAACGAATTCGGCCTCCATCGCAAGCGACAATCCATCTTTGGACGTATAAACATCTTTGGCTTTGACCGTTCCCGTGACGTCCGCCGCTGTCCCATCCCTCAGCGCGAACGCATCCTCAAGCGACTCGACATTCACCGGCTTAGTGAAGTACACAGTCACGCCGGCTCCGCCCGGTACCGGACGCACGGACTCCACCTCCGGCGCCGCGTACGAGACGATCGGCACGTTGACTTCGAGCTGCGGCGGCGGTACGTCCAGTGCATCGCTGTATGCCGTCTCGTAGCCATCCTTCTCGTAGCGAACCTTCCACTTGCCCTCAGGTACGTCCCATCCGTACCGGCCTTCCCGGTCGGTAGACTGCGGGTTCTCTTGTCCGTACCACTCGCTGTCCCAAACGGTCCAGTCGTCGCCGACCAGCTCCATGACCGTAGCGGTCGCACCTTCCACGCGATTGGACGGCATGCCTTCGTACACATAACCGCTCGGATCCCAGATATACTTGGGCGATGCTGCCGGCGGATCCTTGCGATCCGTCGGCGGATAAGGCTTCAGCTTGCACGAGTATTTTTTAATGTGTTCTTCGAGTTCGTCCAGTTCGTTGTTTTCGATTTCCTTGAACGTCATAGAAGCATATTCGCTCGCGGCGCTATACAACAAACCCGGCCCGGCGCTTATTTTGCCTAAAGTTTTGATGACTTTCAGGTAGTTGGAAAACGCAAAGTGGGCGTTAATATCGAACACGACTTCCCTTGCGAAGTGCGAATAATATTCTCTGGCCTGTGGGTCGCATATCGCCTCGGCCGCCTTCAGCAAATCCTGGGCGCGCGTAAAATTCTTCAAGGGATTGGACCCCACTTTTGCTGCAGACCAACCCTTAAATCCGGCTTCCCCAAACTTAATCAGGCCATTCAGCGTAATCGCGATGCCGCCGACAGAGACGCCCTTAATCCCGCGGGCCGAAGCCGAAGCGGCCGGCATAATGAAGCTGACGGTCGCCTCCAACGATCCGTCCTTGCGCTCTTTATAGCTCTCCTTGAAATTGTAGACGGAAAGCCCCGTGCTCGCTTGCCAAGCCAGATCCTTGTCGCCAGTCGAATAGGTCACCGATTTAAACGTTCCCCGGATCGTGGACGTGACGCCTTCCGCCAATTGCACTTCGGCTTCGAATTCGCCTTCCGGCAGCCGCTCGCGGTCAGGCGTTTCTTCTCCCGCATTCGTCACGCGCGTCACCACGATATCCCGCAGCTCCGCCGGCAGCGAATTCCGCAGCTCCTCCTCGGTAATCGCCGGACGGGCGGCCAGCTCGGCCGAATCGGTCTTCGTCCGGTAGTCGATCCATACTTGACCGTAGTTCCTCGAGAAGGGCATCACGCCCCGATAGACGCCGTCGGTTCCCTTTGCCGCCTGCGACAGCGTATCCCCGTTCTGCACACGGACGTCGTATACACGCTCGGGATCCCTGAAGTTAAGCCGGTAGGAGATCGGGACGTTGTTAACGAGTGACAGCGGAAATACGGCAACGCCGCCTTCAACATTAAAGGTTACTTCCTTGTGGTTCGACAAAATCGTCATCGATACCAGACCTGGATCGTTCGGATCGTAGACGACGACGGCTTCTTCGCCGGTGACTCGCGCCCCTGCGCCATCGACGGCTTCAACGCTTAGTCTATGCTCCACATAGACGCCGTCGCTCCCGGTCAGCGTCGCGTCAGCCCACCATATACCGTCTTTGTTGGCCGTGGCGGTGCCGATCGGGTTCCGGCCGTCGTAAATCGTCACGGCGGCTCCCGCAGGCGCCGAACCGCCTAGCGATAGCTGGCGCTTGACCGTCATTGCCGGCGCCCTGAGCGAGACGCGAACCTTGGACAGCACGGCCATGCCCAACATCTCGCTTGACTGCTCGCCCTTCATCTTGTAGCGGATGGAAGCCTGGAGCGCGGGCTCGTTGCCCACCGCTTCGTCAAACCGAAGCTTGACTTGCGCGCTTTGCTGCTTGTCGTCCGCGACCGTACCGACCGGGACGATCAGATTCCTGCCCTCCACCTTGTAGGATGCCGCCTTGCCGGCCACGATGGCCGTGCCTTCGACAGGCTCGACGCCGGCCGGCAGCGCAACGACGAGCTGTGCATCCTCGGCGGCAAGCGTCTGCCCGTAATAATTCTGATACAAGACGCGCAGCGTCGTGATGCTGCCGGGCGCCACCTTCGTATCGGACACCGTCACAGCCTGCTTGACTTTGCCGCTCGCGAACGCGCCGTACGGCTGCAGCTCGACCACGCCAAGGTCGGTCGTCTCTCCTTGCGAGGTGCTGAACGAAATTTCCGCAAAGCTGCCGTTTGCGTAGAAGGTCGCTTTATAGCTGCCCGAGCCTTGCAGCGTCAGGATGCCGCGCTCTTCGCCTGGCGCAAGGTTGTAGTTAATGTTAGGTATATATTCACCTTCGCTGTTAAGCAGCTCCACGAAAGCGCTTGTCAGCGGCTGTCCGTCCTCGCCGAGCAGTCGGACCGCAGCTTTGGAGGATTCGTTTTTAAGACGAAGCTCAACTTCGGCCTTGCCGTCTTCGCCGATTACGACCGACTTGCATTCGGCTGACAATCTTAGGTCCCGGCCGTCCGCACAGATCTGGACCGTCTCACCGGGCAGCGCGCGCAGAATCATGCGGGATTGCAGCGACTGGATAATCCGATCGGATCCTAACTTGTACGTGCCTGCTACCAATGCGTCGATCGGTATCGGTCCCTGCCAGGTGCCGCCCGGCTGCAGCGTGTACAGCTTCACGCCCACATCGGCAAAATCCAGAATCTGAAGCGCTTTTTGCGCTGTCTTGCCCGCAGCGATCCGGACGGACTCCTGCTGGCTCTGATAGCCCTGAACGGACGATGTCGCGATCGCGCGAATCAGGATTTGACCTTTCGGCAGCTGCAGCGAGTAGGCGCCCGCGGCATTCGTTTTTGCATAGAAAAGCTTGCTCTTGCCGTCGTCGAGCAGCTCGGCTACGATCTGAGCGTCTGCCGCTGCCTTGCCGTCCTTGCCCTTTACGACGCCCTCGAGCTTCCCGAGCGGCTTCGGTTGCAAGGTCACGCTCGCATTTACGTTAATGCGATCGATCACGATCGGCTGCTCGGCAGGTTGATACGCCGGATCGTTGGGCAACAGCTTCAGCCGGTAGGTTCCGCCCGAGGACAGCTTAAGCGGCAGTCTAAGCTTGCTGTCCCGGCCGATCCAAGCGGATCCTTCGCTTACGACAGCGCCGGCCGGGTCTGCCAACCAATACTTCGCCCCGCCCTCCGCGCCGTCTTCAAATCGCAGAACTGCTGCCAGCGATACAAAGTAGGCTGCAGGAATATCTATGAAGTCACTGCGTCCATAGCCTGTTTGCTTGGCAGTAAATTGCAGGTTGGAGAGCGCCGAGCCGCTCTTGGGCGACAGCGTCGCCGCATACTCGATACCCGGGAACGGGACGTCGAAAGTCAGCGTCAGGTCATCTCCAAGAATGCCGTTCGCGGAATAATTCATGTATCTGTCCTTAAAGTAGGCGACCTTCAGCCAGCTTTCCCCAGCGGCCGACTCCCAGCCCTCGAGCGGATTGGCGGGCTCAGGCATCCGGAAGGTCATTCTGCCGGCGACGTTTTTTCCGATTGGGTAATCCCGGTCGACTGCATGGCCATTATAGATAACGCGAGCCGATTCAATCTTGGATACGCCGCCCGCGATCCGGAAGCCGCCTGTGTATCTGCCGCTTCCTTCCTGTTCGGCGAGCGCGATGCGTGCCGTCCGCTTGACCGGCTCTGCGTCATTCTGGTTTTCCCAGAACCAATAGTTGACGTCCGCGGCCAATTGCTGTCCGGCGTCCGATTGCACGACGAGCGTCGCGTCGCTGTCCTGCACCGGCAGCGATTCGTACGTTGTACCGGTAATCACCTTTGTATAAGTCATGAAAAGCTCGCGTACGGCCGCGTCTTCTTTTTTAACGGTGAAGCGAAGCGCATTCGCACCGAGCCGCAGCACGATACGCTGCTCCGCGTCTGCGACATAACCGGCCGGAACGGCGATCGATACTTTGAACGCCTCTCCCGCCGTCTGACTTCCGGGGAGCATCGCGATTCCGTTCTCGTCCGGCTTGACCTCGGCGACCGTCTCGTCGCTGCCGTCTTTCTTAAATATGACTTTAATTTCTGCAGCGGGCTCGCCGTAAACATCGACCTTGACCTGAAGTGCCGCCGACAGCACCGGCGTCAGTGAGAGCGGCGTCACGGCGCCGCCTGTCACCTGAACGCCTGCAGCCGCAGCGAGCTCTATTTCGCTCTCCTCGTCGGGCTTCGCCGTCAGCTTGACCGTGTATGCCGACCCGGCCGCGAGCGGGAGATCGTACGACTGCGCGCCCGGCCGAATCGTCGTCGATACAGGGGCTTTGCCCTCATGCGCAGCCGTCAGCGTCATCGCCTCCGGCAGGCCTTCCGTTCCGGAGAGGGTGACGCGCAGCGTACCCGCAATCCGAATAGGCGTCCCCGGCGCGGAGACCGTATCTCCCGCGTTTTTTTCCCTGGCGGAAAGCTTGTCGACGGAGTTCGTTCCCGCAGGCGGCTGCCACTGTCCGCGATAGACGCCCGCCGCCTGCGCATCCTCGGTCAGCTGGACGATCGTCTGCTTCTTCTCGGGCGGTCCCGATTCGGACAACAGGCTGTAGTCGACGATAGCCTCAAGCGCAAGGCTCGGTTTACCGGAAGCCTGCAGATTTAATGTGGTCCCCTGCTTCAGCTCATCGCCTGCCCAAGCGTCGCCCGGCACGCTCCAGGACAAGGTCTGGACGCCGCCGCCAGGCCCGCCGGAACCGCACGCCTCGCTGCACTCGACATATAGCGTCGACACGTTCAGCAAGTACAGACGCTTTCCGTCGCGATCGAGCGTATTGCGCGCCGTCGTATATGCGGGATTGAACGTTTGCGAAACCTTCGCGACGACGATTCCTCCGTCCTGGTTTTCGGTCAGATCGAAGCGTTCTCCGAAGGCGCTCGCTTGGCCCGGCGCCTTGTCGTGGTGCAGAAGATCCGCCGCGACCGTACGTCCGTCCCCGCTGATGGAGATGCCCGAATACGATTTGTTTTTATCTTCCGATTGGGGGCGATCGTTGTTGAGATATTTGGTTTCTCCCGTAATCCTATCGAACACATGGGGCTTCGCAAAGCCGCTGTAACGCGCGATAAAGGCAATCCTGGAGCCGTCTTCGCTGATCGCGAGCTGATTGTAGCTGCTCGCCTCCTGCGAATAGCTGTCTACGGCATGCGCTTCTGCGTCGTATACGATCAAGGACTGCGTCGGGCCATCCGCCGGAACGCCGGCGAGATCCGAAGCGGTCGAATAATAGGCGATAAACTTGCCGTCGGCGCTGATCACGGGACGGTAGTTGAAATCGTCGCTCGGCAACGACTCCGTATTGGCGCTCACAAGAACACGCGTATTCGACTGACGCTCGTAAAGATAAATCTGGGAGTCTTCGACGTAGACGATCCGATTGCCGTCGCCGCTGATCGAAGGCTCCGTACTTCTCGCACCCGGCTGGCTTACGGCTTGTAGTTTGTCGGTGTGGACATCGTATGCGTAAACGGTTTTCTCTCCGCCCGGCTGCGGAATTCCTTTCAAATTATCGGATGCCGTAGCAAAAACGATCGCCGAACCGTCTCCGCTGACGGACAGCCCATTGATCGACTCGTTAAGCGGTCCCCCATCTTCTGTCAAGGGGAGTGCGCGCAGTACGCCCGTCGCCGTCTTGTACTCATAAATTGAGGAGCCTGCGCCGCTTGCCAGCAGCAGCGTTGAGCCATCCGCGCTTAAGGCCAGCATGCGGTCGTCGTCGCCTCCGATGGAGGCTGACGCCAATTCGGCCGCGTATTGCGGAGAAGTGCCCGGATATGTGCTTTCGCCCGAAGACCGCCCTCCTTCCGTATTCACGGCCTTAACGATAAAGTTGTAAATTCGCTTGGGAGCCAGGTCGCCGATGACGACATGCGTATCCTGCGTTTCCGCAAACACCTCATCGGACCCCGCTTCGTAAATCTCGTACTTCTCGATATTCGGATCTTCCTCTGCACTGTCGGGCAGCAGGGGCTTCTCCCATTGCAGCTGCACGCGATTGTAATCGATAAGGCTCCAGTCCAGATTCCTTACATCCTCCGGCGGTGCCATCGTTTCCTCAGGCGGATCCTCGGCCATCGCCGACCGCGTCACTCCGCCGGGCAGCACGCTGCCGAGCATCAGCGCCAGCACGACCACCATTCTCAGCATCAAGTGCAGCTGTTGCATTCGTATAAACCTCATCACGATACCTCCGTATTCTCGGCGAATCTATAATCAAGCGTAAATCGCAGCTCCCGATCCCACTAGTGAGCAGCCGTCATCGCTTTTGTCATGCCGGTCATGACTTCGCTACGACCCGAGTCATACAGCCTGGGACCTCCAATTGGATATTCAAAGCGAATATAGTTGGAAGGGGGTGAAATCACGAATCAATCTGAGGCAAATCGGCTCTACGGGGAGATTCGGTAACGTTCGCGGGCAAACGGAAAAAATGGACGAAGCTCACGTTAAGGTTCAGCTTGCCTACGGAAAAAGCGCCTTAAGCAAAGCCTAAGATGGGTGTAGGAGATGGCCCCGCGCCGACGCTGCTTTAAAACACCAAAACACTTGCCGTTATTCGATCAATTACAGAACACCTCTTTCTTTATCCTATGGAAATTAATGTGTTTAACAAGTTTTAATGCGGTGTTAATTTTTATTGAGTTTAAATACATCACAAGAAGGGAACTGAGAGATGCGCTCAAAAAACGCTAGCTTTGTCGCTCGGCTGCTCGTCGCCCTCTTATTGCTTCAACCGCTGTTAGGTATGGTCGGCAGCTGGAAAATCGCCAGCGCCGCAGCCGCGCCAAATGCCACGGTCGCTGCGGTCAATGAAGCAGCAGATGAATCGAGCTTATTGACAGCGCTTACCGATGGCGAACAAGCAGGAGACCTCACCCTGCCGGACAACTTCGCTAATTGGGACCAACGAGACCTGTCCAGCGCCATGGAATTTATCAAAGGCTTTTTCCAACCCAGTGCAAACGAAGACTTTGAGAACATTAAGCAAATTCAATTCAAGCTGGATGTGATCGCCATTTTGTATGCTTCGGGCGATGATGTGAGCTTGGATGCTATAAGCGGCAAGATCAATCAGATTCTGTCGATGTCTTCTGAGATCGAGACGTTGTTCCCCAATTCCCCGGATATCGAGTTTTTGAAAGCAGCGCTAGATCACGTTAAAGCCATGTCGCCGGCTGACCGGCATATTCACGACACTTATATTCAAAACGAAATCGCCAAGGCCAGCGTCAGCGAAGAATATACGCCTCTTTATATCGTCATGATGCTGTTCGATCCGGAGGGCGGAGCGCCAGGCTTTAGCCGGCCGGAGACCGCTGAGGATATGCTCTATGTGCTGATGGGGTTTCTCAGCTATGCGGATGACAACGATGACTTCGAATCCGAATATCCCGATGTTCCGATGGCTGATATGGGTATCGACCTCAGCAAAGCTGTAGAGATCTTGGGAGCCGACCTGGAAGCGGACGAGGTAACGATAGGAAACTGGTTGGCCCTTGCCCAGCGGTTGATCGACCAGCGTCCGGAAGCCGGCTATGCTAGCGTAGCCGATGTTCAATCCACGATCGACAACTTCTTGACCCTCCGTGCCGTCAATCAAGCCATTGCAGCCGAAGATGAGACGGCCATGCTTGATGCGCTGACCGACCCGGAGCTCGGCCTGAAGCTGCCTGACGGCTTCGAGAATTGGAACGACGCCATCAAGCTGTCTTGGGCCAAGACCATCATGAACTTCAATATCGGAAATACCGGCAGCAACGGCAATAACGAGGAGCCCGATCCCTATGCGTTTACGAGCGTCGAACAGCTGCAGTACGTCTCGGATCTGGTGGCCAGCCCGATCGGCTTGCTGGACGACCGGAGCTTGCCTGCCGTCGCTTCCACAATCGATGCCGTGTTCGAACATGTCGCCAACTTCGACACCGTGTTCCCGGACGCCAAGGGGGCCGAGCAGTTCACTCAGCTAGCCGATGCTTACATGGCCTTCACGCCCGTCGAAAAATCGATTTATGCCTATTATATGTATTTGGCACTAACAACCTTGGATAAATTGCCGGAAGGCCAAGAGGTCGATAACGTGGCCGGAGGACTCTTCTTTATCCTGCTGGGTTTGATAGATAAGTATCCGCCGGTAAACCAGGCATTGACGACGGAGCAAATGTCCGAATCGTTGCAATTCCTTCAAGCAACGCAGTTGATGGCCGATACTTTACAAAAGGAAAACGCACAAATTGAAGATTGGGATCTGGATCTGTCGAAAATGAACGATCCCGCCTTCCCTGAGGATGCGTATGAAGCGCTTAGCAATTGGATGCTCGAACATCGCCCCGAAGGCGGCTTTGCCGACCTGGCTGCGATCCAGTCTGCCTTCAACGAATTCTTTACGCCGGCAGCGCCTTCGGTCACGGCCGACGACAATGCGGACAAGCTCGTCGGCGCCGATGCGACGATGGAGTACTCGACCGATGACGGCAAGACGTGGAAGAGCTACGATCCCGAAAATGTGCCGGTATTCTCCGGTTATGTCACCGTGCTCGTCCGCGTCAAGGAGAACGGCGTAAGGAGCACAAGCCCGACGACCACCGTCTCTTTTAACGCGCCTTATGTGTATGTGCCGTCGAACAATACGGAAACGCGCTATGTCGACGTTCAGGGCGGCGACGGCAGCGGCCTGGCCCGTACGCCGGTCACCCGCACGACCGATGCGTCCGGCAAAGTGACGGACAGCGTAACGCTGTCTGCCGATATCGCCAAGGAAGCCGTGGACAAAGCCAAGGCGCAAGGCGGCAGCACCGTCCGCATCGCCATCCCCGACTCCGAAGACAAAATTTCGGAAATATCGGTGACGATTCCGGCGGCAGCCTTGACGCAAATTAATGACGGTAAAATGAATCTCGAGTTGTCCACCGGCGACGGCATCGTGTCGATTCCGACCGCTTCGCTCTCCGGCTTCGGACAGGATCTGTACTTCCGTCTCGTGCCGGTCAAGACCGAAGACGGACGCGTACAGATCGAGACGAGAGCCAAGCAGGAAAAAGCCGTTCAGGATTACGTCAAGGACGAATCTATTAAAATCTACGGTCGTCCGATGCAGATCGAGACGAACCTGCAAAGCCGCGAAGCGAGCCTGTTCCTGCCGCTGAAAAACGGTCTGCCGACCGATACGGCGGAGCGCAACCGCATCTTGAACCATCTCGGCGTCTACGCCGAGCACAGCGACGGCACCAAGGAACTGATCCAAGGCAAAGTCGTCACGATGAACAACATGACGGGCATTCAGTTCACCGTGCAAAAATTCAGCACCTTCGCCATCGTTTACGCGGACGGCTTGAACGGCACCCAAACGCAAACCCCAACGCCCACCGCGCATACGCCGTATATTAACGGATTCGGCGCGGACTTCCGTCCCAATGCGTTCGTGACGCGCGCCCAAATGGCGGCTATGCTCGCACGCAACCTGCCTGACGTCACGGCTTCCGCAGGCATGACCGCGGGTTCGGACGTCAAAGCCGGACACTGGGCGAAGGACGAGATTCTTAAAGCCAAGTCGGCAGGCATTATGGGCGGTGTCTCCGACACGATGTTCGATCCGGAAGGCTCCGTCACGCGGGCGCAGATGGCTGCGATCGCCGCCCGCTGGATGCAGAAGGGGCCGACGACGTCGCAAGGCGTCGCGAACCCCGGCAACGGCAACTATAGCGACGTAGCCGACAGCCACTGGGCTGCGGACGCGATCTCTTACGTTACGTCTGCAGGCATTATGACGGGCTATGCCGGTCAGACGTTCAAGCCCGATCAGAAACTGACGCGCGCCGAAGCCGTCAAAGTGCTGAACCGTCTGTTCGGCCGCGGTCCGCTGAACGGGGCGACTACAGTTACCTTTACGGATGTGCCGGCTACCCACTGGGCATTCGCCGACATCGAAGAAGCGGCGACCAACCATAAGTACACGGTCGACGCGCAAGGCGCAGAGCAAATCGCCGTGCAGTAAGTAATGCCGGACAAGCTTGTGAAAAGAGGCTGCGACGCTTCGGCGTTCGCGGCTTCTTTTTTTGCATAGGAAGGTGTCGCCAGCGAAGACATTGGGGATCGTGCGTTCCTATCCGATACAACCTGTACTATAATAGACAGATAAGCCGATGGCGCCCGCGCGGCGTCCATTATTCGTACAGGAGACTACGCCGACATGCAAATTATCGAATTGCCTATGAATCTGATCGACGAAGATAAGGATCAGCCCCGCTACCGGTTCGGCGAGGAATCGCTGCAGGAGCTTGTGAACAGCATCGGCGAGATCGGCCTGCTGTCCCCGATCAAGGTACGCAAGGCCGAGGGCGGGCGCTACAAGATCATTTACGGCAACCGCCGGTACCTGGCCTGCTCGAAGCTCGGCCGCGATACGATCCCTGCGATCGTGTCGGACGCGACGGACGAGACGGAGATCTACCTCGAGCAGGTCGCCGAGAATCTGACGCGCGAAGGCTTCACCCCGATCGAGGAAGGCGAAGCGTTCGACAAGCTGCTGAACGATCCCAAGTTCGCGAGCTCGGTCAAGTTTCTGGCGGCCAAGCTCGGCAAGCCGGAGTCCTATATCAAAAACAAATGCGAGCTGCTGAAGTTCGGGCCCGCGGTCAAGAAGCTCGTCGTCAGCGGCACCGACATCCGCAAGGGCACGCTGACCGAGGACCAGATGCTCCCGCTCAAGGATCTGCCCATGGAGTACCGCGATCCCCTCGCGCTGACGATGGCGAAGGACGAGATGCCCGTCATCGACGTGAAGCGGATCGCCAAGCTGTTCAAGGACGCTTCGATCTCGGAGCGCACGAAGAGCCAGCTGCTGTACAAAGACGGGCCCGGTCTTTTGGACACCTGGTCCGCCTACGAGGCAAGCCGCAAGGAGCGTGCCCGAGCGGCCGCGGATGCGGAGCGTCGCAAGGCGGAAGCCGAGGCCGAGCGCGAAGAAGCGGAGCGCGAAGAGGCGCAGCGAAAAAAAGCGGAGGCCAAGGGCGCGGCCGGAGCGGGTAGCGCCCAGCCGCATCCAGCCGCCGAGACGGCTGGCGCGGCGGCGGCAGCTTCTGCGGCTGTGGCGGCGCAACCGGGAGTTGGCGCGCTTGGCCAGGCCGATGCGGCAGGCGCCGTGGCGGCGATGGCGGCTGCGGCGGCCGGCGCGCGGACGATGGCGACGCTGCGCGAGCTGCTCGCGGCGCTGCCGACGCCGGACGCACTGGCAGCCGAGCTGCAGGCGGCCACCTCCGTCGATCCGGAGGCGCTGCGCGACGGGCTCGACGATCTCATCGGCCGGCTGGAAGGCCATCTGAGCGCTTGCCGGACGGCGAGGTCCGAAGTCGCGAAGCGCATCTAAAAAGCCATCAGGGCACGCCCTGACGGTCTTTTGCAACAGTCTCGTGTACAATCTGCGGACTGCCATTCTCCCCGACCGCCTGAAATGCATGACAAATCGCGACAAACGCTCAGGAGCGGTCCGGCTGAGAGGTTCGATGGCACGACAACGTCTATCTAATAACGGTTGAAAAGCAGTTATTTCCCGTGATCGCGACATCCTTGGGCAAATAAGTGTTGAAGCGCAATTAATTTCCCGCATTTTAACGTTTCGATCCGGTTCTGAACCAAATAATTGCGGTTGAACACTTATTCCCTCGAATCCCGGATTAGAGCGCCGATTAACTGCTTTTCAACACTTTCTCCCACCTTCTCAGCCATGTCAAATCATTGAAGTTGTGCTCTTCCTCCAAAAGCAGCTCCGCGTATACGATAAGCGTTTCTTTTATACTTTCTTAATCGTTAAAAAAGGAACGTCGGGGACGGTGGCCCCGGCGTTCCTTTTGCGTTCACTGTCGCTACGCGGCGAATTAACGACACGCCACATCGTTATATCGTTGCCAGCACGCCCTCCCCGCTCATTAACGATGCCGCACATTCTTATTTCTCCACAAGCATGCGATCCCGGCAAAGCAATGATACGCGACATCCTTATTTCGTCGCCAGCACGCCATCCCCGCTCATTAACGATACCGCGCATCCTTATCTCTCCCCAAGCACGCGATCCTAGCATGTTAACGATACGCCACATCCTTATTTCGCCGCCAACACGCCAATCCCACCCCATAAACGCCCCTTGCAGGAGGCCGCGCATGCACGGCCTGATCTCGCCCCCCTACCCTTCGCCCCCCGCTCCGCCCCCCGACCGGTACGCCGACGGGCTTGCGCTCGTCTCGCGGCGAAACGCCTTGGCGAAGTGGTTCGTATCCGGGTACCCGACGGCTGCGGCGATCTCCTTGATGCTGCGGTCCGTCGTCCGAAGCAGCAGCCGGGCCCGCTCCATGCGTTTGCGGTTCACGTACCGGATCGGCGGCATGCCGAAGCGTTGGTTGAAGTATTTGACCAAATAGTTGGGATGCAGATGCAGGTAGTCGGCCAGGCTGTCCAGCGTCAGCTCATTCGCGAGATGCGTCTCGACGTAACGCGTGATCTGCATGATTCGCTCCGCATCCTCCGCGGTTCCGCCCGTCCGGCTGATCGCGGCCCGCTCTGCGACCGGCGCCAGCAGCTCGAGCAGATACGCTTTTTCCCGCAGTCTCGCACCGATCCCCCGTTCGGCCGCGCACGCGACGAGCGCCTCAAACTTGCGGCCAACCTCCTCACGCAGCTCAGCATCTATCGTCATCCGGTACGGCATGTCAAGCCATGAAAACAGCCCGGCATCCCCGATGTCCGCGGTGAAATGACACCAATATTTTAAAAACGGCCTGCGTCCTTCGATCGCCGAAAACGATTGAAGCACGTTGGCCGGCATCACGACCAGCTCCCCCGGCTGCGGCCGAAGCTCCTTGTCGCCGATGCGCAGCCAGCCCTCGCCTTCGCATATGTAATAAAGCTTGTTGTGGGCAGGTATATAATCGATCTCCCGCCACACGGGACTGCACTGCGAATAATGCGCCTCGATCACGTCGATTCGGAGCTGTGGCAGTATGTCGTCAAGTTCGCCGATCCCGGCCGTTCCGTTGCCCATCGTTTTCCCCCCGCGTTCCCGTAAGTATGGCAGCGTTCTCGAACGAGGTTAATTTGATACCCGCAAGCCTTAACCGCGTCCCTCCCGCCTCCCGCCCGATGCTGGTACACTGGGCTGGCAAGGCCGAGAGCCTATCCCTATTATAACGGAGGAAGTCGCGACGATGGCACATAATCAGGAATGGCTGGACCGCCAGGAGCGGACGCGCTGGTTTTTGCAGGACCGGTTCGGTATGTTTATCCATTGGGGGCTGTACGCGATTCCGGCGCGCGGCGAATGGATCCGCAACGTGGAGCGCATTTCGGTGGAAGACTATCAGGTTTATTTCGACGAGTTCGATCCCATAGACTACGATCCGCGTGCTTGGGCGCGCGCCGCGCGGCAGGCCGGCATGAAGTACGCCGTGCTGACGGCCAAGCATCACGACGGCTTCTGCCTGTTCGACAGCAAGCTGACGGACTACAAGTCGACGAAAACGAAGGCCGGACGCGACCTCGTGGCGGAGTTTCTGGAAGCGTTCCGCGCGGAGGGACTCAAGGTCGGGCTCTATTACTCGCTGATCGACTGGCATCATGAAGACTTTCCCGCTCACGGAGACCTCTACCACCCGATGCGGGACAACGAAGCGTACAAACGGGATCCGGCAACCTTTGACCGCTATCTCGAATATATGCACGGGCAAGTCCGCGAGCTGCTGACGGACTACGGCAAGCTGGATCTGATGTGGTTCGACTTCTCCTACGACGTCATGCAGGGCGAGAAGTGGCGCGCTTCGGAGCTGATCGCCATGATGCGGGAGCTTCAGCCACACATCGTGATAGACAACCGGCTGGAGGCCGGCGGAGAAGGCGGCGGCAGCATTTACACGAAGGAACCCCTCACGTATGCCGGCGACTTCGCCTCGCCCGAGCAGATTATCCCGCCGACCGGCGTGACCGCCGAAGACGGCCAGCCGATCCCGTGGGAGGCCTGCGTGACGCTGAACAACAACTGGGGATACGTCGCTTCGGACACGAACTACAAGTCGCCGACCCTCGTCATCCGCAAGCTGATTGAATGCGTCAGCAAAAACGGCAACCTGCTGCTGAACGTAGGGCCCGACGCGCGCGGGCGCATCCCGCGGCAGTCGCTGGAGATCCTGGCCGAAGTCGGCGACTGGATGGCGCTGAACGGCGACAGCATCTACGGCTGCGGACAGGCGGAGCTGCCGAAGCCCGATTGGGGACGCTACACGCAAAAGGGCAACAAGCTGTACGCGCACGTTTTCGAACAAAGCGTAGGCGCGATTAACCTGGCCGGTCTCGCGGACCGCATCAAGCGCGCGCGGCTGCTCGCCGACGGCTCGGAGCTCCCGGTATCCCGTCCCTGGAACGCCGCGCTTTTCGAAGCCGACGCCTTCTTCAATTTCGCTACGCCGGTGCACTACACTTATCCGCTGCCGGATGCGCGCGGGACGGTCGTCGAGCTGGAGCTGAAGTAGCTAACGTTTGCCGTGCCTCTATCCTCACGCAAAGAACTGATCGGCTTGATGCCGATCGGTTCTTTTTTTGCCACCGCTCTCGGATACATCATGCAACAAAATAATAGAAAAAAAGTATAATTTTAAAAGATGCAATGTTCTGATCATGGGTGAGCCAATGGACGCGTATAAAGTTAAACGGCTGCTAAACAACGCTGCTCTTGCACTCTTAATTGCTTACTTTGCGGGAATCATCGTCATGCTTGTCACCTTCAAAATGAAAAGGTTCGATCATGACTTTGAATTCGCCTTCACGTTCAACTATTTATTATGGGGTGGCGTCGCGTTACTGATTGGCATTCTTGTGCTCATGATCCTGAAGTTAATGATCGCAAGAGATGATTCGTAAACAATGTTCGCTTAACCGTACGCCGGGGGGTGACAGATTTCATGGAAAATGAGGATCTCATACAAAAACAGGAAAAAGCAGGTAAGCGGATTCTCCTACTGCTGATCATAGCCAACCTAGCCCTTTTTACTTTGATATTAGTAATAAGTCTGATGGGTGGCATATTTCACAATTGGTTTGGATTAATCCTTATGATCGTTCTATGCCTATTTATTTATAACGGTTTTCAAGCCGCTAAATGGATTTATATCCTAATCAATTCATTAAATATTATCAATTTGTTTTATGCATTATTTGCAGGAGTCGTAGCTTCAAACGCATCTCTATTATTGAACGTAATCACCATCATCATGTTAATCTTTTCTATATTAACAACTGTGGTATTAATCTTTTCGAGCAGCGTTAGAGAGTTTATGTATAAGCAGAGATATTGATGCGATGTCTAGTGCCAAATCCAAGGAAGGACAGGTGCCTCCACCTGTCCTTCCTTGTTTGATTGAAGATAAAGCATGATCGTTAAGATCCGTTCAAGCTTAAAGCTCAACCCGCAACGTCCCCAGCATCTTGGCAAACTTCGGATCGTGATAGGACAGGAACAGCGTCTCCCGCGTATCGAGTGCGGTAATTCGCTGGAGATCGTCCGCGTCCAGCTCAAAATCGAAGATGTCGAAGTTTTCGACGATCCGCTCTTTTCGCACCGACTTCGGAATGACGACGACCTCTCGCTGGACGAGCCAGCGCAGCACGACCTGCGCGACGGACTTGCCGTGTTTGGCCGCGATCGAAGCGAGCGTTTCGTTGTCGAACATGCCGCCCAGCCCTTCGGCGAACGGCGCCCACGACTGATGCTGCACGCCTTGCTCTTTCATAAACGCACCGCTCTCATGCTGCTGGTAGAACGGATGCGTCTCAACCTGGTTGACGGCAGGTACGATCTCGTTGTGCACGATAAGGTCCATCAGCCGGTCGGGCAGGAAGTTGCTGACGCCGATCGCCCTGATCTTGCCCTCCCGATAGAACTCTTCCATCGCGCGCCAAGCGCCGTAGTAATCGCCGAACGGCTGGTGAATGAGATACAGATCGAGATAGTCGAGCTGAAGCTTCTGGAGCGACTTGGCAAACGCCAGCTTGGCGCTCTCGTAGCCGGCATCCTGAATCCAGAGCTTGGTCGTGACGAACAGCTCCTCGCGCGGCACGCCGCTGCGCTTGATCGCGCGGCCGACCGCTTCCTCGTTCAGGTAACCCGCGGCGGTATCGATCAAGCGGTAACCGGCCATCAGCGCCTCGTACACCGCGTTCTCGCATTGTTCCGCATCGGGAATCTGGTAGACGCCAAAGCCGATGATCGGCATTTTTACGCCGTTGTTTAACGTTACGGTTTGCATGGTGGTTCCTCCCGTTGTTCAGATGTGTAACGGCAACCGGCGCGTATCCGGGGAGTCCTCCCTGCTGCGTGGTGCTTCCGCGGACGGCCGATTTGCGTTACAGTAAGCTTAAAGCCTTCGTGTTACACGAAGGCAAGCGGTATCGAAGCGATTTTTTTACGGGGAGGATTAGCATGCACACAGTCAAAGAAGCAGCCCATATAACCGGACTTACCGAGCATGCCGTGCGCTTTTACACGGACAAGGGGCTGGTGCCGAGCGTGCGGCGCGATAAAAACAACGTACGGATGTTCGACGAAGAAGCCGTCAATTGGCTGCACGGCATCAAATGCCTCAAGCAATCCGGAATGCCGATCGAAGCCATTAGAACGTACGTCGAGCTCTGTCTCGAAGGAGATTCGACCATTCCGCAGCGCGCAGCCCTCATGAAGGCGCACAAGGAAGCGGCGCTTGCGAAGCTTGAGGAAGCAAAAAGACACATCGCTCATTTAGAACAAAAAACGGCGCTGTATCAAGCTATACTGGAGCATCGCATGCCGGACACGACTAATCCTGCCACCTGGAGCGATATTCGGCATATGCATAGCGACGTATTCTACGCGCCTGTTGCTGGGAGAGCGTGAATCGCGAGTTGGCTTAAGGATTTAAATAGGGAGGCAGAAACAATTGGCAACGATCGAAGATTTCGCGGCACTCGATATTCGCGTCGGGACGATCCGGGAAGCCGCGTTTTTTGGAGAAGCAAAGGTACCTGCGATTAAGCTGCAAATCGATTTTGGACCGGAGATCGGAATCAAAACGTCCAGCGCGCAAATTACGAAGCGGTACGCGGCCGAGACTGTCGTCGGCAAACAAGTGATCGCCATCGTCAACTTTCCACCCCGGCGCATCGCCGGCTTCAAATCGGAAGTGCTGGTTCTCGGCGGCGTCCCGGAAAAGGGAGACGTCGTTCTCTTGCAGCCCGAGGTTCAATTGCCTAATGGGACGCCGATCGCTTAGACGCTTCAACCTATAAGGATATGCAAAAAGGCAGCAGTACGGCAACTATGTTTCCATAGTCCCGGCCTGCTGCTTTTTGTGCGGATCTACACCTTCTGCCTATGGCTTACAGCGCGAATGCCTCGGCGAATATGTTCTCGCGGTGAATTTCTCTCAGCGTATCGTCGATCTTGGCGGCTTCGACACCGCGATTCTCGATCATGGCGTCGAGTTTCGCGATCATATTGGCTTCGATATGCGCGCTGTCGCGCACATCGAATACGTACTCGCCTTGGCCGAAGCGTCCCAGCAGCTCGCGGTACTTAGTCGCCCAGCCGAGCGCCACGACCGGTATGCCGTTCTTGTACGCGTGCACGATCGAATGATAACGGGATGCCACGAGAAATTCGAACTGCACAAGTACGTCGTGAATCGCGATACAGTCGTACTCCTCCTCCAGCAGCACCACGCGTTCGTCGTTCGGGAATCTGCGCTTGATCTCCTGGCAAATGATCAGATCCTCCGTGGAGTGACGGAACAGATAGACGTTTTTGCCGCGATCCAGCAGGTGCTGCGTCATGCGCTCGTACATCGCCAGCATCGATTGGCGCGTGCCGTACTTCATCGTCTTGACGTTCGGCACGATGCCGACCGCATTCGGCTTGATCGCGAGCGGCTCGCCTTTTATGTAGTTGCCGTCGCGGAACAGGTGAGACAGATTGTACGGGTTCGAGCCCTGCAGCACGATATCCACCGACCTGCGAAGATTGCCGGACGTGTACTTGCCGAGATACTCGGCTCCCTCCTGCTCGCGGGCGTAGATGTATTTCGGATAGCGAATGTATTTTTTGATCATCGGCGGAATGACGTATTTGTAAATGCCGGTGTACTCGAACGGACCGAACGATTGGGACAGCAGCACCATCGGAATCTTGTTCTGCCGGGCGAGCCGGATATTCGCCAAATAATTGATCGTATGGCGGATGCTGAACTGCGAGGAAAGGGCGAAACCGCTGATGTCGACGATGAGATCGGTTTCCTTCAGAATCTCCTTCATCTGCGCCTTGGTAATGCTGACGCGCTCGTCGTTCGGGATCAACTTGCCGATCAGCGTGTAGACGCCGCCCAGCAGCTCGACTTTCATTTTCTTCCCCATCTTCACCAGTTGAAACGCGTAGTTGCGATCCTCGTCCGGACAGATCAGCACAAGCTCCTTGTCCGGATATCGCATCTTGATTTCGTTCACGACGGTGAACGTCATCGCCTGGGCGCCTTTGTTCTCCATTTGGCCCCCGACAATCAATATCTTGCCCATGCGTCGATCTCCCTTTCGCTTTAACTTGTGGAATGGCCGGCTGCGACATAACGGCACCGCCAAAATTCGACGGCAAAACATAGATGATAGTCGCTTTTACCCCCAGCTTGTCCGAGCCAAACATCAAAGAAGCCCGTACGCCGCCGAGGCGGACGTTCGGGCTTCTAGCGAAAGACGGGTCAGCGCCGTCCGATCAGGTCCAGAAAACGATCGACGACGACGTCGATGTGCGTCAGCGTGCGTTCGTCCGTGAGGCGGGCCCCGCCTTCGCCAAACTTTTGCGGCGCTTGTGCGACCGCGATCTCGTTGCCCGCCGGAGGCAGCATGACCGCCTGGATGCCCGGGCTCGACAGAATCTCCCGCAGGTGCAGCTGTCCACGCAGCGTACCGTACATGCCAGGGCTCGCGCCGGCGGCAAGCACGGGCTTGCCGATCAGTACCTTGTCTCCGCGCGACAGCCAGTCGAGCGCATTTTTGAGCACGCCCGGCACCGACCAATTGTACTCCGGCGTCAGAATGAGCACGCCGTCCGCCGCGGCGACCTGCTCGCTCAGCTTCCGCACGGACGCGGGCGGATTCTCCTCCTCGTCCTGATCGAAAAACGGCAGCGTGCCGAGATTCGCGATCTCCAGCTCGAACTTGCCCCGGTACCTCTCCTGCATGGTCAACGCCAGCTTCAAATTCACGGACTCCCTGCGCAGACTGCCTACTAGCGCGATCAGCTTCATCTTACTCAGCAACCTTTCTCTCGATCATTCGGTCATGGCAAATTAAAACGACTCCCTCACCATAGCAGGCCGCATGCGGTGATTTCAAGCGAATGGGCTTTTACTGCGGTCTGACCGCGCCGCCGATAAGCGCATTACGGCACTATCTCGGCTCTCGAACCCCCTCCTGTGCCCCCGATAAGCACATTTCGGCACTATCTCAGCTCCCGAAGCCCTCTCACGCCGCCGATAAGCTCATTTCAGCACTATCCCGGCTCCCGAAGCCCCTCCCGCGCCCCCGATAAGCACATTCCGGCACCATCTCGGCTCCCGAAGCCCTCTCGCGCCGCCGATAAGCTCATTTCAGCACTATCTCGGCTCCCGAAGCCCCTCCCGCGCCGCCGATAAGCGCATTTCAGCACTATCCCGGCTCCCAAAGCCCCTCCCGCGCCCCCGATAAGCGCATTTCGGCACTATCCCGGCTCCCAAAGCCCCTCCCCCGCCGCCGATAAGCACATTTCGGCACTATCTCAGCTCCCATACCCTCTCCCGCGCCGCCGATGAGCGCATTTCGGCACTATCCCGGCTCCCGAAGCCCCTCCCGCGCCGCCGATAAGCACATTTCGGCACGATCTATCTGCCCACTCATACTACGATCCGCCCCTGCTCAACATTTCCTTCCCCTTTTCTCCAAGCATATAGCCAAAATCTCTGCGATCGCTGCCTCCGACACGCGTAATGAGTTGGGATTGCTTCATGCCTGCAATTAACCCACGCGCTTTTCTATGCCCGATATTTAACCAAGTCCTCACGTCCTTCGGCGTAAACATTTTTGAATCGGCTGCCATCCTTAGCAACTCCCGCTCGTATACGTCCAACTCCATCATTCCAACCCCACCACGCCCCCGCCTCCCCAACACCTCGTACACCGCTCGCCTGCACATCTCGGGCTTCTTGTCCAATTCATCCCGGCTGAACGGGAAGTATGCGTAGCCGCTCAGCGCAAAAGTCCGCACCCGCATGCGCTCGAACGAGAAGCGATCCCTTGTCATCAACTCGACATGCGGCACGTAGCCGTCGCATTCGAATACCAGTCCCAGCGGTTCGTAGTAAACGTCCGCATAAATCTTCACGCCGTTTGTCCCGATCATCTCATATTCCAAATGAAAGCCTTCGAGCGACCCGAACACCGGCAGCAGAAGGTCGGTCAGCAGCTTGATCGTGCCGCTTAAATCTCGCTGCAGCATCTCGAGCCGCTGCCCCGTCGCGCTCCTTCTCTGCTTTTCGATAAACGCCGCTACGATAGAATCTGCCCGATCCGTCTTCCCGCGAAAATCTCTTTTAACCATGGCGATGACCCGCTCCTCCCGAGATTGTGTTGAAAAACAAAAAGCCGCCCACTCCCCAAGGGAGCAAGCGGCGTGTGCTTCACGCGCATATTTGTTATGAACCATAAGTCCGTCAGCATCAGAATAGCATACGGCGGCGAGGCTGCCAAGCTCTTGCACGTCCCCGGCTCTTTATTGCACCTGTCTGCTTGTCACGGTATATTCAATCCATATTGTATTTAGCGGAAAACAACCGTGTCGGCATGGGAAAGGAGCGAGCGCGATGTCGCCCAAAGTGACGGAAGCGTACAAGGAAGAGAAGCGAGCCTCTATTCTGGCCGGGGCGCTTCATTGCTTACTGGATAAAGGATTTCAAGCGACGACGGCCGACGACATCGCGCGTCATCTTCGAATCAGCAAGGGCACCCTTTACGGCTACTTCGCCAGCAAAGAAGAGATCTACATTCAGCTGGCCCACGCCCGCATGGACGAGATGATCGAATCGCTCAACGCGCTGCACGAAGAGACGTCAAGCGCCAAGGCGATGCTCCGGCATATGTTCGAACGCTTCCGCCGGCAGCCGCTGGACGAGCTTCGCAAATGGCTGACGTTTCACCTGGAATTCACGACCTACGCATCGCGCCGTCCCAAGCTGATCGCCTCCAATCGCGCCTACCTCGATAAAGCCTTGAAACTGCTCAGCCGAATCCTTGCAGCTGGCAAGCAATCCGGCGAGTTCCGTGCCGATCTGGACGAGTCTGCGGCCGCCTACCTGTTCTGGGCCGTCCGGGACGGACTCGCCATGAGCTTTCTCCTGGACGGAGACGAGACGGAGTACCGGCGAATTGTGGACGAGATGGAGACTATGGTCATGAAGCATTTGACCGCTTGACCGCGGGCGCTTGCTCGGAGCAGCATGATGACGTGGAACAGCAACTATTTGCGTTCATGCTCGTCTATACGGTCAGAGAGGAGCGTGCCCCATGTTCAAGCAGATCGTCTGCATCGCCTTGGTCGCAAGCGCGCTGTCCGGCGCCGATGCCGCCTCGGCTGCAGCTCCCGCGCATATTTATGTGAAAGACAAGCTGGTTGAGGCGGCCGACGCCCCTATCGTAGAAAAAGGCAGAACGCTCGTGCCGCTCAGCGCCGTCGCCGGCCCGCTCGGCCTGTCGCTGTCCTGGAACTCGGCGGCCAAGACGGCCACGTTCGGCAAATGGAACGAGCGCGTCAAGCTTGCCGTCGGCAGCGGTGTCGCGATCGCGAGCGGCAATCCGTCGCGTATGGGGGGCATCAAGCTCGACAGTCCCGTGCGGATCGTAAAGGGGCGCGTGTATGTCCCCCTGCGGTTTCTGGCGGAGCAGTTCGGATACCGGGTGTCCGTGGAGGGACGGGACGTGCGCATTCGCACCCCGCTTGACGCAGCGCAGCTCGCGCTGCTCCGCGACGGCGACCTCGCCGAGGCGAGACGCCTCGCGATGTCGCTCCCGCCCGAGCTCACGCATTATGCCGTAGACCTG
This sequence comes from Cohnella sp. GbtcB17, assembly GCF_019091135.1. Lineage (GTDB taxonomy): Bacteria > Bacillota > Bacilli > Paenibacillales > Paenibacillaceae > Cohnella. The sequence continues at coordinate 33,190 of NZ_JAGXJW010000050.1, read as the reverse complement.
CTGCCCTACACGCACGAACGCGAGGGCTACAACGTGACGTGTCTGTTCCCCGAAGGCCGTTCGGACCGCATGATCGTCGTGAATGGGGACCAAGCGTCTTACGCCGAGCTGACCGAGGACGGCTGGATCGTGAAGTGGCAGGCGCATATTCCGGTCGGAGAGAAAGATACGATCGAGCTGCTGTGGGAGATGAAGGTGACGGATCAAAAAGGAACGGCGCCGAAGCTGCAAGGCAGCTATCTGTTCTGGTCCAGCACGGACCACCTCACGACGAACGTGCTGACCTCGGGCCGCCTTAGCGAAACGGGGAAGGAAATCCTCGGCTCGCGCATCACTTACGCAGACGAATCCGGCGGCCAGACGGAAGGCGACCTGTCGTTGACGCTGCCGGGCGAGGTGCGGCGGTAGGTGCGATGCGGCAAACCGGGATTCCACCGGGTAAGCGCCTGAATGCATTTACAGCAAATCGAGCACCTGCTTGCCGATCAGCAAGGCGCAGACGACGAGGAACAGTGGTTTGATGTACGCGCGGCCGCGGCGGATCGCGAAGCGCGAGCCGAGCCAGGAGCCGGCGACCATGGCCGCGCCCATGATCAGCCCGACGCCGTAGTGGACGGAGCCGAGTGCGAGGAAAGTCGCCAGGCTCGCCAGATTGCTGGCGAAGTTCAGCGCCTTGGCGTTGCCGGCGGCCTTCACGAAGTCGAAGCCGAGCAGCAAAAAAGCAAAGATCAAACACGACCCGGTGCCCGGGCCGAAAAATCCGTCGTAGAAGCCGAGCACGAACGCGGCGATGCCCGTCAGCCAGGCGGTACCGGCGGTAAAGCGGACAAAGGCGGCCCGTTCGCCCCAATCCCTTCGCAGCAGGGTATATACGGCGATGACCGCCAGCATCGCAACGACCATCGGCTTCAGGAAGCCGGACGGCACATGCCGAAGCGTGAGCGTGCCGAGCGCAGCCCCCAGCAAGGATAGCGGGATCAGCCCCCGCACTGCGCGGATGTCGACATGGCCCGACGCGAAAAAGGACAGCGTGCTGGTGAGCGACGACAGCGTGCCGGCCAGCTTGTTGGTGCCGAGCGCGGCCGCAGGCGGCAGTCCGGCGGTCAGCAGGACGGGAACCGAGATGAGTCCGCCCCCGCCGACGACCGAGTCGACGAAGGCGGCCGCGAATCCGCCGACAACGACGAGCAGCAGCATCCCGATACTTAGATGATCCATGGCGGCTTAGTACCTTTCCCCTCTTTTGCGCAAATACGCATAAAGCACAAGGCACGCAGCTGCGCACAGCAGCGCCATCGCCCCGATAAACCCGTAGCCCGCCTGCAGGCCGAGCAGCCCGCTCGCCTCTTCGCCCCTGTCTGCGTACAAGTCGCGAACCCCTTCAATCAAGCCGCCGATCGCGAGATTGCCGAGCACGCTGCCGATGCCCATCAGCGTGACGGTGAAGGTGATCGCCGTTCCTGTGCCGCGGGGATAACGCTTGGCAAGCAGCGCCATCACGGTCGGATAGATCGGTGCGATGCCGACGCCCGCCAGGGCGAACAGAATCGCGCCGCTCTCTCCCGCGAACAGCGCCGCAATGCTGCAGACGCCCGAGCTCAGCGACAGGACCATGATGGACATCGTGTAGCCGAAACGGTCCGTCAGCGGTCCGAGCAACAGCCTCGCAAGCGTGAAGCAAAGGAAAAAGGCCGACAGCATGCCCGATGCATCGGTTGGGCTCCAATCGTATGCTTTTTCCAAAAAGTTTACCAGCCAGCTCCCGATCGACAGCTCCGAGATGACGCCGGAGGTAAGCACAAGCACGATCAGCCAAGCGACGGGATCGCGCAGCAGCTTGCGGTAGGAGATGCGTTCCTCTGCCTCGTCGTGGGCCGGCTCGGCCGGGAGACGTCCAAGGAGTGCCGGAATGACCGGCAGCAGCGACAGCATGAGCACGATGACATACATGCCCCTCCATCCCAACGCGTCGCCGCCCGGCAGCCGCCAGCCCATCATCGACGCGGCCACGATCGGCGCGACGATCGAGCTCAAGCCGTAGAAAAAGTGCGAGAGATTCATGAGGAAGCCCGTATTCTTGACGAAAATGCGCGCCGCGAGAATGGCAAGCGCGATCTCCAGCATGCCGTTGCCGATATACATAAAAAAGTACGAGGCAGTCAGCGCTTGAAAGCCGTTTGAGACGCCGATCAATACGCCCCCCACTGTCATCGACACAAACGCCGCGATACTGGTTGCCCTAATTCCGACTTTGTCGGCGAGATAAGAAGTGAAGGTACAGGCGACCAGATAGCCGAGCGAGTTCAGCGCTAGCATCAGGCCCAGTTGGCCTTCGTTCAAGCCGAAGTCCAGCTGCATCCGCGGGATGGCGGGACCTTTCACGTTTTCAGACAAACCGAATACGAGGAAGCCGCCGAATACGATCGACAGCAGCCATATTTCGTTCATGCTTATTTTCGAAGCGCGCTTAATCAATTTGCACAAACCTCCGTATGATGCGATAACAAGATAGCCGGACAATAGCAACATTGTCCCTCAAAGCAGGCAAAAGAGCAATCGAAAAGAAGTGGGCCGGTCGTTCGGATGATAGAATAATAAAAGAACGGCAAACGCATGATGAATTCAGGAGGCGGATAATCGTGGCAAGATTGGTTCCCTACATTTTTTCTGAAGACGCGAGGTCTCAGTCCCAGTTCTACGTCGACGCGCTCGGCGGCGAGCTCCTCTCCGTCATGACGTTCGGCGACGCGCCGGGTACGCCCGAAGCGCTGAAGGAGAAGATCATGCACCTGCACATGGTCGCGGGCGGCATCACGATCTTCATGTCCGACAGCCCGAGCCGGCAGATCGAACGGGGCAACGGCACGGCGCTCAGCCTGCTGTTCGATACCCCCGACGAAGCCCACGCGGCATTCGACAAGCTGGCCGCCGGCGGCACGGTCCACGATCCGCTGAAGCAGCAATTCTGGGGCGCCCTGTTCGGCGCGCTGCAGGACAAGTATGGCGTCGAGTGGCAGGTTTCGACGGAACAGCAGCAGAGCTGATCGCGCAATGTGAACGCACCACAAGCCAAAAGACCGCTTCCGGCGGTCTTTTTGGCGTGGTTTTTATGTGACAGGCCGCGGGCATACACGATTTGTTCCTGGTTGAGACTTCTCGGGCGCGTGGGGCTGCGGGCAGGCATGATTTGTTCCTGGTCGAGACTTGCGGGGCGTTTGGTGCGGCGTGCAGGTACGATTTGTTCCCGGTCGAGACTTCCCGAGCGCGTGGAGCTGTGGGCAGGTACGATTTGTTGCTGATTGAGACTTCCGGGGCATGTGAGGCGGCGGGCAGGCACGATTTGTTCCTGGTCGAGACTTCTCGGGCGCGTGGGGCTGCGGGCAGGCATGATTTGTTCTTGGTCGAGACGTCCCGGGCGTGTGAGGCTGCGGGCAGGTACGATTTGTTGCTGATTGAGACTTCTCGGGCGCGTGGGGCTGTGGGCAGGTACGATTTATTGCTGACCGAGACTTCCGGGGTATGTGAGGCGGCGGGGAGGCACGATTTGTTCCTGGTTGAGACTTTCGACGCGTGTGGGGCTGCGGGCAGGCATGATTTGTTCCTGGTCGAGACTTCTCGGGCGCGTGGGGCGGCGGGCAGGTACGATTTGTTGCTGATCGAGACTTCTCGGGCGCGTGGGGCTGCGGGCAGGTACGATTTGTTGCTGGTTGAGACTGAAAAGCCCGCTACACGCCCAGCGGACGGGTTAGCGGGCTGCTAACGGTGACTTCGGCGGCGTCTGTGAGATCAGGACTCCTGTACGTACGTCGGATCCATGTGGAACACTTCCCACAGATGACCGTCCAGATCCTGGAAGCTCTCGGTATACATGAAGCCGTGGTCCTGTGGATCGTTGGAAGCCGAGCCGCCGGACGCCAGCGCCTTGCGGACGAGTTCCTGCACTTCTTCCTTGCTGCTCACGGAGACGGCCATGATGAACTCCGACGTTTTTGACGCGTCGGCGATGTCCTTTTTGATAAACGTCTTAAAGTACGGCTCGGACAGCAGCATCGCGAATGCGGTATCGCTTAGGATCAGGCATGCGGCATTGTCGTCGGTGAATTGCGGGTTGAACGCGAACCCGAGCGCTTCGAAGAAGGCGATGGAGCGCTTCAGATCCTTGACCGGCAGGTTGAGAAACGTTTGCGAAATTTGAAAAGCCATCGTCGTCACCTCATGGTTTCGTTTTGTCCGAATCGGACACTAACGTCATATTACCATGGCGAGCAGCCGCGCATTTCTTCTCGATTGCTATATCTGCGAAAAGGAATCCGCTGCGCTCACTCGGCCGCATCGACCCGAACGCCCGCCTCCGCGCAAGCCCGCGCGAGCTCGCCGTCCGGCGGATGATCGGTGACGATGCGATCGACGTCAGCGAGCCCGGCGAACGATACGAGCACGCGCGCGCCGAACTTGGTGCGGTCGAGCACAATCGTCGTCTCCTTCGCCTGTCGTATCGCGATGCGTTTGATCTCGGCCTCGTACAGGTTGGAGTTGCTGAAGCCGTGTTCTTCGCTCAGCCCCGTCGCGCCGAGAAACGCGCGGTCGAACGCCATCCCGGACAGGCTCTGGGCGGCGATCGGACCGACGAGCGAATGCGTGGACTCGAGCAGCATGCCGCCGGTCATGATCGTCGGAATCTGCTTGGACGCCAACTCGGCCGCGATGTTCAGCGCGTTGGTCATGACCGTGATTTGCTGTCCGGATCTCATCGCGCGCGCGATCTGCAGCGTCGTCGTGCCGCCGTCGAGAAACACGGACTCGCCGGGGGCGATCAGCGCAGCCGCGTGCCGGCCGATCCGCGCCTTCTCGTCCGTGTACAGGCCGGTGCGGTCCTGCAGCGCAACGTCGCGGTAGACGTAGATCGCCCCGCCGAACGTGCGCCGGACGCTGCCGCCTTCCTCAAGCTTCTCCAGATCGCGCCGAATCGTCATCTCGGTCACGCCATGCCTCTCGCTCAGCTCCGAGATGCGGACCTCTCCGCTCTGCGCGATCTCCTCGTGGATCTGACGCTGCCTCGCGTTCCAGTCCGCCTGATTGTGAATCATCTGCCGCCGCTCCTCCCGTCCGCCGTGCGCGTCCCTCTTTATTCCTCTATCATCGCTCGTTCGGCCTCGATTTTCAACTCCAGCCGATGCGTCACGCTCTCGCCCGGCGCGAGCATGACCAGCCTGCCTTCGCGAACCTCCGCTTCGTAGCCCTCGACCCGGCAGTTGGCGGGCTCAAGCCCGAGCACGTGCGCGCCGGCGCCCGGCATGCGCCACTGCACGAGCCGGGGCAGCGTGTCCGCGGACCAGCGCAGCCGGACCGATACGTCAGCGGCCCTAGGTCCCGCAGGAAAGGCCGGTTGGCGCAGGCAGGCTTCGGCCATCCCTTCGCGGTCGTTCAGCTCGTGATAAAAAACGCGCTCCGCGGCGCTCGGATCGGGTCGTTCCCAGCCGACGCAGTCCGCTTCCGTGCCCGCACCGCCGAGCTCCGAGGAGATCGCTGGCGGTAAAGTCAGCGCAGTCCGCTCGTCCAGCAGCGGGAATCCGAAATTGAAGTGGTACAGCATCATATGGGGAGACGGGGAAAAGCCCACATTTTCCACGCGGTCTTCGATGCGAAACGAGTTGTCGCCGAGCTTGCCCGATACTCGGCGGCGCAGCGTGAGGTTGGCGCCGAACAGCGCGTTTTCCTCAATCGTCCCTTCAACGCGCCAGACGAGCTCGTCGCCGGCCCATTCCTCTCGCGCGGACACCTGCGAGGCAGGCGTATGATGCGCCCGGCCGTGCATTCCTTGCGGTCCGTCAGGCGTCTCCGAGGGCGAGCCCGCATGCGTCAGGCCGCACGTCATAAGCAGGCCGCCCGACGCGGTTCGCAGCCAGCCCCTGCCGGAGGCTTCATAGTAGGACGGATGCGCGTCGCCCGCCGCGGACTGCCACGACAGCGGCGCGCCCCACAGCTCCGCCCGCGAGATGTCGAGCCCCTTGGACGGCACGATGTCCAGCGTCAGTCCCGCGCCGGTCGTCACGCGAACCAGCTCGACGCCCGCTTCCTTGCCCTCCGACAGCGTCATGCGCCGCACGCCGCCGATCTGGCTCATGCGGCCGACGCGGGCTTCGATCTCGCGACGCGTCCAATCCTTGCCGTACAGTCGCATTTGACCGCCTCCGCTTCCTCATCTACTCGTAATGCCGCTAACCGCCAAGTCTTTCTTTCACCAGGCAAGCCCTCTCCCTTAATCTTCGACGATCGGCGGGATCCGGACGACGGCCGGGTCGGTGAACACGTCGAACTCGTCGCGGCTCGTGCTGGAAAATTCGGATACGATCGCGCCTTCCGGCCCGCCCTGGAACCAGTGCTTCGTATTCGGCGGTATCGTATATTGCTCGCCCGGAGTCAGCACAATCTCGTGCCGCACGGTGTAGTGCGCCGCGCTTCGCTCGGGAATTCGCGCCTTTACTTCCGCTACTGGCTCGCCTTCAACGTACAAATAGACGAGCCCCCAGCGGCAGCGGAACGTCTCCATCTTGCCGGTTTCACCGCCGACGTCGGGATGCAGATGCTCAGGACAGGTCTGATAGGGGAAAAGAGCGAGCTCCTTCGCGCAATAGCGGTCCGTGTTAACGTAGGTAACAAGCTCGAGCCCCTCCGTCTCCAGCTCCCCAAGCCCGAAGCCCGCCACTTCGATGCCGGCGCGCTCCTCCTCCGTCAGCACGATGCCAGCCCTGCGAAAAAGTTCGTCGGTGCTCCGCTGCGCTTCGCGAATCTCGCTGCGTCTGATGCTCATCGGTATCGCTCCTCTCTGGAATTGTTTGTCAGTTTATGCGTTGCGGTATGGGATAGCTAGTCGGATACCGGTGCCTGCCAATATGAGCATTTGCACCTTATCTCGGTTAGATGAGGCTGCGAGTGCCAGTTGTGCGGCGAAACCGTGTAACTCCGGCAGAACGCGCGTTGTGAGGGCTAGTTGTGCGATACAATCGCATAACTCGGCTGATGCCCGGCTGTGCGGCGCGAGTTGTGCGATAAAATCGCATAACTCGACCGATGTCTAGCTGCGCGGCGCGAGTTGTGCGATACAATCGCATAACTCGACCGATGCCCGGCTGCGCGGCGCGAGTTGTGCGATAAAATCGCATAACTCGGCAGATGCCCGGCTGAGCCGCACCAGTTGTGCGATACAATCGCATAACTCGGCCGATGCCCGGCTGCGCGACCCCAGTTGTGCGATAAAATCGCATAACTCGACCGATGATCGGCCGATAAGCGCATTCGCGCTTATCCCGAGCCAGCCCCCTGCCCCTACAGCGCTGCGCCGCCTAGCGCCCGCCGGTCCACAGCCCGCTGTCCTCGAGCCGCGTCCAGCCTGGCAGCGCCAGGACCGGCGTCCGCTGGCGCCAGCCGGCGTCGATGCGGCGCTGCAGATCCGCCCAGCGCGGGATGCCGCTGACGGCGTCGGCGCGCTCGACGTTGCAGGCGCCCGTGCCCACGGCGCTAAGCAGCGCGCGCTCGAGCGTCAGGCCGCTCGCGAGCCCGCCGAGCAGCCCCGCGATCGTGCAGTCGCCGGCGCCCGTCGTGCCTTCGACGTCGACCGCGAAGCACGGCGCGAGCAGCTCGCGCGCCAGCCAGCCGCCGATCGCGTCCGCACCCGGCGCGCAGGCGCCCATCGCCGCAAGACGCGCGGCATCCGCCGTCGTGCGGACGTACAGTCCGTGCTCGCCGAGCTTGATGCCGGCCACCGCGACGCCAAGCCTGAGCAGCTCCTCGCCCAGCGAAAACAGCAGCGCGCCGTCCGCCAGCCCGAGCAGTTCCTCGCCGCCGCTGCGCGCGGACAGTTCCCGGTACGTGTCCGGCCGAAGCATAAACAAAATTTCCTCCAGGCTCGGCAGAAACACGTCGACATGCGGCAGCGCCCGGGCGAGAATCGCCGGCCAGTCAGCTCGACCGGCGTCGGACGCGGGATCGGGCCTAGCCATGTCGAGCGAAACGGTCGCCCCGGCTTCCTTCGCTCGCGCAAGCAGACGAACAAGCTCCTCGCCGCCGCGCTCGTACATGCCGCGCATAAGCGGCGGGTAGCCGAAGTGGAGCAGCCGCGTGCCCGCAAGCGCTTCCGAACTAACGTCGGCAGCGGCGAACGTATCGTTCGTTCCCGTCGCGTGCAGGAAAATGCGATCGATGCCCGGCGGGCTGATGACGATCGTGTAGGAGCTGCTCTCGCCGGCCGACACGATCATTCCGTCGCTCGCGCCGGCGCCGTAGGCGTCGAGACATTCCTTGATCGAACGTCCGAAGGCGTCGTCCCCGATCTTGCCCATGAGTCGCGCGTCGAAGCCGAGCCGCCGCAGGGCGAGCCCCGTGTTCGCCACGGCGCCGCCCGTCGACAGGCTTGCCGGTCCGATCTCGACCAGCTTGCCCGGCGCCAGCAGTTGGCTTAAGCCTTCGGGATGCGAGGGCAGCGCCGGAATGATATCCAGGCAGATATGCCCGGCGACGACGATGTCCGCTGCGCGGTCCGTCACGTTTATTCCTCCCAATCGATCGCGATCGTGTTGCCCGTGCGCTCCGATTCGAGCGCGGCGGTGAAGACGAGATGGCTGGCGGACGCCTCCTCGGGCGTCGCGCAGCGGAACGGCTGGCTCATCCCCGCGCCGCCCTGGCCAACCAGCTCGTCGCAGAAAGCCGCCCACATTTGCAGGATCGAATCGGAAAAGCCGAATTCGAAGATGCCGCCCGTAATCGTTCCGTACGCCGATTTGTAAGGCGCGTCGACGACATGCCAGGCCTGCGCGCCGCCCGGCTCGTAAGGAAGCGAGGCGACCTGCTTCGGATTTTTGGTCGTGAACTCGGCCGAGAAATCCGTTCCTTGAATGCGGATGAACCAGGTGTTGGCATGTCCGGGCGCGATGCGCTTGGTGGACAGCACCATCGGAAAACGCTGACCGTCCGTCTCAACGTCGCAGGCGAGAATGGCGTTGTCCCATGTCTCGCACGGCACCAAGCCGCCCTTGCCGTCCGGACGCTCCGGCACGATCTTTGACAGCAGCGAGCGCACGCTTTTCGGCTTCCAGCCAAAGCGAAGCGGCAGATGCAGCACGTGCATGCCAAGATCGCCCATGCAGCCGTACTCGCCGTTGGTGGCGATGCGCCGTTTCCAGTTGATCGGCTTCGTCGGATCGAGGTCGCTCGAATGCCAGAAGCCCGCCTCCACCTCGATGATCCGGCCGAAGCGGCCCTCGTTTACCCATTTTACGATCTGCTGCGCGCCCGGGTAAAACGGAAATTCCGACGAGCACCGCACGATGACCTCGGGATGCGCGGCCAGCGCCTCGCGAATGGCGGCGTTCGCTTCGCGGTCGATGCCGAACGGCTTCTCGCCGAGCAGATGCTTGCCGGAGCGGATAATATCGATATAAATCTGCTGATGAAGATTATGAGGCACGGCGCAGTAGACGGCGTCTACGTCGGGGTTGGCAAGCAGCTCACGATAATCGCCGTAAGCATGGACGACGCTCGGCACGTTGTCGACGAACCATTCCGTCGCTGCCGGATTGGCGTCGCAGACGGCGACGATGCGCGGCTCGAAGCCGACGTCCGTCAGATGGCACCACCGGGCGGCGGCGCTGGCGAACTCCTTGCCCATGAGGCCGCAGCCGATGACGCCGAAACGGATGATGCGCTTGTCCTTCGCCATTAGGCTCGGCCTCCCTTCAGGATCGCGAGCGCTTCGTCCGCGGACGCGCCTTGGTGCACGATCGCCATAAGCGCAGACGTCATGCCGGCCGGATTCGGATGCTGGATGACGTTGCGGCCGTAGACGATGCCGGCGGCGCCCTGGTTCATCAATTCGACGGTGCGGGCGACGATCTCTTCGTCGCTCGCGCGTCCGCCGCCGCGAACGAGGACGGGGATGCCGGAGGCGATCTCGATGACCCTGTGATATTCGGACACGTCGTCGCACGGATCGGCCTTAATGACGTCGGCGCCGAGCTCGACCGCCTGACGGACGAGCGGCATAATCTTTTTCAGATCGCCGTCGACCATATAGCCGCCCTTCGCCTCGTTCGGCAGCATGACGAGCGGTTCGACCATAAGCGGCATGCCGTAGCGCTCGCACTCGGCCTTCAGCGCAGTCACGTTGCGCACACATTGATGGTGCAGCTCCGGCTGCTCCGGCAGCAACAGCAGGTTGACGCACACGGCGACGGCGTCGAGACGGACGGCTTCTTCGATCGCGCCGGCGATCAGCTCGCTGAACAGAAAGCGCGGCAGCGCGCTGCCATAAATGTTGGCCGCATCCGTGCGCAGGACGAGGCCCGGCTTCTTGCCCGGCAGCGACTGAAGACGGCGCGCCTGACCCGTGCTGAGCTGCACGCAGTCCGGCCCGGCCTCCACGATCGTGCGGACGGCGGCGTCCATCTCCTCGATACCGGCCAGAAACGTATGCTCGTTAAAAAAGCCGTGATCGATCGCGACGTCAAAGCACTTGCCCTGGGCGCTGAACATCCGGTTCAAACGATATTTGTGCGACATTTTCGCATCTCCTCTTCTATTGCTGATGTTATTTTGTAACATGACTTTATCATATTTAACATTAAATCGCTACGATTAAATTTAAAACGATAATTTTGTTTGCTTTTTTCACACGCCTGATCGCAAAAAAAAGCTGCCCCGATCATGCCTTGACATGTCGGAGCAGCTCGATAAGCCTAAATGAATCTATTCGTTAAAAAGACGCTTGCGCGCGAATCCCCTCTTACTTGTCCGAGGGCTTGCGACGGCTCTTGTTCATGCGGGAAAAAATCACGAAGGCGGCGACGATCATGGCCATAAACCCGACGCTTGACGCCGGCTCGGCTTCCATGCCCAGCAGCATGCAGGCGTTGGTCACGATGCTTCTGACGAGCAGCGCGGTCACGATGAGCAGCACCGGGCGAACGAAGTTGTACTTCCTCAAGGGCGAACCTCCTAGACTGTTTAACTATCATTATATAGGTTCGGCCGCCCGTTCGCACGCCAAGTATTTACTTCTTTAAAAAACTTACGCCTCGCCGCCGGGAGTCGCGATCCGCTCGTACAAATAGTCCACGATATGCATCGCCTTCATGTCGCCGCCGCGGCCGTGCTTGTCGATGCCCAGCTTCATCTGCAGCAGGCACCCGGGATTGCTCGTCAGCAGATACTGCGCGCCCGTCGCATTGGCATGCTCCATCTTGTGTTCGAGAATCTGGCCCGCCATCTCAGGTTGCGTGACGTTGTAAATGCCGGCCGAGCCGCAGCAGCGATCGGATTCCCGCATTTCGCAAAATTGAGCGCCGGCAACCGACTTCATGAGCTTGCGAGGCGCGACGGAGCCCTTCATGACGTTGCGCAGGTGACAGGAATCCTGGTACGTGATCGTCGCCGAAGCCCCAATAGATGCGACTGCCTCCGGCACCGCGCCTTCGGCCGCTGCTTCCGCGAAGGCGGGCACGCGCCCCTTTTCAACGAGAATCGTGCTGATGTCGACGACGCGCTTCGCGAACCAGGCTGCGTCGGCCGCCCAGGACTCATCCTCGTGCAGCAGGTGATCGTACTCGACGAGCAAGGCGCCGCAGCCCCCCGCGTTGCTGACGATATAGTCGACGCCGGCATCCATGAACGCTTTAACGTTGACGCGCGCCAGTTCGCGCGCCTGGTCCATCTCGCCGCTGTGCGCGTGAAGTGCGCCGCAGCAGCCCTGCGCCTTGGGAATGACGACGTCGAAGCCCGCCTCGGACAGCAGCTTCACCGTGTTCACGTTCGTGTCGGCGAACAGCACGTCCATGATGCAGCCCCTGAACAAAGCGACCGTCGCAATCCGTTCTCCCTTGGCCGGGTAGCGCTCGCCGAGACGCTCGACGACGCCCTTGGAGGCTGCCTCCGGCAAGATCTGCTCCATCTCCCGCATATGGGCGGGGAACAGCTTCATGACGCCGGTGCCGCGCGCGACCTTCTGGAGGCCGGACTTCTGGTACAGCCGGAGCGACTTGCCCAGCAGCTTCATCCGGCTCTGATGCGGGAATATGCCGCGAAAAAACAGCTTTCGCGTTCCTTTGACGACGGCCCCATGCTGGGCATGATCCTCGATCGCGTCGCGCGTCTGCTCGATGAGCTGGCCGTACTTGACGTCGGCCGGACAGACCGGCTCGCACGCGCGGCAGCCGAGACAGTGGTTCATCTGATCCTCGAATGCCTGGTCGGGCTCCATCACGCCGTCGACGACCGCCTTCATGAGCGCGATCCGGCCGCGCGGCGATTCGGGCTCGACGCCCGTCTCGCGGAAGGTCGGACAAGCCGGCAGGCAGAACCCGCAGCGCATGCAATTGGTAAGCTGATCGTAATCGAGCTTTTTCAGCATCGTGCGCGCGAGCGGATTGGCATGCTCGATGTCCGGCTTGCCGAAGGTTTGACTACTCATGGTGCAGCACCACCCTTTTTCTCGTCTCCTTGGCGAACAGCTTGCCCGGGTTCAGCAGTCTGTGCGGATCGAACGCCTGCTTGATGCCCTTCATCATGTCGAGGCCAGCGGTTCCGACCTTCCATTCAAGATAAGGCGCCTTGACGATGCCTACGCCGTGCTCGCCCGTGATCGTGCCGCCCAGTTCAATGGATGCCTCGAAAATTTCGGCGAACGCCTGCTCGACCCGGTGCACCTCGTCATGATCGCGCGCGTCCGTCGTCGCCGTCGGATGCAGATTGCCGTCCCCGGCGTGGCCGAACGTCGCGATCGTCACATTGTACTTGCGCGCGATCTCGTTGATGCGCAGCACCATGTCCGCGATCTTCGAGCGCGGCACGGTCGCGTCCTCGAGGATCGTCGTCGGACGCAGACGCGCGAGCGCCGTGAACGCGCTCCGCCGGGCGGTCAGCAGCCGCTCGGCCTCCTCGCGGTCGGCGGCGACCTGCACGCGATCCGCTCGTTCCGCGATGCAGATCTCTTCGATCAGGGCGATATCCCGCTCCACCGCTTCGGGATCGCCGTCCTGCTCAATAAGGAGGATCGCCTCCATATCGAGCGGCAGCCCGAGCTTGGCGAAGTCGTCGACGACGCGGATCGTCGGATTGTCCATGAACTCGAGCGTCGCCGGAATGATCCGCGCTTCGATGATGCGCGAGACGGTGCGCGCCGCGCCGTACAAGTCGCGGTACATCGCCAGCATCGTCTTCTTGGCGCGCGGCGGCGGCACGAGCTTCAGCGTCGCTTCGGTGATGATCGCGAGCGTCCCCTCCGAGCCGACCAGCAGCTTGGTCAGGTCGTAGCCTGCCACATCCTTCATCAGCTTGCCGCCCGTGCGGATGATCTCGCCGCTCGCGAGCACGGCTTCAAGACCGATAACGTAGTCCTTGGTCGTGCCGTACTTGAGTCCGCGCAGACCGCCGGAGCACTCCGCGATGTTGCCTCCGATCGTCGAGATGCGCATGCTGCTCGGATCCGGTGGATAGAACAGCCCGAGCGACTCGATATGTGCGATGAACTCGGCCGTGATAAGGCCCGGTTGCACGGTCGCCGTCAAATTTTCGAGATCCACCTCGAGAATGCGGTTCATGCGGTGCATAACCATCACGATGCCGCCCTCAAGCGGAACCGTGCCGCCGCACAGGTTCGAGCCGGATCCCCTGCTCACCAACGGCACGCGGTGCTCGGCAAGTACTTTCATGACGGCCGCCACTTCGGCGGTCGAAGACGGGTAGACGACGCCGTCGGGCAGCGCCTGAAGCATCGGCGTTCCATCGTAGGAATGCGCGACACGGGCCTCCATATCCTCTCTATAGTAACGTTCGCCGACAATGGCACGCAGTTTGGACGCAAGCGCCGTTTCCGTCATGTTACGTTTCACCCCTAATTGTTCAGGTCATCTGATGACTTTAATTGTAACGGGAAAGGACCGATTCGTAAATCCCCAATTATGCCAAAGTCGGCGCATACCTGAACCCGCGTGCCCCCCGCTGCACTTCGACGACCGCGGCCATTCGCCTCGTTCGGCGCGATTCCTGCGCCCGTTTGGGTATGGGCGGCCGAGTCTGGGTAATCTTAGATAAGAAAGCGCTAAGGAGGGATTGCCATGATACGCAAGGATGGAGACGTAGAGTCCTATACCGAAGCTTCTTCCCCGACGCCGCCCGGCAAGGATGATCTGCTCGCGACGGATATGCTGAACGACGCCGTGGAGGAAATGGTCGATTCGGTCGAGGAGACGTTCACGGATCACAAATCCGCCGAGGAAAACAAGAGCGTTTCGGAGAAAAACAAATAAACTTCCGGGCAAAACAGCTAAGCCTCGAGCAAGCCGCGGTCATCGGCCGCGGCTTCGACTGCGTTACTTTTGTGCACTCCGCCGCGCGATCGGCCACGCGGCTACTCGACGCTTTTGCTGAAAACGAGCGCCATCGCTTGCGCCCTGTCCGATATGCCCAGCTTGGCGAAAATGTTCGTCATATGGTTCTTGACCGTATGCTCGCTGATATACAGCGTCGAAGCGATGTCCTTGTTGCTGTACGCCCTGACGACCAGCGCCAATACTTCCCGCTCGCGCTTGGACAGTCCGGCCTCCCGGGCCAGCCGATCGATCCCCCGTTGGTCGGTGTAATCTGAGCCGCCTCCCGGCCCGTCCCTCTCCGACGTATCGCCAGCTTGCGGATCGGCTTCGTCCGTCAGCAGGAATTCCTCCATCACGACCCGGCTCTTCTGAAGATAGCTTCGCAGCTTTCTTCCGTAAAAGGTCTCCTCGCGCCCGACGACGTCCTCGTCGACAGGCACGCCGGCATGATCGACCGACATCTCGGCATCGTCCGCCATGCGCAGCGCCGCTTCTATGAGCTCGGCCCCTCTGGAATACGCATCCGTCCGGTAGCTTCCGGACGATATCGCCCGCTCAAGCTCTCTTCGTTCCTCCAGCATGGCCGCGATCTCCGCGTAGTGGCTGCCGATCGGGCACAGCTCCTCGGGCTCCATGGCCGCCAGCATGCAGGCATGGAGGATGAGCGACGCTTCCCGCGGCGCAACGTCCTCCGCAGGCAAAAAACGCTGCAGCAGCTCGCCCGCCTTGACGGCCCGCTCGTACAGCGTCTCGTCCCGCCAGCGGGTCATCCGGTGGAGCAGCCGAACGATCTCGCTCGTCTGACCGCTCTGCTCGCTTCGCTGCCGGGACGCATGGATGACCGCGCTGCCGATCATCGTGAGCGCCGCCACATAGCTTTCGCACTCCCCAGCCTCCAGCTCGCCGCCGACCGCGACGCTAAGCGCGCCGACGAGCACGCCGTTGAACGCAAGCACGCACTCGAGCGCCGTGTCTCCCCAGGGCGTAGACCGTATTGCCGCGCCCTCCCGGAAGGAGCGCTGCGCGCCCTCCGCCGCACGCAGCCGCGAAGCGACCTCCTTGGCATACCGCTGGGCATGAGCGGCATCCAGCCCCCGGGATACGAGCTGCGCCTTGCCGCCGCTCTCGCCGAAGAGCACAAGCAGCGAAAAGGTCGGCGTCCAGACCAGGCTGAGGCTGGCGTCGACAAGCGTAAACAACACGCGCTGCGGATCGTCCGCCTCGACGAGAAACCGGCCGACCTCCGTCACCGCCTGCAGCCGCTGCACCTGCTTGCGCAGCCGCCCGTTCAGGATGCTCGCGCACAGCGCCGCATGGATGACCGGATAAAACAGCGATTCCCAGGGAGAAGGCCCGGAACCGCCCGTTCGCCCGGCATATCGCAGTCCGAAGGCGACGCCGAGCGTCTCGTTGCCAAAGCGAACGGGGTAACAGACGATCTCTCCGATCGGCGGTAAGCCTTGCTCCGCGAACTGCGCCGATCGGCTGTCGCCGACGACCTCCCGCCAACGGAGCTGCGTGGACGAGAGCACCGCCTGGCCGAGGAAGCCCTCGCCTTCCTTGAAGGCGATATTCGTCAGCTTGTGCGCATCGCGCCCGTAGCTTCGAATGACCGAATAGACACCCGGCGCGGTCAACGCCGCGAAGCCGCTGAGATCGAACGCCGAATCCATTTGCAAATATTGATCCAGCACCGCTTCGACCGTAGTCATCGTGGTCGCGGACTCCGCCGCGACGGCCGATTCCGTCCGCCCTTCTTCCCGGCCGTCGAGCAGCAGACAGACGATCCGCGCCAGGCGGTCGATGCTGTCCCGCAAACCGTCGATCTCGTCCTGCGGCAGCTCCCTCAGCGCTCTGACGGCGCTCGCCGTCTCGCTCGATCGAACCGGACTGTCGGCGCTGACGACGAGCTGGCGATAGACCCGTTCCGCCCCGCCGACGTCAAGCAGGGGACCCGCGTAGAGCTGCCCCGCCGGCTGGCCGTCCAAGCGTATCGGCGAGACGATGAACTTCAAGCCGGGAATCCAGAAATCGCATACCGTCGTCGCGCGCAGCCCGGAAGCGGCCGCGAAGGCGTCGCGCCAGGTCGGACTGTATTGTTCGAATCGCTCGAATATCGCGCGGGTAAACGGATCGCGAATCGCGATCCCCAGATATCCCTCGCCCGACGGCTCGAACAGAATAACAGAGAGGCCGGCGCTGTCCGCATAAACGTCGAGTACCTCCCTGACGATGTCTTCCATCGTCTCCATGCTACGACAGATCCAGCTCCTGCCTTACGGCAGGAGCGTGGTACGTATAAATCGCCCGTTCGCCTTCGCCGATCCGTTCGAGGATCAACAGGCGGGACATCCGCTCGACGACGGCTTCAAGGGCAAGCTCGCTGCGGCCGAGCTTCTTGGCCAGTCCCCGGACCGTCTCCAGCGCATACGGATTCCGCTCGAAGAAGAGGGTGCACTCCAGCTGCAAGCTCATGTCATCCTGCGTTTCATTCATGTCGCTGTCCCTCCTATACGAGCCTTATAAAAGGTCTGGCGTCGACGTTCTCGATAATTCTGGGCGCGGACATGCGTCCCGTCGGCGACTTGGTCACCTGCAGGTATTGGTATTTGCCGTCGACCCAGGTTCGGATGACGCCGTCGCTGGATCGCTCCAGGAAGGACGACGTCTCCGCCCCGAGCTCCGTGAAGTTGGCGTGTGCGACGACGGTAATGCCCGCCATTCGGCACTTGACGGCGATATCCGCGTAAAATCGCAGCACGAATGCCTTGCCTCGCTCGGACACCACCGTATTCACGTCGAAGTAGAAAAACCAGCCCTTCCCCTTCTCCTTGCCGTGGAGGAAGATCGGTCTGAACCATTCTTCGAAGGCTGCCTCGTATTCCTCGCCTTCAAGTCCGCCCACGTTCAGGATCGAAGTCTCGAATCCTTCGGGCACGGGCTTGCGGTAATGCTCGATAAAAAACGACTGCTTGCTCCGAATCGCGTCCTCCAGCGACACGCCGAACAGATTCGATATCTCCGTCATTCCCTGGATCGTCGAAGAGCTGGTCATGAGCGATACGGTATGGTCGCCCGCCTTAAGGCGTTCCACGAACATGGACATGACCAAGTAGCGATGATTGGCCTTGCTGTTCGTATCAATCATGAATACGCTTCCACGCGGAAGTCCGCCGCCGAGCAGCTCGTCCAGCCCTTCGATGCCCGTCGTCAGCATGTCGGCGGTCGCGGAGATCATTTTCTCCTCGGCCATGGAGAGCGCGGGGATGACGTGTATGCCTTCCCGGGTGAAAGTAAAATGATGCTCGCCCTCCATGATGCGGGTTCCCCGCATCTTGAGCACCTCGATCGTCCTTTTGCGGTATTTCTCCATATGCGGCTGGAGGGACAACCGGATAATGCCGTCGCATACGTTGTTCTCGAAAGGCGCGTACTGCGACTCGTAGCCCGAGTACTCGCGGATCAAAAGCGATGTCAGATTCAGCTTGCGAAGAATGTTGCGAATCGTGTAGACGCTCGCGCGCGCCTGCTCGGGATCGGCCGACACGCGAAACAGGCTGATGCTGTCGATGACGATGCGGCGGCAGTTCAGCTGATTCGTCAGCCGCTCGAACAAGCCGCCGGGCTGGCGCATCTGTTCGAAGAGCACGTCCGGCTCCATGCTGACAATCCGGATGAGATTGCGCGTCTCGAGCGCGCGCAGATCCCAGCCGAACGAAGCCGCGTCGGCATAGATCTGCTCGGGAAGCTGCTCGAACGTAATGAATATTCCCGCCTCCCCGGAGCGGATCGCGCCCTCCGCCAGAAATTGCAGGCCGACCGTCGTCTTGCCCGTGCCCGGCTCGCCCTCCAATATCGTCACGGCCCCCCGGAGAAATCCGCCATACATAATCGTATCCAAACCACGAATACCAGAATCAACTCTTTCGATCATGTCGTCTCCCCTTCCGGTTGACTACGAGATTCTCCTAGTATCTAGGCACGATTTTAAGATTTTCCAAAGGTAGGGTCAATAGCATTCGACAAAAGGCGCGCATATTGCGCATAAACAGCCGAATCGTCCCGCATCGCCGCTGCGCTCGACAGCTTGCTCGGTCCGGCTCCGCAAGACTTTTGCGTTTAAATGCATTATGCTAATAACTAACAATCGCGAGGCAAGGAGCGGCAGGCATGCGACCGACCAAGATCGAGACGCAAAAAGGACACGAGATCGTGTCGCGCGACATTAGGCGGCAGCTGGAGAGCGGCGAGCTGGCCCCCGGGCAGAAGCTCCCCTCGCTCGAAAAGCTGGCCGAAGCATACGGCGTCGGCCGCTCGACCATTCGCGAGGCGATCAGCGCGCTCAAGGCGATGGGCTGGCTGGACGTCCGCCACGGCGGCGGGACGTACGCGGCGAAGACGCTGCCGCAAGCTTCGGCAGCCGGGCTGCTGGACTTTTCCCACGGCGCCGAAGCCGTGATGGAGATTCTGGAGGTGCGCAAAATTCTTGAGCGGGGGACCGCAGAGCTCGCCGCGTTGAAGCGGGGGGAAGGCGATCTGGCCAGGCTGCGAGCGATTCTGGCGAGAATGGCGACCGCGCTCGAGGAGGATGACGCCTCCGGCGGCGAGCGCGCCGATCTGGAGTTTCATCAGGCGATCGCATCCGCCTCAGGCAATCCGGTGCTAAACCAGCTGATGGATTCGATCTCGCAGCGGCTGTCGGAGACGATCGGCCGGACGCGGGAGCTGTGGTTTTATCAGGAGGAGGCCGAGGCCTCCCGTCTGCTGGACGAGCATCGGGGCATCTACGAGGCGATCGCCGCGCGCGACGCGGCCGGAGCCGCCGAGCGGATCGGGCAGCACCTGTCGAAGGTGGAGAAGGTGCTGCAGGAGGCGCTTGGCCGGAGCGGGGACGTAAAGAGAACGCCTGCAAACCAAAGGGAGGAATAACGATGGACTTGGGATTAAAGGGCAAGACCGCGATCGTCACCGGCGGGAGCAAGGGGATCGGTCTTCATACGGCGCTGCTGCTCGCGGAGGAAGGCGCGAACGTCGTTATCGTCGCCCGCGGAGCGGACGATCTGGAGAAGGCCGAAGCGCTCATCAAGGAAAAAACGGGGCATGAGCCGCTCGCGATCGTCGCCGACGTGACGAGCGACAGTGACGTCGAGTACGCCGTCGTCAAGGCAGCGGAGCGCTTCGGCGGCAACGACATTCTGGTCAACAACGCGGGGACGTCCAACGCGGCGCCCTTCGAAAAGGTCGAGCCCGCCGTCTGGCGCGACGATCTGGATCTCAAGCTGTTCGGCGCGATCCGCTTCACGCAGTCCGCGCTGCCTTATTTGAAGCGCAGCGGCACGGGCGCCATCGTCAACGTCACCCCCGCCTTCGCCAAGACGCCGGGCGCGTCCTCGCTGCCGACCTCGGTCAGCCGCGCCGCGGGACTCGCGCTCACCAAGGCGCTGAGCCGAGACCTGGCGGCGGACGGCATTCGCGTCAACACGGTCTGCATCGGGCTCATCCGCAGCGACCAGCTCGAGGCCAGGTGGCGGCGCGAAGCGCCGGACGTCTCTTGGGAGCAATATGCGCGCGATCCGAAGCACAACATTCCGCTCGGACGCATCGGAGATACCGAAGAGGCGGCGCGGGTCATCGCGTTCCTCGTCTCCGGCGCGGCCTCCTACGTGTCGGGCACCGCAGTCAATATCGACGGGGGTTCGGCGCCGGCGCTCTAGGCTGCGCCGTTCGCCGGGATGACAAAAAGGGGCTGCCCTGCAGGTCGACAAGACCCGGGGCTGCCCCTTTCTTGTCGTTCGCACGTTTGGACCTGCAAGCCCAGAGCGGCTCCTCGCCACATTTACCAGGCCGTATAGCCTCCATCGCACGCGCCTACCGCCGATCTTATTGCGCCTCAAGCATTGCTGACATACCTGCTGGATTCCCGCGTCACCAGCGCGGGCATCAGCCTCACCGTCCGCTGATCCGATCTCTCGCCCTGCAGCCGTTCCATCAGCAGTTGCGCAGCCTGCCGGCCGATCTCCTCCTGCTGCATCGCGACCGACGTCAGCTTGGGATACACCCGCGAGGCGATGTCGAGATTGTCCATGCCGACGACGGCGATGTCGGCCGGAATGCGAAGACCGGCCTCTTCGCAAGCCTCCATGATGCCGATCGCCATCAGATCGTTGGCGGCGACGATCGCCTCCGGCCGCTCGGCGCCCGACAGCCACTGCCGCGCGATCGCGTACCCGCCCTTCTCCGTATAGTCGGATTCGGCGACAAAGCCTTCCTCGATTTCGAGTCCGGCCTCTTCCATCGCCGCCCGGTAGCCGCTGAACCGTTGATAACCCGTCTGCTGGTTCAGGCTGCCGCCAAGGTACCCGATCCTTCTCGCCCCCTGGCCGATCAGATGCGCCGTCGCCATCTTTACGCCTTCGTACGTATCCACGTATACGTAGTCGAAGCGGTCGCGGCCGTGCGGAGACGTATAGTTATTCGTTAGTACCACGGGAACCCCCAGCTTGTTGATCTCCCCGATGTTGTCCTCGCAGAAGTTGAAGGAGACGAGGATCATGCCGTCCGCAACCTTCTCCCGCAAGTTCTGGATCGCCTTCAGCTCTTCGCGCAGGCTGTTCTTCGTGTAGATGAGAATCATCAGGTAGCCGTAATCCTCGAGCACCTGGTTGATGCCGTTGATCATATCGAAGTAGAAGGGGTTGCAAATATCGGGCACGGCAAAAATAATTTTGTTCGTGCGTCCCATCTTGAGCATCTTCGCCGCATTGTCCGGCGCATAATTCAATTCCTTGGCTACGGCGAGAATTCGGGCTTTCGTCTTTTTGCCGCAATAGCCTCTCCCCGACAACGCGCGGGAAACGGTGGACGCCGACATCCCGACCCGATCCGCGATATGGTAGATCGTATTTTTATCCATCTGCCCCTCCGATTCCGTCGCCGCTGGCGGCGAGCTGCGCGGCACCTATTGCTTGCGCATGCGCGGCCGGCCCCAATAGCGGCACTGAATGCCGCTATTGCCTCCGCGAGCGCGGCCTGACTGCGCTTAGCGGCACCGCGCGCCGCTATGGCCTCCGCGAGCGTGGCCTGACTGCGCTTAGCGGCACCGCGCGCCGCTATTCTCGCCCACACGCAGCCTACACGCCCTATAACGGCATCGCGCTCCGCTATTGTTCGCCCACACGCAGCCTGACTGCGCTTAGCGGCACCGCGTGCCGCTATTGCTCGCCCATGCGCGGCCTGGCCGCTCCCAGCGATGTTTTCTTTAAGTGTAAGGGACACCGCGCCAATATGCAATCGATTACATAAAAGATGCAGATGGAAAATCATCCATTACTTCCTCCCCGCCCCCTCCATTCATCATAGCGGCACAACGTCTCCTCGTACGAAGAAGGGCCGCCCGCAGGAGCAGCCCTTCCGTATAAGAGATCTCGGCGACAGGCTTTGCCATCGCCCGCCCTCCGACTAGATAACCTCGCGCTCGTCGTTGCCCGGCAGCTGTGGGTGCGGCGCATGGGGCTCGGACTGGTACCAGAACGCGGTGGAAGCAATGTCGCTCTGCTGCGGCAGGTAGCGGTGTCCGGAGCGCCAGCCCAGGTCCTGGATCGTCACGCGCAGATCGTCTTCGAAGCGGATCGGGTCCATTACGTGCCAGCGGTACATGCCAAACCGCTGCTGGCTCTGGTACAGGCCGTCCGGCTTGATGACCTGGTGCATGCCGAGATAAGCCGTCGAATACGTGCGATACGTGCCGGTCGGCTGCTCCCAGTTCCAGGCGCCGCCGAAGTAATCCTCCGTGCCGGTGCCGCAGATCGTCGGAAATTCGCTGTCGCCGTCCATGTAGAACTTGATCTCGCCTTCGCCCCACCAGCCCGTGTTGTTCACCTGCCAGGCCAGGTAGGTGCCGACATAATGGCCTTTGCCCTTCACGCCGTCCAGAATCGTATGCACGTCCTTGTACGCGACCGGGTTACTGCGCCTCCACTGCGCATGGAAGTAGGCGGCATCGGCGGGCACCTCCGTCAGCGTGTAGTCGATCTGGTAGTAGAGCACCGCTTTGTCTTCATTTTTGTTTTCCATCGTGAAGCGGGCGGACTTGCGGAACGGCATCTGCCAGTAGCTGTTGAAGCCGCCGGCCGGATTGACCGCGATCGGCAGCGAATTGACGTCGGCGCGCTCCTGCCAGCCGTTGCAGAAAAAGTCGCATACCGGCACCTCGACGGACGGCTGCTCCTCGTTGTCCCAATAAATTCGGAAGATCATATTGCGCCATTGCTTCGGAAAGCAGGTCATCCAGATGTGCTGAATGTTGCCGGGACCTGCGATCTCGCCCATGACGAACTCGACGTTCGGCTCGATCACGACGGAGGGGGATACTTTCCAGCCGATGCCCAGATCGCGCGCGCAGCCCTCGCCCGTTCCGGTCGTCGCCATGGCGGCCTTGCCTTTTTCACCGGTAAAGTTCTCGGGGCTGATGGATCTCGTCACTGCGTTCGACAGGCGCGCCAAATTGCCGAGTCCAAGATTTAAGCCGTTGAATTCGATCGTCATTTTGTCAGGTCTCCTTTTAGTTGAAAAAAGAATTAGAGCGCGACGCCGTATTTGCGGTTCAGCACGTCGCCAAGACGATCGCGAATGCGCAGGTACGCCTCGGCCGCGGCGCCGTTGCCCCAGTCGAAGATCGTGAATCTGCCCATTCCGAGGCCGTCCGGTCCCGTTTTGCCGCCATGTCCGTAGTTTTCCATCATAAATCCGTAGTCTTCCTCGCCGAAAAAGGGGAACGCCGCCTCCCACTGCAGCTTCGTCTTCGGATTCTCCGGGGCGTACATCATGACGAACGACGCCTTGAGCGCCGCGATGCCCCGCTCGACGTATTCCTCGCGCCCCAGCTCGAGACCGTAGAGGAGAATCAGCTCCGCGAACAGGCTCTGGCGGGCGTCGTTCCATTCGCCGTCGGCGTTCATGACGCCGAAGCCGCCAAGCGCCTCCACGTAAATATAAGGCGGTTGCCAGGACGCCTGCGTCATGAGCAGCTCGTCCAGACAGCGCTCGCCGGCGGCCAGATAGCGACGCTCGCCGGTCGCCAAGTAGCAGGCGTACAGCGCATCGGCCGTCCAGAATATCGACAGATTACACTGCTTGTACATGCCGTTGCGCGCGACCTGCCTCCCGGGCAAGTCCTCGGCGCCATAGGTGCAGCAGGACCAGTACGTCTCGAAGTCCTCCCAGCGGCCGGTCGGAACGATCTCGGCGAGCACGGCATCCATCGCCTTGACGGCCGCCGCTTTATAACGGAGATCCGGCTCCGTCCGGTACAGCGCCAGAAGGAAGGCGACGGACACCGACGTCTCCGGCGACTGCGCGAGCTCCGGGAGCGGACGCAGCGTCTCCAGATCGAGCCAGGCCGGGAAAAAGCCGTCCTCGTCCTGCGCCGCAAGCAGCGCTTCCGCATAGGATCTTGCATAGGCAAGCAGCCGCTCGTCGCGCTCCAGCTCCTGGTGCCAGCGCAGCATCATGAGCGCCGTCCAGCTCATATCGAGGATATGATAAGGCGCCTCGCGAATCGTGCCGCCCGCGGTCCAGGTACGCTGCGGATTGCGGTTCGAATTGCCCCAGAACGCCTCGTCCCAGCCCTTCGAGCGGTTGACCGGTGCGCCGTCCACGAGCACTCGCTCCATCTCGGTCGCGATGACCGCAGGGAACCATCCGCCGCGCTGCGGCGCGGACAGCGCCAGCTCCTTGGCGAGCCGCGCCCGCCGCAGCAGCGCCTCGTCCCCCGTCTCGCGCGCGCGCCTGAACATCCCCTGCGCCGATCGGAGCGAGCTGAACCACGCCTGGTTCCAGATCGAGCGCGGCTCCCGCTCGTCATATGGCCCCGCGTAGTTCGGACTCTGACTCGCGTCGACGATAAACACGCATGCGCCCACCCGCCGTCCGTCCAGATCGAACTCCTGCCAGACCGCGTCCTGCCAGTGCTTGAACGCCCAGTCGTAGACACGTTCGACATAGCGATTCAGCGGCGCCGTCTCCGGCGCGCCCGCGCGATAGGCCGGGGAGCCCCAGCGACGCCAAAGGAAGTCTAGCGCAGGCCGCCACGGATTCGCCGCGATAGCCGCATCGTCGAACGCCATCAGGTAAAATCCGATCCTCACCGTGCCTGCGGGGTAACAGGTGCCGGGACGGCGGACGAACAGCACATGTTCCTCCGGCCGGCTCTCGCTCATGCCAAGCGTCAGGACATTGCGCTGGGCGTCCAGATCCATGTACCATCTTGCCGGACTGTCTGCGGTCAGTAGGTCGAGGTCCGGCAACAGAATCAGCGTCCGCTCGCCTTCCTGCGCGATTAGCGCAGGCGAGCGGAAGCAGTGCTGGTCCATGACATGCCGGTCGGTCGGCGCCAGATGCGGCGCCCAGCGGAAGGACGGCGCAAAGGACGGCGTCAGGCGCAACTGCCAGTCGTCCTGGCGCACCTCCTCGTCCAGCTCGAAGGTTACGGTGCAGCGAAATAGATGGTCGTCCAGCCCGACGAGCTCCACGGACGGCTTCTTATCGCCTAGTCGGTCGATTTGCAGCTGCGAGACGAACGATTCCGGAAGAACTTTCATCGGGAATGCCTCCTTGCCGGCGGCTTTCGTATAGCGGCGAACGCTTGGACAGCGCCTGCCGCTCGTTGCCGCCGCCGCGACTTCATTTTATAATTAAAATTGCTTCGGAAATAACGCTTACACAGCCGATCTTATCAGAACGCGGCGGAATCCGCTTTATATAGCCTTGTTATAACTTATCCAAAATTGCTTTTTCGGAGGAACGTGATGGACTACCTCGCAGAAGCGCGAAGACAACTGCTGCTTCGGCTCTCTCCCCATGTACGCGTGGCGCTGGACCATCGGGAGACTCGGATGCGGCTGAAGCCGCGCATCATTTTCGACTACGAGCTGCTCTATATGGAAAAAGGAGAGTTGACGCTCCGCATCGAGCGCGATGTCCATACGATCGTTCCAGGCGACATCGTGCTGTTCAAGCCCGGCAAGGAGCATGAGATCGTCGGTTCGTCCGGCGAATGCCGGATGCCGCACATTCATTTCGACCTCTTTTACGACGAAGACGCCGATGCCGTGCCGGTCAACTTCAAGCCGCTGAATGCGTGCTCCGAAAAAGAACTGCGGCTCATCCGTCCCGATTTGCTCGGAGACGTGCTGGGTTTGCCCGACATTTTGAGAATAAGCAATCACGCCGAGATCCACCGTCAGCTGCTCCATTTGATCCACGCCTACGACCGGCGGGACGAAGCCTTGATCGTACTGCAAAAATCGCTGGTGCTCTCGATCGTCCACCAGTTGATCAAGGGACTGGAGGCCGAGCAGAATGCCCGTTTGACGCTGCACGAGAAAGCGCTCGAACGGACCGTGACCCACATCGTCGACAATTACAATCGCATCGTCGGTCTGGACGAGCTGTCTCGGATCGCTTGCCTGAGCGTGTACCATTTCTCGCGGCTGTTCAAAGAAAAGTACGGGCTGTCGCCGCACCAATTCCAGATTCGCAGGCGTATCGAGAAGGCCAAGGAATATATGCTTTACAGCCGCCGCTCGCTCACCTCGATCGCGGAGGAAGTCGGCTACGCCAGCGTTTATGCCTTCAGCAAAGCCTTCAAGCAGGCCGAAGGCGTCTCGCCGCGCCAGTTCGTCCGCGCGTTCGCGGGGAATTAGCGGGCGCGACGACGCCAACAGTTGCCCCGCTGTCTCCGCCTATCAGGTCAGCTCAAACATAACGACGCTTCCGGCCGGCAGCGCAAACGTGACGCCGCCGTCCGCCGTGCTTTCCAATCCCGGCACGTCGATGCCCTCCGCCCCAAGTGCGTACAGCCGGCTCGCCATCCGGCTCTTGCCGTAAGCGGTCGGGTCCAAGCGGATGCTCACCGATCGCTCCTCCCCGCCGGCGTTGGCGAAAAACAGTCCGACGCTCTCTTCCTTGTACTGCCAGGCCGCATGAAGGACGGCATCGACCTCGATCCGGCCCGCGTCGTTGTACTCCGGCGTCTCCTTGCCGTGGTTGTAGTGGTACCAGTCGACCGCAATGCGCTCCGTTGCGAACGCCAGCGGACGCAGCATTCGTCCGTAAGCCCAGTACTTGTTGGCGGCGCCGACGCGCAGCCTCGCGTAGACGCCGACGTAGTCCGCCCGTTCTTCGTCGAAGGCGTAGCCTCTCGGATCGAACGCGTAGTAGTGCTCTTCCGGCGCGTTTTCCGCGCCGTCCAGCGCCTCCATCGGGCTGTACTCGTAGTTCAGCTCGTACAGTCCGCCCCACAGATAAGTACGCGCCACCGTGTAATAGAACAGATCGCCGATCTCCCGGACCAGCTTGCCCCAGCCGTCCATGCGCAGCACGCCGTAGTCGTGATACACGTAGCTGAACAGAGGTATGAGCTCGGCGTCCCCGGTCTTGAGCAGGTCGCGCTTCGGCCAGATCTCGAGCGGCGCCGCCGGTTGACCGCCCGCCCGCGCCTGGTAATAATCGATCAGCCCGAGCATCGTCTCGTTGATCATCTCGGTCCCCATCGGCACATACCGGCCCGCGATATCTGCCATCGCGGCTTTGGTGTCCGCGTAGTTGCGGCGGTAAGCTTCGTCGATCAGCCGGCCCGCGCCGACCGGATGCCCGTGCGATTCGTCCATGCATACTTTGAGGATGTTGTTGGCCGAGATGTCGTAGTAGATGGCGTCGACGCCGACCGTCCGCTGCAGCTCCGCGTCCCTTTTGACGTGGAAGTCGTGCGTATACGGATGGGCCGGGCACAGGAATGGGAAGTTGTAGGCGTCCACGCTTTTTTTGTTGTCGGGGAACTTCTGCGCCGCCGCTCGTCCGAGCTCGCCGTCCGCGCCGCCAAAGTGATAGAGGTAGTCGAATTCGAAAGGCGCGTACTTGTCGCCGTACTGCCGCATGACGGCTAGATTGGACGGGTCGAAACGAGTCGGGAACCAGTCGTCGAAGCCGCCGGGCACGCCGCTGCCGAACGTCTGGGGCGCGCGCGTCCAGTCCGGGCCGAGCACGTGGAACATCGGCGTGCCGATATGCTTGTGATACGCATGCAGCCATGGCGTGCGGTCGCTGCCTGCGTTCATGCCGAACGTCGCGACGCCCATGTCCCTGAACAGCCAGTCGCCGTCTGCGCCGGCACGGTCCGCAAGCTTGCCCTTCGCGCACCAGGGCTGCGCCTCGGCCCACGCTCTGTACCGATCCGCAGCCTCATGCCAGCCTTCTCCGTTCAGGAAGGCCACCCGGACCTCGTAGGCGGGAGCGACGCCCTTGCCGTTGCCGATATCCTCGCAGCCGTGAATGAAGGAAGCTTCAAGCAGATCCCGGCCGTTCTTGTAAAAGTTCAGCCATTTCGGATGCGCCTCGCCGTCCAGCGCAGCGAAGTAAAGTCCGCCGCGCCGCAGCCCGTAGTAGGCGAAAAACTGCATGGACGCGCCCGAAAAGCATTCGGGATACGGCATGAACCGCATCCCGATCCCGCCGGGCGTGAAGTGCTTCATCGGGTTGCGGACGAGGACGCCGGTCGCGAACGGATGCGCGACGAAGTCCGCCTCGCCCGCAGGCGTGACGGCTCCGATATCGGGAATGATCGGATATTCCAGACTGAGCAACCTCGCCGCCGGTGCGCCTTGGGCCGCGCAACGGAAGGAGAGCGTCTCTCCGTCCGCCGCGAGCGATACGACGGCTTCCACGAGGAAGCCGCCCGCCGTCCGCCAGGTCATGGAAAGGCCGCGCGGCGCATCCGCCATACCGGCGTCGACCGACCATTCGAACGACTCGAAGCCGCTATCGAAGCCCTCGTCCGTCTCGATGCGAAAAGGCTCACCGCCCTCGTCCGAGGCGGCGATATAATCGATGCTGCGTCGACGGTCGAGCAGGCGGCGGATGACGCCGTCCCGCTCCCCGAACTCGATCCGCAGCGCTTCGTTTTCCAATACGATCATCGCATCGCTTCCCCCAATTTCCCTTTATTTCAAGCCGGAGATCTTGATGCCCGAGATGATGTGCCGCTGGAAGATCAGGAACAGGACGATCGTCGGCAGCGCGGACAGCGCCGAGCCCGCCATCAGCATGCCCATCTCGGTCGCCCGTTCGGAGCGGAACGTGTACAGGTACTGCATAATTTGGAACAGATGCGGATTGGTGATCGTCATCGTCGGCCAGACGAAGGAGTTCCAGTACCCCAGATAAGAGCCGATCCCGACGATAACGAACACGGGGAACGACATCGGCAGAAATATGCCCGTGAAAATCCGGATCCGGCCGGCGCCGTCGATCAAGGCCGCTTCCTCAAGGGCGAGCGGAATATTCAAATAAAATTGCCGGATAAAAAACATATGCCCGGCCGAGGCCACGCCCGGCAGCACGAGCACGGCCAGCGTGTCGAGCATGCCCAGCTTGTTGACGACGATAAAGGACGTCAGCAGGATCGCCATCCCGGGGACGAACATCGTCGTGATGACGTACACCCAAAGGAATCCTTTGAACTTGAAGTCCAGCCTCGCGAATACGTAGGCCGCCATCGCATTGACCGCCAGGCTGAGCGTCGCGAACAGCACCGCGCCGCCGAACGTGACGAGCATCGACTGGACGAACGTCCAATCGCCGAGAATGTCGGTATAGTTCTGCACGAGCCAGCGCTTCGGAAAAAACCGAAACGGCGTCGCCAGCACCTCGGATCGCTCCTTAAAGCCGGCGATCGCGACCCACAGCAGCGGGAACAAGGCGGCCAGCGTGACCAACGCGGAGATGACCGTGATGATCGTTTTTTGAGTTGCAGTCAATGTTTTCATGCTTCGATCCTTCCCTTCTCGCGCCCGGCGCGAATTAACCGTCGACCGCCTTCTCGGAATTTAGCACACGGAAGATGACGGCGGAGATGCTGCCCAGCACCACGAACAGCAGCAGAGAGGCGGCGATCGAATTGCCGACCATCACGTCGTTGCGGAAGTGGTTCAGGATATACAGGTTCGGCGTCACCGTCTCGCTGAGCGGACCGCCGTTCGTCATGACAAGCGACAGCTCGAACTGCGAGATCTGGGCGGTAAAACCCGTCACGAGCAGGTAAAGTATGACGTTGCGCATGAGCGGGATCGTGATGTAGCGCATCTTGGCCCAGGTGCCGGCGCCCTCGAGCTCGGCGGCTTCGTAGTAGCTCTCCGGAATGTCGTGCAGGCCGGACAGCATGATGAGCGACGTGAGGCCGAAGCCGAGCCAGATCGCCGGCACCGCGATGCTCGGCAGCGCCGTGCGCACTTCGGCGAGCCAGGCGACGGGCTCGACGCCGAACCAGCCGAGAATATAGTTCGCCAGGCCGGCGGTATAGTCGTAGATGAAGACGAAAATAACGGATGCTACGATGCCGGATATGATCGTCGGAATGTAAATGGACGTCTTGACGAAGCCGGAAAAGCGAGGCGACAGGTTTTTGACGACGCTCGCGAACAGAAAGGACAATATCAGCATCGCGGGCACGACCATCAGCGCGAACTTGAGGCCGGTCCAGACCGATTCGAGAAAAAGATCGTCCGTCAGCACGAGGTAATAATTGCGGAAGCCGACGAACTTGGACTCCTGGTAGAAGCTCCAGTCGTAGAAGCTGACGACGAGGGCGTAAAAAAACGGGATGACGACAAAGATCGTCAGCAGAATCACAATCGGCGCGAGCAGCAGGTAAGCCGTCTTGTTGTCTTGCTTGAATTTGGACACGGTATTCGATTTGGCCATCATTAATCACCGCCATGCTCGGGATGAGGGCGGCATCCGCCGGACGGGTGGAGACCGCCGGATGCCGCCGTTCGTTAAGACGCGCGGGCAGCGAATCTTAAGACTTCGGGTTGGTGCCTGCGAGCTTGTTCTTGGCGACGAAGTCGTTGATATCCTTCTCCGCCTTGGCGATCGCCTTGTCGACGCTGGTGCCCTTCATCGCCGACTCGATGCCGGTGGATACCGCCATCGCGACGTCCCACGGATAGATCGGCTCCGCCTTCGCGTAAGGGATGATCTTCTCCGCGATGAGCGCGCGCCATTCGTCCTTGGAGGCGTCCGGATCGCTTTTCATCGCTTCGTCCACGGACTTGCGCGGAGAGAACTTGGAAAATTGCGCCGTTTTGAAGAAGTCGATCATAATGGCCGGATCGCCCGCCAGCAAATACTGGATGAAGCCGGCCGCTTCCTTCGGATGCTTCGCCTTGCCGTCGACGGCCAGCGTCCAGCCGCCGAGCGTCGCCGTCGGCTTCGTCTGATCGCCGTCGATCGAAGCCATCGGCGCGATGCCGACTTTGCCGACCATGTCCTTGTACGTGTTGCGCAGTTGCCCCATGGCCCAGGAGCCGTTGATCTGGATCGCGACCTTGCCTTCTCCGAAGCCTTTGATATCCGTGTAGCCGGCCAGCTGCTGCTTCGGCATCGCGCCCGATTGGTAGGCGTCCTGATAGAACTTGAAGAGCGCCTTGTAGCCGTCGTTGTTGATGTCCGCCTTGGACCAGTCGTCCGTCAGCGCCAGATGTCCCGCGGCGTTATACTGCAAGCCCCAGCTCGACCAGCCCAGATCTCCCGCGTTCTGGGCGATGGAAAAGCCGAATACGCCCTTTTTGGTGAGCAGCTTCGCATCCTCCAGCAGCTCCGCCCAGGTGGTCGGCGGCTTCTCCGGATCGAGCCCCGCCGCCTGGAACAGATCCTTGCGGTAATACATGACGGTCGAAGGCTCGACCAGCTTCGGATACGCATAGTACTTGCCGTCGACGGTGACGAAGTCTTTGACGTTGTCGTACAGATCGTCGAAGACGGCCGGGTCCATCAGATCGTTAAGCGGCAAAATCTGACCGGTCTTGGCGGACGTGGCGATGTTGCCGTAGCTCAGCGTGCGAATCTCGGGCGCCTTGCCCGCAGCTTGGGCGGCCTTCATCTTCTGATCCCAGGCGTCGCCCGGCACGATCGTCAGCTTGATCTGCACGTTGTTCTGCGACTTGTTGTACGCGTCCACGTACTTCTTGAACCAGGCGTCGGTCGTGTCCTCGAACTTCTGCGCCCAGAAATCGATCGTCACCTTCTCGGCAGGCTCCGCGCTCTCGCTCGGAGAGGCGCTGGCGGAAGCGCTTGCGCCCGCGCTTGCCGAAGGACTGTTGCCGCCCGAGGCGCTGGGACTTGCGTTGCCGCCTCCGTTCGATCCGCCGCAGGCGGTCGCAGCCAGGGACAGCGTCAACAGCGCGGAAGACAGGACCGTCAGTGATTTGAGCTTTTTGCCGTTTTGAAGTTGCATGGGTGAATCCTCCCTTTTATTTGTGTAAGGCTGCTATTTAAACGCAGATCGCGCTTAAACCGAAGGCGCTTTCATTTTTCCAGCGAAGCCTTGAACCAGAACACATTGTACGGGTCCCATAGCGACAACGCAAAGTAAATCGTCTTGCCGTCCTGCGCGGTATAGCGGTCGTTCATGAACGGACCGTACAAGCCGGGCTGCTGCTCCTTCGTCACCAGGTCGATTGGCTCGCCCCACGGTCCCCAAGGCGACAGTCCTTCCCGCACGACGACGCCCCGACCTTCCTTCAGGTAGGTCATGAGCCACCGCTTCACGTACGGATTCCACACGACGGACAGCTCTCCGACGGTGTCGTCCACAACCGTGGCCGCCTCGTTCATGTCCGCGCTCCAGACCGGCGTTCCCTTGTCGTCCTTGCCCGTATAATAACGGTACGCCTCCTGCCGCTCGATGTCGGTCTCGGCGACCTTCATCAGCTTGACGCCGCCGAAGCGCCCTGCAGGGATGCACCAGAGGTAAATATCCGTTGTGCCGTCGTCATTTTTCACTTTGTAGGGACTCACTTGAACGAACGCGCTGTCCCCGGGCCACTTGGGCGCATTGAGCAGCGTCCAGTTCTGCGCGTCGTCCGTCGACTTGGCGATGCCGGCATAGCCTGCCTCCCACTTGCCCGGATCTCCCCAATGGCTGACCGACATGTAATACAAATACAGCGCGCCGTTCGCCTCGACGCCATGTGTCGGGATCTTGGTCATCTCATCATAGTCGATCTTCTTCGACGGCAACAGCTCCTTTGCGGTGCCAAATTCGTCCACGATCATGCCGTCGAGCGCGATGCCGTCCTCGGGCGTCTTGTCTGTCGTGTAGCCGATCGTATTGGACCGCCAGTAGCTCCCGCCTCCGCCGATCTGATCGGCCGGCCGCTCGCCGAACGTATCGCCGAATACGAAGTACGTCCGATCGCCCGCGTTCATCATCGAGCCGAGATCGGTGCCGTAGACGGCGTAGCGATCCGTCTTGTTCGGCGACTCCGCCCCGGTGATCTGACCCACCTGCGCTAGCCCCGAGATCCCCTTGAGCACGAAAGGCTCGCCGGAAGCGCCCAGCATCGGATTGTTCTTCGCGCCGCCCGCGCAGCCGCATACCGCGAGCAGAAGAAGTGCCGCGGCTGCCGCGGCCAGGCCCGCTTTGGGCTTCACGCTACCACCTCCTTCAAAAAGTAAGGACGACTTAAGGATTCTGGTGTCCGAAAATGCGCGACAGCGTAACCGGGTTCATCGGCTTGAGATCCGGCAGCGGCAGGCGTCCCTCGATCTTCGGCAGCGCCGGGAACGGTTGATGCGGCTCCGACTGATACCAGTAAGCGGTCGAGGACACGTCGTCGCTGCGATGATTGTTGTGCCCGTGCTCGATCGTAACCTTGATGCTCCGGTCGAACATGATCGGATCAAGAATATGGTAGCGGTACGTAGAGATTTTACCGCTCCAGTTCGTACCTCCGTCGGGAACGCTGCAGAGATAACTCGTGCAAACCTCCTTA